>NZ_JAVKLM010000035.1:0-92397 GCF_031539105.1 Limnohabitans sp.
ACGACCCTTAGGGCCCAAAGTCACTTTGACCGCGTTGGCCAAAATGTTCACGCCTTCAACCATGCGTGCGCGGGCTTCGCCGCCGAAAATTACGTCTTTTGCTGCCATTTTGATATTTCCTTAAATTTCTGAATCAGTGAAAACTTATTCGACGACGGCGAAGAGGTCTTCTTCTTTCATCACCAACAGTTCGTCGCCAGCCACCTTGACGGTTTGGCCGCTGTACTTGCCGAACAACACGCGGTCGCCAACTTTCACTGACAGGGCTTTGATTTCGCCTTTGTCGTTGGTCTTGCCTGGGCCGACGGCCAAGACTTCACCTTGATCTGGCTTTTCAGCAGCTGAATCAGGGATGACGATGCCAGAGGCGGTTTTTGTTTCGCTATCGATACGTTTCACGATCACGCGGTCGCCGAGAGGACGAAGTTTCATTGCATCTCCAAATAAGAGCTAAGGGTTGAAATAGGTACTGGCTAGGCGCTGTTAGCACTCCCGGCCATTGAGTGCTAATTTTGGGCCATCTAGATGGATTTCAAGTGTTGAGCCCATGAAAAAAGCACCGACGAAGCGGTGCTTTTGGGTTGGCTGGCGCTGAGCGCCAAACTTTGGTGTGCTTATTCGCTGCGGCTTTGCGCGCAACGCACGTCAGCCATCACGCGGTAGTCGGTCATGGCGCTGTTCCACATGCGGGCTTCGCGGTCGGCTTTGAGCCAAGTCATGAACTGGTTTTTGCAGTATTTGCCAAAGACCACCAAGCTCACTAAAGCGGCGGTCCACAAAATAACCCAAGCGCCCAGCTCTTGGCCTTCTTGCGATGCATCGACGATGTCATAGATAGAGGCAACCAAGCTCAATGCGCCGAACAGCAGCAAGGCTGCGGCATAGGTGCTTTCTTGTTGCAGGCGTTGAATCACTTTGCCTGCAAAGGCGTAGGCGCGTTCAAAACGAACGACGCCGGGGTGGCTGGTGGTGTAGCTGAGGTTGACGAACGTGGTCATATCAAGTTCCTTTGTTGTCTGAAGTCAGACTTTGGTAAGGCTTGAGTATAGGGTTAACCCGAATCTTGACTTGTGTCTGGGGCCATTGCCCGTCAAGGATTTAAGGAAGTTCTAAGTTTTCAGCAGGCGCAGACGCCGAGCGTGGCCCCACCAGGCCCAGCTTGGCTTTGAGCGACTGAGGCTGGCCCGTGATGAGCGCGGCGTAGTTGGTGGTGTTGGACAGCACTTTTTTCACGTAGTCGCGTGTTTCGTTGAAAGGCACGTTCTCGGCCCAAATGGCGCCTTCTAGTACGGGGCCCGTGCCGTCGTTGGGCGCACGCCAGCGGCGTGAGCGACTGGGGCCTGCGTTGTAGGCGCCTGCTGCCAAGGGCATAGAGCCCTCAAAGCTGTCGAGCACCAGTTTCAAATAGCCGGTGCCAATGGCGATGTTGGTGTCGCGGTCACTGATTTGTTCGGGCGTGAAGTTGTTCAAGCCAATTTTCTTAGCCGTCCATTTGGCGGTGGCAGGCATGACTTGCATGAGGCCCGAGGCGCCGACATGTGAGCGTGCATCAGTGACGAAACGGCTTTCTTGGCGAATCAAGCCGTACACATAAGCAGGGTCTAGGTTGATGGTTTTCGCGCGCGCAATGACGGCGTCTTTGTGTGGCATGGGAAAGCGCTGCTCAAAGTCCATGCTCAAGCGCGTGCGTTCGCTGGTGTTGATGCAGCGGTCCCACACTTGGTTGTCACAGGCGTGTTGTGCGGCGGCTAGCAGTTCGCGGTCGCTCATCATGCCGGCTTTGCCTTGGGCGTCCACCAGGTTGGTGGCGTAGTTCCACTCGCGCACGCCTTCACTGCGCAGGCCCATGCCTATGGCATAGAGCGCGCGTTGCAACGAAGGGTTGCGGCGAGCCATGTCCATCTCTTCGGGGGTGGGTGCGGGAGGGCGGGCAGGGGTGGTGACTTTGCGACCCAGTTCCTCCAGCGCGAGTTGCTCGTAAAAGCCGCGCACGCTAGCAATGCTCTCGAGTGCCGCTGTGGCCTCTTGCTGTATCTGCGGCGTCACTTTTTTGTGCGCCAACAATGCGCGTGCGTGCCAATAAATCCAAGTGGGGTCTTTGCGTGCATCGGCGCTCATGGCGTTGATGGTGCTTTCCACCACGGTCCATTTCGGGGTGTTGCCTGCACGCAGTGCGGCGCGGGCTTTCCAGCCCAGCATGTCGTCGTTCAAGTCTTTGTCATGGGCCACACGCGCAAAGTAGCTGAGCGCATCGTCTTCCAAACGCATGGCCGCTTGCCTGCCAATCACGCCCCACACCCAATGGCGCTCTTCGGTGGTGAGGTAGGTCTGCCATTTGTTGCGCATCAGCTTATCGGCTTTGTCGGCGTCGGTGGTGGCCACTTTGATGAGGGCCATGACCACCAACTCTTGGCGCACTTTTTGTGGCGCAGCAATGTGTTTGGCCAAAAACTTCTCGGCGTTGTTGATGGCTTCGGGAGCCACGCTGGCCGCATCGGGGGCGACGATTTGCACCGCGTTGCGGGCAGTGCGTGGGCGGTTGTGCTCGACCATCAGGCGGGCTTTGCGCCAAATGTCGAGAGCGCTGAATTGTTTGGTGAAGAACAGACGGTCAGCGGCCAGTGTGCAGCCGTCGTCTGCCTCTTTCATGCCCATCCAGTTTTTACGCACTTCGTCGGCAATGCTGGCGCTGGCTTGTGGCCCTTTTTCCAGCAGCTCCACGGTTAAGAAGTAGCAGCGTAGCTCGCGGTCGTCGCGCATGCGGTAGTGAGGGTGCTCGTCTGCGAGGGTGGTCCAGTCGCGGCGCTGACCCAGCAGCAAAAGCCAGTCGTTGCGCAAGCGGTCTTCTTGGTAAGTGGCGGGGTAGCGGCCAAAGAAGGCGCGCACTTCTTGGTGTGAGGCTTCGTCTAGGCGAGCCTTGAGTTCCCAGTAAGCCGCCCAAGGCTCTAGCGTATGGCCTTTGGCTTGCGGCAGCAGCGCTGTCAGGCGTTTGCGGTCCCCACGCTTGAAGGCTTGCGCCATGTCGGTGATGACGGCGTCGGCTTGCGTGCTTTGAGACGCAGGTGCGGCCAAGCTGGGTTGAGCGGCGGCCAACGTCACGAAAACGCAGGCAAACAATGACACAATGACTCGAAATTTCATGCACGGATTATCTGTGGACAAAAAGACATTGCGCCAGCAGCTCATTGAAGAGCGTTTGAACTTGCCCGATCGGCTGGAACGCGCCGACATGTTGCAACGGATGATGCGCATTTGGTTGTTCAACCGCCCCGACACTGTGGTGGGTGCTTACTGGCCCATCAAGGGGGAGTTTGATCCCCTGCCAGCGCTGCACCGCTGGAAGGAAGACGGCGAGTTGTCAGAACAGCCCCAGCGCCGCCGCATTGGTTTGCCCGTGGTGGACAAGGCGCACAAAACACTCACTTTTCACGCGTGGTACCCCGGCTGCCCCATGGAAGAAGATGCGTATGGCATCCCTAAGCCCAAAGACACCGAAGTGATCGTGCCCACCCTGTTGTTTGTGCCTTGCGTGGGTTATGGGCCTGGTGGTTTCCGTTTGGGCTACGGCGGTGGTTTTTATGACCGCACCTTGGCCACCTTGCAACCCAAGCCATACACGGCTGGTTTGGGCTTTACCCATGGCTTTTTGCCCGACTTGATGCCCGAGCCGCACGACATGCCGCTTGACGCGCTGCTCAACGACAACGGGGTGGTTTGGCCGATGGGCTAAACCTTCAGCGTTTGTCGCTAGTTAGCGCTGTTTATTTTTGCGCCATCAAACTTTTGAAATCCGCTTCGTAGCCACGCAGTGCTTCTGCCAGCCGTTGCCGTTGTGCGGGCGTGGTGCTGTTATGCAGCTTGGCAAAGCCTTCGCAGTTCTCGTTCCACAGTTCACGGTTGTACGCGCGATAGCGCTCATTGGGTGAATTAAAGCTGCGTTCGGTCAAGCCGCGCAACAAAGCTTGCGCTTGTGCCGTGGCGCTGCCTTCTTGGGCAATGCGCTGAAAGGTTTGCAGGCTGTCCGCTTGGCGGCGTTCACGCTCGGCGTAGCTCAGCTTGGGATCAAAGATGGATTCACTCAGCCACTTGCGCAGTGCGTCGCGTTGCGGTTTATCGAGGTGCCCATAAAAGTCTTCAAGGCGGTTGGTGGCCAGCTTCGTGCGGTAGCGCAGGCGATCTTCGGCATTGGGGTCTAGCCAATCCTCTTTCCAGGTCTTGTTGGTCTTGTCGAAGCGTTTGCGAATGCTGACGAATTGTTCGGGTTTGAGTTGCGAGGTCAGCTTGGTGTTGGCGGGCTCTACAAAACGCAGCAGGGTGACAAAGCTGCTTTTCATATCCTCGGTCACCGCACACACTTGTGCGGGTGTGATGTCGTTGGGGACCATGGTCTGCATGCGTTTGAGCAAGGCCACGTATTCGGGCAGCTGTTGCTGGCGATGCCAGCGTTGCAAGTCGGTCAGCGCATCGCGCGTGAATTGCTTTTGGCTGTCTTGCAAATCGGCGTAGCTGTCGAGCCACCAGTAAATCACGTCATCGCTGTTGTTGTAGACCACTTTGATGGTGCTGCAAGCACTTAAGCTCACGAGTGCGGCCAGTGCTAGCCAGACAGAGGCATGGCGGATAATTCTGCGCAAGATAAGGATGAATGACATGAAGGCTTTGGATGTGGTGATCATGGCTGCCGGCAAAGGCACCCGCATGAAGAGCAGTATGCCTAAGGTTTTACACCGCCTCGCGGGTAAGGCCTTGGTGCAGCATGTGATCGACACCGCACGCGCCTTGAAGGCGCGCCACACCATCGTGATCACCGGTCATGGTGCGGAGCAAGTCGAGTCCGCCCTCACCAGCGCCAATACCGCAGACAAATTGCAATTTGCCCGCCAAATGCCCCAGCTCGGTACCGGCCATGCCGTGCAACAAGCCGTGCCTTTGTTGGCCAATGACGGCGTGGTGGTGGTGTTGTCGGGCGATGTGCCCTTGACACAAGCCGACACGCTGCAAGCCTTGCTCGACCTGTGCGATGGCAAACAACTCGCACTCCTCACCATCGACTTTGCCGACCCCACAGGCTATGGCCGCATTGTGCGCAGCCCCAGCGGCCAAGTGCACGCCATCGTCGAACACAAAGACGCCAACGCTGAGCAGTTGGCGATCCACGAGGTTTACAGCGGCATCATGGCTGTGCCCGCCAAGTTGCTCAAGCCTTGGTTGGCGCGCCTAGATAACAACAATGCGCAGCAAGAGTTTTATTTGACCGATGTGGTCAAGTTTGCCGAGGCCGACGGCGTGCCTGTGGTGGCCCACAAAATCAGCGATGCCGCGCAAGTGGCGGGCGTCAACAGCCCCACGCAACTGGCCGAGCTAGAACGCGCGTTTCAGCTGCGCCAAGCTCACGCTTTCATGGCCGACGGTGTGCGCATCATCGATCCCGCACGCTTTGATGTGCGCGGCCATTTGGTCTGCGCACAAGACGTGGAAATTGATGTGAACTGCATCTTCCAAGGCCATGTTTCATTGGGCCAAGGTGTGAAGATTGGCGCGAACTGCGTGATTGCCAACTGCACCATCGAAGCTGGTGCGGTGATTCATCCCTTCACCCACATCGATGGCGAAAAGCTGGGTGTGACGGTTGGCGAGGGCTCGCTCATTGGCCCATTTGCCCGCTTGCGCCCCGGCGCGCAACTGGCGGCCGAAGTGCACATCGGCAACTTTGTGGAAGTCAAAAATTCCACCATGGCCAAAGGCTCAAAAGCCAACCACTTAGCCTACTTGGGCGACGCCACCGTGGGCGAGCGCGTCAACTACGGTGCTGGCAGCATCACCGCCAACTATGACGGCGCCAACAAGCATCGCACCGTCATCGAAGCTGATGTGCATGTGGGCAGCAACTGCGTGTTGGTCGCGCCCGTCACCCTTGGCGCGGGCGGCACGGTCGGCGGTGGTTCGACCATTACCAAGAGCACCGAAGCCGGTGCACTGAGCGTGGCGCGGGGCAAGCAGGTGAGCATCGCCAACTGGAAGCGGCCTGAGAAAAAACCGAATCCCTGAAATTAGCACCAATCGAACGATTCATTCGTTTCGTGTTATATTTTATAGATGCAAACCTTTTCTGCCAACGAAGCCAAAACCCAATTTGGGCAGTTCATCGACCTCGCTCAGCGCGAACCCGTGCGTGTGATGCGTCGTGATCGCGTGGTAGGGGTCATGGTGTCGGCGCAAGACTACGAAGCTATGCGGGAGTTCTATGCCAACCGACTTCAACACACATTGGTCCACACGGCAGCGCAAGCAGAACGTGCTGGCATGACGCCAGAGCTGTTGGAAGAGTTGCTACGTGACGAGTCTTAACCTGGTCATCGACACCAACATCTTTATCAGTGCCGCGCTCTCATCAAAAGGTGCTCCGGCTAAGTTGGTTCAGGAGGCATTGGCGCATCACCGATTGGTGTTTTCGCAAGCTACGTTTGATGAGTTGCGAACGCGGCTTTTTCGTCCCAAATTTGATCGCTACATCAGCCTTGAACTACGTGAAAGTTTGCTGCACGATTTGAATGCGTCTGCGGTTTGGGTGGACATCGGTGAATCTGCCTTTTATTGCCGCGACCGCGATGATGACAAGTTCATCGAGACTGCGCTCAAGGCGCAAGCGCATTACCTGGTCAGTGGCGACAACGATTTGTTAGAGGTCGCACCTTTGCCCACCTTGCAAATCATTTCTGCCCAACAAGCGTTGGTCGTGTTGGGCATTTAGGACTGACGCAACAACGGCCAAGTGCTGGTGAACTTCGCCCGTTTGGTCGCAAAAAACGCTTTCACGTTGCGCACATTCGCGTCCTGCGTGAGCAGGCGTTGCGTGATGGCTAGGTAGTCGGGCATGTCTGCAGCTTGCACCACCAACACAAAGTCAGGGCCGGGTGACACACGCCAACACTGCTGCACGGCGTTGTCTGCGCAGGCGCGTTGCTCGAAGGCGTCTAGGTGCTCAGCCCCTTGCGCGTCTAGCGTTACTTCCACCAAAGCCGTTAGTCCGTGGCCCAGTGCATTGCCCAATTTGTCGGAACTCAGTATGGCAATTTGTCGCTCAATCCAACCTTCATCGGTCAGTCGCTTGACACGCCGTAGGCAGGTGGGTGGCGAGATTTTGAATCGTTCAGCCAAGGCCACGTTGCTGAGCGTGGCGTCGTGCTGCAAAGCATCAAGCAGCTTTAAATCTGTTGCGTCTAGAAATTCTTGTTTCATATGTTCTATTAATTTGAAATTAAATTCTAAAAAAATTAATATGTGGAATTTTCGTTCAAATAATAGAAAAATTAAAGAAGTAATTTCTATTCGAGTTGCTTAATATCTCGGCAACCCAATTTAGGAGTGATCTTTATGTGTGGCATCGTCGGCGCCGTTTCTACCCGCAACATCGTTCCCATCCTTGTGCAAGGTTTGCAGCGGCTGGAATACCGTGGCTATGACTCTTGCGGTGTCGCAGTGCACTCGGCCAGTTTGGGCGGCAAACAAGGCGCCATTCACGGTGGACTCCAACGCGCACGCAGCACGGCACGCGTGTCTGAGCTGATGGACCAAGTCAAGGCCGACCACATCGAAGGCGGCACAGGCATTGCGCACACACGCTGGGCCACGCACGGTGCGCCTGCGGTTCACAACGCGCATCCGCATTTCAGCCACGGCACAGGGGCTGGCGCCGGTGTTTACACAGGCGGCTCGCCAGCCCAAGTGGGTCAGAACGAGAAAGCCACCCCGAACAAGCCGGGGCGGGTCGCCTTGGTTCACAACGGCATCATCGAAAACCACGACGAACTGCGCGCCTCGCTGCAAGCCAAGGGCTACGAATTTTTGAGCCAAACCGACACCGAGGTCATTGCCCATTTGGTGGACAGCCTCTACAACGGCGATTTGTTTGAAGCCGTCAAAGCCGCCATCGTTCAGCTGCACGGCGCGTACGCCATTGCTGTGTTTCACAAAGACGAACCTCACCGCGTCATTGGCGCACGCGCAGGCTCGCCGCTCATCTTGGGCGTGGGCAAAGAGCACAGCGAAACTTTCCTCGCCAGCGACGCCATGGCCTTGGCCGGTGTGACCGACCAAATCGTTTACCTCGAAGAGGGCGATGTGGTGGACATTCAAATCGGCAAATACTGGGTGCAAGACCGCCACCACAAAGCCGTCACACGCGAAGTCAAAACCGTGCAGGCGCACAGCGGCGCAGCCGAGTTGGGGCCTTATCGCCACTACATGCAAAAAGAAATCTTCGAGCAGCCGCGCGCCATTGCCGACACGCTGGAAGGCATTGAGGGCATCACGCCCGAGTTGTTTGGCGACGGTGCTTACTCGGTGTTCAAAGCCATTGACAACGTGCTCATTCTCGCTTGCGGCACCAGCTACTACAGCGGCTGCGTAGCCAAGTACTGGATTGAAGCCATTGCCAAAATCCCTTGCCAAGTGGAGATTGCCAGCGAGTACCGCTACCGCGAATCGGTGCCCAACCCCAACAGCTTGGTGGTCACCATCAGCCAGTCGGGTGAGACGGCAGACACCTTGGCTGCGTTGCGCCACGCGCAAGGCTTGGGTATGGACAAAACGCTCACCATTTGCAACGTGTCCACCAGCGCCATGGTGCGCGAGTGCAAGTTGGCCTACGTCACGCGCGCGGGCGCTGAGATTGGCGTGGCTTCCACCAAAGCCTTCACCACGCAGCTGGCCGGTTTGTTCTTGCTCACCTTGGCCTTGGCGCAAACCAAAGGTCGTTTGAGCGATGAAGAAGAAGCCGCGCACATCAAAGCCATGCGCCACTTGCCCGCTGCCCTGCAAGCTGTGCTGGCGCTGGAGCCGCAGCTCATTGCTTGGTCGCAAGACTTTGCCAGCAAAGAAAACGCTTTGTTCTTGGGCCGTGGCACGCATTACCCCATCGCGCTGGAAGGCGCGTTGAAGCTCAAAGAAATCACCTACATCCACGCCGAGGCCTATGCCGCCGGCGAGTTAAAGCACGGCCCCTTGGCCTTGGTCACCAGCGCCATGCCCGTGGTGACGGTGGCACCGAACGACGCTTTGCTGGAAAAACTCAAAAGCAACATGCAAGAAGTGCGCGCCCGTGGCGGCGTTTTGTATGTGCTGGCCGATGGCGACACCAAGATTGAAAGCAGCGAAGGCGTGAACGTCATCCGCATGCCCGAGCACTATGGCGTGCTCTCACCCATCTTGCACGTCGTGCCTTTGCAGCTACTCAGCTATCACACGGCGTGTGCGCGGGGGACGGATGTGGACAAGCCGCGTAACTTAGCTAAGTCGGTTACGGTGGAGTAAGTTGGCAAGGGGGTATTTCGAATTGCTTTTCAAATATGCCCCAATGCTTTCAGAATTTTTTCAGGCGTCACGGGCTGTGACCAAACCTGCGCATGCAATGGACGCAAGGCGTCGTTGATGGCATTCACCACAGCAGCTGGGGCACCCGCAGTCCCGGCTTCGCCAGCACCCTTGGCACCTAAGATTGAGCTACGCGTGGGTGTTTCAACGTGGGCCACCACAATGTCTGGCATCTCCCCAGCCATGGGTACCAAATAGTCAGCCATCGAACCGTTTTGCATGAGGCCTTGATCGTCATACAGGCACTCTTCAAACAGCGCACCGCCAATGCCTTGAACAATCGCACCGCGAATTTGCTCATCCACCAGCTTGGGGTTGATGACGCGACCGCAGTCTTCCACCGCCCAGTGCTTGAGCAGTTTGACAAAGCCTGTTTCCACGTCCACCTCAACATACGAGGCTTGCACCCCGTTGGTGAAGATGAAGGGGTAATCGCGCTGCGCGTAATGGCGTGTCACCATCAATTCAGATGTAAAGCCTGCCGGCAGCGTGTCAGGGCGGTAGTAGGCAACCCGGCCCAGTTCAGCCAGTGGCAACAACTCTGCGCCAGTGACCGCATGTTTGACAACGCCATCCTCCAGCCTGAGTTCTTCCAAGGGTTGGTTGAGGATGGCTTGGGCCACCTTCAAAATGTTGGCACGCAAAGCCAAGCCAGCTAACAAAACCGCTTCACCGCCAACGCCTGCACCACGCGATGCCCATGTGCCACCGCCGTAAGGCACAGCATCGGTGTCGCCTGTGAGCAAGCGCACTTGTGCCATAGGCACACCTACGGCGTCTGCAGCGATTTGCGCATAAATGGCTTCGGTGCCTTGGCCTTGTTCGCCCACACTCACCATCACCGCCACACCGCCCGCGGGCTCTAAGCGAAGCGTCGCACCGTCTTGCGAGGAAATGCGTGCACCGCCCACGCCATAAAAGGCGGCGCTGGGGTTGGTCAACTCAATCAACGCCGCAAAGCCAATGCCGCGATAAATACCTTTTTGACGCAAAGCGGCTTGCTCAGCCAGCAAGGCGGGGTAGTCCATCAGCGACTCAATTTTGCGCAGGCATGCCTCATGCGACAGCACTTCCAGTTTGATGCCCGAAGCGCCTGTGGCGGGGTAAGCATCGTCTGGAATGACGTTGCGTTTGCGCATGGCCAGTGGGTCCATCCCCAACTTGGCGGCAGCCAAATCGACCAAGCCTTCAGTCACTGCGCAGGCGATGGGGTGGCCCACGCCGCGGTATTGGCAGGTGGGTGTTTTGTTCAAAAACACCACGTCGAGTTTGGCGCGATACGCCTTGTGCTTGTAGGGGCCGCCCGTGAGGTTGACCACTTGGTTGCCCTCAATGCCGCTGGTGCGCGGGAACATCGAAAACGGACCAATGCCCGTGGTGTCTTTGATTTCAAACGCCAGAATGTCACCCTCAGCCGAGGCTGCAATGCGTCCTTCAATGCGGTGTTCGCGCGCATGGATGTCACTGGTGAACGACTCAAGTCGGTCAGCCACAAACTTGATGGGGCGTTTCAGCAAGATGGAAATCGCCACGGTGGCAAAGTCATCCGGGTACGCATGCACCTTGATGCCAAATGAACCGCCCACGTCTTTGCAAATCACACGGATGTTGGCTTCGGTCAAATCGAATTGACGCGCATACAGGTCTTGCATCATGTGCGGTGCCTGTTGCGAGTGGTAAACCGTGAGTTGGGTGCTGGCAGGGTTGTAGTCTGCAATTTGGCAGCGCGGCTCTAGCGTCACACCCGTGTGGCGACCAAAGTCAAACGTGGCCTCTGCTACCACCGCTGCGTTAGCAAATGCCTCGTCTACGCCGCCGGTGTCTAGGCTTCGAGTGAAGCACAGGTTGTCGCCCAGTTCGGGATGAATCACGGCTGTGTTCGGGTCGAGTGCCGTGTTCATGTCCAGAGCAGCGGGCAAGTCTTCCCATTCCACTTGGATGTACTGCAACGCATCTTCCGCTTCTGCGCGTGTTTTGCCCACCACGGCCACCACAGGCTCGCCTTGCCAATGCATACGGTCAATGGCCATCGGGTATTGCGGTGCTGATTTGATGCCAGCCAAATGCGTGAGGGTGCCCACCCAAGGTTTGCAAACGGCTGCCAAGTCGTGTCCTGTGTAGACGGCCAAGACGCCAGGCATCATGCGTGCATAAGCGCTTTCGATGTGCACGATGCGCGCATGTGCCACCGGCGAGCGCCAATACACGACATGCGCCATGCGCGGCAATTCGATGTCATCCACATACTGGCCGCGCCCCTCGACCAAGCGCTCGAGGTTTGGGCGTGGAATGGCTTGGCCAATGTGTTTGGCGCCGGCCATCTCGCCTGTGAACGGTGCCGCGTGCGGCACGTCATGGCTGGCTTTGAGAAATTTATTTTCTGGGGCGTTCATGCGCTCACTCCTTGACGACGTGCAGCCAAAACTTCGCACACCGCATCGACGATGGCTTGGTACCCCGTGCAGCGGCAGTAATTGCCAGACATCCACTCACGCACTTGTTCGCGGTTGGCATTGGGCTGCTGGGTGAGCAGTTCGCTCGCAGCCATCAACATGCCCGATGTGCAAAAGCCACATTGCAAGGCGTTGTGGCGAATAAAGGCGGCTTGCAGATCTTTGATTTCACCGGTTTCGCTCAAGCCTTCAATCGTGTCGACTTGGCCGCCATCTGTTTGCACAGCCAGCGTCAAACAGCCGCGCACGATTTGGCCGTTGACCCGCACCGTGCAGGCGCCGCAAACACCATGCTCGCAACCGAGGTGAGACCCTTTAAGCCCTAATTCATCGCGTAAAAAATCAATCAAATGTGTGCGGGGTTGAACACCGCAGCGTTGGTTCTGGCCATTGACCGTGATGTTCACGGTGTGTGCATGTGGGGCAGTCATGGTCGATTCCTGTTCAAGCCACGGTGGCCGTCTGGTTCAAGGTGTGGAGTGCGCGTTTGAGCATGACACCCGCAAGGTGTGATTTGGCAGCGGCGCTGTGGGTCAAGTCGGCATCGGTCAGCATTTCGTCCTTCAGGCATTGCATTGCTTGCGTGATCAACGCATCGCTGAGCACTTGGCCTTCCAATAAGGCCTCGGTCTTCGTGCTGCGGTAGGGCTGACTCACGGCACCTAGCCATGCAAGGCGCACTTCGTGAAGTCCAGTGGCGTTGGTGCTGGCGGTCGCTGCAAGGCCCACCACGGCGTAGTCACCATGGCGGCGTGCGAGTTCGTCAAATGCAAAGGCGTGTGCGCCTGTGCGTAGAGGCAGCTCGCACGCGAGGATGAGTTCATCCTCTTGCAAGTCGGTGCTGTACAGGCCCGTGAAAAAATCTTGTGCCTTAATGCGTCGCTCGCCACGCGGGCCAACAGCCACCACTACACCATCAAGTGCCAGCAGACATGCTGGCCACTCAGCGGCTGGATCGCCATAGGCAATGGAGCCTCCAAAGGTGCCGAGGTTGCGAATGGCACGGTGCGCAATATGCGGCACCGCTGCGCTCAGCAAGGGCAGGTGTTTTTTGATCAAGGCAGAAGTTTCAATCTCGGTGTGCGTCACCATGGCGCCGATGCGCAAGACGTCACCCACACGCTCAATGCCTTTGAGTTCGTTGACCGCTTGCAGATCGATGAGGATGCTTGGTTCTGATAGCCGCATGTTGAGCGTGGCGTGCAGGGTTTGTCCACCAGCTAGCAATCTGGCTGCTTCGCCGTGTTCGGTCATGAGTGACATGACTTCAGCCAAACTGATGGGGCGTGCGTAGGAAAAAGCGGGCGCTTTCATGGGGATCCTTTATTTCAACAAGCTTGCGCCAAGCCACACGCCAATCGAGGTGGACACCACGCCTGCAGCAAACCAGAGCATGCGAATCTTTTCGAGTGCAAACAAGTCAGATGTTGGGGCTTGCGTATGTGTGTGTGTGTCCGTAGGCGAGTGATGCAAGCTGGGCAGTTGTGAGTTGGCAGTCATTGGCCGCGCGTCATGGCTGACAGGACCGCCATGCGCGATGTGATTTTTGAGAGCCGTGAAAAACTTTTCTGATAGTTGACGTGCCGAAGCATCGATCATGCGCCCGCCAATTTGCCCGAGTTTTCCAGCGATTGATGCCTTGGCTGTGTAGGTGAGTTGTGTGCCTTCTGGTGCCTCAGTCAAGGTGATGACTGAGCTGCCCTTCGCAAAACCTGCACTGCCACCCGAGCCTTCAAAGTTGAGGGTGTAGCCCTGCATCGGCACGATGTTGGTCATGCTCACCTTGCCCACAAACGTGGCACGCACAGGACCCATTTTGATGACCACGCGCGCCTGCATTTCGCTGGGCGACAGAGCTGTGATTTCTTCGCATCCTGGAATGCAAACACGCAGCACTTGCGGGTTGTTGAGTGCTTGCCAAACCACGCTAGGTGGTGCGGCCAAAATCACGTTGCCTTGTAAGTCCATGGGGGTCCTTTTTTGTTTGAACAAGCTCTGCGGGTTTGTCCCGATTTGTGGCTTATTGACCAAGCGTTAAATTAGATATGAATATCAATCAATGTTGTGATGCCTTCCATTCGGAAAAACCCTAGCGCCCAACAAGCCCCAGCGCCTGTTCGCCGCCGCATGCCACCCGGAGAGCGTGAGCAGCAGTTGGTGGACGGTGCCATTCGGTTTTTCTCGCGCCACGGTTTAGATGGTCAGCTGCGAGACTTGGCGCGCGAATTGGGCATCACCCACACATTGCTGTATCACTATTTCCCCACCAAACAAGCGTTGCTAGAGCGCGTCTACAAAGACATTTTTGAGGGCCGATGGCGCGGCGAGTGGGAGACCTTGCTGGACGACAAACGCATTGAATTGCCCGAGAAGTTAACGCGCTTTTATGTGTCCTATGCCCAGGCAATTTTTAAGCCAGAGTGGGTCAGGATCTTTGTGTATTCTGGCTTGAGTGACCGATTCATCACTGACCGTTACTTTGCGATGTTGCATGAAAAGCTTTTCCCACGCATTCACCGCGAAACTTTGAAATATGTGGGTAGCCGTTCACGCAAGCCACCGTCAGCGCGCGCGATGGAATGTATTTTGGGTTTGCATGGCAGCGTCTTCTACATGGGTATGCGACGCTGGGTCTATGGCTTTGATCCAAACTTAGACATCTCGGCATCCAGCGAAATGGATGCCTCTTACATTGAAGACCGAGTCATGGCCTACTTGGCCAGTGTGCAACCTACGAAAGCTTAATCATGACCCTTGCGCTGAATCATTTCTCTATCCGCACCACGGACATGGACCGCACCCGCACTTTTTACGAAGCTGCACTGGGTTTGACAGTGGGCCCTCGGCCTGCTTTTCCCTTCCCCGGAATTTGGCTCTACAACGGATCACATGCCGACATGGCCAACGCCATGGTGCATGTGATTGGGATGGACCTGAACGATCCTGAAGGACTCAAACAGTATTTGGGTGATCGTGACATCAGCAGCCTGACTGGCTCAGGCGCCGTGGATCACATTGCCTTGTTTGCCACAGGGTTGCAGGTTAAGTTAGAGCATCTGGCCAAGCTCGGCATCGCTGTGCGCGAGCGCACGGTGCCCTCGATTGGGCTCCATCAACTCTTCTTGGATGACCCCAATGGGGTGGTGATTGAACTCAATTACCCTGCGGCAGAGAAGGCGGCGCTAGACGCCAGTCGGGCCTCGTAATCGACGATGAAGTTATCAACTAAACCAAACTGAGGAGACAAGCATGACAGAGTCAACCAACCTAGGGCGTCGGACATTGATCGTGGGTGGCGCAGCAGCAGTAGTGACACCAGCGTGGCTGAACTTGGCGCACGCGCAAAACACCCCAATCAAAATCGGTTTCCCCGTGCCGCTGACTGGCGCTTTTTCTGCCGAGGCGCAAGACCAAGTTCGCGCGGCTGAAATCGCCATCAAAGAGTTCAACGACAGTGGCGGTTTCAATGGCCGCAAAGCTGAACTTTTGGTACGTGACGACAAGCTCAACCCAGGCGAGGCTGCCACGCGTACCCTTGAGTTGATTGAAAAAGACAAAGTTGATTTCGTGGTCGGTTCTTTGTCAGCCGCCACACAGCTGTCGATCAACGCTGTTTGCCGCGATCGCAAAATCATCTTCAACTCCATCAGTCAGTCTGACGCCATCAACGAGGCCAAAGACTGGAGCCTCTACACCTTTCATGAAGCACTGAACCCTCACCTCACCGCAGGTGCCGTAGGCCGTTACGCCTTCCCAAGGTTTGGCAAAAAAGTGGTGTACCTCACGGCCGACTACGCCTATGGTCATGAAATGGTGCGTGGTTTTCAGCGTGCGGGTCAGTCTTTGGGTGTGCAAACTTTGGCAGACATTCGTCATCCGATTGGCGCTGCCGATTACTCTGCTTTCTTGCCTCGTATTCAAGCGCTCAAGCCCGATATCTTGGTGTTGTGCAACTTCGGTCGCGACTTGGTGAACTCGGCCAAGCAAGCCACCGACTTTGGCATCAAAGCCAATACCAAAATCATTGCGCCCGTGTTGCTGTACACCGCACGACAAGCCGGTGGTGCTGAAGCCTTTGAAGGTATCTTGGGTGGTACGTCTTATTACTGGGGCATGGAAGACAAGATTCCGGCAGCCAAGGCGTTCAATGACAAGTTCCGCAAAGCCAACGGCGGTGCTGTCCCGTCGGATTACGGCGCCTTGGGTTATGCCGGTGTGCGCTCGGTGTTGCAAGCCGTGCGTGAAGCCAAGTCCACCGAATCACTGAAGGTCAGCATCGCGTTGCGTCAGCTGCGCTACAACTGGTACAAGGGTGATCAGTTCTACCGCAAGTGCGATCACCAGTCTGTGCAGTCGGTGGTCATCGTCGAGTCGAAATCTAAGAACATGAAAGACAAGTACGACGTGTTCAACGTGTTGTCGATCGAAGCCGCCGAAGAGAAAAATCTGCGTACCTGTGACGAAATGGGTCACAAGATTTCAACTTGATCTTCATCGTTTAGGCTCTTCCCGCAGCCTTAAGGCTGCGGGCCTATTTCTGTTTTGTAAGTGAACTTGATGTTTGACATCTCACCTCAACTCTTTGCGTTACAACTGATGACCGGTATTGCCTTGGGCGCTGTGTATGCGCTGCTGGCCATCGGTCTATCGTTGATTTTTGGCATGCTGACCGTAGTTAACTTTGCCCATGGCGCGTTCTTCATGGTGGGCGCTTTCTTAGGTGTTTACAGCCTGAGTGTGACGGGCAGTTTTTGGTTCAGTTTGTTGTTGGTGCCCTTAGCTACGGGGGCCATTGGTCTTCTGTGCGAGCGGTTTTTAGTGCGTCCGCTTTATGGCCGCGGTATTGATTACCCTCTGCTGCTGACTTTTGGTTTGTCGTATGTGCTGATTGATGTGATGCGTTTTGTCTTTGGCATTGAAGGCTTGCCCAGTTCAACACCTGCCGCACTGCGTGGTGCAGTTGACTTGGGTTTTGGGCATTTCCCTTTGTACCGTTTATTCTTGATTGCAGCCACCGCTCTGATTGTGTTGGTCCTGTGGCTTTTCATTGAGAAAACCCGCTACGGCTTGATCATTCGGGCAGGTTCTCGAGACTCTGAAATTGTCAAAGTCTTAGGCATCGACATCGCCAAAGTGTGGTTGTTGGTGTTCGGCATCGGTACGGCCATTGCAGGTTTGTCGGGTCTACTTGCCGCGCCCACGCGCGCAGTCAATCCAGAAATGGGAATTCCTATCTTGGCTGAATCGTTCGTGGTGACGGTGGTCGGCGGTATGGGTTCTTTGCCGGGGGCTGTGGTGGCGGGTTTGTTGGTAGGCGTAGTCTTTGCCATGACGTCGTTGCTGGCACCCGAGTACGCCGAGTTGTCTATTTTTGTGCTCATGGCCGTTGTCCTTTTGTGGCGACCCCAGGGCTTTTTCGGCAAAGCCGGTTTGATGAGCTAACCCTATGAACGCTTTGATTGATCTGGCACGCGTGCACCGCGTCGCGGCCGTGCTTTTATTCTTGTTGGTCTTTCCGTTCTTGATGCCTTATGACGCTTTGTCCGTCAACATTTTGATTTTTGGTTTGTACGCAGTCGGTTTCAATTTGTTGTTCGGCTACACCGGCATGCTGTCTTTTGGGCATGCGGCGTTTTTAGGCGTGGGCTCATATTTGGCTGGCATTGCCGTGGTCAGTGGCGGCTGGCCTTGGTGGGCGGCGATATTGACGGGCGTGGTGGGCGCAAGTTTGGTCGGCTTAGTGATGGGCTACATGGCCATTCGCACCCGCGGCATTTACTTCAGCATGGTCACGTTGGCATTGGCGCAAATCATCTATTACGTTTTCTACAAGGCCGATGGTTGGACCGGTGGTGAAAACGGTCTGCGCGGCGTCAAAGTGGAGACGATCGACCTCATGGGTTTGAGCATCGATTTCATGGACCCATTGAACAAGTACTACGTGATTTTGGTTTTTGTCGCCTTGGCCTTGTGGTTTGTCTCCAGGGTATTGAACTCGCCTTTTGGCGCGGTGATTGAGTCCATTCGAGAAAACGAAAAACGCACGGCTGCTTGTGGCTATGACGTGGCACGTGCGAAGCTGTTGGTGTTTGTGTTGTCGGCTGCCATTTGCGGTTTGGCGGGCGCTTTGCGTGCCTTGCATTTGTCTGTGGTGCCGATTGATTCGTTGCACTATTTGCAAAGCGGCCAGGCGGTCATGATGTGTTTGCTAGGCGGCATGGGCACTTTCTTTGGACCGTTTGTAGGGGCTGCCGTGTTCTTGTATCTTGAAGACGTGGTGACCAACCTCACGCGCTACTGGATGGGCGCTGTGGGCTTGGTGTTCATGGTGTTTGTTTTGTTTTTCCCCAAAGGTGTTTGGGGTACGTTCTTGGACGGTGTGGTGCGTTATCAAAAGCGCAGCTCAAATAAGCAGGAGGGTGTATGAGTACCAACCCAATCCTTGAAGTTCGTCACGCCACCCGTGATTACGGCAAATTCCGTGCACTCAACAATGTCAGTGTGAGTTTTCAGCCAGGGGAGTTGACGGCCATCATCGGTCCCAATGGCGCGGGAAAGAGCACGTTCTTCAATGTGATCAGTGGCGGTGTCCCTCCCAGCTCGGGGCAAATCTTGTTTGAGGGGCGTGACATCAGCCGTGTGCCAGCGCATGCATTTGCCCGCATGGGGATTGCCAAGAGTTTTCAAATCACCAATGTTTTCAAGCAACTCAGCGCCCATGAAAACGTGCGGGTGGCGCTACAAATGCAAGAGACCAAATTTGAGCTTTGGCGATCGCGTGCGTCTTATGTTGGTCTGATCGACGAGGCAGATGCTTTGCTTGAGCGTGTGGGCCTTGCCGATGTACGCAACAAACTGGCCGCTGATTTGGCGCATGGCCAACAGCGCAGCTTAGAGGTTGCCATGGCTTTGGCGTGTCATCCCAAATTGTTGTTGATGGACGAGCCAACAGCGGGCATGTCGCCTGAGGAAACCACGGTCATGATGGACCTGATCACACAACTGGCCCAAGAGCGCACCGTGATTTTGGTGGAGCACAAAATGAAAATGGTCATGGGTCTGTGTAAGCGCTTGATCGTGTTGCACCACGGTGAGTTATTGGCTGAAGGCACGCCTGATGAGATTCGCCAGAACTCAGAAGTCAAGCGTGTGTACCTAGGCCAGCATTAAGGAACAAACATGTTGAAGGTTGAGCAACTTAACGCCTGGTATGACCACAGTCATGTGATTCAGGGATTGGACTTCCATGTGGCGCGTGGCGAAATCGTCACCCTCATGGGACGTAATGGCGCGGGAAAAACCACAACCTTGCGCAGCATCATGGGCTTGTTATCCAAGACACGCGGCCAAGTGATGTTTGATGGTCATGACCTTTTGAGCATGCCTTCCCACCAGCGCTACCACTTGGGTTTGGCCTACGTGCCAGAAGAGCGGCGCATTGTTCCGGGCTTGACCGTGCTTGAAAACTTGCAACTCGGATTGCTGGCGAGTGCGCAGCGCGGCGAGATGAACGCCATGATTGACGAGATTGCACAAACTTTTCCGCGCCTCAAGGAGCGCTTGCACCAAGAGGGCACCTCGCTCTCAGGTGGCGAGCAGCAAATGCTGGCCATCGCGCGCGCCATGATGGCCAAGCCGCGGATGATTCTGCTGGATGAACCTTCCGAGGGCATCATGCCCATCTTGGTGGATGAGATGTTTGAGCTCTTTGCACGCATGAAGCAGCAGGGCATTACCATTTTGTTGGTTGAGCAAAACGTGGAACGCGCCTTGGGTATCTCAGACCGCGCCTACATTCTTGACCAAGGGCAAATCGTGCACCACGGCAAGGCCACCGACTTGTTGGCAGATGCTCAGATTCAGGAAAAATACTGCGCGGTGTAAAGCAACGAGGACATGGTTGTCAACCTAGTATGCTTTTGGGCATGCCCATGCCTAAGCTCAAAATCCAGTCCAGCCTGCCAGATTTGAATCAGCCTCCAAGGTTTGCGGTGTTTCAGTCCGAGGTGCACGGCAAAGGCGTGTTTGCTTTGTGCCCCATGGCCGCAGGTGAAAAAGTCATCGAATACGTGGGTGAAATTATTTCCATGGCCGAGGCATTGCGCCGTCACCCGCACGACCCCAGCAATCCCGAGCACACGTTTTACTTTCACATCGACGACGCGCGCGTGATTGATGGTCTTCACGGAGGCAATGCGTCGCGTTGGATCAACCACTCTTGCCAACCCAATTGCGAGCCTGTGGAAATCAAAGGCCGTGTGTTTATCCAAACCCGCCGTCAAGTGTGGCGCGGGGAAGAGCTGACCTTCAACTATGGGTTGGTGAGTGACGAGCCTTTGACCGATGCGCTCAAAGCCAGATACGCCTGCCGCTGCGGCGCGAAGAAGTGCAAAGGCACAATGCTGGCCTAAGCAAACAATGAACATGATGAACCAAATGACAGACGCGCCAGCGCAATGGAACAAGGCTTGTAAAGCCTTGGACGAAGAGTTTCAACTCAGCGCCAGTGAATTGCCGACGATAGAAACCGCGCAGGCTTTGTTTTTGCAGCTGGTGGGGCGTCGCGAGATTTCTCAAGAAGCAGCCAACGCGCTGATGTTCAGCTTGTATTTTTCGGGCTACCTCAGCATGTTGGTGGCGTTCAAGGAGCAGTCCCCCAGTTTTGAAGTGCCCGATTATTTGCACACGCATCCCGTGCTGGAGGCGTCTAACCGTTGGGCCCAGCAAGCGGTGGACGGCCATTTGTTGTTGCAGTTGGCGCAGCCCATCATTCGCGACACGCAAGACTTGCTAGATGCCTTGAACTAAGCCCGTGCGATGAACCCAGAGGATTTGCAAAAGCTGGTCACGCTGCGCATGCCGTTTGGCAAACACCAAGGCACGCTGCTGGCCGACCTGCCTGGTAACTACCTGAACTGGTTTGCGCGTGAAGGTTTTCCCAAGGGCGAAATTGGCCGCTTGCTGAACCTCATGCACGAGATAGATCACAACGGCTTGAGTGATTTGCTGACGCCACTCAGACAGCGCTAATTAGTCATACGCCAATTGGCGTATTGATGTAGGGCGCAATGCCCTAGAAAATCAAAAGAATTGATTTTGATTTTATGAACGACACATTGAAAAAAGACTTAGAGCAGCAGGTTCAAAACTTATACGGACCGTTAGAGGCTGCCAATATTGCTCTGTACAACAGCAACAGCGTTGAGGATGCACGGGTGGTGCAAGCTTTAGAGGAGCAAATCAACACACTGGTTGATGCATTGATTGCCATAGACGCCCAAGAGCTTCAGCGCTGACCCTCTTCTTAGCGCACTGCCCCATAGGGGCAATACCCCGGCCTAGGCCCCACTTGCGGATGCAGTCGGCAGGTGTTGGGCCTTTTTTCATACACATTGCAACGGCGTGTTTTGGCATCTAAGTTTTGGCAATCGCCATTGGCGCGGCGCGACAGGGTGAAGATGCTGTTCTTGAAATTGAAGTGTTCGATCACACCCATTTTTTGCAGGCGTTTGGCGATTTGCTTAGGCTCTTCGTGTTCCGCTTCAAATGGGTCCACCAGCTCTAGGCGAACCAAGTCGGGCAGCTTCACCTCCACGGGCATGGTGCAGCAGTTGGCGGCGCAGGTGCTGCACAGGCCATTGCGATAGCGGGTCCAGGTGTCGCAGTTGTCCACGTTGACGATGGCGATGTGAGACCTCATGCTGCGTTCTCCAACGACTCTGGCAAACGCGGCATTTGGTACGCCAACACTTTGAGCGAACGCTCGGGCGAGACATCGGCAAACGTCGCAGGATTCGCCACACGTTCAACAAATTTCAGTTCGGGAGCCAGCTCTTGCATTTGGTCTTGTAAGAAGGCCAAGCCTAGTTCGGGTGCATTCAAACACAGCAGCGCATAGCCGCCTGGGGCCAACAGTTCAGGCAAACGTCGCATGAGCTTGGCGTAGTCTTTGGTGGCAATGAAGCTGCCTTTTTGGTAGCTGGGTGGGTCGACGATGACCAAGCCATAGGGCCCGCTGCGCGTGATCTTGCCCCACGTTTTGAAGATGTCGTGCATCAAAAAAGTCGCACCCGTGCTGATGCCGTTCAAAGGATGGTTTTGCTGGCCGATGGCCATCGCACCGTGGCTCATGTCCACGTTCACCACTTGCTTGGCGCCCGCCTGCAGTGCCACCACCGAGAAGGCGCAGGTGTAGGCAAACAGGTTGAGCACCTTCAGGCGTGGCTGATCAGCTGCATAGTCGCGCACCATCTTGCGCACCCAGTCGCGGCCTTCGGCCATGTCCAAAAATAGGCCGTGGTTTTGGCCTTTGAGCACATGCACGCGAAAGCTAGCGCCGTTTTCGGTCACCACATGCGGGTCAGGTACGGCGCCGCTCATCAATCGGGTTTCTTGGTGGCCTTCGGCGCGGCATTGAAACACCCAGTTCAGCGGCTGGTCGGGCGCAATTTGTGCCCAGCGTGTCGACAGTGCGACACCGATCGTGCTGAGTTCTTCGTCACTCACCGATTGAAAACTGGTCAACACCAGCACAGGCGGGAATGCATCAAGTGACCACTGTTCGCAGCCCGCAAATAGGCCGCCACGCCCGTGGAACAGGCGTTGTGCGTCGGTGGGCATGGCCATGGCGGCGATGACATTGAGCAAAGGTTGCATGGCGTGATGTTCGTGATTCAGGGCAAGAGTGCGTAAGTGTAGGCACTTGCCCGTGAAGCCCTAGGGGAAAGGCGCTCGCGTTAGGATGTGGGCCCTTTTAAAAATACAACGGACTCAAGACATGACGCCAGCAGAACAAGAACTACGCACAGCCGCACTTGACTACCACCGCTCGCCCACCAAGGGCAAGATTCGCGTGGAGCCAACTCACCCGCTGGACAACCAGCACGACCTGAGCTTGGCTTATTCACCTGGTGTTGCGTACCCTTGTTTGGAGATTGAAAAAGATCCACAAATGTCTTACGAATACACCAGCCGTGGCAACTTGGTTGGCGTCATTACCAACGGCACCGCGGTGTTGGGCTTGGGCGACATCGGCGCCTTGGCCGGCAAGCCTGTGATGGAAGGCAAAGGCTGTTTGTTCAAAAAGTTCTCTGGCATTGACGTGTTTGACATCGAACTCGACGAACACGATGCCGACAAATTGGTTGACATCATCGCCGCCATGGAGCCCACCTTTGGTGGCATCAACCTCGAAGACATCAAAGCGCCTGAGTGCTTCTACATCGAGAAGAAACTGCGCGAGCGCATGAGCATCCCCGTCTTCCATGATGACCAACACGGTACCGCCATCATCTCGGCTGCCGCCATGTTGAACGGCTTGGAGCTGGCAGGCAAAGACATCGCCAACATCAAGATCGCTGTGTCGGGCGCAGGTGCTGCAGCCTTGGCTTGTTTGGATGTGTTTTTGGGCTTGGGCGTGAAGGCCGAGCACATCTTTGTGTGTGACTCCAAAGGCGTGATTTACGAGGGCCGCCCCGGTGGTTACGACGAGTCCAAAGCCCGCTTTGCACAAACCACCGATGCACGCACCTTGGCCGATGCGGTCAACGGCGCTGACGTGTTCTTGGGCTGCTCAGCCCCCGGCGTGTTGACGCAAGACATGGTCAAGACCATGGCTGACAAGCCGCTCATCTTGGCCTTGGCCAACCCCGAGCCAGAAATTCGCCCTGAATTGGCCAAAGCCGTGCGCCCCGATTGCATCATTGCCACCGGTCGCTCGGACTACCCCAACCAAGTGAACAACGTCTTGTGCTTCCCGTACATCTTCCGTGGTGCTTTGGATTGCGGCGCGACCAAAATCACCGAAGAAATGAAGATTGCCTGCGTGCGCGAAATCGCTGACCTCGCCAAGCTTGAAGTCACCGCCGAAGTGCAATCGGCTTACCCCGGTTTGGATTTGACGTTTGGTGTGGACAACATCATTCCTAAGCCATTCGACACACGCCTTATCCAGCGCATCGCGCCTGCGGTGGCACGTGCCGCTGAAGCTTCGGGTGTGGCCAAGCGTCCCATCAAAGACTTTGACGCTTACGCCAAAACCTTGGCAGCTTGGGTGAAGTAAAACTTTGAGCCGCCTCAAGCTCACCCGCGACAAGATTTACAAAACGGTATCGCGCCAATTGCATGGCGTGGTGCCGTGTTGGGTCTGCGGGGGGCATGTGGCGCACGCTGACGCCACGCTAGAGCACATTCAGCCGCTGAGTGAAGGTGGCAACAGCCACCAAGAAAACCTAGCCATCAGCCACGACTGCTGCAACAACTTGCGGCATGCCAAAGCCAAGGCGTGAGTTGCTTTAGCGCTGTGGCGTGCGCTCTAGTTTTTGCACGTCAAAGTGCTGCGCTTTGAGTCGCTGCAGCAAGGCGTCATAAGCCTTGGCGCGCACCTGTGGTGAGCGCGATAGCACCCACAGGTATTCGCGTTTGGCGTCGCTCACGGCGGCCAGCTGGTAGTCGGCATCGAGTTCAATCACCCAGTAGTCGCCCCACACCATGGGCAGCCAGCTCAGCCATGCAGGCGCAAAACGCACTTGCAGTTTGGGTGAGTTGGTGGCACCTAATTGAATGGCTTTGCCCAATGCGTCGATGGTGCTGCCGTCAGCCGTGGCGCAGCTGTTGAGTACCTGCACCGAGCCATCGGTTTGCGCCAAATACTGAGCGCGTGTGTTGGCGGTGCATTTGGCTTGGAAGCGGTTGGGAAACTTGGCAATCTCATACCAAGTGCCCATGTAGCGAGGCACATCCAAAGTTGAGATGGTGGCGACGGGTGGCAAGGCCGCAGGCGTTGCGATGGTTTGTGCGGCAACTTTGAGTGAAGCCAGTTGCAAAGTGGCGACTGCTAAGCCAATGAGCATCCATGAACGTTTGAGCAGCATGACAACCTCTTTGTGATGTGTTTAAAAAGCCACTTGCGCACGCAAGCCGTGCAGCACGATTTCAGCGATTTGAATCAACAACAACAAGGCGATAGGCGACAAGTCCACCCCGCCCATCTGTGGCAACACGCGACGAATCGGGATGAGCAACGGCTCGATCAGCTGCGCCAAGACATAACGAATTTCAGCAGCTGCGCTGAACCAAGACATGAGCGCGTAGCCAATCACCATCCACATCAAGCTCGACAAAATCACGCTCAGCATTTCAAAGCCTGCGTTGACAACCAAACCCAGCCACTCCGAGGTGGCGCCCGCCATGATCCAAAGCAGCGAATGTTTGGCCAGCAGCACCGCATAAGCGGCCACCAAACTGGCCGTGTCCAAGCGACCCAGTGCTGGCACATAACGGCGCACGGGCAGCACGATCCAATTGGTGACGGCAAACACAAACGGCGCCAGCGGGTTGCCCCCGCTGCGCGACAAGTTGATGCCCATCAAGTGCATGTACATGCGCAGCAAACAGGTGCCCGTCACCAGGCCGACGGCGAAGTGCAGGACTAAAGAGAAAATTTGTAACAGCATGGCTGGAGTTTAGGCGGGCTCAGGCAAAATTTGCGCATTCACCAAAGATTGTTCTGTATGAAACAAACCCCTGCCTTGCCGCGTTTTATTTTTGCCAGCCGCTGGTTGCAGCTGCCTTTGTATTTGGGCCTCATCGCGGCGCAAGGCGTGTATGTGTTTCATTTTTGGGTGGAGTTGGTGCACCTCATCGAGGCTGCGTTTGGCAGCCAAGCTGCGCTCGACGCCTTGGTCACCAGCATTGGCTACAAAAACGGCATGACGGTCACGCACCTGAGTGAGTCCATCACCATGCTGGTGGTGCTGGGTCTGATTGATGTGGTGATGATCTCTAACTTGCTCATCATGGTCATCGTGGGTGGCTACGAAACTTTTGTCTCGCGCATGTACCTCGAAAACCATCCGGATCAACCTGAATGGTTGAGCCATGTGAACGCCTCGGTGTTGAAGGTCAAGCTGGGCATGGCCATCATTGGCATTTCGTCCATTCACTTGCTCAAGACCTTCATCAACGCCGCCAACTACGACGAGAAGGTGTTGATGTGGCAAACCATCATTCACATCACTTTCTTGCTCAGCGCGTTGGCGATTGCGCTGACTGACAAACTCTCGCACGCGGCACATACCTCGCCCCACCCATCGCCTGCCTCTTCTTCGCACTAAACACAACGTACTAAGCAGCACGCCACTTACATGCAATTACGCAATCCTATTCACCGCAACGCACTCGTTCTTTTTTCGGGTGGGCAAGACTCCACCACCTGTTTGGCCCATGCACTGTCGCAATACGAGCGCGTGGAAACCTTGGCGTTTGACTACCGCCAACGCCATTTGGTGGAGCTAGAAGCACGCATGCAAGTGCTGGCCCAAGTGCGTATGCAGTTTCCACAGTGGGCCCACAAGTTAGGCGAAGACCATTTGCTTGACCTCGGCGTGCTGGGGCAGGTGAGCGAAACATCGCTCACGCGCGACATGGCTTTCAAGATGGAGGCCTCCGGTTTGCCCAACACCTTTGTGCCTGGGCGTAACTTGTTATTCCTCACCTTGGCTGCGGCGT
This sequence comes from Limnohabitans sp., assembly GCF_031539105.1. Classification (GTDB taxonomy): domain Bacteria; phylum Pseudomonadota; class Gammaproteobacteria; order Burkholderiales; family Burkholderiaceae_C; genus Limnohabitans. The sequence goes on from NZ_JAVKLM010000035.1 coordinate 26,334, forward strand.
TGGCCTATCGCCGTGATTTGGATGTCATCGTCACCGGCGTGTGTGAAACCGATTTTTCAGGCTATCCCGACTGTCGTGACGACACCATGAAAGCCATGCAAATTGCGTTGTCACTCGGAATGGATCGCCGCTTGCTCATTGAGACCCCGTTGATGTGGATCGACAAAGCGCAGACCTGGCAGTTGGCCTATGACCTTGGCCAAAAAGCACATGTGAATGGTGGCGATCAACTGGTAGACCTCATCGTGGAGCACACCCACACCTGCTACATGGGTGACCGCACGCACCGCCACGATTGGGGCTATGGTTGCGGCACCTGCCCTGCATGTGACCTGCGCGCTAAAGGGTGGGAGCGCTGGAAGGCCTGAGCTTTGTTTGCGTTTTATTCCGCGACCAGCACAAATTTGGCGGCGCTGCCTTCTGGCGCAGGCACAAACTGCCACACCGTCTCGTGGTGGCTCGCGACACTGGGGCGGTGGGCGATAGACACCAAACCGCCGCCTTCTTCGCGCACCATCGTCAGCAGCTTTTCGTAAAGCTTTTTTTCAGCAGCTTCATCCAAAGCGCTGGTGACCTCGTCTGCAAACACCCAGCGTGGGCGTTTCAGCAGCACACGGGCCAAAGCCAAGCGCTGCTGCTCGCCACCCGACAGCTGTTGTGTCCAATGGCCAGCCACGTCAAGGTCGTTCGCCAAGTGCGGTAGCAGCGCGTCGTACAGCGCGTTCTTCAGGGCTTCATCGGTGTAGTGCTCGGCACTGTCGGGGTAGGCCAGCGCTTGGCGCAAAGTGCCTTCGGGGAAGTAGGGGCGCTGTGGCATGAACACACTGCGATCGGGCAACACCACGGGGCCGTAGGTAATGGGCTCGCCATGGCGGTCGTGTGTGGGCGAGGTGACGTGCGGCCAAATGCCCGCCAACACGCGCAGCAAGGTCGACTTGCCGCAGCCCGAGGGGCCACGAATCAGCACGGTGTCGCCTGCGGCTGCGTTGAGCGAGGTGTCGGCCAGCAGCACATCGCCATTGGGTAGCGAAATGGTGAGCGGTGTGGTGTGCAGGGCGTTGATGCCAGTGTGCGTGGTCGTGTCTGGCTGCGCTGCCTCATCCACTTTGATTGCCAACATCTGGTCTTGAAAACTCGTCAAACGCATCGTGGTGGCTTGCCACGACGCCAAGCGGCTGTAATTGCTGATGAACCAGCTGAGCGACTCTTGCACTTGGCCAAACGCCGACGAAATTTGCATCAACTCGCCCAGCTGAATCGCACCACTGAAGTAGCGTGGTGACGCCACCAACATGGGGAACACCACCGCGGCTTGGCCGTAGCCTGAGTTGAACCAGGTGTAACGCTTTTGCACGCGCAGCAAGCGCATGAAGTTGTCCAGCACCTGTGCAAAGCGTTCTTGCAATGACATTCGCTCCACACGGCCACCACGGTCAAGCGCAATGGCTTCGCTGTACTCGCGCACACGCATCAGGTGGTGACGAAAGTCGGCTTCTAAGCGTTGCTGCGTGAAGTTGAGCGATGCCATCGAGCGGCCAATGACGTGGCCGATCAAGCTGCCCGCGAGTGCGTAAGTCAAGGCCATCCACACCATGAAGCCGGGGAGGTTGTAGGTCTCGCCCATCACCTCAAAACTAAAGCCGCCAGAGAGCCCCCACAAGATGCCTACAAAGCTCAGCAGCGTTACGGTGGCGTCGAGCAAGCCCAGCGACAAGCCCACGGTATCCGCGGTGAACTGCTGCACATCTTCTTGAATTCGTTGGTCGGGGTTGTCTGTGCAGTTTTGGCTTTGCAACTCGAGCTGGTAAAACACATGACCCTTGAGCCAGCGTTGCAAATAGTCGCGCGTCATCCATGCACGCCAACGCACTTGCAGCAATTGCGTGAGGTAGAAGCGGTACACCGCCACGATGATGAAGCATGTCGCCAGCATAGCGAACACCCCGAGCTGATGCCAAAACACAGCGGCGTCGCGGTTTTGCAGCGCGTCGTAAAACACGCGGTTCCAGTCGTTGAGCAACACCATCAGGTACACCAGCCCCAAGTTCAAGCTGATGCAAGCGGTCAGTAGAAAACGTGCACGCCATTTCTCTTCAGACTTGAAATAGGGCAGCGACAAGGCCCAGACGCGGCTGAGCTGCAAGCGGCTTTTTTGCCAATTCGTTGCCACGTTGTTGGTGACGCTTTTAAATGCGTTCATGTGTTTTCAGACTTCGGTGTTGCGCACGCCGCTGGCCACATGGCCTGCCGGCACGTGGCGGGCAGCCGATTCGATGTGGCCGGTTTGGTCGTCAAAGAAAAAATCGGGTTCAAACTCGCGCAAGAACTCGCCTTTTTCAAGGCCGCCCAAGAACATGGCTTCGTCTACCTCAATGTTCCAGTTCATCAGCGTGCGAATCGCGCGTTCGTGCGCGGGGGCGCTGCGTGCCGTGACCAGCGCGGTGCGGATGCGCATGTGCGGTGTGCCCGCCTGTTGCAGCACCTGCAGGGCCAAGAGCAGAGGCTTGAAAGGGCCCGCTGGCAAAGGCTGTGCTGCATTGTTTTTTTCGTGCTGTTGAAACGCGTCCAAGCCTTGGGTTTGAAACACGCGCTCAGCCTCGTCGCTGAACAACACCGCGTCGCCGTCAAAGGCAATGCGCACTTCGTGTGGGTTGGCCTCTGACGCGTGTGCTGAGTGCGGGTACACCTGCGCGGCGGGCACGCCTGCATCGAGCGCCGAGCGCACGTCAGACAAGTGTGTGGACAAAAACAAGTTGGCGTTCAGCGGACGCAAATAGCGCCAAGGCGATTGCCCGCGTGTGAAGCTGCCGCGCTGAATCGGCAAACCGTAGTGCTGTGCCGAACGAAACACACGCATGCCGCTGACAGGGTCGTTGCGCGAGAGGATGACCACTTCCACGCGTTGCGCTTCAGAGGTGTTGAATGCCAACAGCTTTTGCACCAATGAAAACGCCACGCCAGGTTTGGCGGGGGTCTCAAGGCGGTCGAGTTGCAAGTTCATGTAGGCGCGGTCGTCGCCTTGCTCAAAAACTTGGTTTTCTTCTTCGAAGTCGAACAGCGCTCTTGAAGAGATGGCAACGACCAATTTGCCGTCGAGAGAAACACCCATGAATTACCTCACCCACTGATTGAGTTGAATGATGGGCAGCATCACTGCCAACACGATGAGCATCACCATCGCGCCCATCGCCACGATGAGCAAGGGCTCCAGAATCGTCGCCAGTTGTAAAGCGCGGCGTTGCACTTCTTCACTCAGCTGTGCCGCGGCGCGTTGCAGCATGGTGGGTAGTGTGCCGGTTTGCTCGCCCAAGCGCGAGAACATGACCAGCAAGCGCGGAAAGCGTTTGTGCTGTGCCAGCGCCGAAGCCAGTGGTGCACCTTCACGCACCAGCACCAAGGCGTCTTGGGCGTCGCGCTTGAGCGCGGTGTTGCTCAGCGTGTCGGCGGCGGCTTGCAAGGCTTTCAAAATCGGCACACCCGCGGTGGCCAGCATTGCCAGCGTGCTGGCAAAACGCGCCGCGTTGTAGCCGCGAGCCAAGCGGCCAATGAGGGGCAACTGCAACCATGCGGCATCAAAACGCAAACGCAGATCGTCTTGTTTCAAGGCCATACGGCTACCCACGCTAAGGGCTGCGACCCATAACAAGCCCCACAACCAAAAGTCTTGTACAACGCCGCTCAAGGCCAGCATGAAACGGGTCAGCGCGGGCAGTTGTTGCTGGTTGCTGCCAAACACTTGTGCCACTTGCGGCACCACGTAGGCCAGCAAAAACAACACGATGACCAATGCCACCAAGCACACGATGGCGGGGTAAAGACCAGCGGCCAACAGCTTGGCGCGCAAGTTTTGTTGTTCTTGCAAATCGTCGGCCAAGCGCTCCAGCACCAGCCCCAAGTGGCCGCTTTGCTCGCCCGCGCCAATCACGGCGGTGAAGATGGCGCTGAACTCGCGTGGGTGTTGGCTGAGTGCTTTGGCAAATGGGGCACCTGCATTCACCTCGGTGCGCAGGGCAGATACCAAGTCGCGCTGGCGGGGTGTTTCGGCTTCGTCGCTGAGCGCTGACAACGCACGCTCCAATGGCAAGCCCGCATTCACCAAGCCAGAGAGTTGGCGTGTCCACACCGCCAAAGCTGTGGTGCCAAACACTTTGCTTTCCCAAATGACGGTGTTCAAACCGCTGCTGGTGCGTTGCACGGGCTCGACGTTGAGGGGCACCAAATCTTGTGCGCGCAACTGGCTGCGTGCGGCGCGTGCGGTATCGGCCTCCAGCACGCCACGGCGCGTTTGGCCTTGGGGGTCTAGGGCTTCAAACGAGTAGGCGGGCATGGTGGGTCGGGCTAAGTTGCAGCGGATGGTTGCAGAGGTTCAGTCGCGCGTCACGCGAATCAGTTCTTCACGGGTAGAAATGCCTTGGCGCACCAAGCGCTCGCCGTCGTCACGCATCAGCGCCATGCCGTTGCGCAAGGCTGCCTCGCGCAGCTCCGCTTCACTGGCTTGGTTGTGGATGAGGGCGCGTATGTCGTCGTTGGTGGTGAGCAATTCAAAAATGCCGGTTCGGCCTTGGTAGCCGCTTTGGCCGCAGGCGACGCAGCCCATGCCGTAGGCTTCTCCACGGTTATCGCGGCAGTGCGTGCACGTCTTGCGCAGCAGGCGCTGCGCCAACACGCCCAGCAGCGAGGAGCTGAGCAAGAAGGGCTCCACGCCCATGTCGGTCAAGCGCGTCACGGCGCTGGCGGCATCGTTGGTGTGCAGCGTGGCCAACACCAAGTGGCCGGTGAGCGAGGCTTGGATGGCAATTTGCGCGGTCTCGTAGTCGCGAATCTCACCAATCATGATGATGTCTGGGTCTTGGCGCAGGATGGCGCGCAGGGCCTTGGCAAAGTCCAAATCAATCTTGGGGTTCACCTGCGTTTGGCCCACGCCGGCCAGCTCGTATTCAATTGGGTCTTCCACCGTCATGATGTTGTTGCGTGTGGCGTCTAGCCCTTGCAGCGCCGCATACAGCGTGGTGGTTTTGCCTGAGCCCGTGGGGCCGGTGACCAAGATGATGCCGTGGGGTTGCTTGACCAAGTTTTCAAAGCGTTGCAGCGTGTCGCCTTCCATGCCCACCGCTTGCAACGTGAGTTTGCTCTCTGTCTTGTCGAGCAAACGCAGCACGGCGCGCTCGCCATGTGCACTGGGCAAGGTGGACACACGCACGTCAATCGCACGTTGGCCCAAGCGCAATGAAATGCGACCGTCTTGCGGCAAACGTTTTTCGGCAATGTCCAACTCGGCCATGATCTTCAAGCGCGAAATGAGGGCTGCATGCAAGGCGCGGTTGGGTTGCACCACTTCGCGTAGCGTGCCGTCGACACGAAAACGCACGCTGCTGTGGCGCTCATACGGTTCGATGTGAATGTCGCTCGCGCCATCACGTGCGGCTTGCGTCAGCAGCGCATTGAGCATGCGGATGATGGGCGCGTCGTCTGCGGCTTCGAGCAAGTCTTCCACCGCGGGCAGTTCTTGCATCATGCGGGTCAGGTCAGCGTCACTCTCGACTTCGCTCACCACCGCCGCGGCGTTGCTGTCGGCTTGTGCGTAGGCTTCGCTGATGCGTTTGGCCAATGTGGCTTTGTCGGTGTACTCAAACGACTGCACGGCGTGACGGCGGGTGATCTCGCTCCACGCGCTCAGGTCGGGCGCGTCGCTGTGCCACAGCGTGAGCGTGCGGTCATCGTCCTCCAGCAACAGCTGGTGGGTGCGAGCAAAAGCGTAGGGCAGCGGGCGGCGCATGGGTTATTTCGCGGGGGTAGATGCAGAGCCAGGGGCTGTTGCGGGCAGCGGCGGCAACACAGGGGCGCTGCCAGCGCCAATGATGGGGTTGAAGCCGGGCTGTGAACTTTGCTGCAAGCCCATCATTTGTTGGTAACGGTTGTTGCTGAGTGCGTCAGAGGCCGCTGCATCGCGCACCACCACAGGACGCAAGAACACCATCAAATTCTTTTTGGTGCGGCTGCGGCTTTCGCTTTTGAACAACCAGCCCAACACAGGAATGTCGCCAAACAAGGGTACTTGGCTCGCACCGCCTGAATATTCATCTGACAGCAAGCCGCCCAGCACGATGATGGAGCCATCGTCCACCAACACATTGGACTCAATGCTGCGCTTGTTGGTGATCAGACCCGCGGTGGATGAGCGCGTGTAGTCGATGCTCGACACCTCTTGGAAGATGGTGAGTTTGACGGTGCCGGTTTCGCTGATTTGTGGTTTGACCTTGAGTGTCAAACCCACGTCTTTGCGTTCCACAGTTTGGAAGGGGTTGACCGAGCCATTGCTGGTGTTGTTGTTGGTGTATTGGCCGGTGACGAAGGGCACGTTTTGGCCCACGACGATCTTGGCTTCTTCGTTATCAAGCGTGAGCAGCGTAGGCGTAGACAACACATTGCCGTCACCGTTTTGTTGCAAGAAAGTGGCCAAGCTGCTCAGCACATAGGTGCCGTTGATTTGCTTTGCACTGCCGATGTTCAGTCCACCACCTAAAGCACTCAAGGCGGTGGCTGCGCCACCTGAGACGCTCAAGATATTGCCTTGTCCCACTGTGGTGGTGATGGGGTTGTTGAAGTTGGTGCCGATGATGCCCACCGTGCCGCCCTTTTGGCCGTTGGCGGTTTGCCACTGAATGCCCATCTCTGCTGCTTTGTCAGCGTTGACCTCAGCAATCAAGCTCTCCACCATGACCTGCGCGCGGCGTTGGTCGAGCATGTCAATCACAGCACGCAGCTGACGGTATTGCGGCTCGGGCGCTGTGATGATGAGCGAGTTGGTGGCTGTGTCGGCTTGAATTTGCCCACCGGTAGCCGAGCCTGCAGAGGCGGTGGTGCTTCCCAATGTGCTGCCTGTCGTCATGGGTGACGAGGGGTTGGTGGCCATGGGAGATACGCCCGCACCTGTGGCCATGGCGCTGCCTGCATTGGCCGTGGCTTGTCCGCTCACGGCGGCACGCAAGGTGGTGGCGAGTTTGGTGGCGTCGGCGTTTTTCAAATACACCACATGGATGTTGCCGCTGGCGCTGGCGCCGCTGGGCTGATCAAGCTTGGCCACCAATGACTTGACCAAGGCCACGCGTGCCGGGTTGGCTGCACGCACGATGAGGCTGTTGCTGCGTGGCTCGGCCAGCAAGGTGGTTTTGTATTCGGTGCCCGTTTGCCCCGGAGTGGCGGCCGCTGCACCTGCATTGTTGGCGTTGCCCGACTCGACCAAGCGCAACACCAAAGGTGCCAAGTCCACCGCAATCGCGTGCTTGAGCTGAATCACCTCCACGTCGCTGGCGTTTGACACATCCAGCGTGGCAATGATGCGGGCCATGCGCTGCAGGTTGTCGGCGTAGTCGGTGATGATGATGGAGTTGTTGCCGGGGTTGACGTTGATGGTGTTGTTGGGGCTGATGAGTGGACGCAGCACAGGCAACAAATTATTGGCTTGCTCAAAGTTGAGTTTGAAGATGTGCGTGACGATTTGGCCGCTGCCCGACCCACCTTGGCCACTTTGAATTTCTTGCACATTGCCGCCTTGCAGCTTGGCATCGGCCTCGGGCACGATTTTGTACAAGCCTTTGGTCTCCACCATGGCAAAGCCTTGCAAACGCAACGCGGCCAAGAACTGGCTCCACGCTTCGTTGGCCGACACGGGCAGCTCGGTGGTGAGGTTGATCGTGCCTTTGACGCGCGGGTCGACCACCAAGTTGCGGTTGGACAGCGTGGCCAAGGTGCGTGCCACAGACTCGATCTCGGCATTCACAAAGTTGAGCGTGATGGGCTCTGATGACGCTGCTTTTTTGGCAGGTGGCGCAGCGTGTGAGAGCGACAAGCCCAGCATGACAGGGGCAAAGCTCAAGCTCAGCGCAAGCGCCAAGACAGAGGGTTGGAAGAAATTGCGTTGCTTGGCCATATGCGTTAACCCATTTTCAAAATCGACTTGGCACCTTGGCGTTGGCCAAGGATGTTCAATAAATTAGAGAGCGCGGCTTCAGCATCAGGCGCGGCCGAGGCTTCGCCTGTAAAGCGCACATGCCCATTCACTATTTGGCCGCTGCCTGTGAGTTGCAAGCTGCCTTCGAGTGTGTCCAGTGTGAGTGCCATTGTGTCGCCGCCTTGCACGCGCACGCGGTAGGTGCCCAAGGGGCGCAAGGTGGACAGGCGTGTGGACAGCTGCTGCATTTGCAATTCGGCTTGGCCTTGCAGCTGCCCTTGGTTTTGTTCTTGGCTTGGTGCCTTGCCGGCTTGGTGTGTCCATTGCAGCTGCGTGGTGTGCAGCTGCATTTGGCCTTCGGGCTGAATGGTGTTCCACGGCGCGCCCAAGCCCACCAGCCAGCTGGCAGGCCAGTTGGACGTGTGGTCGCTGACCTGCACGCTCAGGCCACGCCATAGGGGCGACACATCGACACGCACGGGTTGTGGTGTGCAGCAGGCCGAGTCGATCGTGGCACTGAGCGCGAGCTGAAAGTTGGCCAAGTCAACACGGGGGCCAAGCTGCCACGTCACGCGCGTGGGCAGTGCGGTGGTGTTGGCGGGGTGCGCTAGGTTGGCCGATGCCGCGCTATTGAGCGGACCTTCGTTGAGCACCCACTGCGCCGAGCCGTTCCACACCGTGCCTTGTGCATCTGGCAGCAACACACGTTCGCCGCTGGCTTGCTCGATGGCTTGCGTCAGCCAATGCGCGGGGGCTTGGGTGATGAAAGCCAGTGCCAATCCCAAGCCCGCGCCCATGCATGCCCAACGGGTGCTGGTGCGTGTGGTGGTGGCGAGGTGGCGTTGCATGTGTTGGTGCTGTGTTGGCTTGTCGTTAGCGCGCCGCTGCACCACGAGTAGGCAAGCTTAGAACTAGGCTGCCATCCCACACCACAGCCGAGTTAGCGGCATTGCTGCGCGTCAAGTGAGCTTCCACAGGCAATGCTTGCGCCTGGCTGCGTGCTTGCGTCAACCAATTGGCTAAGGTGGGTGCGGGTACCGATTTGAGTTGCACCGACACGCGGTCGCCCTGCACGTTGAGTTGCATCAGTGCGCCCGGTGTGAGGCTTTGCAAACTGCGCAGCGCTTCGTCACGCGACAGCGGTGTGCGCGTTTGCAGCGCCTGCGCTTGGTGTTGCAGGGCCAACATGTGAGCCTGCTGCTGGCCAATTTGGGCACGGCGGTTGTCGCTGTCACGCAAGGTGTTGAGCGCTGGCGCGATGGCGATTGACCAAAACAGCCACACACCTAGCAATGCACCGAGCACCGACACACCGCGTTGTTCGCGTGGGCTCAAAGCTTGCCAGCGAGAAAGGGTTTGTGCGCGAAGTGCTTTCATTTCGTGCCCTCCGCTTGCAACACCCAGGTGTCATTGCCGTCTTGGCGCAGGCTCAGGGCTTGCGCTTGGAGGCGTGCCACACCTGCGGGGTTGTTGTCGAGCGCCACACCTTGCACGCGCAGCATGTGGTTGGCGTAATGAATTTGCTGAGGTGTTTGTCCTGCGGGTAACGCGCCTGCTAAGGCGGCTAGCAAAGGCTCAAGGTCGGTGCTGGAAGCCGTGCCCGATTTTTGTTGCAGGGCATTCACCTCGCGCTGCATTTGCAGCGGTGCGTCGATGACCAAGGTGACCGTGGGAAAAGTGGTTTTCAAAATACCTTGGAGCGAGGCTTGTTGCGCGTTCAAAGCGTTGCGCTCTTGCCAAGCCAAGGCGTTGAGCCCCAGCACTTGCAGGGCGACCAAAGCCAACACGCCCCAGCGCACGGGCTTGTATGCGGGTGCATGCAGCAAGGTTTGCCACGCGGCCAGCACTTGGCGCTGTGCGCGTTGGGCGCGGCCTTGTGCCCATTCGCCTTGCGCCAAATCCCAGTTGGACTGGCTCGACTTGACCCAACGCTGCGCTGCGCTTTGCAGCATGGGTTGGCGTTGCAGCGTGCTTTGCACGCGGGCCACCATGGCGGGCTCGGCTTGAATTTGTAAATCGTCTTGGCTCAGTTCGGCAAAGGCACGCCAATGCGCCGTGTTGGGGGGCAGCAGCGTCACGCCGTGCGCATGGCAAAGCAGGCTTTGTGAATGTTCGGGCTCGCCCATCACTTGCAGCACGGGTTTGTCTGTGGGCGACAGTTCGGGCACGATGCGTTGCACCGTCAGGCCTGCGGCTTGCAGTGGTGCCAGTGCCTCGCGCAACCATGGTTTGTCGCACACGGCCACCAAGGTTTCGCCACCCAAGCGGGCGGTTGTTTGGGTATCGGGCGCAAGCACGATGTGCAGCTGTTGCGGGTCGTCCAACAAGCGGTCTTCCAGCAAACCTTGCAACACGCTTTGCAAACGCGGGCCGTGGCTGGCGGGTGGCAGATGCACGCGCAGCCAAGCCAAACGGCTGTGGGGCACCACGGCCACCACCTCGCCTGCGTGGGCCGACAAAGTAGCTGCAGCACCCGTGGCGCTGCGTTGCACACTGTGTCCGTCCGAATGCACATGGGCATAGCCTGCTGCGGCATGGGCGGAGGTGTGGGGCAGGGCGATGATCAACATAGAAAAATCATTGTAAAGAGCTCACGTGTCGCCAAATGATCTTCAGATCGCTGGCATCGCGCTGCACCAAAGATCGCTCTTGCAGCACCGTTTGAGGCATGCGCAACCGCCCCATCACTTCAAAGTAACGTGTGTTCACGCTGTGTGTGCCCTCTAGGCTAACGGTGCGACCCAAGGCTTTTTGAAACGCTTCTACGCTGGCCCAGTGCTGGCGCTCGCGTTGTTGTACCAAGCGTTGCGCGTCTGACAAGCTCAAGCCCGGCACGCTGGCGTACAGCACTTGCAGGCTGGCGGTGTTGAGGTTGACCGGTGTGCGCACAGGCAACACGGTGATGTGGGGACTGAGGGTTTGCAGGGCTTGAGGCGATAAGCCAAACCAGCTGAGTTGGCTCACACGTTGCGGCATGAGCGGTGCGCTGCTGTTTTGTTTTTGTGCTGCCAGCAGGCCTTGGGTCAGCAGGCTGAGCTGGGCGGGTGGCACGCTCAAGACGTCAAACAATCGCTCAAATACAAGAACCGTTTTGGCATCGAGTTGCTCGCCTTGCAGCAGGTTGGCCACATTCAGGCGGCCTTGCAGATCTGTGATGGCGCCAGACAGCAGCACGTTTTGCGCGAGTTTGTCATCGTCCACCGTGTTGCTTGTGCCCCTCGTTCCATCAGGCAGTGCGGCCAAAAAGCTAGACAAACGGGCCTCTTGCAGCGGCACAGCCCAAGGCTCGGCCAAGTGGTCGGCCGGCGCGTTGGCGTCGCCCGCACGCGCGTCTTCGCGCAAGATGACGCGTGCCCAGTCGAGTGCACCCGTCAGCAGCCAACGCGCTTGCGTGCGTTGGCGCTCGGCACCTTCGACCTCGATGGATTTCCATTGCTGCCACAAGGCGCCTGCGGCAAACGTGGCTACCAACGCCACGGTGAGCATGGCGGCCAGCAGCGCTGCGCCGCGTTGGTGGGTGTGCGCGACGTGCTTCATGTTTTGGTGTTGCTGAAGTTGGGCCGCACCCAGTCTAGGGTGATGCGACCGCGTACGCCGGTGCTGGCGGGCAGGTCGATTTGCAGGCGTATGGCGTCGGGCAACACGCCTTGGCCTGATGCGCTGCTGCTTGTGTCTGTGTTGCCAGCGCTAGAAAGTGGGTTGGTCCACGCGTTGCCACGGAAGTAGGTGATTTGCCATGCTTCTAGTGGGATGAGTGCGGTTTCAAATGCCGCGTCGTCAGCGCTTGCGTTTTGCCCCCAGCGTTCGGCGTTGGCCCACGCTTGTTGCAGCGCTGCGCGCGTTTGCAGCGGTGCCGATTGCCAGCGCAGCCATTGGTTGTTGCGCTGTGTCCAAGCCACCACCCACAGGCCAGCATCTGCACCATCGGCACGCCAAGCGGTGGCGCGGCGTGTGATGCGCAGCGTGCGGCCATCCCACTGCACGCCTGCATCGGTGATGCTGGGCACAGGCTGCACGGCATTGAGGTCGGCCTGCCATTGGGCCAGCACAGTTTGCAGCACAGCGGTTTTGTCCACTTGCGCTTGCGTGATATCGCGGCTGCGCATGAGGCTATCCAAGCCACGCCAGCTCAATCCCGCCAGCACCGCCATGAGGGTGATGGCGATGAGTAGCTCGATGAGTGTGAAGCCGCGTTGACCCTTGGTGCGTGCCATCAGTAACGCCCCAGCACGGTGGTGATGTTGAGCACGGGCGTGGCTGCATCAAACACCTGCGCGTCCACGCGACGAAACGCGGGGTTGGGCGTGGTGCGCACGGTCAGCGCCACTTCAAAGTTGCGCTCGGCTTGCGGGCAAGGCACGCGTGAATCGCCCACGCCAGGCAGCTGCTGCGACAGGCGCAACTGGTTCAGTGCGTTGTCAGCGCATATTTGAGCCAGCAGCACATCGGCTTGGCGCTGCGCGTTGCGCGTGAGTGCACCGCTGACCTTGAGCCCGCTCATGAGCGCGACAGATACGATGGCGAGTGCCACCAACACTTCAATGAGTGTGAAGCCGCGTTGTTTCATGGCGTCACTCGAAACGGCTGCAAACCATCGGTGCCGATGTTGAGGCTAGGTGTTGGCTTTGCACTGTTGGAAGTGGCCAAGCTCAGTGTGATGCGAGCGGGGGCGAGGATGGGTTCAGGCCCGAGCACGACCAAATTGGCAGGGGTTGCATTGTTGGTTGATGCCGCGTCTGAGGAGACAGCCGCTTGTGTGCCAGCGGAAAGCCATGTTTCTGTCCGCATTGCCATGGGGTTGGCTGAGTTGCCACCTTGTGTGGCGCTGGGTGCCAGCGTTGGTCGAATCACAAACCCCTCTGGCGTGGCCTGCCAGATCAGCGCAACGCCGCTGGTGCGCGACTGTGCGCGTGCAGCTTCTAAAACAGCGACCAATCGTTGGGCCTCACGCTCGAGTTGCGTTTGGCTGCTGTCACGCAGTGACAAGCTCACACCGGCCACGCTGAAGCCGATGATGGCCAGCACCACCAACAGCTCCAACAAGGTGAGTCCATGCTGGCGCTGCATGATGGGCTTTGCGAACAGCTTTACTGCCAGCTGCCGAGGTCGGCGTTTTTGCCTTCGCCGCCGGGTTGACCATCAGCGCCGAGTGACAGTACATCCACTTCACCTTTCACGCCAGGGTTCATGTATTGGTAAGGGCGGCCCCATGGGTCATTGGGCAGCTTGTCGATGTAAGGTTTCCAGTTCAGCGGTGTAGGGCCCGCGGTGGGCTTGACCACCAAGGCGTTCAGGCCTTGCTCTGCTGTGGGGTAGTTTTGGTTGTCCAAGCGGTAGAGCTTGAGGGCTTGCATGAGGTTGCCCACGTCGGTTTTGGCGGCGGTCACGCGTGCGTCGTCGGCACGGTTGAGTACGTTGGGCACCACCAGCGCAGCGAGCACGCCAATGATGGCGAGCACCACCATCAGTTCAATCAGTGTGAAGCCGCGTTGGCGTTTGGTTTTTGGGGTGGTTGGCAGGGTGTGCATGGCGGACATTTCAATCGTTCTCAGTTCAATGATGAATCATAATCCGCGCATGCTTAGCCAACGCCCTTCATTTGCCAACGTCTTTAGCGTGTCGTCGCGTGTGGTGTTGCCTATCGCCTCGTTGCTGGTGTGGGGCGCTGTGGCATTTAGCGCGGTCACGTGGGGTTTGCGTTGGTCGGCCACGGGCGCTGCGCCTAGCAACGCCACGGCTGCTGCGCAAGCTTTGCCCGAAGTCGATGCGTCTGCCGCTGCCCGCAGCTTAGGGGCTACGCCTGTGCAAGCCATTGCTGCGCCAACTTTGGCCAGCCGTTTTCAGCTGCAAGGCGTGATGGCGGGTGGGCCCAATGCAGGTGCTGCGCTGATTGCGGTGGATGGCAAAGCGGCCAAGCCCTACCGTGTGGGGGCTTTAGTGGCCGATGGTTTGCTGTTGCAATCCGCCGAGGGACGTCGCGTGACTTTGGGTGCCGCGATGGACGGGCCGCAAATCTTGGTTTTGGAATTGCCGGCTAAGAAGTAATCAGCGCTGCAAGAACAAGCGATAAGCCGGGTTCAGCGTCTCTTCCACAAACGGATAGCCCAGCGCCTCTAAGAAAGCGGTGAACGCTTTGTTGTCAGCTTTGGGTACTTGCAAGCCCATCAAAATGCGGCCGTAGTCTGCGCCTTGGTTGCGGTAATGGAATAGGCTGATGTTCCAGCCGGGACGCATGGCCAGCAAGAACTTCATCAACGCGCCAGGGCGCTCCGGAAATTCAAAACGCAGGATGCGTTCTTCGTGTGCGAGCGACGAGTGGCCGCCCACCATGTGACGCAGGTGCTCTTTGGCCAGCTCATCGTGCGTGAGGTCAATCGCATCGAAACCGTTCTTGGTGAAGTGACTTGCGATTTTGCTGCTCTCGCCTTTCACGCCCGTGGTCAAACCCACAAACACGTGGGCCTTGGCTTGGTCGCTCATGCGGTAGTTGAACTCGGTCACATTACGGGGGGATTTGCTGCCGCCAAAGCTGGGCAGCTTGCCAATCAGCTCGCAAAAGCGGCGCAGGCTACCCGGCTGCTCGGGGATGGTCACGGCAAACAAGGCTTCGCGTTCTTCACCCACCTCGGCACGCTCGGCCACAAAGCGCAAGCGGTCGAAGTTCATGTTGGCGCCACACAAAATGGCGGCGTAGGTTTCGCCCTTGGTTTTGTGCTCGGCCACATATTGCTTGATAGCAGCCACGGCCAATGCGCCTGCTGGCTCGACGATGCTGCGGGTGTCTACAAACACGTCCTTGATCGCGGCACACACTGCATCGGTGTCTACGGTGATGTAGCTGTCGACCAAGTTTTTCGACACGCGGAAGGTTTCTTCACCCACCAGCTTCACGGCGGTGCCGTCAGAGAACAAGCCCACGTCGTTGAGCGTGACGCGTTTGCCTTTGGCTACGGACTGCATCATGGCTGACGAGTCGTCCATTTGCACGCCAATCACTTGGATGTCGGGGCGCACCGCCTTGATGTAGTTGGCCACGCCGCTGATCAAGCCACCGCCGCCGATGGCGACGAACACAGCGTCTAAACGCCCTTGATGTTGGCGCAACATTTCCATGGCAATCGTGCCTTGCCCAGCAATCACATCGGGGTCGTCAAACGGGTGCACAAAGGTCATGCCGTTTTTCTTCTCGAGCGTGAGCGCGTGGGTGTAGGCGTCTGAGTAGCTGTCGCCGACCAACACCACCTCGCCGCCCAACGCTTTGACCGCTTCAATCTTCACGCTAGGCGTGGTGGTGGGCATGACGATGATGGCCTTGGTGCCTAAGCGCTTAGCACCCAGCGCCACGCCTTGGGCGTGGTTGCCGGCCGAGGCGCAAATCACCCCCTTCTTCAACTGGGCTGGCGTGAGGTGTGCCATTTTGTTGTAAGCGCCACGCAGCTTGAAGCTGTGCACAGGCTGCTGATCTTCACGCTTGAGCAGCACGGTGTTGTGAATGCGGTGGCTCAGGTTTTTCGCCACCTCCAGCGCAGATTCAACGGCCACGTCATACACACGGGCGGTCAAGATTTTTTTCAGGTAATCGGCGGGCTGCAGCGCGCGGGGCTTGGGGGTGCGGGTAGACATGGGGTGATTGTCTCTTAAGCCGCGGGTAGTCAATCGCTGAGTGACGCGCGCTCTTTCCACGTATGTTTTATTTCAAAGTAGCGGTCCATTCGTGATTTTTAAATATTGCACACGTGCTATAAAATATGAACTATCAAATATTATTTTTTGCTGCTTCGGTGCAGGCATTGATTGAAAAGTGGCCGGTGGGCATTTATGCCAGTTTCGTGCGTATTACCGAGCAAATGGTATTGAGCGGGCCAAATCTCGGTATGCCTTACACCAAGGCCATGGGAGACGGCATATTCGAAATTCGAGCACGAGGTGCAGAGGGAATAGGACGGGCGTTTTTTTGTTGCATGAAAGGACGACAGGTTGTGATCTTGCATGGTTTTGTGAAAAAGACCCAAGCCACGCCGATCAAAGAATTGCGACTAGCGAAACAACGAATGAAAGAGGTGTTGAATGACTAACGTAAACCAAGAAAAATTCAAACCTGTCGTTTTTAACCCGAAGAAAACGGCGGCCCAAAGGCGCGCAACTGACTCCGCGTTTCAAAAAGCCTACGACGCATTAGAGGATGAATTTGCTGCATTGGCCGAGTTGCTTAAAGCTCGCAAAGAAGCAGGCTTAACCCAAGCTGATGTCGCAGCGCGTATGGGTGTCAGCCAGCCAGTGCTGGCGCGTATTGAATCCAGCCTTGGCAACCGCAACCATGCACCATCGCTCAGCACCCTGCGCCGCTATGCGCAGGCATGCGGCAAGCGCTTAGTCATCCGCATGGTCTGATTCGTAGGCGAAAAAAAACCCCGAGTTTTGCAACTCGGGGCTGAATCCACTTTTGAGGGTGGAGGAGACAAGCCTCAAGTGTAAGCAATTTTCATTGCGCCGCAACATTTCGCAGACAATGACAGCAACAAATTTATCGGAGAAACACACATGGAATGCACCGTCAGCTGGACCGGCAACTCTGGCACTCGCTCAGGCATGGGCTTTATTGCAGAAACAGGCAGCGGCCATGTGGTGGCCATGGACGGCGCACCCGACGCAGCCAAGCCAGAAAACGGCGGCCAAAACTTGGCGCCCCGTCCTATGGAACTGTTGTTGGCGGGTACAGGCGGTTGCACAGCGTATGACGTGGTGCTCATCCTCAAGCGTGGTCGTCATAACGTGCAGGGCTGCAGTGTGAAGATCATCAGCGAACGCGCCATCGAAGACCCCAAGGTGTTTACCAAAATCAATATGCACTTCACTGTCACGGGCCAAGGTGTGCCAGCTGTGGCCGTGGAACGCGCCATTGCCATGAGCCACGACAAATACTGCTCAGCCAGCATCATGCTGGGCAAAACGGCGGAAATTACCACCAGCTTTGAGCTGGTTGAGATTTAAAAAAACTTTAAACCCGATGCGCCACTGTCGTCATGACCTTGGCTGCTACTTGCATCAAGGCTTTGAAAGGCGCGGGCAGTTCGGCAGCACCTGCCGCTAAAGCCTCTTTGGCGTGCTGTGCTTCGTCAGCTTTCATTTGCGCCACGATCGCTCGGCTAGCGCCATCATTGACGGGCAGCAGGCCGAGGTGGCTTTCTAAATGGGCCTCAACTTGACGTTCGGTTTCCACCACAAACCCCAGGCTCATGCGGTCGCCGCCCAGCTTGGCTGCGGCGTAGCCAATAGCAAATGAGCCTGCGTACCAAAGCGGATTGAGCCAGCTGGGTCGTCCGCCCAGTGCTTGCAGGCGTTGCTCGCACCAAGCCAAGTGGTCGGTTTCTTCGTTGCAAGCCGTGGTCAGGTGCTGACGTAATGCGTCGTTTTTTGTGGCCAAAGCTTGCGCCGTGTAAAGCGCTTGGGCGCAGACCTCGCCCACGTGGTTCACGCGCATCAGGGCAGAGGCTTCGTGCTTTTCAGCATCGGTCAGTGGGGCAGGGGTGGGCACCTCGGCCGCCCACATGGGCGTGGGGCGGTTGGCGTGGTGGCGGGCAAACACGGTGCGCAAGGCGCTGTCGGCGGCGATGAGTAATTGGTCCATTTTTAATGCTGAATTGGGTGTTCGGTGATGAATTGTCGTAGCGCAGCATTGACGCGCGTTTGCCAGCCTTTGCCTGTTGACTTGAAAGCCTCTAACAAATCGGCATCCAAACGTATTGCTGTAAATACCTTAGGTGCTTCTGCGCGTGGCCTACCGCGAGGACGTTTCTCAGCCAAGAGAGCCGCATAAATTTCAGGGGGCAGAACGTCGCTGGCTGGTTGCGCATTTGCAAACCATTCATCATCAAGCTCTCGCGCATTGGCATCTTGAGCAATGCCTGCGCGAATGGCGTCATCCTCTGGTTCAGAGGGTGTAAGGATGGTTTGGATAGACTTAATTTTTGTTGGCATAGCGTGATACCTCTCTTGCATTGGCTTTACGCATCAGCCATCGCAACCCCGTGCTTGACTTCACTCTTTTCGTGATCGAACTCGTAAAGCATTTTATAATTTATTGTATAAACAAAAATAAAAAATACAAGTTCCCACTATCACTTCAAATGCGTGGTGCAAGTGAAAGCCTCACTCAGAAAAGCACCAAGCCCAAGCCGTCGAAACATCGACATACCAAGGGTTTGCGAGGGTTTGGTGAAATATTTGTTGCAACAACGCAACGTAAATGACGATTTTTTGGCACTTGTCACACTTCAACCCACAAGCGTCTGGTTCAATACGTGCAACTTCCCGAAAACGGAGGTTAGCTCTGGAATCCCAGAGAACCTGTTCAAACCTTGGAGAACCTTGAAATGAAAAAAACCCTCGTTGCTATCGCAGCATTGACCGCAGTGTCAGCATTCGCCCAATCTTCTGTTGTTATCGACGGTTACTTCGACCGCGCTTTCACATCTGTGAACAACACCAACAATAACTTGGATGCCAAGTCAGTTGGTTCTAACGCAGGTACAACTACCGTTGGTATCAAGGCTCGTGAAGACCTCGGTGGTGGCTTGTCTGTTGGCGGCTCCGTCAACACCGACTGGGCTGACCTGGGCGGCGCACAGCAAAAAGATGCAATCGGAACTGCTCAACGCGGCGGTTTTGCTAACAGCCAGTCTTTTGTTGACGTGACTGACGCCAAGCTGGGCACATTGCGTTTGGGTGCTCCAAACAGTTTCACATTGACCAACGCCACTGCAGTTGCTCAGCCAGGCTTCTCAACAGCTATTGGCTCTGCTTACAGCTCAAACTTTTCAACTGTGAACGGTCTGGGAACCGGCAAGACTGATAACGGCGGCATCGTTAACGCATCTTCCGACATCAAAAACAGCGCCGCAACTGCTCAAGCAGGCGTGACTGCTGGTCAACGTGCTATTCGTATTGCTAACACTGTGCAGTACTCGTCACCAGCTATGTATGGTGTTACTGCTCACGTTGGCTTCACACCAAAAAACAACAACGATACTGGCGCTGGTACGGCTGCCACTTTCAACACGTCGTCTGCTACAGCTAACACTGCAGTCAAAGCATATGGCAACACAGTTGGCGTGACAGAGTATGCCTTGCGTTACACACAAGGCCCAGTGGATGCCATGTACACAAGCATCAAGTACTCAGTTGGCAACAACATTATTGGTGCTGGTGGTTCTGTAGCCACAACAGCTTTAGCTGCTAATTTGACCAACACACAAAACCTGTTGGGCGCTACTTACACAGTTATGCCTTCACTGAAACTCCACGCTGGTTTCGGCAATTTCTCTTCAAGCAACGATGCTTACAAAGGTAAGAGCACACAGTACGGTGCGACTTACACAACTGGCGCTTGGGACATCGCCGGCCAAATGGCTAAAGTTGATGACCAATCAACAAACGATGCAGATCGTAAGATGACTGGTTTGGGTGTGAACTACAACTTGAGCAAAACAGCTCGCGTTTACGCTCGCTACGACAACATCAACTACGCTTCAAACAAAGCAGCCTTCGAAGGCTCAGCTCAAAAGCGTACAGCTATCGGTGTCAGCAAGTCCTTCTAATCCCCCTGCTGGCTTAGCCAGTTAAGGATTTAAAAGACCTAAAGCCCCATCCCTTGCAAAAGTGGTGGAGCTTTTTACTAATAAAAAATATCGGAGATAAAAATGAAAACAATTTCAAAAATTTCTTTAGCTTGCGCCTTGCTTGTTGCTGCATCGGGTGCATTTGCACAAAAAGCCGGTGACAACATCATCAGCGCGGGTTTGGCTTCTATCAACCCAGATACTCAATTAGGTCACATAACTAATACCGGTGCAACCCAAGCTGCTGTGAATGGAGCAACTGCAAAAGTTAGTAGCGAAACGACACTCTCATTGAGCTGGTTGCATATGTACACCGACAATGTGGGCGCCGAAGTCACTATTGGTATTCCACCAACTATGACTCAAGATTTAACAACCCCTGCCACAGGCGCACATCCCGGTGCAGCAAAAATTCAACTTCAGTCTCCTGCGGTTGTGGCCAAGTATTTCTTTGGCTCAACTCAAGATCAGTGGCGCCCATATTTGGGTCTTGGCGTCGCGCATGTTTCGTTTCATAAAATAGAAACTAATGCTGGTGATACGACCGTTCAGGCCTTAAGCCGTAATGGTGCTTCGTTGAGTTCTTCTTGGACACCTGTTTACAACGCAGGCGTTATTTACAACATTGATGACAAGTGGAGTATCAGTGGCTCTGTTTCATATTTGCCAGTCAAAACAACAGCTACTTTTGTGGGTGCAACTGGATATGGATCAACTACTGGCGATGTAAAGCTCAACACCACCGACTACGTGG
This sequence comes from Limnohabitans sp., assembly GCF_031539105.1. GTDB lineage: Bacteria > Pseudomonadota > Gammaproteobacteria > Burkholderiales > Burkholderiaceae_C > Limnohabitans. Next base: position 46,657 of record NZ_JAVKLM010000035.1, read on the forward strand.
TTCGCGTAGGCTATCGCTTCTAATCCCCCCGCTGGCTTAGCCAGTTAAGGATTTAAAAGTCTCAAACCCCACTGTGGCAACACAGTGGGGTTTTTTAATGGGTGGTTTGCAACGCATTGGCAACCACCTCTTGCATCAGCTGCATGGCGGCCTTGTGCGTCGCCGTCATTGGGCGGCGTGCTGACCACACCAGCATGAGCTGGCTCATGAGCTTGGGTTTTTCCACACGATGCGTGGTGAAGTCTTCGGGCTTGGCAAAGTTGCTCAGCGTGTAGGCGGGCAGCACGGCGTAGCCCATGCCTTCTTTGACCAGTTCCAAGATGGCGTTCAAGCCGTCAATTTCCAGCACGATGTTGGGCTTGCAGTTGAGCCGCAGCATTTCGGTGTCAATCAGCAAGCGAAACGCGTTGGGGCGGCTGGGCGCGATGAGGGGCAGCTTGGCCAAGTCGGCCAGTTGCACCACAGGCTTGAGCGGGGCGTTGCCTGTGAGAGGCTTGCTTTTTTTGCCTGCAATCAACACCAGTGTGTCTTCGTGCAAGACCGTCATGTCCAAATCGGGCGAGGGAGCTGGGTTGTAGAGCACGGCCATGTCGAGGCGGCCCGCACGCAAGCTTTCCACCATCAACACCGAGAAGCCTTCGGTCAACGACAGCTGCGCATGGGGCAAGGCTTGGCGAAACGCCATGGTCAGCGGCACAGTCACCAGCTTCGACAAGCTAGGCGGCAAACCAATCGACACGCGTCCTGCCAATGCGCCGCGCACCGAGCCCAGCTCTTCTATGGCCACCGCCACTTGGTGCAAGATGCCGCGTCCGTGCTCGAGCAGCACCAAACCAGCCTCTGTCACGGTAACGCCGCGGCCATTGCGCATCAACAAGTTTTGGTGCAACTCCACTTCCAAATGGCGCACATGGCGGCTGAGCAAAGGCTGCGGAATGTTCAAGGCAAGTGCGGCTTTGGTGAAGCTGCCCAGTTCGGCCACGCGCACAAATGATTCGATTTGTTTGAGTTCCATAGAATTCTCTATTTTGTATAACCTATTGTCTGTTATTTAAAAACGTTATAACAGCTAGTTGCCAGTTTGAGCCTTGTTTCTGGGGTAAATCTCTAGAATCGTTCACATGCAAACATCTTCTTCCACTCTTGTGCTGCGCGGTATTTCGTCCATGGCCACCAAGGCCTTGCTGGCTGATTTGACCCAGGCTTACCTTGCCCAAACCGGCGTGTCGGTGCACATCGAGTCTGTGGGCGGTGTAGATGCCGCCAAGCGCGTGCAAGCGGGCGAAGCGTTTGACATGGTGCTTTTGGCGTCTGATGCCATCGAGCGTTTGATTGCCTCTGGCCATGTGCAAACCGGCTCACGTTGCGACTGGGTGCGTTCGCCCGTGGCAGTGGCCGTGCCCGCAGGTGCTCCACATCCTGATTTGAGCAACGAAGCAGCCGTCAAAGCGGCGGTGTTAGCCAGCCCGACGCTCAGCTACTCCACTGGCCCAAGCGGCGTGTACCTAGAAAAATTGTTTGAGCGTTGGGGCATCGCCGACGAGGTGAAAGCCCGCATCGTGGTGCCGCCACCTGGCACACCTGTGGGCGCGTTGGTGGCTAGCGGCAAGGCGGCTTTAGGTTTTCAGCAGTTGAGCGAACTCATTGCTTTGCCCGGTATCGATGTGCTGGGCACTTTGCCAGCTGATGTGGCGTTCATCACCACGTTCTCGTCGGGCATTCCTGTGGGCATCGCGGGTGATGCTGCCCGTGTGGCTGCGGTGCAATCGTTTTTACAGTTCTTGGCTTCGGCTGGCGTGGAAGACGTCAAGCGCAAGCAGGGCATGGACTGGCTTTAAATTTTAAATTTCATTTTGTAAGGGGTATTCATGTCTCTCATCATCGACGTTCATGGTCACTACACCACCGCGCCCAAGGCTTTGGAAGAGTGGCGCAACCGCCAAATCGCCGGCATCAAAGACCCAGCGTCTATGCCAAAGGTGTCTGAGCTCAAAATCAGCGACGACGAGTTGCGCGAAACCATCGAGACCAACCAACTCGCCAAGATGAAAGAGCGCGGCTCTGACATCACCATCTTTAGCCCACGTGCCAGTTTCATGGCACACCACATTGGCGACTTTCAAGTGTCATCCACTTGGGCTGCCATTTGTAACGAGCTGTGCTTCCGCGTGGCTGAGCTCTTCCCCAATAACTTCGTGCCCGCGGCCATGCTGCCCCAGTCGCCCGGTGTGGACCCCGCCACGTGCATTCCAGAGTTGGTGAAGTGCGTGGAGCAATACGGCAACGTCGGCATCAACCTCAACCCCGATCCATCCGGCGGCCACTGGACATCGCCGCCTTTGAGCGACAAGTCGTGGTACCCCATTTACGAAAAAATGGTCGAGTACGACATTCCCGCCATGATTCATGTGTCGACCAGCTGCAACGGCTGCTTCCACACCACGGGCGCGCATTACTTGAACGCCGACACCACGGCCTTCATGCAGTGTTTGACCTCAGACTTGTTCAAAGACTTCCCCACCTTGAAGTTCTTGATTCCTCATGGCGGCGGCGCTGTGCCTTACCACTGGGGTCGTTTCCGTGGCTTGGCGCAAGAACTGAAAAAGCCCTTGCTGTCTGAGCACTTGATGAACAACATTTACTTCGACACCTGCGTCTACCACCAGCCGGGTATCGACTTGTTGACCAAAGTGATTCCGGTCAAGAACATCATGTTTGCCTCCGAGATGATCGGCGCGGTGCGCGGCATCGACCCAGAAACTGGTCACTACTTTGACGACACCAAGCGCTACATCGAGTCCACCCTCAACCTCAATGCCGACGAGCGCCATCAGGTGTACGAAGCCAACGCACGTCGCGTGTTCTCGCGCTTGGACACCAAGCTCAAGTCGCAAGGCCGTTAATCCATTCTCAGGAGATTTCATATGTACGAACTCGGCGTTGTGTATCGCAACATCAACCGCGCAGACCGCGCAGCAGCTGACGGCTTGGCCGCATTGGGCTCGGCCACTGTGCACGAAGCCATGGGCCGTGTGGGATTGCTCAAGCCCTATATGCGCCCCATCTATCCCGGCGCGCAAGTGTCGGGCACAGCCGTGACCGTGCTCTTGCACCCCGGCGACAACTGGATGATGCACGTGGTGGCTGAACAAATTCAGCCCGGCGACATCGTGGTAGCCGCCATCACGGCCGATTGCACCGATGGTTACTTTGGCGATTTGTTGGCCACGTCTTTTCAAGCACGCGGCGCACGCGCCCTCATCATCGACGCCGGTGTGCGCGATGTGAAAGAGCTGCAGCGCATGAACTTCCCCGTGTGGAGCAAAGCCATCAGCAGCAAAGGCACCATCAAGGCCACCATTGGCTCGGTCAACATTCCCGTGGTGTGCGCTGGCATGTGGGTCACGCCTGGTGATGTGATCGTGGCGGACGATGACGGCGTGGTGTGTGTGCCCGCTGCACGCGCCGCACAAACCTTGGCTGCCGCGCAAAAACGCGAGAGCTTTGAGGGCGAGAAGCGCGAAAAGTTGGCTTCAGGCATCTTGGGCCTGGACATGTACAACATGCGCGAGCCCTTGGCAGCTGCTGGCTTAAAGTACATCGATTAATTTTGATGAACTTGAAAGCTTGTCACATGACCCACGCCTCTAAGCGCCAACTGTTTGCAGCTTTGGCGTTGGGCGTTTTGGCGCTGTGCGGTTTGCCCGCACACGCCCAAGACTTCCCCACCAAACCCGTGCGTATCCTCACGCCGTTTCCTGTGGGCAGTGGGCCTGAGGGTTTGCTGCGCTTGGTGGCTGACAAGCTGTCGCGCACCTGGGGCAAGCCGGTGGTGGTGGAGAACAAGCCGGGCGGCAATGGCTTCATCGCGATTGACACTTTCAAGCGCGGCGCCACCGATGGCCATGATTTGATTCAGCTCGATGGTGTGCATTTGTCGGCATATCCGTATCTCTTCAAAAAGTTGCCTTACGACGCCAAGACCGATTTCGAGCCACTGTTGCCCTTGTTCAAAACGTATTTCTTTATAGCGGTGGCCACAGACAGCCCCTACAAAACCGTGGCCGATTTGGTAGCAGATGCTAAAGCCAATCCGGGCAAGCTCAACTACGGTTCGTGGTCGGTGGGCAACCCTGTGCACTTGGGCTCGGCTTTGTTTGAGTCGGTCACCGGCACAGACATGCAGCACGTGATCTACAAAGAAACCAGCATGCTCTACACAGGTGTGGCCAATGGCGAACTGTCGTTTGCCTTGGGCACCAACGCCACGGCAGGTGCCATGCACCGCGCTGGCAAGCTGCGCTACTTAGCCGTGGCTGCACCCAAGCGCGTGAGTGCGTTTCCCAACGTGCCCACCATCGGTGAATCAGGTGGCCCCGTAGGTTTTGAAGTGAGTGGCTGGACCACCATTGCGGCCCCCAAAGGTTTGCCCAAAGCGCTAACTGACAAGATTCAACGCGACATTGAAAAAGCCTTGGCCGAACCCGATGTGCGCGAAAAGTTTGCCACCTTTGCCTACGAGCCTTTCATCTTGAACCGTCAACAGTTCAACGCCTACATCCAAGCGGAGTCAACACGGTTTGGCGCCATCATCAAAAAAGCACAAGTCTCTTTGGACTGATGCAACACGAAAAGGAAAGACATGGAATTTGAAAAAACACCCGGCTGGATGGACTGGTACACAGGCCCCGCCAAACCAACATTTAAATTGCCTGCGGGTGCGGTGGATGCTCATTGCCATGTGTTTGGCCCCGGCAACGAGTTTCCTTATGCGCCAGAGCGCAAGTACACACCGTGCGACGCATCCAAGGCACAGCTCTATGCTTTGCGCGACCACCTGGGCTTTGCCCGCAACGTGGTGGTGCAAGCCACCTGCCACGGCGCAGACAACCGCGCCATGGTGGATGCCTTGACCAGCTCTGGCGGCAAAGCGCGTGGCGTGGCCACCGTCAAGCGCAGCGTGACCGAAGATGAGTTGCAAGCCATGCACGATGCAGGTGTGCGTGGCGTGCGCTTTAACTTTGTGAAGCGCTTGGTCGACTTCACACCGAAAGACGAATTGCTTGAAATTGCCAAGCGCGTGCAAATGTACGGTTGGCATGTGGTAATTTACTTTGAAGCCGTTGACTTGCCCGAGCTGTGGGACTTCTTCACCGCTTTACCCACCAACGTGGTGGTGGACCACATGGGTCGTCCCGATGTGACAAAGCCTGTAGATGGCCCTGAGTTTGAGCTGTTTGTGAAGTTCATGCGCGAACACAAAAACGTGTGGAGCAAAGTGACTTGTCCTGAGCGTTTGTCAGTGTCTGGCCCCAAGGCGTTGAATGGCGAGCAAAACGCATACCAAGATGTGATTCCATTTGCCAAGCGGATCGTGGACGAGTTTCCAGACCGCGTGATTTGGGGTACCGATTGGCCACATCCCAACCTCAAAGACCACATGCCAGATGACGGCTTGTTGGTGGACTTCATCCCGCACATCGCAACCACTGAAGAAAAGCAACGCAAGTTGTTGGTCGACAACCCAATGCGACTCTACTGGCCTGAGGAGACTTTTTAATGGCACTCGACAAACCCTACACCGACGTTCCCGGCACCATCATTTTTGATGCCGAGCAATCGCGCAAAGGCTACTGGCTCAACCAGTTTTGCATGTCGCTCATGAAGTCAGAAAACCGCACGCGTTTCAAAGCCAACGAGCGCGCCTATCTTGACGAGTGGGCGATGACTGAAGAACAAAAGCAGGCCGTGTTGGCACGTGATTTGAACTGGTGCATGCGCACTGGCGGCAACATTTACTTCCTCGCCAAAATCGGTGCGACCGATGGTTTGAGCTTCCAGCAAATGGCGGGCTCCATGACCGGCATGACCGAAGAGGAATACCGCAACATGATGATCCATGGTGGGCGCTCGGTTGAAGGCAACCGTGTGATTGGAGAAAACGGCGATGCACAAGCCCAGAACCAACCTCAAGGTGCAGCAGGTAAACAAGCGCGCGAAGCCGCAAAGAAAGCATAACCATGGCAAAAATTACCGCATCCGTTTACACCTCACATGTGCCCGCCATCGGCGCTGCACTGGATCTGGGCAAAACACACGAAGACTACTGGAAACCAGTTTTCGCTGGCTATGACTTCTCGAAGCAATGGATGAAAGACAACAAGCCAGACGTGATCTTCTTGGTCTTCAACGACCACGCCACTGCTTTCAGCTTGGACATGATTCCCACCTTCGCCATTGGCACAGCAGCTGAGTACACACCTGCTGACGAAGGCTACGGCGCACGCCCTGTGCCCAAAGTGAAAGGCCATCCAGAGTTGGCTTCGCACATCGCGCAGTCGGTCATTCAACAAGACTTCGACCTCACCATCGTCAACAAAATGGACGTGGATCACGGGCTGACCGTTCCGCTGTCTTTGATGTGCGGCGAGCAAGACCCTGTGAAGGGCGCTTGGCCTTGCCCCGTGATTCCGTTTGCGGTGAACGTGGTCCAGTACCCCGTGCCCAGCGGTCAGCGTTGTTTCAACCTCGGCCAAGCGATTCGCAAAGCGATTGAGAGTTACGACGAAGACATCAATGTGCACATCTGGGGCACAGGCGGCATGAGCCACCAGTTACAAGGCGCGCGTGCGGGCCTGATCAACCGCGAGTGGGACAACAACTGGCTAGACCAGATGATCAACGACCCCGTCGCTTGCGCAGCTACACCGCACATCGACTATGTGCGCGAAGCCGGCAGCGAAGGCATTGAGCTGGTGATGTGGCTCATCGCACGCGGTGCGATGTCGGACATCCAAGACGGCAAAGTCACAGGCCCCGCGCCGAAACTGGCGCACCGCTTCTATCACGTGCCTGCATCGAACACTGCTGTGGGCCACGCTATTCTTGAAAACGCATAAGAGTAAAACAACATGAGCAAAACCATCAAAGTCGCCCTAGCTGGCGCTGGTGCCTTCGGCATCAAACACTTGGACGGCATTCAAAACATCGACGGCGTTGAAGTGGTCTCGTTGATTGGCCGTGAGTTGCCCAAGACCCAAGAAGTCGCTGCCAAATACGGCATCCAACACGTCACCACCGACTTAGCCGACAGTTTGGCCTTGCCCGAAGTGGACGCCGTCATTCTGTGTACCCCCACCCAAATGCACGCCGCACAAAGCTTGGCTTGCTTGAAAGCAGGCAAGCACGTGCAAGTGGAAATCCCCTTGGCCGACAGCTGGAAAGACGCCGACGAAGTCGTGCGCGTGGCCAAAGAAAAAGGCTTGGTCGCGATGTGCGGTCACACCCGTCGCTTCAACCCCAGCCACCAATACGTGCACAACAAAATCAAAGCAGGTGAATTCAACATCCAGCAAATGGATGTGCAAACCTACTTCTTCCGTCGCACCAACATGAATGCGCTGGGCCAGGCCCGTAGCTGGACCGACCACTTGCTGTGGCACCACGCGGCACACACCGTGGACTTGTTCGCTTACCAAGCGGGCAGCCCGATCGTCAAAGCCAATGCGGTGCAAGGCCCCATTCACCCAACACTGGGCATTGCGATGGACATGAGCATTCAGTTGCAAGCGGCCAACGGCGCGATTTGCACTTTGAGCTTGTCGTTCAACAACGACGGACCCTTGGGCACGTACTTCCGCTACATCGGCGACACCGCTACCTACTTGGCGCGTTACGACGACCTGTACACCGGCAAAGAAGAGCAAATCGACGTGTCCAAAGTGGCGGTATCAATGAACGGCATAGAGTTGCAAGACCGTGAGTTCTTTGCTGCCATCAAAGAGGGGCGCGAGCCGAACTCGAGCGTGGCACAGGTGTTGCCTTGCTACAAGGTGTTGCACGACTTAGAGCTTCAGCTCAACGCTTAAGTTTTTCTGACCCAAAGAAAGCACGCCCTACTTGGCATCAGCTTGTTGCTGATTGCCATGGCGTGCTTTGCTGTTTTAGATACCACCACCAAACGCGTGACCACGGTGGTGCCTGTGATGGTGGCCATTTGGGCGCGCTACTTTTTTCAAGCCCTGCTCACCACCGCTGTGGTGCTGCCACTCAAAGGCCTTGATGTTTTAAAAACAGAGAACCCACGCCAGCAAATCACACGCGGGGTGTTGCTGACGCTGGTCACGGGCTTGGCTTTTTCTAGCCTGAAGTTTTTGCCTGTGGGCGAGTTCACCGCCATCGTGATGGTGGTGCCTTTGTTGGTCACATTGCTGGCTGCGCGCATGTTGGGTGAGCATGTGTCGGCGCAACGTATTTGGTTGGTGTGTGGTGGTTTTGTGGGCACGCTCATCATCGTGCGGCCCGGCACAGAGGTGTTTGGTTGGCCCTTGCTGATTCCTGCTGCTTTGGTGGTGGTGAATGCCGCGTTTCAGCTGCTCACCAGCAAAATGGCACGCACCGAAGATGCCATGACCACGCAGTTCTACACCACATGGGTAGGGACGGCTTTGACATCCATTCCCTTGTTTTGGTTTTGGGTGCCTGTCACCGAGACGCGCGTCTTGTTGGAGTTGGTGCTCATGGGTGTGGCGGGTTGTGTGGGGCACTTCTTGCTCATCATGGCTTTTGAGCGCTCACCCGCTGGCTCTTTGATGCCCTATATGTATGCGCAAATTGGCTTTGCCATGTTGGGTGGATGGCTGGTGTTTGACCACGTGCCCGATCATTTCTCCATGATGGGCATTGGCCTCATTGCTCTGTGCGGCATAGCCGGTGGTTTGCTGACCGTGTACGAGCTGCGTCAAAAAACTCAGCCTAGCCTAGGTCAGTGAGCATCGCAGACCTCGCCTGAGCTACTGGCGTGCTCTGGCCACGGCGTGTTTGGCTGCCAAGTAACCAAACGTCAGACCTGGCCCAATGGTGATGCCAGGCGCTGGATACACACCGCCCATGATGGAGTGCATGTCATTGCCCACGGCATATAGGCCGTCAATGACATCGCCTTGTGCATTGCGTACACGCGCATCGCCATCGGTGACTAAGCCTGTGGCTGCGCCAATGTCGCCAGGGTAAAGCGCGACAGCGTAGAAAGGGCCTTCGCGCAAAGCACCCAGGCATGGGTTGGGGCCATGCCATGAGGCATCGCCGTTGGCGCGTTGGTAGTCGGTGGTGCCCCGTTGGAAATCTTCGTCCACACCGTTGTCGGCGAATGCGTTGAAGTGCTCGACCGTGGTTTTCAGTTTGTCAGCGGGCACATTCAGTTGTTGTGCGAGTTCTGCCATGGTGGCGCCTTGCTTCAAATAGCCATCCGCTAAAAAAGGCGCCAGTCCCTTAGCGCCGGGACGAACCATGCCAATGCCATAGCGCTTCAATGCGCCTGCATCGCACACCAGCCAAGACGGCACGCTGGGCGTGGTGGCGTGGTGGGCTTGCATGGCAATGCCAAACAAGTGGTACGAGGTAGATTCGTTCACATAGCGTTGACCATTGCTGTCCACGGTGATCATGCCGGGCTTACCGCGGTCCATCACAAAGTGGGGAAACACCGCGGTGCTGCCGTCGGCACGTTGGCGTGTGGACACCGGCGCCCAAAATGCGTGGCTTAAACCTCCCGTGCCGAGTTGTGCACCCGCTTGCAGTGCCAAGTCTTGTGCACGGCCCGTGTGGCCGGGTGCGGCCGGACACCAAGCTTCTTGCGCGCCGGGCAACAAGTCTGCGCGGCGTTTGGCGTGTCGGTTGAAGCCGCCGCTGGCCATGACCACGCCACCTTTGCTGCGCACCGTGCGTCTGACCACGCTGCCGTCAGGCAAGGTTTGTTGCAGTGCCACACCTTGAATGACATTGCCTTCTTGCAGCAGTTGCGTGGTTTCTGTGTTCGTGACCAACAAACCATCGCGTTGGATGTAGCTGTAGAGCATGCGCGCAATCATGGCATTGCCCATGACCAAGCGCGTGCTGCGTGGGTGCAAGAGTTGGTCGAGGAAGTGGCGCACGATGATGCGAACGCTGTAGCTGAATGACTTCCACGTTTCAGTCAAGCGCAGCAAATGAAAGATGTCATCGCGGTCCACCATCATGCCGCCGAGCACGGTGAACTCGGGAATCGGGTTACGCACGAGCGGTAGATTGGCCCCAAGCAATTTGCCATCAAAGGGTTGTGGCTCAATCGCTCGGCCGCGCAACACCGAGCCTTCAAGCTCAGACAAATAGTCGGGGTGCAACATGCGCACTTGAAATTGCAGCGCGCTGTTGGCTTCGAGTTTGGCAATGGCATGTGGGCCGTTGTCGATGAATGCTTGGCGCAGCTTGGCGTCTGAGCGCTCGCCCACAGCCTGGTTTAAAAACGTGGCCACACGCTCAGGCGTGTCGTCTGGGTTGACTTCTAATCCGCGCTGGGTGCCAGGCACCCAAGTGGTGGAGGCTGACCATGCGGTGGTGCCCCCCACATGGGCCATGCGTTCGACCAACAGCACACGTGCGCCATCAATCGAGGCATTCAGGGCTGCTGAGAAGCCTGCGCCGCCAGAACCGATGACGACGAGATCGACCGTGTCGTTGTCCTCTAGTTGTGAGAGGTCTGTGCTGATGCGATGAGACAAGGGGTGCAAGGTATCGCGCATAGCCATCAAGCCTCCAACAAGAACTGCACCATCAGCTCACGCACTTGCGCAAACATATCGGCGCCTGTCACGGTCTTGCAACCCTTGGCGCGTGCAGCCGCAATGAGTGGCGTGATGGCGGGCGCAGTGATGACGCAACCCACAAACATGTCGTCATGAATTTTGGTGATGTCAATCGGTGTGGGATCGGTTTCTTTCATGCCGATGGGCGTGGCGTTGACGGCCACATCAAAGCCTGCGGGGTCGGGGCTGCCACGTGTGAACTTTTCAAGATGGGTGACCTTGCCCAGTTTCAAACTGTTGAGGCGGTCGATCAGTGATTGGCGGCGTTGGTCGTCGGGGTCGTGAATGGCAAGCTCGCTCACGCCCGCCAATACCAAGCTGTGTGCAATGGCTGAGCCTGCACCACCCGCCCCCACCAGCAGGGCGCGTTTGTTGTTCAACACGCAACCGTTTTTTTCCATGGCGCGCACGTAGCCTAAGCCGTCAAACATGTCGCCGTGCCATTGGCCTTGTGCATTGCGACGCACGGTGTTGACAGTGCCTAGAAATTCGGCGCGTTCTGACAAGGTGTCGCAAAACGCCGTGCAGGCAAATTTGTGCGGTACTGTGACGATGAGGCCGTCAATGTTGCGTGCGCGCTTGGTGCCCGCCCACCAGTCGGTCAAGTCAGCGGGGGCCACGTGGGCTGGGACGCAAATGGCGTCGCGGCCATGCGATTCAAAGGCTTGTGTCACGCCAAACGGGGATTTCACCTGGGCAATGGGGTCACCAACAATGACGTGAACACGTGTAGCGCCGCTGAAGTTTTCAAGCATGGAGATGGGGCTTTGAGTGGATGAATGTGGCGCAGTTTATCTAAAAATGGAATCAGGTTCAACTTTTGAATCAAATTCATTTTTCGTGATAAAGTGCCACGCACTATGCATTCACACACATCACCATGAGCGGCGTACTCGAAAGAACTTTGGGCATCTTGGAGCTCTTATCTCAGCAAGGGCAAGGTGTTGAACTGGCTGTGTTGGCCGACAAGCTCAACATGCCCAAGAGCGCTGCACACCGGCTATTGGCGGACCTTGTGCGCTTTGGCTATGTGCGCCAAACCCGCGACATGGGCGAATATGTGTTGACCACCAAACTGGTGTCGCTGGGTTTGAGTTACCTCAGCAAAACCGGTGTCATCGATGTGGCGCAGCCGTTGCTGGACCGCTTGGCCGAACAAACCGGCGAGCTGGTGCGTTTGTCGGTGGTCGATGGCGACCGCTTGACTTGGGTGGCTCGCGCCCAAGGCGCACGCCAAGGCCTGCGCTATGACCCAGACATGGGCAGCATCGCTCGATTGAGCTGTTCGTCTTCTGGCTTGGCTTGGTTGTCCACCATGAAGGATGACGATGCTTTGGCTTTGGTGTCGCAACAAGGCTTGGGTTCTCCGCAAGACTTTGGCCCCAATGCGCCCAAGAGTTTGAAAGCGTTTCTGAAGGTCTTGCAAGACACGCGCAAACAAGGTTTTAGCCTGACCGAAGAAACCTACACAGCAGGTCTCAACGCCATTGCAGCACCCGTAGGTTTGGCAGGGCAGTTGCCCATGGGCACCATCAGTGTGGCCGGCCCTTCTTCGCGTTTGACACGCGAGCGCATGTTGGCATTGGCTCCTGATTTGTTGTCATGCGCTGCGCAGTTGGTAGCGGCCAGTGGCGCATCACCCATGCTGGCGCGCGGCACCAGCCATGTGCGTTTGCAACCCATTTACGCAGCCTAAGCCATGACGCAGCACAGCGCCTCGACACCGTGGGACTGCGATTTACTCGTGGTGGGTTCAGGTGCGGGCGCACTGTCCACCGCTGTGACGGCTGCGCACCTTCGCCTCAAAGTTATCGTGGTGGAGAAAGATCCGCACTATGGTGGAACCACGGCATGGTCGGGAGGGTGGATGTGGATTCCGCGCAACTCCTTCGCCATTCAAGCGGGCATCACCGAACCGATTGAAAAGCCGCTCGCCTATTTGCGCCACGAACTTGGAGCGCAGTTTGATGAAGCGCGAGCGCGCACCTTCCTCACGCATGGTCCGCGCATGGTGCGCTTCTTCCAAGAGCACACCGCTTTGCAGTTCATTGACGGTAATGCCATTCCCGACTTTCATGGCCGCACAGAAGATGCTGCATTGGGTGGCCGCTCTGTCGGGGCAGCACCATTCAACGGCCGCTTGTTAGGCCGGCATGTGAAGCAACTCAAAACGCCCTTGAATGAAATGACTTTCTTGGGGATGGGCATTTCCTCGGGTGCGGATATTCGGCATTTTTTCAATGCTTTGCGTTCATGGCGTTCGTTCTTTCATGTGGCCCATCGTGTCACGCGTCATCTCCTCGACTTAGCCATTCATGGCCGAGGCATGCAGTTGGTCAACGGCAATGCCCTAGTGGCGGGTTTGGCGAAGTCTGCCTTCGATGCAGGGGTAGACATTCGTGTGAACTGCCCTGCAGTGCGATTGGTCACTGAAGATGGCAAAGTACGCGGTGCAGTTGTCATGCACAACGGTGCAGAGCAAACCATTCGCGCCAAGCGTGGTGTGATGTTGGCCACCGGAGGCTTTCCGCACGACCCCAAGCGCAAGAGCCAACTGCTGCCACACGACCCGACAGGCCAGCAACATTTTTCAGCCGCTGCGCGTGGCAACACGGGCGATGGCCTGCGCTTGGGTGAATCTGTAGGCGCTGTGGTGGCGACTGATTTGAAGCATGCGGCAGCGATGGCGCCCATTTCCTTGGTGCCGCGAAGCGATGGAACCATCGCGCACTTTCCACACTTGATTGAGCGCGGTAAGCCGGGCTTGATTGCTGTCACACGTTTTGGCAAACGCTTTGTGAACGAGGCTGACTCGTACCACGATTTCATGCAAGGTTTGATTCAAGCCTTGCCCCAAGCGGAGCCTGTGCAAGCGTGGCTGGTGGTAGACCACCGCTTCATCCGTCGTTGGGGGCTTGGCGCGGTCAAGCCTGCACCCGTACCCATGCACGGCATGTTGGCCAGTGGTTATTTGAAACGTGGCAACACTTTGGCTGAGTTGGCGCAAGCTTGTGGCATTGACGCGATTGCTTTGCAAAACACAGTGGCCCGTTACAACACCCAAGCCGACATTGGCTACGACGGTGAATTTGCCAAAGGTCAAACCGCCTACAACCGCATGCAAGGCGACCCCACTCATGCGTGGCGCAACCCGAACATGGCACCTATTCAAGACGGGCCGTTTTATGCCGTTCGCATCGTGGCGGGCAGCTTGGGCACGTTTGCTGGTTTGCGATGCAACGAACACGCACAAGTGCTAGATGCAAAAGGCCAAGCGATAGACGGTTTGTATGCCGGTGGTAACGATCTCTCCAGCGTGATGGGTGGTAACTACCCGAGCGGCGGCATCACCCTTGGCCCTGCCATGACCTTTGGTTATCTGGCGGCGCACCACGCGGCACGCTTGTCACCAGACTTTGCTTCTTCCGAACATCCATTTTTGAAAAGGACATCCCCTATGTATTACGAACTCGCCACCATGACTCTGCCTTTCGGCACTGCCGCTCAAGCTGCTGCCAACGTGCAAACCTTTGCTGCGCAAGGCCAAGGTGAATTGCTGGGCTGCTGGTTCACCGACATTGGTGTCCTCAACCAAATGATTGTGTTACGTGGCTTTGACGACCTGGCCACCTTGCAAGCGGAGCGCAACCGCACACAACACAACGCCAGCCCCTTTGGTTGTGGCGAAATTTTCCAAAGCTTGGAGCAACACAGCTACCAAGGCTTCCCTTGGATGAAGCCCGTGCGCCCCAGCGCTGAGAGCGGCATCCATGGTCCCGTGTATGAAATTCGCACCTACGGCATCAAACCCGGTGGTGTGCAACCCACGATTGATTTGTGGGAACAAGCCATTCCTGCCCGCGACAAAATCTCGCCTTGCGTGGTGGCCATGGTGGCTTTGGATGGCCCGCTGCGCTTTACCAATATTTGGGCTTACCCCTCACTCGATGCGCGCAGCAAAGCCCGCGCCGATGCCGTGGCCCAAGGCATTTGGCCACCCAAAGGCGGCCCTGCCAACTTAACCACCAACATGGTGTCCACCATCGGTATGCCCACAGCTGTGTCGCCACTCAAGTAAATACCTTAAGCCTGCACACCATGCGCACCTACTCGCTTGCGTACCTCACAGCCAACGCCTCCACCGTGCCGCAAGCTGTTCGCATTGCGGCCGATCTGGGTTATGCCTATGTGGGCTTGCGTGTGCAACCCAATGGCCCAGGCGCACCGTTTCAAACGCTGATTGGTGACGCCGCCGTGTTGCGCGAAACCCAAGCGCTGATGCGCGACACAGGCGTGGGTGTGTACGATTTAGAAATCATCCGCATCGGTGAACAGTTCAACCTAGCTGACCATGCCGCGTTGATGGACATCGGCCAAATCTTGGGGGCCAAAGCTGTACTCATTGCGGCAGACGACACAAATGAATCGCGATTGGCTGACAACTACGCACGCCTGTGCGATGCCATGCGCCCCTATGGTTTGACTGCTGATTTGGAATTCATGCCCTGGACTGCTGTGAAAGATGCCAAGTCCGCCCTGCGTGTGATTGACTTAGCAGGTCGACCCAGCAACGCAGGCATCTTGGTGGATGCCTTGCACTTTGGTCGTTCCCACACGACCTTGCAAGACATCGCTGCCATCCCGCGTGAGTTGTTGCACTACGCGCAGATGTGCGATGCGCAATCAGGGTTCAACTTCACAACTGAAGAGTTGATTCACACCGCAAGACAAGAACGCTTGTTGCCTGGTGAAGGCAACATTGACGTGACCGGTTTGTTTCAGACCTTGCCGCAAGAGCTGCCCGTGAGTGTAGAAATTGTGAACCTAGAACGCTCGAAACCCATCGGCGACAAAGCATGGTCCGAGCTATGTCTCAACGCAACAAAGAAAGTTTTAGGCGGTGCCTGAATCTGTACGCCACGTTCACCATAGTCGCCAAGTTGGGCTGCCTGCGCGCGCAGCAAGCGACATTCTGAGCAAAGCGAAGAGGAGCTGCTGTGCGTGCAGGCAGTCCAACTCGGTCACCACCAAAACCGCAACGTCAAATCAACGGGCGCAGGCTCTGAGCCACTTCACGCAGCACTGGCAATACGCGGTTGACAGCCTCCTTGGAGGTCTCATGCTGAATGGGCATGCTCACCGTCAAAGCGCCTTGCACATTGCCTTTGTGGTCCCGCAAGGGCACCGCCACGCCGCGGTAAGCCAAGTCGAGCTGCTGCTCGGACATCGCCCAATCTTGGGCACGGATGCGGGCCAGCTCGGTGCGCATGCGTTTGGGATCGGTGATGGTGTGCGACGTAAAGGCTTTGAGTTCATGGTTTGCCAACCACGCATTCGACACTTCCTCGCCCAACAAAGCCAGCAACAACACGCCCGCGCTGGTGAGGTGACAAGGCACGCGCGCACCCAGTGCAAAGCTGGTGTTCATGCTGCGGTTTTGCCCGTTCCGCGCGATGTAGACCAAGTCATAACCGTCAAGAACGGCGACAAACGAAATTTCTTGTGTGCCCATGGCCAAACGTTGCAACGAGGGCTGCACGATGCGCGGCAAGCGCGCCGATTCCAAATACGACTGGCCCAATCGCATGACTTTGGGCGTGAGCCAAAACAGCTTGCCGTCGCTAGCGACAAACCCCAAATGCAAAAGCGTCAACAAGTAGCGACGCGCAGCAGTTCGTGTCAGCCCACAGCGTTGGCCAGCTTGTGTGGCGGTCAGCCGCGGGTTGTGTTCGTCAAAGGTCTGCAGCATGGCGAGGCCTTTGTCCAGACCTGCGATCCAGTCCTTCTTGTCTATGTCTGTGGAATGCGTCGAAAGCGTGTTCATAAGGTGTGCAGGGGGAAACCCGTGATGCGTTCGATAATCGCACAAAATAGTTCATTAATCGCGCAAACTGGGCTTTTTTACCCGACAGTTTCCAATTTTGCAATTAAATTTCACACGTCCAATTCCTTTGGACGGTGTGCCGCCGGTTTCATCACCCCGAGCCATCCAACAAAGGCTCAATTTCAACCCCCAAAGAGGAGACATCCATGAATAAACGTTCCACCCTGAAAGCTGTTGCAGCGGCTGCCATTTTTGCTTTGGCTGGCATGGCACACGCCCAGCAAACCGTGAAGATTGCCAACATCGTTGAGCTCTCCGGTCCTGGCACGACAGCCGGTACGGTGTTTAAAAACGGCGTGGAGTTGGCTGTCAAAGAGATCAACGAGAACGGCGGCATCTTGGGCAAAAAAATCGAGAGCTACACCGTTGACACACAAACCAACCCTGGCGTGGCCAAGGGCTTGACCCAAAAGGCCGTGGACGATGGCGTGTTTGCTATTTTTGGCCCTGTTTACTCAGGCTCCATCATGGTGTCGATGGCTGAATCCAAGCGCGGCGAAGTGCCTAACTTCACCGGCGGTGAAGCTGCTTCCATCACAGCACAGGGCAACCCTTATGTGTTCCGTACGGCTTTTGGTCAAAGCACCTCATTTCCTAAGCTGGCTAAGTTCATCAACACCAAAGCCAAAACATTGGCTGTGATTTATGTCAACAACGACTTCGGCAAAGGTGGTCGCGACACACTGAGCAAATTGCTGGCTGATGGCCCAACCAAAATCGTGGCCGACATTTCAACGGACGCAGGTCAAGTTGACTTTTCAGCCGCTGTGTTGAAGGCCAAGCAAAGCAACGCCGACGCGATCTTTGCTTACACCAACGAAGAAGAGTCCGCACGTTTGTTGCGCGAGTTGAAGAAGCAAGGTTGGACCAAGCCCGTGATTGGCGAGACAACCTTGACTGGTCAAAAAGTGATTGAGTTGGCAGGCGACGCAGCCAACGGCGCAATGGCCCACGTCGGTTTGACCGTGGATGCACCGAACCCAGAAATGTTGAAGTTCAAAGCCAAGTACTACCAAGCCTATGGCAGCATTTCTGACCACAACGGCATCAAGGGCTACACCGGCGTGTACGTGCTCAAAGCCGCCATTGAAAAAGTGGGCAAGCTTGACCGCAAAGCCGTGGCGCAAGCGCTGCATGGCATCAATATCAGCGCCAAGAAAAACCCAGGCGTGATCATGGATGTGAGCTTTGACGCCAACGGCGACCTCGACCGCGAGAGCTTCTTGATTGAAGTTAAAAATGGCCGCCAAGTGGTGACCGCTGTTTTGCCAGCTTTGAACGCGAAGAAGTAATTTGAGGTTCCGAGCACGCCTTCGGGCGTGCTTTTCTTTTTCTAAGCGAATTCACATGACCGACTTTCTACAACTCTTTTTCAGTGGCCTCGCCACCGGCAGCATTTATGCACTGGCGGCTTTGGGCTTTACCCTGCTTTGGCAAGCTTCGGGCACCATCAACTTTGCGCAAGGCGAGTTTGTGATGCTGCCGGCGTTCATGATGCTGGGCTTTTTGGCTGCGGGCTTTCCGCTGGTGTTGAGCTTTGTCGCGAGTTGTGTGGTGTCGGTCTTTGTCTTGGGCTGGTTGTTCAAGCGCGGCGTGGTCGACCCCCTGTTCAAGTTCGGCATGATGCCTATCGTGGTGGCCACCATTGGTTTGTCTATCGCCATGCGCAATTTCGTGCGTGCCGGCTACAGCGCTGAACCACATCCGTTTCCCAATTTGTTTCCAGACGAGGTGTACAACATTGCCGGTGTGACGATTTCTGCCACCGACATTGGCACCTTTGTCTTCGCCATTGCCTTGGTGTTGGTGACGCAAGCTTTTTTGGCCAAGACCGTCACGGGTCGAGCCATGCAAGCGGTGGCACAAAACACCGAGAGTGCATCGGTGTTGGGCATCAACGTGCCGCGCATGATTTTTTATACCTTCGCTATCAACGCGCTGTTGGCAGCAGCCGCAGCGGTGTTGGTGACGTCCACGTATTTGGCCAAGTTCGACATGGGCGCCTCGCTAGGTAACAAGGCGTTCTTCGCAGCCATCATTGGTGGATTCAACAACTCACGTGGCGCTTTGTTGGGCGGTGTGATCGTGGGCGTGTGCGAAAACTTGGCTGCAGCCTACATTTCGCCCGCATACAAAGACGCGGTAGCGCTGGTCATTTTCATGGTCGTGATTTTGTTCAAGCCGCAAGGCTTGTTGGGTAAAAAAGTGGAGCGCAAAGTATGAAGAAGCTCGCCATCCTTGCTGGCCTCTTGGGGCTGTTGGCCTGTATTTTTGTGCCCACCTTGCTCAAGAATCATGGCATTTATTTGTTCACCTACTGGTTGATCTATGTGATCGCCACCATGGGCTTGAACCTCACCATTGGTTACGCCGGTCAAAAGTCACTCGGCCATGCGGCGTTCTTTGGCATTGGCGCCTACACCGTGGCCGTGATGATGCAAGCAGGCTACAGCTTTTGGCTCGGCATGCCCCTCGCTGCACTGGGCTGTTTTGTGGTGGGCTTGGCCTTGGGCTTTCCTGCGCTGCGCGTGCAAACCATTTACTTGGCGTTTGCCACGTTGGGCTTCAACACCGCCGTGTGGTTGGTGATGCGCAACGAAGAGTGGCTCACAGGCGGCACGTTTGGTATCAATAACATTGCCCGTCCAGAAGCCTTCGGCATCAGCTTTGACGGCAACTTGGCTTACTACTACTTGGTGTTGGCTTTTACTGTGGTGCTGGGCCTGCTCTTGTGGGGCTTGCTCAACTCGCCTTGGGGCAAAGCTTTCACCGCGTTGCGTGACAATCCCATCCGTGCGGAGAGCTTGGGCGTGGACATCCGTGGGTACACCTTGTTGAGCTTTGCCATTGGCGCAGCTTATGCAGGCATTGCCGGTGGTTTGTTTGGCTCGATGGTGCAGTTCATCGACCCTGCACCGTTCACGGTTGAAGCCTCCATCATGATGTACCTCATGGTCGTGGTGGGAGGCCCTGGCTATTTCTTGGGTCCCTTGCTTGGTGCTGCGGTGGGTGTGATCTTGCCCGAGTGGCTGCGCTTTGCGCAGGCTTGGTATTTGTTTGTGTTCGGTACGGCTGTGGTGATGTTGATGATTTGGCTGCCTGATGGTCTGCTGAGCATTCCAGACCGCATTCGGGCGAAACGTCTGTCGCGTGAGGCCTCAGCAGCACGTGCAGCGGCAGGTCAATCAGGAGTGAAGGCATGACGCATTCAACCATTCAACCCGTTCTCAAAGTCACCGACTTGAAGAAAGCCTATGGCGCGATTCAAGCGGTGGGTGGTGTGTCTTTCGAAGTGCGCCCTGGCGAAATCTTTGGCGTCATTGGCCCCAACGGTTCGGGCAAGACCACCTTGTTCAACAGCATGTTGGGGCAGATCACACCGGACACCGGCAAGATTGAACTCAATGGCCAAGACGTGACTAAGTTAGGCCCCTTAGAGCTCAACCGACGCGGCGTAGGCCGCACCTTCCAAACCCTGCAGGTGTTTGGCAAGATGACGGTGCGCGACAACTTGATCGTGGCTGCGCAAGAGCACCAAGGCACCATGTTCAGTCGCATGTTTGCACCCACCGACTCCAACTTGGGCGCCAAAGCTGATGCTTTGATTGACCAGTTTCATATCCGACATGTGGCCGATAAAAAAGCGGGCGAGTTGAGTTACGGCCAACAAAAGCTGGTCGACATTGCCATGGCCTTCATGAGCGAGCCAGACTTGGTGCTGCTCGACGAGCCCTGTGCAGGTGTGAACCCAGCGCTGGTGGGAGGCATCAGCACCTTGCTGAAAGACTTGAACAAAACCCAAAGAGCAGACGGCAAGGCCAGCAGTTTTGTGGTGATTGAGCACAACATGGACTTTGTGATGGACTTGTGCCACCGCATCATGGTGATGGTCGAAGGCAAAGTGTTGGCCATTGGTACACCTGCGGAGATTCGCGCCAACAAACAAGTGCTCGACGCTTACTTGGGGAACTGATCATGACCACACACAACAACACAACACCGTGCATCGCGTTTGACGATGTCGTGGCGGGTTACAAAGATTTCATGATCTTGAACAACCTCTCGTTCACTGTACCGAAGGGTTCCATCACCTTGTTGATTGGCCCCAACGGTGCTGGTAAATCAACCGTGCTCAAAACCTTGTTTGGTTTACTCACCCCGCGCCAAGGCAAAGTTTTTTTGAACGGCGACGACATCACCGGCGCCACTCAAAAAGATTTGCTCGCACGCGGTATCGCCTTCGTGCCTCAGGGTCGCAATTTGTTTGGCCAACTCTCGGTGTATGAAAACCTAGAGCTTGGCGGTATCACTTTGGGCATGAAGACAACCCATGAGCGCATTCCTGAAGTGCTGGAGTTTTTCCCACGCGTGAAAGAACGCATGAACTCATTGGCGTCATCGCTGTCCGGTGGTGAACAAAAGCAGCTCGAAATTGGTCGCGCTTTGTTGCTGCGCCCCAAGGTCTTGTTGATTGACGAGCCTTCCATTGGTTTGTCACCCATGGTGGTGCAAGACGTGTTCAAGCTCTTGCGCAGGTTAGCTGACCAAGGTACCACGGTGCTGATGGTGGAGCAAAACGTGAAGAGTGCGCTCAAGTATTCAGACAACGCGATTGCGTTGGAGTCTGGCCGTTTGGTGCTGTACAAATCAGCCGCTGAAATTTTGGCCGACCCACAAATGGAGCGTTTGTTCTTGGGTGGCGCACACACCACCACGGCAGCCGTCACTGTTTAACCTTACGCGCTCTTGAGGCGCATGAGGGCGCACTAGGGTTCTTCTGGAGACAGGTACTGGCGTTTCGCGTTCTATACTTTCAGAATGAACGAAACAGTACATTCTGCACGCAAGGCGCCCAAACGCACCAACGATCCCGAGCGGACGATGGCGGGCATCATCGCTGTGGCGACGGCAGAGTTCGCTGCCAAGGGTTTGGCAGGCGGGCGCATAGACGCCATCGCCGATGCTACGCACACCAGCAAGCGCATGATCTATTACTACTACGGCAGCAAAGAGGGCTTGTACCTGGCCGTCCTAGAAGACGCGTATCGCCGTATCCGTGCCACCGAGGCTGAGCTGCACTTGGCCGACTTGTCGCCGATTGAGGCACTCAAGGCGCTTGTGGGCTTTACCTTTGACCACCACCACAGCAACCAAGACTTCATTCGCTTGGTGATGTCCGAGAACATCCAACGCGGAAGTTTTTTGGCACAAAGCAAACTGATTCAAGAGCTGAACGTGTCTGCCATTCAATCCATCGAAGCTTTGTACAAGCGCGGTGTGAAGGCCGGTGTGTTTCGCAAGGGGCTAGACCCCATCGACATCCATGCGTCTATTTCAGCGCTCACGTTTTTCAATGTGTCAAACCGTTACACCTTTGATCTGATTTTTAAGCGTGACAGCCAAACTGCGAAGGCCCTGGCCGCACGACGCCAAAGCGTGGTGGAGATGGTGTTGCGGTTTGTAAGTTATTCGAATTTGGCATAGCAGGTAGTTGGCTATGCCGTATTTAAATAAGGGTTTTCACTAGGGTGTCACAAAGTAACTGTTTTGTACATTTTGTTACAGCCCATATTTTTCAAGGATTTTTCCAATGCTTAATCGTTTACTCGATCGTTACTGCCGGTTTCTAGAAATCCTGATGGCTCTTGCACTTGCTGTGATGGTGGTTTTGGTTTTCGGCAACGTGGTGATGCGATATGCCTTTAACTCTGGCATCACCTTGTCTGAGGAACTTTCGCGTTGGTTATTTGTGTGGGTGACCTTTTTGGGTGCGATCGTGGCCATGAAAGAAGGCGCTCATTTGGGCTCTGACACCATCGTGTCTAAGTTGTCGGTGCGCTGGCAAAAATACTTTTTGGTCATCGGCCACCTCTTGATGCTGTTCATTTGCTGGTTGTTGTTCAAAGGCTCGCTGGACCAAACCATCATCAACTGGGATTCGACCAGTGCGGTGATGGAAGCCTCGATGGGCATTTTTTACGCCTGCGGCATGGTGCTGGCTGTGTCGGGCGCTTTGATATTGGTGGACCACCTGTTGCGTTTGATGCGCGGTGAGTTGGCAGACAGTGAGTTGATTGGTATTCGTGAGTCTGAAGAAGAACCCGTCGACGTTCCCGCACCTCTCAAGTAAATCCCAAGGAATTCCATCATGACAATCGCTGTATTTTTGGGCTCTTTGCTCGCCGCCATGGCGCTGGGTGTGCCGATCGCTTTTTCTTTGTTGCTGTGTGGCTCCGCATTGATGTGGCACATGGACATGTTTGATGCGCAAATCTTGGCGCAAAACGTGATCGAAGGCTCCAACAGCTTTCCGCTGCTGGCCGTGCCGTTTTTCATGTTGGCCGGGGAGGTCATGAACACGGGTGGCTTGTCACGCCGCATCGTTGACTTTGCCATGGCGCTGGTCGGTCACATTCGTGGTGGCTTGGGTTATGTGACCATCGTGGCAGCTTGTTTGTTGTCGGCCCTGTCTGGCTCGGCGGTGGCAGATGCTGCGGCGTTGACGGCTTTGTTGTTGCCCATGATGGTCAAAGCTGGCCACGACAAGGCACGCAGCGGTGGCTTGATTGCCGCTTGCGGCGTAATTGGCCCGATCATTCCGCCGTCGATTGGTTTTGTGATTTTTGGTGTGGCTGCCAACGTGTCGATCAGCAAGTTGTTCTTGGCTGGTATTTTTCCTGGCATCGTGCTGGCTGCAGGTTTGTGGGCCACATGGTGGTGGTGCACGCGCAAAGAAGATTTGACGCCGCCTGCACGCAAGACCAGCGCCGAGGTGTTTGCCGCCATGCGAAGTGCTGGCTGGGCCCTGATGTTGCCGTTGATCATTTTGGTGGGCCTTCGCATGGGCGTGTTCACCCCAACCGAGGCTGCTGTGGTGGCTGCGGTGTACGCGTTGTTTGTGGCAGGTGTGATTTACCGCGAACTCACCTGGCAGCAGTTGTTTGACGTGTTCCGTACCGCGGCCAAAACCACGTCAGTCATCATGTTCTTGGTGGCAGCGGCCATGGTGTCTGCTTGGTTGATCACGGTGGCCAACTTGCCAGCGCAAGTGGTGAGCTTGCTCGAACCATTGTTGGGCAACCCCACCCTGTTGATGGCAGCCATCATGGTGCTGTGCATGGTGGTGGGAACCGCCATGGACATGACGCCAACCATTCTGATTTTGACGCCTGTATTGATGCCCATTGTCAAAGCCGCTGGCATTGACCCTGTGTACTTCGGAGTGCTGTTCATCATCAACAACTCGATTGGTTTGATCACCCCGCCTGTGGGCACCGTGCTCAATGTGGTGGCGGGCGTGGGCCGCATGCGCATGGACGATGTGACGCGTGGGGTGTTGCCCTTTATGGCGGTGCAGTTCGTTGTCATGTTCTTGATGGTGTTGTTCCCCGCCATCGTGATGGTGCCTGCACGCTGGTTATATTAAGTTTCTTTTCTGCTGTCTGTTCGGGTACGCCAGACAGTGGAACCTTCATTGGGCGTACGACCGCAAAAGTTCATCAGGAGACACTGACATGAAACGTATCTTTATCAAGACTGTGATCGCGACTGTGGCCATGGCCGCCATGGGCATCGCTTCGGCACAAGTCAAAACCATCAAGTTCGCCAACCAGAACAATGCCGGTCACCCCATCGTGCAAGGCATGGAGAAATTCAAAGACATCGTCGAGAAAAACTCGGGCGGCAAACTCAAAGTCAACATCTT
Source organism: Limnohabitans sp. (assembly GCF_031539105.1). Lineage (GTDB taxonomy): Bacteria > Pseudomonadota > Gammaproteobacteria > Burkholderiales > Burkholderiaceae_C > Limnohabitans. Next base: position 70,868 of record NZ_JAVKLM010000035.1, read on the forward strand.
CCCCGGTGGCACTTTGGGCAGCGACCAAGCCAACGTGTCTGCCATTCAAGGCGGCTCACTCGAAATGGCTTCCATGAACTCTGGCATCTTCGCCAGCCAAGTCAAAGACTTCGGTGTGTTCGATTTCCCCTTCATGTTCGCCAGCACCAAAGAAGCTGATGCTGTGGTCGATGGTCCATTCGGCAAGAAGATGCACGCCAAGTTGGAAGAAAAAGGTTTGATCGGTTTGGCTTACTACGAGTTGGGCTTTCGCCACCTCACCAACGGCAAGCGTCCCATCAACAAAGTGTCTGACATCGAAGGCCTGAAGTTGCGTGTGATTCCTAACCCCATCAACGTGGATTGGGTGAAGGCCTTGGGTGCCAACCCAACGCCACTGCCTTTCCCAGAGCTGTATGCAGCTTTGGAACAAGGTGCCGTGGACGGTCAAGAAAACCCCATCCCCACCATCAATAGTGCCAAGTTGTATGAAGTGCAAAAGAACCTGACATTGACGGGTCACCAATACAACCCACAATCTGTGGTGATCAGCAAAAAGTTTTGGGACGCCTTGAGCGCGGCTGAGAAAAAAATCGTGGCTGATGCGGCCATTGAGTCTGCCAAATTTCAACGCGAAACAGCGCGTGCTTTGGAAGCCAGCTTGTTGGCCAACTTGAAGAAGAACGGCATGCAAGTGACCCAGTTGTCCGATTCTGAAATGTCGATCTTGCGCGACAAGATGCGTCCTGTCACCGCCAAGTACGGCGTGGTGGTGGGCCAAGACTTGGTCAAAGAGCTGCAAGCTGAAATCGAGAAGGCGCGTTCAGCCCCTGCGAAGAAAGCCAGGTAATAGGTGAGTCATGCTTCGCCGCGTGTGCGGCGAAGCATTGTTTTTGACGAAACAAAAATTGTTAAAGGTAGATATGAAAGTCTTGATGCTGCACGGCGTGAACCACAACATGTTTGGCAAACGCGACCCTCAACAATACGGCACCATCACGCTCGATGAGATCAATGCCAATTTGCACACGCTGGGCAAAGAGCTGGGTGCTGAGCTTGAGTGCTATCAGACCAACCATGAGGGTGACATGTGCGAGCGCATTCATCAAGCCTACTTTGACAAGGTCGACGCCGTGCTGATCAATGCCGGCGCTTGGACCCATTACAGCTACGCCATTCGCGATGCTTTGGCAGTGCTCACTTGCCCTGTGGTCGAGTTGCACATGTCCAACATCCATGCGCGTGAAGAATTCCGTCACAAGTCCGTGTTCGCTGAAATCGTGAACGGTCAGATTTGTGGCTTTGGCGCTGACAGTTATTTGTTGGCCTTGCGTGCAGCGGTGTCTGCTGTTCAATCGGCCAAATAAAGATGAGCAAGCACGGCATTTCCATCAACGGCAACACGCAACTGATTGCGCACATTGGGTTTCCCACACACACCTTCAAGTCGCCCATGATTTACAACCCGTACTTCGCCAGTGCGGGCATCAATGCGGTTGTGGTGCCTATGGGTTGCCAAACGCCCGACTATCCCGTGTTCTTGAAATCGGTGTTTAGCCTCACCAATATTTGCGGTGCGCTCATCACCATGCCACACAAGGTGGTGACCGTGGGCTTGCTCGACGAAGTGACCGCCACCGTACGCGTGGCCGGTGCTTGCAACGCCGTGAAAAAATTGGCTGATGGCCGTTTGGTTGGCGACATGTTTGATGGCGCTGGCTTTGTGCGCGGTGTGCAGCGCAAGGGGTTCGATTTGACCGGCAAACGCGTGTTGGTGGTCGGCTCGGGCGGCGTAGGTTGTGCCATTGCGGCGTCTCTGGCCGGTGCCGGCATTGCAGCCATCAGTCTGTTTGATGTGAACACCGCCTCCGCCGAAGCCTTGGGCCAACGCCTGAAACAATACTACTCGCACATCGATGTGCGCACGGGCTCGAACGATCCTGCAGACCACGATCTGGTGGTCAATGCCACGCCCATGGGCATGAACGAAGGCGATGCCTTGCCGATGGATGTGTCTCGTATTTCGCCTGATGCTTTTGTGGGCGAGGTGGTGATGAAAACCGAAATGACCGCGTTCTTGCAAGCCGCCAAAAACCGCGGCTGCCGCGTGCAAGTGGGCTCAGACATGTTGTTTGAACAAATTCCTGCCTACTTGGAATATTTTGGTTTGCCCACCACCACCGCAGACGTGCTGCGCGATGTGGCGCAGTTGAGTTATTGAGTTTTAGCGCTTAATTTTTCTTGGAGTATTCGATGACCTTGCCAACTACTCACCGTGATTCACACCGCGAGTCCGTGCCCGAGAGCCCCAACCGTTTGGGCTTGGCTGGCATTGAGTTCATCGAATACGCCACCAGTCGCCCTCAGGCGCTGGGCCAAGTGTTAGAGAACATGGGCTTTCGTCCCGTGGCTCGCCACCGCTCGCGTGAGGTCACCTTGTACCGCCAAGGCGGCATGAACTTGATCGTCAACGCCAGCCCCGATGACGCCCGTGTGAGCGCCACCACCGATGGTCAGCCTGTGATCTCTGCGGTGGCCTTTCGCGTGCGCGACGCGCTGCAAGCGCACACCCGCTGCATGGAGTTGGGCGCATGGAATGTGACCAGCCAAGCGCAAGCGATGGAGCTGCACATCCCCGCCATTCATGGCCCAGGCGGCAGCCGTTTTTACTTTGTGGATCGCTGGCAAGAGTTCTCGATTTACGACATCGACTTCAAACCCATTCCCACCGTCGACCAACACCCAGAAGCCACGGCTGGCATGAGCTACTTTGGTGTGGTTCAGTACATCGGTGCAGGCCGCAGTGCGGACTGGTTGGCTTACTTTGAACACATGTTTGATTTCAGCTTTGTGCCCGACGAACAGCGCTTTGGCATCTTGCCCAAAGGCAAGTTGATGAAGAGCCCTTGCGGTAACTTCTTGTGGCAACTCATCGAGCCCGATCCATGGATGGACACCGATGAATCGCCCGAGTGCTTGCAACGCATTGGTTTGGGCGCGGTCGATGTGGGCGCGGCAGTGACCGCACTCAAAGCCCGTGGCGTGGCGTTTGTCGAGTCCACCCAGTTGCACCCAGAAGACCGAGGTGCGCTCACACGCAGTGCCTTGGGCTCGGTGTCGTTTGAGCTGGTTCACAAAGACCAATGAAGGAGCACGCCATGAACTTGCTCGATGGTTTCGGTATGGACACCATCACGATGGCGGGCTCTTTAGAAGCCAAGCTGTCGGCGATGAAAGAGGCTGGCTTTTCACAAGTCATGCTCATGGCGCGTGACTTGGTCACGCATCCAGGGGGTGTACCCGCAGCCGTGGCCGCGGTGCAGGCCAGCGGCTTGCGCCCCACGGGCTTTCAGGTGCTGCGCGACTTTGAAGGTTTGTCTGGCCATTTGCATGGCTACAAAGTGGACATCGCCAAGTCGATGCTTGAGATGTGCGCGGCCACAGGCAGCAAAGTGTTGCTGGCGTGCTCGTCCACCTCACGCCACGCGACCGATGACTTGGACCACATTGCCCGCGATTTGAAAAAGCTCGCCATGATGGCCTTGCCTTTGGGCATCAAAGTGGCCTACGAAGGTTTGTCATGGGGCCGCACGGTCAATGAGTTCACCACGTCTTGGGATGTGGTGTGCCGCGCTGATTGCCCCAACCTCGGTATCGGCATCGACTCCTTCCACATCTTTGCGGCCAACACGCCATTGGATGCGATTGAAGACCTCGACCCAGACAAAATTTTCTTGGTGCAACTGTCTGACTTCATGTGGCACGAAACCCCCACGTTTGAAGACCGCATGACCACTGCTCGCACCTTCCGTGTGTTCCCGGGCGAGGGCGTGCACAGCGAGGCTTTGGCCGACTTGGTGCTGCGCCTTGACCGCATTGGCTATCGTGGCGACTACAGCTTTGAAGTGTTCAACGACGACTACCAACAATTGCCCTTGGCCACCGTGGCCGAGCGCGCGCGCAAGAGCGCCACATGGCTGCACGACAACGTGCTGCACCGCTCAGCCCCATTACCTGCTTGGACCCGCACACACGCTCCCCTATGAAACAACGTCAACTCGGCCCTTACACCGTTTCAGCCATTGGCCTAGGCTGCATGAACCTCAGCCACGCCTACGGCGCACCGCCTGCCCCCGAAGTGGGTGAGGCACTCATTCACCGTGCCCTAGACATAGGCGTCACGATGTTTGACACGGCAGCTTTGTATGGCTTTGGCACCAACGAGCTGTTGGTGGGCAAGGCGCTCAAAGCGCACCGCAGCGAAATCACCTTGTGCAGCAAAGGGGGCATGGCAGGCGTGTCGTTTCCCGATGGCGTGAAGCGCGTGATTGATGGCCGCCCCGAAACGCTGCGCAAGAACTGTGAAGACAGCTTGTCGCGTTTGGGCACCGATGTGATCGACCTTTACTATTTGCACCGCTGGGACAAACAAGTGCCCATCGAAGACAGCGTGGGCGCCCTGAGCGACCTCGTGCGCGCAGGCAAGATTCGAGAGATTGGTCTGAGCGAAGTCTCGGCTACCACGTTGCGCAAAGCACATGCGGTGCACCCGATTGCAGCCGTGCAAACCGAATACTCGCTGTGGACACGCAACCCTGAAATCGCGGTGCTCAAAACTTGCGAAGAATTGGGTGCCACCTTTGTGGCCTTCAGCCCTGTGGCACGTGGTTTCTTGTGTGGTGATTTGCGCGATGTGGGCACTTTGGCTGCCAACGACATTCGCCGTGCCATGCCGCGTTTTGGCGCAGACCTGTATGCCGCGAACCTGCCGTTGCTTGATGCGTACCAAGCCATCGCGCGCGAAGCGGACTGCACGCCCGCGCAATTGGCGTTGGCTTGGTTGCTGCACAAAGACAGCAAGCTCATACCAATTCCTGGCACGCAAAACATTCGCCACCTCGAAGACAACATGGCTGCTGTCGATGTGGTGCTGTCATCGGAGCAGATGCAACGCTTAGAAGCGCTCATCAACCAGCAGACTGTCCAAGGCTCGCGCTACAACGCAGTCAATGCCTCTGAGGTGGATACCGAAGATTTCAGCGCATAAAAAAACGCCTGATGAAAAATCATCAGGCGTTTAGCGCAGAGCAAGAAGGGTTTCTTCTTGCTTGTCTCTTTGTGGCTTACTTGCCAGCAGCGTGCTTGGCAATCAAAGCCTTGGCACCGTCTAGCATTTGTTTGCCGTTTTTGCCTTTGCTGTTCATGTCAGCCACCCAGTCGTCGGTCAAAGGTTGACCAATCTTTTTCCAGTTTTCCAACTCAGCTTTTGGAATCACGTTGACTGTGTTTTTGGTGGTGGTTTTCTTGCCTTCCACGTCAGCTTGCAAGAAGGCCTTGCCGGCCATGCCCGACAAAGCTTGACCGCTGTTGTGATCGATGACCTTCTTCAGCTCAGGTGAGAGTGAGTCGTACTTGGCTTGGTTCATCGCGAACACGAATGTGGCGGTGTAGAAAGCTGGCTCAGCAGGGTCGGTTTCAGAGTGGAATTTCACCAACTCTTGAATCTTCACGGCGGGCACCACTTCGTAAGGCACCACAGCACCGTCGATCACGCCTTTAGACAAAGCGTCGCCCACTTGTGGCACAGGCATGCTCACGGGTGTGCCGCCCAACAAAGCGATGAACTTGTTGGTGGTGCGCGTGGGGGCGCGTAGCTTCAAGCCTTTCAAGTCAGCCGCTGTGCGGATGGGCTTGTTGGTCATGTGAAACACACCGTCACCGTGCACGTGGAAGGCCAAAGGCTTGACGTCTTTGAACTCGGCTTTGGCGTATTGATCCACGTAGTCCCACAGCGCTTTGCTGGTGGCTTCTGGGCTTTGCATCATGAAGGGCAATTCAAACACTTCGATGGATGGGAAGCGGCCAGCCGTGTAGCCAGGCAAAGTCCAAATCACGTCGGCCACGCCGTCGCGCGCTTGTTCAAACAACTGAGGGGGCGAGCCACCCAATTGCATGGATGGGTAAATCTGGCACTTCATTTTGTTGTTCGACTCTTTGGCGATGCGGTCGCACCAAGGTTGAATGAACAAGGTTTGTGCAAATGATGAGGCGGGCAAAAAGTGGTGCACTTTGAGTGTCACTTCTTGGGCCATGGCTGCTGGGCTCAACACTGCAACGGTCAACGCAGCAGCGGCAGCAACTTTGAGAAAACGAGTCTTCATTTTTGTCTCCGGTTATAAAAAAACTTAGGTCAGCGCGTGCACCAGCCACAACGAGATGGCGGGGAACGCAATCAGCAACGCCAAACGAATGCCGTCGGTGATAAGGAAGGGCACAACACCTTTGTAGGTTTCGACCATCGGCACATCTTTGGCCAAACCATTCATGATGTACACGTTCAAGCCCACTGGCGGAAAGATCATGCCAATCTCACACACGGTGAGGATGAGGATACCAAACCACAGGGCTTTGTCAGAGGGGTTCAACCCGAAGAAGTCCATGCCCAAAATGACAGGAAACAAGGTGGGGACGGTCAACAAAATCATGGACATCTCGTCCATCACGCAGCCCAAGATGATGTAAAAAATCATGATGCCGCCCATCACCACCAGCGGTGAGATTTGCAAGTGGCCCACCATGTCGGCCAACTGTGCAGGCAGCTGTGACAAGGCGAGTGAGGCGTTGATCATGTCGGCACCAATGAAGATCAAAAAGATCATGCCGCTGGTCTGCGCGGTGGTGCGAATAGACGCCACCAGTTTGTCAAATGTCATTTCGCGACGCAGCAAGGTGATGGCAAAGGTCAACACGTTGCCAATGGCCGCACCTTCGGTGGCGGTAAACACGCCGCCGTAAATGCCACCGAACACCACCAAGAAGATGGCTGCAATCGGCCACACATTCAACGCGGTCGAGAGCAATTCGCTGCCGGTTGCTGCTTTGGCTTGAGGCGCTTGGTCAGGGTGGATGCGAACGATCACCGCAATGGCGATCAGGTAGCCCACAGCCGCGATCAACGCGGGGATGTAGGCGGCCAAGAACATCTTGGTGATGTTCTGCTCGGTCAAGATGGCGTAGACCATCAACGTGACCGACGGCGGCAGCAATACCCCCATCGTGCCACCCGTGGCCAGCGCTGCGGTGGCAAGGCGGCCCGAGTAGTTGATGCGGCGCATCTCTGGATAAGCCACTTGGGCAATCGTGGCGGTGGTGGCCACGGTGGAGCCAGAGATGGATCCAAACGCAGCACAAGCCAGCACACCCGCCATGGCCATGCCGCCTTTGAAGCGACCCAACAAGGCATTGGCAAAGTCAAACAAAGCCTTAGACAAGCCGCCGTGCACGGCAAACGCGCCCATCAGCATGAACAGTGGGATCACGGACAAGTCGTAAATTGACACGCGGCTGTACACCGCGCCTTTGAGGTGTGACATCAAAGGCAACCAGCCCGACAGTGCCATGTAGCCCAAGGCGCCTGGCACAAACATAGAAATCGCAATCGGCACGCGAACGGCCATCAGCGCCAACATGGCGCCAAACATGGCTAAGCCAATACTCATCGTGCTCATACGTCTTCCTTTGCAATCAAACCGAGGTGTTGCAGGGTTTGAACCAAGCCAATCACCGCGCACAGCACCAAGCCTGGCACCATCAACATATAGGGAATCCACAGTGGCAAGGCCATCAGCATGGAGGTTTCTTGGTTGGCCTTGATGTCCACACCACCGACGGCCACACGCCAAGCGACCAAGCCCAACACGAGTGTGTAGAGCAAAGTGCCAAAAGCATCTAGCCTGCTTTGGGTTTTCTCAGAAGTGCCTGTGGTGAAAAAATCCACAATGATGTTGGCTTGGCGAAACTGTGTGTACGGCAAAAACGAGGCTACCACCACAGCGCAGCCCAGCTGCACCAGCTCCACATCGCCCAAGATGGGGTGCGAAAAGAAAGCGCGACCAATCACGCTCACCACGGTGACGCACGCAATGGCCACCAACACAATGCCACCGATGGTGGCGCTTGCATCGCACAGGCGTTGCAAGACACGGTCGACGCCATGGGTAGGCGTGATGTTTTGACTCATGAAGTCTCCTCTTTGGGGGCTTGTGATTTAGTTGATTCAATTTTCTCGACGTATTGGGTGTCACGTCGAACAAAGAGAATCTAGCAGATATGCAATTTCGTCATACCTTCTTGAAAGAAATAACGAACGTAAGTCAAGGGTGATGGTCGTTACTCGCCAAAGTTCAGTGGCAAGCCCACGTAATTTTCGGCCATGGTGCGAGAACCCGCCTCACTATGGATGAGGTAGTCCAGCTCAGCCTCTTGGAACTTCTGGCCAATCTCGCCTTGATCCGGAAAGTTGTGCATCAAGCTGGTGAACCACCAAGAAAAGCGCTCAGCGCGCCAAATGCGAGCCAAGCAACGGGTGGAGTAATGATCAATGCCTGCGTGCGACTTTTCAACACACGCCTCGATCAGCGCATCCGACAAATACTTCACATCGGTGGCGGCCAAGTTCAAGCCCTTCGCGCCGGTGGGCGGCACGATGTGTGCGGCGTCACCTGCCAAGAACAAAGTGCCAAAGCGCATGGGCTCGGTCACAAAGCTGCGCAACGGGGCAATGCTTTTCTCGATGCTGGGGCCTGTGACCAAGTTCTCGCGGGCTTCTGGATCTAGGCGGTTACGCAACTCGGCCCAAAAGGCGTCATCGCTCCATTGCTCAACTTTGTCGGTCAGCGGGACTTGCAAGTAATAGCGGCTGCGCGTGTGGCTGCGCTGCGAGCACAGCGCAAAGCCACGTGTGCTGTTGGCGTAAATCAGCTCTTCGTGCACAGGTGGTGTGTCGGACAACACACCCAACCAGCCGAAGGGGTACACCTTTTCGAACTCTTTGATCGACTGTTTGGGCACGCTGGCACGGCAGACGCCATGAAAACCATCGCAGCCTGCAATGAAGTCGCACGCAATGCTGTGGCTTTTGCCGTCTTTGCTAAAGCTCACGCTGGGCTTGTCGCTGTCAAAGCCGTGAATCTGCACATCGTCGGCTTCGTAAATCGTGGTCAGGCCAGCGGCTTGGCGTGCATCCATCAAGTCGCGCGTGACTTCGGTCTGGCCATAGACCATCACTTTTTTACCGCCGGTCAGACCTTCCAAGTCAATGCGGTGGCGCTCGCCTTTGAACAACAAGTCAAAGCCCGTATGCACCAAACCCTCTTTGTTCATGCGTTGGTCCACGCCTGCTTGCGCCAACACGTCCAAGGTGACTTGCTCTAGCACCCCTGCGCGAATGCGGCTCAGCACATAGTCGGGGCTTTGGCGCTCCACGATCACGGCATCTACACCTGCCTTGTGCAGCAGCTGACCCAACAACAAACCCGAAGGGCCGGCACCCACAATCACCACTTGTGTACGCATGTCTCTGTTCCTTGTATTTAAAAGTGCACTGAGATTAATGGTGCATTTGATCTATCGCAAAGTTCAAAATGCAAAGCTGCACGGTGAATAGAATACTTGCACGATGATCGTGCAACCTAAATTCGCCTAAAACCTATGAACAAATCTGATTGGATCGAAGGCATGGCCCGTGGCATGGCCGTGCTGGAGAGCTTTGACACCGAGCGTCAACGCCTCAACGCCACCCTAACCGCGCAGCGCACAGGGCTGACGCGTGCGGCTGCACGTCGGCACTTGTTGACCTTGACGGAGCTGGGCTATTTAGAAACCGATGGCCAATACTTTTGGCTCTCAGCCAAGGTGCTGGGCTTTGCGGGCAGCTACTTGTCGAGTGCGCGTTTGCCACGCGCCGTGCAACCCACCTTGCACCAATTGAGCTTGGCCACGCAGTTGTCGTGTTCGGTGGCGGTGTTGCAAAACGACGCGGTCATCATCGTGGCACGCGGCATTTGGCAGGGGCCTGATTTACCCACCAAAGCCAGCCACCGTGTGTTGGCCTATGGCCTGCACGTAGGCACGCGCCTACCAGCCCACGCCACATCCACAGGCCAAGTCTTGCTGGCCAACTTGGCACCTGCACAAATGAAAGCGTGGCTAGAGGCCAACCCTTTGAGCCGCCTCACCGCCCACACCGCCACGCTGACCAAAGACTTGAAGCAAAAGCTCAAACAGATCGCCAAACAAGACTATTGCATAGCCACGCAAGAACACGAGCTGGGGGTTGACGCCTTGGCTGTGCCGCTGCGCAACGCGCGTGGTGACACGATCGCGGCACTCAACCTTGTGCGCTCTGGCGCGGGGCCTCACGCACCCGATTTGGCAACACGCTGGTTGCCGCTGTTGCAGCAAACGGCGCAAGCACTGCGGCCCTTGATTTGAATTGATAATTTCCAACGTGAACGCTGCTCCATCTTTTTCCCAACTTGTGACCGATCGCCGCTCTGTGCGTGCTTACTTGCCAACATCTGTTTCAGTGGCTGTTTTGCATGAGGTGCTGGTGCAGGCTCGCTTGGCCCCCAGTGGTGCCAACTTGCAGCCGGGTGCGTTTGTGCAAGTGCGTGGTGTGGTGCGTGAGACTCTCAGCACCGATCTGATAGACGCATGGCGCCATGGCCGCGAAGAGGCAGAAGACTACAGCTACTTCCCCACTCCCATGTCCCACACGCTGCGTCGCCGTCAGGTGGCTGCGGCACAAGCTTTGTATGGCGCCCTGGGTGTGGCACGTGACGACCGTGCAGGGCGCAACGCGCAGTTTGAACGCAATTTCCGTTTCTTTGATGCCCCCGTGGCGCTGATCGTGACCATGCCGCACGACATGGGCAGTGGCTGCTACATGGACTTGGGCATGACCTTGTATGGCCTGATGTTGGCGGCTCAAGCCCAAGGCTTGGCCACCTGCGCCATTGGCGCATTAGCGTCGTATCCCAATTTAATTCGTCAGCACTTGGCGATGGATGCGTCGTCACACATCGTGTGTGGCATCGCTTTGGGTTATGCCGACCCCAATGCCCCTGTGAACCAAACGCAAACCTCGCGTTGCGCTTTGGATGAGTATTTCAAGGTGGTGGGCTAAAGCTTAGCCACCACGGCGGCAGCCCCTAGCCCGCCAGCCCCAGCCACAGCGACCAAGCCTTGTGCGCCGCGTTTGCCATTGCGTTCTAAATCTGTCAAGAGTCGCACCAAAGCAATGGCCGCAGAGGCGCCAATTGGATGACCACGTGCAATGCCGCCGCCCAGCGCGTTCAGGCTTTCTGGTGCAATCGACAGACCTTCAGCAAAGCTCAAACCTTGCACAGCAAATGCGTCGTGCAGTTGGACATATTGCATCGCGTCTGCATTGGCCCAGCCCGAACGCTTCAAGGCCTCGCGTGCCGCTAGCTCAGCGGCTAGCAAGGGGAATTCGGGTGCACTGCCCACTGAAGCTGTGGCCACAGACTTTGCCTTGGCTTGGATGCCCAGTCGCGCGGCAGCAGTGGGTGCGACCAGCAAGACAAACGCCGCACCATCCGCCTGCGCTGAAATGGTGAGTGCACTCAGCGCAAAGGCATCCGCGTTTTGCGTGGCTAGCTCATCTGAACGTGCCACCACAGGCATGCGTTGGGCACGCGCAGCGTCGATCACGCGTGGGTAGGCGTCGTGTGTCACGCCTGCCACGGCCACAATTTCTGCGGCTAAGTGGGCTTGGTTGGCCACTGCGCTTTGGTGGCTGTGCAGCGCATAGGCTTCTTGTTGCGCACGCGTGTAGCCGTGCTGTGCCGCGAAGCGGGCAGCAGACAGCAGCATGTCGGGGTCTTGTGCGGCAGTGGGGGCAAACGCGGGGCGTTCGTAGGCCACCGCTTCATCGCTGGCGTGCAAGGGGCGGTGCATGCGAAGGGGGGCGCGGCTCCAGGCTTCGACGCCGCCTGCAATCACCACGTCGGCTTGTCCAGATGCAATCAGGCCTATGCCCATGCTGACGGCATCGAGGCCCGCGCAGCATTGGGTGTCAACGGTGTAGGCCGCGCAGGTTTGGGGCAGGCCTGCATGCAGCGACAACATGCGGGCGGGGTTGCCGCCTGCGCCTAGTGCGTTGCCCACCACGATGGCGTTGACGTGTGCGGCTGCTAGGCCTGCGCGTTGAAGCAGCGCCTGCACCACAGGCGCTGCAATGTCGTGCGCATGCAGCGCTTTGAATGCGCCACCACGGGGCACCACCGCGCTGCGCGCCCAAGCGGCGATCAAAGGAGTGGGCGTAGACATGAAGGGACTTTCTCGTCTTGCAAGCGTTGCTGCAGTTGCTTGGCCAAGGCGGGGTGATCGGTTTTGCCGCTGGCCGTCATGGGCCAGTCGGTGGCGATGAAAAACCGCTTGGGTACTTTGTAGCTTTCTAGCTGTTCGCGGCACAGGTGTGTCAGCGTTTGGGCAGACACATTGGCAGCGTCGTTTGAGGTGCAGACGATGGCCGCGACTTGCTGCCCGCGAATGGCATCGGGCAAGCCCAGCACAGAGGCATGAGCCACCCCGGGGCATGACAACAAAACAGCCTCCACCTCTTCGGGAAACAAGTTTTTGCCCTGCGTGACCACCATGCGGTTTTCGCGCCCGACAAGACACACATAACCCTGCGCATCTAGATAGCCCATGTCGCGCACCGACAGCCAGTCGCCATCGCGCACAGCGGCGGTGTGGTCATGGGCGGCACCCACGTAGTCGGTAAACAGCATGGGGCTGCGCACAAAAATTTGGCCTGTGCCCAGCGGTGGCTGCGGGTGACGAATGTCGATGTCGACATTCGAAAAAGGTTTGCCCACCGCTTGCGGTGGTGCGCTGGCATCGGCATCCATCCACGCCATGAAGCTGGTTTCGGATGCACCATAAAACTCAACAATGCGGGCATTGGGAAACAGGGCTTGCAGTGCCTCGGTGCGGTCGCGCATCCAGCGTGCGCCGCTGATCAAAATCAAACGCACACCGGCTATGGGGGCCAGCTGTCGACGCGCAGCCAGCTTCAACATCAACAGCAATTGACTGGGCACGGCCACCAAGCAAGGCGTGCGGCCTGAGCGCAAGGTGTCCATCATGCGGGTGGCAGAAAAACGTTCTTGCACCACCACACCTGCGCCACTCCACAAGCCCAGCACCATGCCAAACAAAAACAAGGAATGCGAAAAGCGCCCAGGGGCCAACACGCAGCTGGCCGCGTTTGGGCCAAAGGTGTCTAGGCAAACGCGCAGGCTTTCGGTCCACGATTGGTGGTGACGGCGAAAGCCTTTGGGCATGCCCGTGCTGCCCGAGGTGAAGCCAATGTAGAAAGGGCTGGTGGGGGTTGGTGTTTGCGTGATGCAGGGCTCAGTTAACGCTGCGCCCAGTTCGCGCTTCACGCTGTCGCGCACGGCGCTGGGCCAATCGGGGTCGCTGACGGCGGCGCATCGGCCGCTGTGGATGATGCCCATGAAGGCCACCATTTGCGCAAGGATGCCAAGCTGGTCATCCACAAACACGGTAGCGGGTGCGTTTTGCTGGGTCAGTGCGTCTGCGTGCTGCACCACGGCGGTGTGCAGTTGGGCAAAGGTGAGCTGGGTGTGCCCATCGTCCATGGCCACCACCTGCGCACGGGTTTGAGCCCAATGTGCGAGCGGCGCATGAACCAAGCTGTTAGCCACCAAAGCGCCAATCAGGCAAGCCACGGGCCACGGTGTGAACCACGGTGGCGCACAAGAGGCACTTGATCAAGTCGCCCGGCACAAACACCAAGGTGCCCATGATGGCTTGTTCCCACGACAGGTTGGCAATGTTGACCAAACCCACCACGCCAAACACGTGCACCACCAACAAGCCGCCCACAGCAGACGCGATAAACGCGCTGATGGCTGCAGCGCGAGGCGTGGCGCGAGGCAACATGTGCATGACCATGCCGGTCACGAATGCACCCACAGGCCAGCCAATGAGGTAGCCACTGGCAGGCGAAAAGAACACGCCCACACCACCACGACCACCCGACAACAAAGGCAGGCCAATGGCTACGGCAGCCAAGAACAACACCAAGGCTTGAAGCGCACGCTTGGGGCCCAACATGCAGCCCGCCAACATGACGCCCAAGGTTTGCAAGGTGATGGGCACGCCCAGTGGCAAATCAATTTTGGGGATCAAACCAAACACAGCAATGAGTGCTGCAAACAAAGAAACCAAAGCAATCGACAACGAAGAAGTGTTCATGAGAAAAAGTGGTGCAGCCGTTTCAGCGGCGATAGCGCACATGCAGTGTGTCGGCCACGCGTCGCGCGGCGATGAGCATGTGAAGGGTAAGCGGAGCCAATATTTTAAAACCACCCGCCTTGCCTGTGCGCAGGCGATGCGCATCGTCCAAGCGATGCCAAACAATGAAGAAATGCTCGGTAAAGCGCAGCATCAAAGCCACTTGCAACGACAAGCGTTCGGGCTGAATGCCCAAGAAACGCAAAGGCGCAAGCAGCCACTCCAACACACCTAGCAAGTCGGTGTAGCGTGTGGTGAGTGTGAGCGCAATACCCATCAAAGTGGTGCACAGCAAGCGCAGCACGCTGACCGCCCCCACCATGGGTTGCTGCATGTAAAGGTGAAACACCCCCATCAACACGCTGGCAACAACCAAACCCATCAGCAAGGGTTTGGCGCGAGCTGTGGCTTTTCCTAGCGACGCAAACATCAACACGCAACCCGCTGCACTGCCCAGCAACACCGAGAGCTCATGGGTGAAAAACACACCGGTGCCCAGCAGCGCTAAAAACGCCAACTTCACGCCAGCGGGTATGCCGTGCAGCCAAGTGGGGTGGTCGCTGTAAAGACTGCCCATGGCTTAGCTGACTAGTGTGGCGCGTTCTGCGACGTCGGCTTCGTATTGGGCGCACACCTCGGCACCTAGACCATCGGCACGCACGCGGCCCTTGTCTAGCCAAATGACGCGCTCAAAGTGGCGCACGTGGTCTAGCACATGGGTGGAAACAATGATTTGCTGGGGTGCAACCGAAATTTCTTGGCGCAGCAAAGCTTGCCCGGGTAGGTCGAGGCTAGAAAAAGGTTCGTCCAACAACAATGTTTGGTGCCCGCCAATCAGCAAAGCCAACCAACACACATGCTGGCGCTGCCCTTGGCTCAAGCTGCCAATGGCACGGGGTGCCCAGTCGGCCAAACCGCGTGCGGCCAACCACGTGCGCACGTGGGCTTGCGCCTGGGCGCGTGACCAACGCAGGTGGCGCAGACTCAAGGCCAGCTCTTCTTCCACCGTGGGGAAAATGATTTGCTCGTCGGAGTTTTGAAACATCATGCCGACGAAGGGTGCTGTACCGTCAGCTTCTAGCTCAGGCACATGCACGTGCCCCGATTGCGGCTGGTCTAGCCCGCAGAGCAAACGAAACAAACTGCTTTTGCCAGCACCGTTGTCGCCGATCAGACCAATGCGCTGCTCGAAGAGTTGCAGATTGAGCGCCTCAAACACCCGGGTGCGACCGCGCTGCAAGGTCACGTCTTTCAGAGCCATGCCGTTCGCGGGTCTGGGTGTTGTCGATGAATTGAAATCTGCTTGCATGCCAACACGTTTAAAAAACTAGATTATCGACGCAGTGCTCTGGCATGAAAAAACCCCACCACGCTTGCACGTGATGGGGTTTTAGACTTTGTAAATCCTTAACTGGCTAAGCCAGCGGGGGGATTAGAAAGATGTGCTGATACCGAAGGCAGTACGCTTCTGCTCAGTACCAGTGGAGGCAGCCAAGTTGCTTGCGTAGTTGATGCTGTCGTAACGCACATAAGCACGTGTTGTCTTGCTGAATTTGTAGTCAGCGCCCAAACCAGTCAACTTGCGATCGGTGTTGGTGGTGGACTTGTCATCGACTTTAACCATTTGAGCCATCAAGTCGATTGTTGGAGTCAAATTGTAGGTAACGCCAAATTGGCTGCTGCTGGTGAAAGCCACGGTGCCGGTGCCACTTGACTTGCCAGCGGCGGTTGCAGTACCCGCTGCATCAATAGGCGCAATCGCTGTTTGATTCTTGTTGGAAGAACGACCAACACCAGCATGCAGTTTCAATACTGGCAACACTTGGTAAGAAGCGCCCAAGATTGACATGGTTGTTGAGCTGTTTGCAGACAGTTGCGAACCGTTACTCGTGGAGTTGTTTGCCAACAAACCGCTGCCGTTCGCACCAACCGAAACTTTGGTCGTTGCGTACACAGCAGACAAAGGACCTTGAGCGTAGCTGAAAGAGTACTCATCCACACCAACAACGTCAGTGGTTCCTTGGTTGTTGGTGATGGAGGATGTAGTTGCCGCTCCAGCAGGTGCATTCTTCATTACCTTTGCATATGTTGCACCGAAACCACTGTATGTTGGCGAGATCAACTTGATGGTGTTGCCTTGACGGATCTGACGCTGACCAGCGTTGGTGGCAATAGCAGCATCACCAGTACCAATCACGGAGTTAGCGAAAACGTTGTTGCTACCAGTAGCGCCTGTACCAAAACCGTTGTGAATGGAGAAGTTAGTGCTGTATGCGCTGCCAACACCTGTGGAGAACGCTGGCGATGCCACGCTGGTCACAGCAGTGAGAACTTCGCTGTTAGGGTTACCAAAACGCAAGGTACCCAGGTTAGCGTCGGAGAGATCAATGTAAGACTGTGCGTTGCCGAAACCACCCACGCCCAGGGTAGGAGCAGTACCGTCCTGTGTTTGACCAGCGGCCTCAGCCCAGTCGGTACCTACGAAGAAGTTAGCCTTCAAGCCGCCACCGAGGTCTTCTGTGCCACGAATGGTGACAGTAGTTGTACCGGCGCTAGACGAGAATGCTTTGGCATCACGAAGGTTGTTGGTGTTGTCAGTCACTGTGTAGCCACGGTCAAAGTAACCAGACATAGTGACAGAAGATTGTGCAAAAGCGCCAGTAGCGGCGAGTGCTGCGATAGCAACGAGGGTTATTGCCCTGCTTCTTTTGATGAGCGTTAATTTGCTTCAATAGCGTCAATGTGTTCACAACTCTGAAGAGTTATGAACTATGAAATGTTCATTGACGCAACGAAACGGAAAAAATGTATCCCCATGGTTCAGCAAACGATGACTTCTTTTTCGTTCCACGGGCACGAAATTCCCCCATCAAATCAAGCTTTATGCAAGTGGAGGGCTTGCCTGAGAAGTTAAAAATATTCAGGATCGCAGGCAGCAAATATTGGCAGGTTCGAATATTTAGCTATGGTCGATACATCAGTAAAAGTCTCAAGACGACCGATGTGAATGAGGCCTTGTTGTTTGCAACGGTCTTTTACGAGCAACTTGTGAGGCAAGGACGTGTGGGCGAATCCGCAGCGCCTGACATAACGCAGGACTTGGTCAATCGCCAACATCTTTTGCACGACTTGATTGGGGAGGTGTTGCAGCGCGAGTCAGAGCGCGTGATGCGAGATGAAATCAAAAAAGAATCTTGGGTCATGACAAAAATTAGGCTTGAAGGATTGATTTTTGATTTCCTAAAGTCCAAGCAGTTGAAGTCAATTGACAGCAAAACGGTTGAGCACTTTGTTGATTTTTTAACTCAGAAGGCTTTGACCGGTTCAACCATTCTGGGCTACTTGGCGCACCTGCGAAAGCTGCTTCGTTTGATGTTTGTGCGCGGGGTGATCCAGCAGATGCCGCTTTTCCCGCAAGTCAAATTGCAACTTAACTCTCGCGGCGCATTCACAGTCACAGAGTACAAACTGATTTTGCAGAAGTCAAAAGAGCTGACAAGATCGCTCTACAACCATTGGGGGCTCGGCAAGCGTGCTTGGATCAATGAGGCGTATCACACCATGCCTCCTGAAATGAATGGATTGATTCGTTTCATGGTCTACACCTTTGTGCGCCCAGGTGATGTGCGTCAGCTGCAGCACAAACACATTGAAATCATCAAGGGCCGATTCAATTACCTGCGGCTCACGTTGCCCGAAGTCAAGCGTCACAAGGCGCCCATCGTCAGTCTGCCTCCAGCAGTTCGCATCTATGAACAACTGCTCAAGGTTCAAAAGCAAAAGGGTTTTGGCCGTCCTGATGACTACGTCTTTTTCCCTGAAGAGAAAAATCGACGACGGATGCTGGACATCGTGGGCTGGCTGTTCAATTGGATCCTCATCGACCTTGGCATCAAGCGTGGGCCTCATGGTGTGATGCGCTCTTTGTACAGTTTGCGGCACACCGCCATCACATTTAGGTTGATTTTTGGTGGAAATATTGACTTGCTAACCCTTGCAAGAAATGCACGCACGTCTGTTGAGATGATTGAAAAGTTTTATGCCAGCACGCTCTCTGCCGAGATGAACATCGCCTTATTGCACGGTAAGAGAGGTAAGTAATATCCCGAGTCAAGTTGTCTCTAGAATGCAAATTTTGACTTCCTTCAACCTCAACTGGAGCTTCACATGAAAAAGCAGTTCGTTACCTTGGCCGTGGCCACCCTGTTGGCTGGCACCGCCTTTGCACAAGCCAATGACACCATCGCCAAAGTCAAAGCCGCAGGCTCAATCACCATGGGTGTGCGCGATTCTTCAGGCGCTTTGTCTTACACCTTGGGTGACGGCAAGTATGTGGGCTACCACGTGGAGATTTGCCAACGCATCATTGCCAACCTCGAGAAGGCTGCAGGCAAGAAGTTGGAAGTGAAGTACACCCCAGTGACTTCGCAAAACCGCATTCCTTTGACTGAGAACGGCACCGTGGACATCGAGTGCGGCTCGACCACCAACAACGAAGCCCGTCAAAAGCAAGTGGCTTTCGCGTTCACCACGTATGTGGAAGAAGTGCGCATCGCTGTGCGTGCCAACTCAGGCATCACGTCCATCGGTCAGTTGAACGGCAAGAACGTGGCCACCACAACGGGCACCACGTCGGTGCAACTGTTGCGCAAGAACGAACGCGCCACCGGTGTTGATTTCAAAGAAGTGTTCGGTAAAGACCACGCAGACAGCTTCTTGTTGCTCGAGTCTGGCCGCGCTGATGCGTTCGTGATGGACGGCCAAATCTTGGCTGGCAATATCGCTAACTCCAAAGCCCCTGCCGATTTCAAAATCGTGGGCGAAGTGTTGAACGTTGAACCCATCGCCATCATGTTCCGCAAGGACGACCCTGCGTTCAAGAAATTGGCTGACGACACCATCGCTGGTTTGGCCAAGTCTGGCGAACTCGCCAAGCTGTACGACAAGTGGTTCACACAAGCGATTCCTCCAAAGAACATCAAGCTCGGCATGCCTGCCAGCGATGCCAACAAGGACGCTTGGAAAAACTTGAACGACAAGCCTGTCGAAGCTTACGCCAAGAAGTAATTCCGGAAAACGCACAACATGACACTCGATTGGCAGGTTTTTCTTCAAGACGATGGCGGGGGAAGAACCTACCTCGAGTGGATGTTTGAAGCCTGGGGCTGGACGCTTTCTGTAGCGGGCAGTGCCTGGGTGGTGGCAGTTGCGTCGGGGTGCCTGATTGGCATTCTGCGCACCTTGCCACAAGACACGCGTTTGAACGTGTGGTTGACTCGATTCGCCAACGTGTGGGTGGAGCTGTTTCGCAACATTCCCGTGTTGGTCCAAATTTTTCTCTGGTACTTTGTGTTGCCCAAGATCTTTCCGGCCATGCAACAAGTACCGGGGTTTGTGTTGGTGGTGCTGGGCTTAGGATTCTTCACCTCCTCACGCATTGCCGAGATGCTGCGCGCCGGTATTCAAGCCATGCCACGCGGCCAGCGTTATGCGGCTATGGCCATGGGCTTTACCACTTGGCAAACGTATCGCTATGTGCTGTTGCCCATTGCGTTTCGCACCATTTGGCCGCCGCTGACCAGCGAGTCGATGAACTTGCTTAAAAACTCTTCGGTGGCTTTTGCGGTGTCGATTGCCGAACTCACCATGTACGCCATGCAAGTGCAAGAAGAAACCTCGCGCGGCATTGAGGTGTACTTGGCCGTGACGGCGCTGTACACCGTGTCTGCTTTTGCAGTGAACCGTGTGATGGCTCTCATTGAGCTTCGCATGCAAATCCCTGGCCTCGTGGTTGCGGGCAATGTGGGCGGGGGACACTGAACATGAGCGCACTCGATTTTTCTTTTATCGAATGGGACATCTTCAACAAGTTTGTGTTGAAGGGCATGTTGTTCAGCATTGAGCTGACCATCGTTGCCACCGTTGGCGGCATTGTGTTTGGCACCATCCTCGCGCTCATGCGCTTATCGGGTAACAAGGTCTTAGAACTGCCCGCCGTCATTTATGTGAATGGCATGCGATCCATCCCCTTGGTGATGGTGATTTTGTGGTTCTTCTTGCTGATCCCGTTTTTGATTGGCCGCTCCATTGGCGCTGAGCTGTCAGCCACCATCACCTTTGTGGCTTTTGAGGCGGCGTATTTCAGCGAGATCATGCGTGCGGGTATTCAGTCCATTCCGCGTGGTCAGGTCATGGCGGGTCAGGCTTTGGGCATGAGCTACGCGCAGAACATGCGCTTGATCGTGTTGCCGCAAGCCTTTCGCAACATGATTCCGGTGTTGCTCACGCAAACCATCATCTTGTTTCAAGACACCTCGTTGGTGTACGCCATTGGTGCGTATGACTTGCTCAAGGGTTTTGTGACGGCTGGCAAGATTTATGGCCGTGTGGAAGAGGTGTACATCTTGGCCGCCTTGGTCTATTTCGTGATTTGTTTTGGCCTCTCGGCCCTCGTGCGTCGCTTGCAAGCGCGCATTGCCATCATTCGCTAAGCCTTAAGTTGCGCTGGAGTTCATCGTGATTGAATTAAAAAATGTTTCCAAGTGGTACGGCCCCGTTCAGGTGTTGAACCAGTGCTCGACCAAAATTGAAAAAGGCGAAGTGGTGGTGGTCTGCGGTCCATCGGGCTCAGGTAAATCCACCCTCATCAAAACCATCAACGCCTTGGAGCCTTTCCAAGAGGGCGAGATTTTTGTAGACGGCATCGCCGTGCACGGCAAAGACACCAACCTGCCCAAACTGCGCAGCCGCGTGGGCATGGTGTTCCAGCACTTCGAGTTGTTTCCCCATTTGTCGGTGACCGAAAACTTGACCATCGCCCAGCAAAGGGTGTTGGGCCGCAGCGAAGACGAAGCGCATGCGCACGGCTTGAAATACCTAGAGCGCGTGGGCCTGATGGCACACAAAGACAAGTTCCCAGGCCAACTCTCAGGTGGCCAGCAACAACGCGTGGCCATTGCCCGAGCTTTGAGCATGGACCCGATCGTGATGTTGTTTGATGAACCCACTTCAGCCCTCGACCCCGAGATGGTGGGCGAGGTGTTGGACGTGATGGTCGACTTGGCCAACGAGGGCATGACCATGATGTGCGTGACCCACGAAATGGGCTTTGCGCGCAAAGTGGGCAGTCGCGTGATCTTCATGGATGTGGGGGGCAAGGTGTTGGAGGATTGCTCGAAAGACGAGTTCTTCAACCACCCCGAAAACCGTCAGCCACGCACCAAAGAGTTCTTGAACAAGATCTTGGCGCACTGATTTCTGTTTTCCCTCCGGAGAGGGTTGCGGGGGGGGGGGGGGGGGGGGGGGGGGGGGGGGGGGGGGGGCGGGGAGTGAGGGGCGCCCCCCCCCCGCCCCCCCCGCGGGGAAGAAGAGGAGAAGCCCAAAGACACGAGAAAGAAAAAGAGGGGGGGGGGGGGGGGGGGGGG
>NZ_JAVKLM010000036.1:0-93141 GCF_031539105.1 Limnohabitans sp.
ATTTGGTATCGTTCTTCTCGGCTGAGGTGCTTGTACATTGGGCAACTTCGACTTGGCGGTTAAAGCGGCCATGATGCTCTCGCATCCTCAGCCACCTATAACCAGTTCATCTTTGTTGCACTTCGTCCTTGAATCCGCCAAAGAAGCCTTGGCGCTAGCTGCTGCTAAAGGCAACAAAGCGGCTAAGGCCTCAGAGTTTGTGTTGTACCCAGACGCACCACACGCGTTTCATGCCGACTACCGCGCCAGCTTCCGTGCTGGTCCCGCAGCTGACGGCTGGAGCCGCGCTATCGCTTGGCTCAAGCAATACGTCTAAAAGAAAAGCGTTTAGGCCACAAACACTCGCGCTTTGCGCGGTGTGAGCACCAAGGTCTCACCTTCCGTAAATCCCTGCTCGTAGAACTGCGATGCAGGGATTTGCGCTTCAATGATCTGCTGATCGGACGGGCCATCGCCCTCAGCCGCCACCAGCTCTAAGCGCGCAATCGGGCCCACCACAATGGCGCGGATGAGTTGCGCCACGATGCCGCCTTCGTCGTCTCTGCCAGATGCGTAGCGACGCACATCCAAATCGTGCGGGCGCACATAGGCAAAGGCTTTGGCGTCTTGTGCGGCGTGGTGTTCGGGGCTGGCCATGCGCACAGTTTGATCTTCCACACCAATGTGCATTTCGCCTTCATGGGCACGGCCATGGAACAAGTTCACATCGCCCAAGAAGCCATACACAAAGGGGCTGGCCGGGTGTTCCCACACCTCTTGCGGGCTGCCCACTTGTTCCACATTGCCTTTGTTCATCACCACCACGCGGTCGGCCACTTCGAGGGCTTCTTCTTGGTCGTGGGTCACAAAGATGGTGGTCACATTCAAGTCGTCATGCAAGCGACGCAACCAACGGCGCAGTTCTTTGCGCACCTTGGCGTCCAAGGCACCAAACGGCTCGTCGAGCAACAACACTTTGGGCTCCACCGCCAAGGCACGCGCCAAGGCAATGCGTTGGCGTTGACCGCCAGAGAGCTGCGAGGGGTAACGGTCGGCCAACCAATCCAGCTGCACGAGGCTCAACAAGTCGTGCACCTTCTTTTTGATTTGCTCTTCGCTGGGGCGTTCGCTGCGCGGCTTCACGCGCAGGCCAAAGGCCACGTTTTCAAACACCGTCATATGGCGGAACAAGGCGTAGTGTTGAAACACAAAACCCACTTGGCGCTCGCGCACATGCACGTGCGTGGTGTCTTCACCGCTGAACAAAATGGTGCCTGAGTCACCCGTTTCTAAACCCGCAATGATGCGGAGCAAGGTGGTTTTGCCGCAGCCCGATGGGCCCAACAAAGCGATCAACTCGCCAGAGTGAATGTCGAGGCTCACATCGCCCAGCGCTTGGAAGTCGCCAAACTGTTTGTGGATGTTTCTGATTTCGATGCTCATGATTCGGTACTCTTATTGATTTACGCGTGTGGATTCTCGGGAGGAAGATCAGCCGTGGCTTTGAGCTCACGCGCATGACGCCACTCCACCGTGGACTTGATGGCCAAGGTCACCAAAGCCAACAAGGCCAACAGCGAGGCAACGGCAAACGCCGCCACCGATTGGTATTCGTTGTACAAAATTTCCACATGCAAGGGCATGGTGTTGGTCTGCCCACGAATATGACCCGACACCACCGACACCGCACCAAACTCACCCATGGCGCGGGCGTTACACAAGATCACGCCGTAAATCAAACCCCACTTGATGTTGGGCAACGTGACATACCAAAAGGTTTGCCAACCTGTGGCACCCAACACAATGGCCGCTTGCTCTTCGTCATTGCCCTGCGCTTGCATGAGCGGGATCAACTCACGCGCGATGAAGGGGAACGTGACAAACACAGTGGCCAACACAATGCCGGGAACTGCAAAAATAATTTGAATGTCATGCGCTTGCAGCCAAGGGCCAAACCAGCCCTGCGCACCAAACATCAGCACATAAATCAAACCAGCCACCACGGGCGATACTGAGAACGGCAAGTCCACCAGCGTGGTCAAAAACGCTTTGCCTGTGAATTCATACTTGGCAATAGCCCACGCAGCTGCAACGCCAAACACTAGGTTCAAGGGTACGGCAATGAGTGCGGTGATGAAAGTCAGGCGAATGGCCGACCACGCATCGGGCTCTTGCAAAGCCACCCAATAGGCATCCAAGCCTTTGCGCAAGGCCTCGGTGAACACCGCCGCCAAAGGCAAAACCAAGAAGAAAAACATAAACGTCAGCGCCACACCTATCAGGCTGTAGCGCACCCATGCGGGTTCAGTCGTACCCGCTTGCGCCCTGCGCGCGGAAGGATTGATTGCTGCGGTACTCATGCTGGGGCTCCTGTGTGGCGACGTTGCCAAGCCTGCAGCGCATTGATGACCAACAACAAAATAAACGAGATGACCAACATCACCACTGCCACTGCGGTAGCACCTGCGTAGTCGTATTGCTCCAGCTTGCCAATGATGATGAGCGGTGTGATTTCAGACACCATGGGCATATTGCCCGCAATGAAAATGACCGAGCCATATTCACCAATCGCACGCGCAAAGGCCATGGCGAAGCCGGTCAACAACGCAGGCGCAATGCTGGGGAAGATCACCCGTGTAAACGTTTGCCAACGCGTGGCACCCAAACACGTGGCCGCTTCTTCGAGTTCTTTCTCTGCATCTTCCAGCACCGGCTGCACCGTGCGCACCACAAAGGGCAAGCCAATGAATATCAGGGCAATCACCACGCCATTGGGATTGAACGCGAGCTGAATGCCCATGGGCTCCAAGTACTGTCCCACCCAGCCGTTACCCGCCAACAAAGCGGTGAGCGAAATACCGGCCACCGCAGTAGGCAAAGCAAAGGGTAAGTCCACCAGTGCATCGACCACCTTCTTACCGAAGAAGTCGTAGCGCACCAGCACCCAAGCCACGAGCAAACCAAACACCACATTCACCAAAGCGGCAATGAGCGACGCACCAAACGTGAGTCGGTACGACGCCATCACGCGTGGGCCTGTGACAGCCTCAACAAATTGGTCCCATGTGAGTGTGAAGGTTTTGAAGATCAATGCGGAGAGCGGAATCAACACAATCAAGCTCAGGTAAGTGAGCGTGAAACCTAGCGTGATATTGAAGCCGGGAAGAACACGCGCCGCCTTGTGGCTGCGCGCCAGAGAAAACAATGCCATGAATGATTACTTCACCGTGTAAATCTTGTCGAACTGGCCACCATCATTGAAGTGCACTTTTTGCGCTTCGCTGAGTGAGCCGAAATACTCGCTCACAGGCACCAACTGAATGGGTTTGAAAGTCGATGCATATTTCTTGAGCAACGCGGGTGAGCGTGGACGCAAAGCATGCTTGGCAGCAATTTCTTGTGCTTCGTCTGAATACAAGTAGTTCAAATAAGCCTTGGCCAATTCGCCTGTGCCTTTTTTGGCCACCGTGCGCTCCACCACGGCTACGGGGTTCTCGGCAATGATGCTGACCGATGGATGCACGGCATCGACCTTGCCTTCGCCAAATTCGCGATCGACCGACACCACTTCGGATTCAAACGTCACCAACACATCGCCGATGTTGCGTTGCAAGAAGATGGTGGTCGCGTCACGGCCGCCTTTGGCGAGCACGGGCACGTTCTTGAAAATCTTGGCCACAAATTCAGCAGCTTGTGCATCGGTCTGGCCTTTTTTACGCGCATAGGCCCAAGCAGCCAAGTACGCCATGCGGCCATTGCCACCAGTTTTGGGGTTGACGATGATGACTTGCACGCCAGGCTTGGTCAGGTCGTCCCAATCTTTGATGCCCTTGGGGTTGCCATTGCGTGTGAGGAACAACATGGTTGAGGTGGTGGGAGACGCGTTGTTGGGGAACTTCTTCGCCCAGTCTTTCGCCACCACGCCGTTGCTGGCCAAGAACTCGATGTCGGTGGTGGTGTTCATGCTGACCACATCGGCATCTAAGCCATCGTTCACCGCACGGGCTTGTGCGCTAGAGCCGCCGTGGGCTTGGTCAATCTTGATATCTTTGCCCGTGGTCTTTTTGTAATGGGCAACAAAAGCGGCGTTGTAGTCTTTGTAAAACTCGCGGGCTACGTCATACGACGCGTTCAGCAATGTTTGTGCTGAGGCCAGAGAGCTGACTGCCAACAACGCAGCGGCCAAGGTGGTGTGTAGAAATTTTTTCATGCTGTTTGAAGCTCCAAAGAATGAATCGAAGTCGCAGCTGACGACGTTTTAAAAACCAAAGGTGTTTCTACCAATGACTGCAACAGCGCTAGCCCAAGTGGCCAGGCGCCAAAACCAGAATCGATGTTGATGTGCCCTGCGTTTTGCAATCGCACAAACTCGCTGCCCCAAGAGCGGGCATACGCGCCTGCAGTGCGCACAGGGCAATACGGGTCGTTGCTGCTGGCCACCACCACACTGCGGTAGGGGAGCGTATGGTACGGCACAGGCGCAAAGTCCACCAAAGGCGCACGTCTTTCAGGGTCAGCGGGGGCCACCAGCAAAGCACCCTGAATACGGGCCACCGCCTCGGGCGGTAAGTGGGTCGATGCAATGCAGCCTAGGCTGTGCGCCACCAACACCACGGGGCCGTTTTGGGCAAGGATGGTTTCGGCAATGCGGCCGACCCAAGCGCTGCGTGTGGGAGAAATCCAGTTGTCTTGTTGCACGCGCACCGCACCCTTGATGGACTCGGCCCACAGGCTTTGCCAGTGACCGGGGCCGGAATCGCGCCAGCCGGGCACGATGAGGATGGTGGGTGTTTGAGACATGGCTGCGATTGTGGGTGGCCTTGCACCAAACTCAAACGACTGTTTATTTGTTAGTTAATAACGCATCCGTATAAAGGAAAAAGCCCGCAAACATGCGGGCTTTGAAGGGTTGGGTCGCAATGGCCTTACAGAATTTGAGCCGCTTCGTCGAATGCAAAGCGTGGGCCGCGTGGGTACACACCCGCTGGGTCGGCCACACCGAGGTTGATGAGGAAGTTGGCTTTGAAGCGGCCATCGGCAAAGAAAGCCTCATTCACCAGCTGTGGGTTAAAGCCTGACATGGCGCCGCTGTCCAAGCCCAAGGCACGTGCGGCCACGATGAGGTACGCACCTTGCATGCTGCTGTTTCGCAAAGCAGTGGCTTCGGTCATGGCGGGATTGGCATCAAACAACGGCTTCGCGTCATAACCCGGAAACTGGGTGGGCAGATGCTCGGGAAAACGTGTGTCTTGCGCGACGATCACGGTCACCGCAGCACTTTGTACTTGGGGCACGTTGTTGGGCATCAACGCTGGCATGAGCTTGGCTTTGGCTTCAGCCGTTTTCAAAAACACATAGCGTGCGGGCTGCGCGTTGAAGGCGGTAGGGCCCCACTTGAGCAAGTCGTACAGCTGGTGAATCACCTCGTCAGACACAGGTGTGTCTTTGAAAGCGTGGACTGTGCGGGCTTCGCGAAACAGTTGGTTGAGTGCGGCGTCGTTGAGGACGTTAAATGACATGTTGATTTCCTAAAAAAAAGATGACGTGGCCTATGTTGCCACGTTAGCGCAGTCTTGATCGCGCTCATGCGCAATGACCCATCACTTCTTGATGTAAATCTGGTCAAACTGCGCGCCGTCGGCAAAGTGCTCTTTGGCCACTTTGTCCCAGTTGCCAAATGCACTTTCCAAAGTGAACAGGTTGAGCTTGGGCAACTGCTTCACATACTTGGCTTGCGCTTTGGCAGAGATGGGGCGGTAGAAGTTTTTGCCCGCAATGTCTTGGCCTTCTTCGGTGTAGAGGTAGTTGAGGTAAGCCTCGGCCACTTTGCGTGTGCCCTTGCGTTCGACGTTTTTGTCGACCACGGTGACAGGTGGCTCAGCCAAGATGCTGATGGATGGGTAGACGATGTCCACTTTGTTGCCGAATTCTTTTTCCAGCAAATGCGCTTCGTTTTCCCAAGAGATGAACACATCGCCTTGGTTGCGTTGTGCAAACGTGACCGATGAGCCGCGTGCGCCGGTGTCCAGCACGGGCACGTTCTCGTAGAGTTTTTTCACAAACTCTTTGGCTTTACTTTCATCACCTTTTGGACCGCCGTATTTGCGTTTGGCAAATTCCCAAGCGGCCAAGTAGTTCCAACGTGCGCCACCCGATGTTTTGGGGTTGGGCGTGATGACGCTGATACCGGGCTTGACCAAGTCGTCCCAGTCTTTGATGCCCTTGGGGTTGCCTTGGCGCACCACCAACACGATGGTGGAGGTGTAAGGCGACGAGTTGTGTGGCAAACGCTTTTGCCAGTCTTGCGGAATGAGGCCACCGTTTTTGTACAAGGCGTCTATGTCGCCAGCCAAGGCCAAGGTGACCACGTCGGCGTCGATGCCGTCAATGACCGAGCGGGCTTGTTTACCCGAGCCACCATGTGACTGCTTGATGGTCACGTCTTGGCCGGTTTGTGCTTTCCAGTGTTTGGCAAAGGCGGCGTTGAACTCGGAGTACAGCTCACGGGTTGGGTCATACGACACGTTGAGCAAGGTGACGGGCGCAGGTTGCGCGGCAGCCAAGCCGCTCACGGCCAACAAGGCTGTGGCCACCAGAGTTTTGAGAAAGTGTTTGCGTTGAATCATGTGGTTCCCTTTGAGTCCATCAAAAATGACGATGGACGGATTCTTAGTGCAGGCGCACTAAAAGGGAACGACAGAGTTATTGGTAGTTAATTACCGAAACATCTAAGGCAAATCAAATGGAGGCGACGGTGGCCTCGTCCGTGCGGGTATCGCCACGGTTGTCTTTCCACTGAATGGCCAGCTTGTCGCCAGCCTTGGTGCCTTTGAGAACGAACTGCCAAAACGGGTTTTTAGACACAGCGGTGCCCCACTCTGCGGTGATCACTGGCTTGCCATTGAGCAAGACCGTGACGTCTTGGATATGCCAAGCGGGAATGACTTTGCCGCTGCCGTCTTTGCGTTGGCCAGATTCCATTTCGTGGTTCATCAACACACGCACAGTGGCGTTGTTGCCAGCGGGAACGATGCGGATACGAGATGCTTCAGACATGGTGTGTGTTCCTCTCGTTATTCGCCGCAGCCACCGATGGTGACTTTGACTTCGCGTTTGGCAAAGAAGGCTTTGCCGTCTTGCGTCAAAGCCACGGCATACACGTCGGACGATTGGCTCATTTTGATGCGCAAAGAAAATTGAGGGTCAACGATTGGGCTGAGTTGAAAGTTAGCCACCAACGCTGATGGATTTTTTTCAACCAACAACAACACACGTTTCACGTTAGGCAGCGTTGTACCAAAGCTCAACAACACACTCGCACCACTGTCGGCAATCTCTGGCCCGTTGATGGTGACCTCTGTGCTGACCACCGGGGCAGATGCACCCAAGGCCTTCAAAGCGGCGTTCACCGACTTGGCGTCAAAGGCTGCTTTTTCATAGGCAATGGCTTTGAACGGCAAAAAGCCGGCTGTACCCAGCAGCGTGGCCACAGCCCAACTGTGTTGGAGGGTTTGACGTCGGTTCAACATGGTGTTTCTCTCGGTAAAAGCGCATCTTGCCTTAGCAAATCCGCTTAGACTTACGGCTTCGTTTTTATCAATTTTTAGATGAGCTGGAGTTCACCATGACACAACGCTTCTCTGTGCAACACCGCTTGGCTTTGATGGCCGCTGCGTCAGCATGTTTCATTTCAAGTGCCTACGCACAACCTGCCGCCGATGCGCTTTATCAACGCGCCACGGCCGCCACTTGCGCCAACTGCCACGGCACCGATGGCCGCACCACCGAAGGCTCTGCCATTCCTGCATTGGCTGGTATGCCCAAGGACTACATGGTATTGCAAATGAAAGCCTTCAAAGAAGGCACACGCCCTGCCACCGTGATGCACCAGCTCACCAAAGGCCTGACCGATGCACAAGTTGACAGCATCGCCACCTATTACGCCAGCCTCAAACGCTAAAAGGACACATCATGAAACGCCGTAGTTTTGTACAAGCCTCATTGGCCGTTGGTTCGTTGGGCGCCTTGATGGGTTGCGCGTCCACAGGTCGTATTCCAGAAAAAGCACGCGTGGTCGTGGTGGGTGGTGGTTATGGCGGCGCAACTGCTGCCAAATACATTCGCATGCTGTCGAACTACAAAATCGACGTGACCATGATTGAACCCAATTCAGCCTTTGTGTCGTGCCCGATTTCTAACTTGGTCATTGGCGGCAGCAAGACCATGGCCGACATCACCACACCGTACGACAAACTTTCCGGCAACCACGGCGTGAACGTGGTGCGCGACTATGTGACCAGCATTGATGCAGCCAAGAAAACCGTGACCTTGGCCAGTGGACCCAGCATTCGTTACGACAAGCTGGTGCTCTCACCTGGCATCGACTTGGTGTTGAACAGTGTGGAAGGTTTGCAGGCGGCCCATGCCTCCGGCCAAATCTTGCACGCATGGAAAGGCGGTCCAGAAACTTTGGGGCTGCGCAAGCAACTCGAAGCCATGGACGATGGCGGCGTGTTTGCCATCACCATTCCAGAAGCGCCCTACCGCTGCCCTCCCGGCCCGTACGAGCGTGCGAGCCAAGTGGCACATTACTTCAAGCAACACAAGCCCAAATCGAAGGTGTTGATTTTGGATGCCAACCCAGACGTCACCTCTAAAGGTCCGCTATTCAAAAAGTTTTGGGCTGACAACTACAAAGGCATCTTGGAATACCGCGGCCAGCACAAAACTGTGGGCGTGGACGCCAAAACCAAAACGCTCAAGTTTGAAGTGCAAGGCGATGTGAAGGCCGATGTGCTCAACATCTTGCCCACCATGCGTGCAGGCACGATTGCCATTCAAAGCGGCTTGGCCAACGCCAATGCGCGTTGGTGCGGTGTGAACTACCAAACCTTTGAATCCACCCAGGCCAAAGACGTGCACGTGATTGGCGACTCCATTTTGCTAGCCCCTGCCATGCCCAAGTCTGGCCACATGGCCAACTCGCAAGGCAAGGTCACGGCCGCGGCCATCGTGGCACAACTGTCTGACTTGCCTGTCAATCCAGACCCTTTGCTCACCAACACGTGCTACAGCTTTGTGAGCGACAAGCTGGTGGTGCATGTGGCCTCAGTGCATCAATACGACGCCAAAGACAAGACCTACAAAACGGTTCCCGGTTCTGGCGGTGTGTCAACAGCACCCAATGAGCTGGAAGGCATCTACGCTTTGAACTGGGCCCAAAACATTTGGGCCGATACCCTGCGTTAATTGGCGTGGCTGCGTAACGCAGCCACGGTGGCTTGCAGGTCTTGCGCCCAGTCTCGGCGACTGCGGCCATCGGCTACTTGCTTGTCGCCATAGCGCACTTGCGCCAGCAACGGTGGTGCGCACAACGTGCGCCACAGCGAGCTGACCAAGGTGTCGTCATCGCGGTAGCAAGGCGCAAGGCTGATGTCGTGGGTGTGCGCATCGATGAACTGCAAGGCAATGGGCTGAATGGGGGCCTCGGCCGAAATAGCGGCTTGCAAGAGGTTGGCATGAAACGGCAGCACCGTGATGCCGTCGCCCGTGGCTCCCTCGGGGAACACGGCCAGCACTTGGCCTTGGCGCAAGGCATCAGCCATTTGGTGGACCACGCGCATGGCGTCGTTGCGCGAACCGCGTTCGATGTAGAGCGAACCGCCACCCGTGGTGAGTGTGCCCAACACAGGCCAAGCGCGAATTTCAGACTTGGCCACAAAGCGGCAATGACAAGCGGCGTGCATGACCAAAATATCCAGCCACGAAATATGGTTGGCCGCCATCAGCACAGGGCCTTGTGCGGGGTGGCCTTTGACGCGCACCTCAATGCCAATGATGGCCAACATGCTGCGTGCCCACACCTCGACATAACGGGCTTGCTGCGCGTCATTGAGCTTGGGGAACTTAGTGCGTATGTCCCAATAAGCGCCCAAGATGCACGCGAGCACGCGCACAAACTTCGCAAGCGCAAGCACGTGTTTCATCATTTATTTTGGTAAGCCACGTGGCCCGCCACCAAAGTGGCTTTGACGCGAGCAGGCAAAGACATGCCCGTCATGTCAAACGCAAACGGCGTGTGTTTGCCTTGGCTGTGCAGGGCGTCGGGTGTGACGTGCCATTCAACCGCGGGGTCAAACACCACAATGTCGGCCACGCCGCCCACATGCAATTGGCCCAAGCTGGTGCTTTGGCCTTCGATCTTTCCCAACACTTTGGCGGGTTGCGCCGTCAGCACATCGAGCGCGCGCAACACACTCACCTTGCTGTCTTGCGCCCACTTGAGCGAGAGGCTGAGCAACAGTTCTAAGCCCGTCGCGCCTGATTCGGCTTCGGCAAATGGCAAGGCCTTGCCGTCGTTGTCAATGGGCGTGTGATCGGACACCAAAGCATCCAGCGTGCCATCGGCCAATGCGGCACGCAAAGCATCGCGGTCGCGCTGTTGGCGCAACACAGGCGTCACGCGTGCGCGGCTGTCAAAGTAGCCAATGTCGTGGTCGCTCAGGTGCAGTGAGTTGATGCTCACATCGGCCGTCACGGCCAAGCCTTCTTGCTTGGCGGCACGCACCAACTCCACACCTTCAGCGCTGGAGATGCGGCACAAATGCACCCGTGCGCGGGTAGCGCGCATGAGCGCAAAGATGGTGTGCAGTGCAATGGTCTCAGCTGCCACAGGCACGCCGCTCAAACCCAAACGGGTGGCGAGTGGGCCGCTGGCTGCCACGCCTTTGCCCAAATGCATGTCTTGTGGGCGCAACCACACGGTGTAGCCAAAGGTGGCGGCGTATTGCAAAGCGCGTTGCAACACTTGTGTGTTTTCTAGTGGCACTTCGGCTTGGCTAAAGCCCACACAGCCTGCATCGGTGAGGTCTGACATTTCAGTCAGCACTTCGCCTTTCAAACCACGGGTGAGTGCACCCAGTGGGAACACGCGAGCGCGGTGCAGTTTTTCAGCGCGGAACTTGAGCATTTCAATCAAGCCCGGCTCGTCCAACACGGGATCGGTGTCGGGCGGGCACACGAGGCTGGTGACGCCGCCGGCTACAGCGGCCATGAGCTCGGAGGCCAGCATGCCTTCGTGTTCGTAGCCGGGCTCGCGCAAGCGCACTTGCAAATCGACCAAGCCTGGGGCGACGATGCAGCCCTTGGCATCTATGGTGTGTTCTGCTTTGAAGTTCGCAGGCAACTTCTCACCTGCTTTTGCAATTGCTAGGACGTGACCATCTGCCACTGCCACATCGGCCACGTGGTCAAAACCAGAGGCTGGGTCAATCACGCGACCGTTTTGAATCAGGATGTTCATGCTTCATTCCCCGCCACGATCGACATCACGGCCATACGCACAGCAATACCAAACGTCACCTGCGACAAGATGACACTTTGCGGCCCATCGACCACGGCAGAGTCAATCTCCACACCTCGGTTGATGGGGCCCGGGTGCATCACGATGGCGTCGGGCTTGGCCAGTTGCAACTTCTCTTGCGTGAGGCCAAACGATTTGAAATATTCCTGACTCGATGGCAACAAGGCCCCGCTCATGCGTTCGTTTTGCAAGCGCAGCATGATGATCACGTCACAACCTTTGATGCCTTCTTCGAGGTTGTTGAACACCCGCACACCCATGGCCGACAGGTCGCTGGGCACCAAGGTCTTAGGGCCGACCACGCGCACTTCGGCGCAGCCGAGTGTGGTGAGCGCGTGAATGTCCGAGCGCGCCACACGTGAGTGCAACACATCGCCCACGATGGCCACGGTGAGGTTAGTGAAGTCTTTTTTGTAGTGACGGATGGTGTACATGTCCAGCAAACCCTGCGTGGGGTGTGCGTGACGGCCGTCGCCGGCGTTGACCACGTGCACATGCGGCGCCACGTGTTCAGCAATGAGGTAGGGCGCACCCGACTCGCTGTGGCGCACCACAAAAATATCAGCGGCCATCGCGCTCAGGTTGGCGATGGTGTCGAGCAGCGACTCACCCTTGGCTGCGGATGAACGTGCAATGTCGAGGTTGAACACATCCGCCGACAAACGTGTGGCGGCAATCTCGAACGTGGTGCGTGTGCGTGTGCTGTTTTCGAAGAACAGGTTGAACACGCTCTTGCCTCGCAAGAGGGGCACCTTTTTCACTTCGCGGTCGTTGACCGACACGAAGTTGGCTGCGGTGTCCAAGATGTGCGTCAAGATGTTGCGCGACAAACCTTCGGTAGAGAGCAGGTGAATCAGCTCGCCGTTTTTGTTGAGTTGGGGGTTGCGTTTGTAAAGCACTTTGGATCAGCCCTTCACTGAGAAATTAAATTGGCCGTGGTCGTCTTTGGTCAGCGCCAGCGATTGGGTAGCGGGCAAGGCCACACGCGCTGCCGCGTAGTCGGCCTGAATGGGCAGCTCGCGGCCACCGCGGTCGACCAGCACCGCCAACTGCACATGGGCAGGACGGCCATAGTCAAACAACTCATTGAGCACCGCGCGGATGGTCCGGCCGGTATAGAGCACATCGTCGAGCACGATGAGGTGCGCGCCGTTCACTTCAAACGGCAGCTTGGTTTGGCCGCCATCGGCCAAGCCGCGTTGCGCAAAGTCGTCGCGGTGCATGGCCGATGAAATGCTGCCGGCTTCGCCTTCGAGCTTCAAATCTTTTTGCAAGCGTGCCGCCAACCAAGCACCACCCGAGGTGATGCCCACCAACCGTGTGGTGGGCGTGAGCATGCTGCGCACGCCTTTGAGCAGCTCGGTGTACAAGCTCTCCGCGTCCAGCATGAGGTTTCCGTGGGTACTCATAAGTTCTCTCGAAAAAATTGATTGAGGATGATGCAAGCCGATGCAGCGTCTGCATCTTTGGCACCCTGGCTGTGGGCTTCGGTGGTGCTGTAACGCTCGTCCACTTCAAACACAAGCAGGTTGAAACGTCCGTTGAGTTGACGTGCAAATTTTTTGGCCTTGGCCGTGTTCTCGTGGGCCGCACCGTCGGGGTGATAGGGCACGCCCACCACCAACGCGTCTGGCTGCCACTCGGCAATGCACTTGGTGATGAGGGCCCAGCGGGCATCGCCTTCGGCATTTACCGTAGGTTGGGGTTGTGCGTCGCGCAACATGCGGCTGCCGTAGGCCACGCCGGTGCGTTTGACGCCGAAGTCAAAGGCCAAGAAAGATTGGAAGTTGGCGGGCACGGCGCTCATGAATGCCCCACTTCGCTAGACAACATCCACGACTCCAAGCCCAGCAACTTCATGGCACGCTCGTAACGTTGCTCCACCGGTGTGTCAAAAATCACCGCCATGTCTGCCCCCACAGTCAGCCAGCTGTTTTCAGCCAGCTCAGACTCCAGTTGGCCTTCGCCCCAGGCCGAGTAGCCCAGCGAGATCAGCACACGCTTGGGGCCCGCGCCAATCGACAGGGCTTCGAGCACGTCTTTGGACGTGGTCATCTCTAGGCCACCGGGGATGATCATGGTGGAGGCGTAAACAGATTCTTTGTCGCTCACGGCGCTGAGGGCCGCGGCCTCTTTTGCGGCTTCTTGTGCAGCCTCTCCACCTTCATCTGAAGGTAGCTGACTCGCGTCTTGGGGGCTTTCGCTTGCAGCAGCCTGAGCCCACATCGCATCGTGCAACACAAAGCCGCGCTCGGTGTGCACGGGGCCGCCTTGCAAAACAGGGGCGTTCATGAGGTCTTGGCGGTGCAGGGGCAAGTCGACTTTGTCGAACAAACCCTTCATCGACAACTCACCAGGTTTGTTAATAACCAGGCCGAGTGCACCACGTTCGCTGTGCTCGCACACATAGACCACGCTTTTGGCAAAAGTCTCATCCTCCAAACCGGGCATGGCGATCAAAAAATGATGCGTCAGGTTGATGGAGGCAGAATCAGCGGTCATGCAGCAATTTTAAAGGGTGAACATGCCTAGCCAGTCGTCTAAATCTACACACCACTTGCCCCACGTGGACAAAGGGCTGATGTGGTTCCGCCGCGACCTGCGCGCGTTCGACAACGCGGCCTTGTTTCAAGCGCTCAAAAGCTGCAACCAAGTGCACTGCGTGTTTGTATTTGACAAAGCCATCTTGGACAGCCTGCCCCGCGCAGACCGACGTGTGGAATTCATCCGCGAGTCACTGGCAGCGTTGGACGCCGAGCTTCACGCTGTGGCAGGCCAAGCAGGTGCGGGCCTGATCGTGCGCCACGCGGTGGCGGCATCGGAAGTGCCGCGCCTCGCCCACGAGCTGAGTGTGCAAGAGGTGTTTGCCAACCATGACGACGAGCCCGACTCACTGGCCCGCGATGCCCAAGTGCGTGGCAGCTTAGCCAACTTTGGTATTGGTTTTCAAACCTTCAAAGACCATGTGATTTTTGAGCGCAGTGAGGTGCTGACCCAAATGGGCAAGCCCTACGGCGTGTTCACCCCCTACAAAAACGCGTGGCTGCAAAAGGTGAACGACTACTATTTGAAGTCTTACCCCGTGGGCAAATACATCAAGGCGCTGGCCGCGCGGCCCAAGGCCTACCAGCTGCCTGTGCCGAGCTTGGCCGACATCGGCTTTGAAGCCACCAACCTCAGCAGCCTGCATGTGCCCACCGGCAGCCCCGGCGGCTTGGCCTTGTTTGAAGATTTCTTCGACCGCATGGACAAGTACGACGAAACCCGCAACTTCCCCGCCATCAAAGGCCCTAGCTACTTGGGTGTGCATTTGCGCTTTGGCACGGTGTCGATTCGCCAGTTGGCATCGACCGCCTACAAACGCATGTTGGTGGGCTCAGCAGGTGCAGAGGTGTGGCTGTCTGAGCTGGTGTGGCGCGATTTTTATCACCAAATCTTGCACCACCACCCACGTGTGGTGACGGGTGCTTTCAAGCCCGAATACAACGACATCAAGTGGGACCACCACAAGCACGCCAAAGAGCTGTTTGCCGCGTGGTGCGAAGGCCGCACGGGCTACCCGCTGGTAGATGCAGCCATGGCGCAAATCAACCAAACGGGCTACATGCACAACCGTTTGCGCATGGTAGTGGCGAGCTTTTTAACCAAAGATTTGGGCATCGATTGGCGCTGGGGCGAACGCTATTTCGCCGAACACCTGAACGACTTTGACCTCGCCGCCAACAACGGCGGCTGGCAGTGGGCCAGCTCGAGTGGTTGCGATGCGCAGCCCTACTTTCGCATCTTCAACCCCACCAACCAAAGCGAAAAGTTTGACCCAGAAGGCAAGTTCATTCGCCGCTACGTGCCTGCGCTGGCCAAGCTCAACAACAAAGCCATCCACGCACCGTGGCTGGCCAAACCGATGGAACTGGACGAAGCAGGTTTGGTGCTGGGGCGCGATTACCCCAGACCCATCGTGGACCACGCCGAGGCACGCACCCTCACGCTGGAGCGGTATGCGGTGGTGAAGAAGGTGAAATAAAAAAGCGAGGCTATTCGCCCCGACAGCGCGTCAGCGCTGTCACTCCGCTCTTAGTGCCGCCAACACATTCGGCTGCGGCTCGCGCATGCTGCCCACCGCAAAGTGTTGCAACAAACGGCTCACTTCTTGGGCACCGCTCAGGCTGGTTTTGATGTCGTCAGCCACGCGCTTGGCACGCAAGCGGGCCAGTTGCACGGCCAATGAATCGGCCACTTGCTGCACCGCGGTCAGCTGCACGTCTTGCGCCAGTTGGGCCATGCTTTGCACGTCCAGCTGGGCTTCGGTGGGCAGGTCAGACTCGGGCGACTCAGACCAATCGTTGAGGATGTTCACCAAGCGCTGCGAAATGACGTCGGCCTGCTCTAAAAACAACAGGTGATTGATGACTTGCAGACTGTCGTCGATGGGCGTGTCGTGTTCGTAGAACTGCTCGCGCAGCTGCAAACCACTCAGCACCTGGGAGGCAGCGCTGGCCTCAGGCTCTTCAATGCTGCGGTTGGGGGCCAAACGCAAGCCTTCAAAAAAGTGGGTGGCCAGCGACCAAAAGGTGCGCCAACCAGCAATGGTTTCAGCGTCTAGCTGACGCTGGCACAGCAGTTCTAGCTCGCGCGCTGCCTGCAAATTCACCGCTGGGCGCTGGCGCAGCAAGGCCAGCACTTGGGTTTCAAACTGCGCGCGAACTCGCATGGTGATTAGATTTGCACCATTTCGAAGTCTTCTTTGCGTGCGCCGCACTCTGGACAGGTCCAGTTCATGGGCACGTCAGCCCAGGCGGTGCCAGCGGCAATGCCGTGTTCAGGCGCGCCGGCCTCTTCGTCGTAAATCCATCCACAAATCAGACACATCCAGGTATTAGCCACAGTATTTCTTTCGTCAACGCATAGAATGAAAAGCATTGTATCGACCCACTTATGGCGCCAGAAAACACCCCTCCGTCCACCGAAATTGCTTTGTCTGACGAGACCAGCGGTGCACCCCCGTGCGTGCTGGTGTTCAACGCCAACGACCCCAGCGGTGCGGGCGGCTTGTCTGCCGACGTGTTGGCAGCGGGCTCCGTGGGTGCGCACGCGCTGCCTGTGGTGACGGGCGCCTACATGCGCGATACCGCTGAAATTTTTGACCACATTGCTTTTGACGAAGACGCCGTAGCCGAGCAAGCCCGCAGCGTGCTGGAAGACATCAGCGTGCAAATCATCAAGGTGGGGTTTTGCGGCAACCCCGACAACCTGAGCGTGATTGCCGAAATCAGCACCGACTACGCCGACGTGCCCGTGATCGCCTACATGCCCAACCTGTCTTGGTGGGAAGACGAAAAGATTGACGCTTATTTAGACGCCTTCCGCGAACTGATCTTGCCCCAAACCACCGTGTTGGTGGGCAACCACAACACCTTGTGGCGCTGGTTGCTGCCCGATTGGAGCAACGAGAAAAGCCCCAGCCCGCGCGACATTGCACGCGCCGCCGCTGAAGTGGGTGTGCCCTATGTGCTGGTCACTGGCATCAACCACCCTGACCAACACATTGAAAACGCTTTGGCCACCGCCCACACCGTCATGGTGAGCGAGCGGTTTGAGCGCTTTGACGCCAAGTTCTCTGGCGCAGGCGACACGCTCAGCATCACGCTGGCTGCCGTGTTGGCCGCAGGCACCGACCTTGAGCTGGCCACGCGCGAAGCCCTGAACTTCCTCGACCAAAGCCTCAACAGCGGCTTTCGACCTGGCATGGGCCACATCGTGCCCGACCGCATGTTTTGGGCCGAAGAAGATGACGAAGCCGAAGAAGGTGATGTCGCTGACGGCCTGCCCGCCACGGCCGAAGACTTCTCACTCCCCCGCCACGAAACCAAACATTGATTTTTAAAACCATGACTGACCTGAACC
Organism: Limnohabitans sp.; assembly: GCF_031539105.1. Classification (GTDB taxonomy): domain Bacteria; phylum Pseudomonadota; class Gammaproteobacteria; order Burkholderiales; family Burkholderiaceae_C; genus Limnohabitans. Next base: position 17,246 of record NZ_JAVKLM010000036.1, read on the forward strand.
AAACCCTGTTTGACCGCGCTGCCAAAGTCATCCCCGGTGGCGTGAACTCGCCCGTGCGTGCGTTTCGCGCTGTGGGCGGCACACCGCGTTTTGTGCAACGCGCCCAAGGCGCTTACTTTTGGGATGCCAACGGCCAAAAGTACATTGACTACATCGGCTCTTGGGGCCCAATGATTCTGGGCCACGGCAACCCGGTGGTGCTGGAGGCTGTGCAAAAAGCAGCCCTCGACGGTTTTTCCTTCGGCGCCCCTACAGAGCGCGAGATTGAACTGGCCGAAGAAATTTTGAAACACGTGCCCTCCATGGAAATGGTGCGCTTGGTCAGCTCGGGCACCGAAGCGGGCATGAGCGCCTTGCGCTTGGCACGCGGTGCCACGGGTCGCAGCAAGTTCATCAAATTTGAAGGCTGCTACCACGGTCATGCCGATGCGCTGCTGGTCAAAGCAGGCTCGGGCCTGGCCACCTTTGGCAACCCCACCAGCGCAGGCGTGCCGCCTGAAGTGGTGCGCGACACTCTGGTGCTGGAGTACAACAACATCGCGCAACTCGAAGAAGCTTTTGCACTGCACGGCAAAGAACTGGCCTGCGTGATGATCGAACCCATCGCCGGCAATATGAACTTTGTGCGTGCGTCTGTCCCTTTTATGAAACGCTGCCGCGAGCTGTGCACCGAGTACGGCGCACTGTTTGTGTTTGACGAAGTGATGACGGGTTTCCGTGTCGCGCTGGGCAGTGCCCAAAGCGTGTATGCCCAACTCATTCCCGGCTTCAAGCCCGACGTGACCGTGCTGGGCAAAGTCATTGGCGGCGGCATGCCGCTGGCGGCATTTGGTGGGCCACGCGCCATCATGTCGCAACTGGCGCCCACGGGACCTGTGTACCAAGCAGGCACCCTGAGCGGCAACCCTGTGGCCACCGCTTGCGGCTTAGCCACCTTGCGTGAAATTGCCAAGCCTGGTTTTTATGAAGCATTGGGTGCACGCACACAAAGCTTGGTCCACGGGCTGACCAGTGCGGCGGCCAAAGCAGGCGTGCCATTCAGCGGTGACAGCCAAGGCGGGATGTTTGGCTTCTTTTTGTTGCCCGAATTGCCACAGAACTACACCAAGGTCATGACCAGCGACAGCCCCAAGTTCAACAAACTCTTCCATGGTTTGCTGGACCATGGTGTGTACATCGCGCCTGCGTTATACGAAGCAGGCTTTGTGAGCGCGGCGCACACCGAAGCTGACATTGCACAAACTGTGGCCGTGGCCGCAGAGGTGTTTGCACAGCTATGAAACAACTTTTGCTTGCCCTCGCTGTTGTAGCGGCGGCTCCTGCCGCGTGGGCTGATGTATGGGTGAACCCCGGCTTTTACTCACACCACTTCGACAAATCAAAAGACCTGAACAACAACAACCACGGTTTTGGCGTAGAAGCCTCCATCAGCAAAACCTATTCGCTCACAGCGGGCGTGTTTGAAAACAGCAATCGCGCCACGTCTCACTACATTGGCGCTTATGTCATGCCGTTTCAAATGGGCGCTTTCAAAGCCGGCGCGGCTGTGGGCGCATTTGACGGCTATCCCAAAATGCGTGAGGGCGGTTGGTTTCCTGCCGCTATTCCCACCATGGCCTTCGAAGGCCGTCGCGTAGGCCTCAACATCAGCTACACCCCAAAAATTGGCGACAAGGTCAGCAGTGCCTTGAGCTTTCAAGTCAAATTCAACATCGCGCCATAACGGCTTTGCGTTCAGCGCTTTCACTCTTTATTCTTCTCGTCCTTCCCGGGCGCATTTCCCCAAAGGACTCTCATGAAAAAAACATTCCAACTTCAAGTCGAAGGCAAGCACCCTGAGCGTTTGCTGGAAGCTATCAAGCACGACATTCGCAAATACCTCAAACGCGAGCGCCGTCGCGATCTGCTCGAAGGCGCAGACTTTTGGGACTTCGATTGCAAATTTGGCTTAACCGAGGAAGCCGCCGAAGTGGTGCATTTGGCCAACGTCATCACCTGCATCGACAACGCCGTGGCCAACCAAGCCACTCAGTTTTATGTGGAACTCTTGGCCAAGCCCGGCGTGCGCACCAAGCGCCCAGCGGGTGAAGCACTGGAACACCAAGAGCGTCACGCGTTTGACGGCTTGGACGACGGCAACGATTAAACAGCGCACACAAAACAAAACCCCACGCCCTTGTGAGGCGTGGGGTTTGTGAAACAGCTTAGCGCTTTGCTTACGCGTGCTGCGCCACCAACATGTGTTGGTCAATCAACAACTGTGCGGCTGTGGTTGACGAGGCGTTGTACACCGCGTAAGTGTGGTCGCCTTCGGTCACGGTGGCGCCGGTGTTGGCCCACTGTGACAGGTCAAGTTCCACCATGTCGTTGGCGTCGCCGGTCAAGGTGAGCTTGTGCACGCCGTTGGCGATGGAGGCATCGGCTGCCACACCCAACACATCGGCCAATGACAGTTTCACGGTGTTGGCACCCGTTGCGCCGTTCACCGCTGTACCGGTCAGGTCAATAGCTGTCAGGTTGTGATGGGCGGCCACGATGCTGGACAGGTCGAGCGTGGTGTTGCCACCCAACAAATGCAGCCTATCGCCACTGGCCGTGCCAGCCAAGGTGTAGTCCAACGACGTGTAGTCAAACATCGCGTCGGCCACCAACATGCTGGAGCCATCGGCCAACACCGCTGAGGACTGACCCACTTCCGTCACTCCCGCTGCGGGCGTGCGCACCACGTTGTCGCTGGTCAAGCCAATCGAGGCAATGCCAAGGTCGCCCAAGCTGCGCACTTCACCTGCATCAGACACGCCGTTTTGGTTGGCGTCTTGCCACACCTTGAACTGGGCAAACTTGGCGTCTTTGGCATCCAACACACCGTCGTGGTTGCTGTCAAAGCCTGCGGCCAAGCCTTGCAAGTCGGTGCTGCCCGCAGCGCCGTATTGGCTGAACGCGTATTGGCTGTTGTCGTGCACTTTGCCATCGGCATACTTGTCTAGCACCAGCACACCGTCTTGTGCCGCGGCCCATGCGGTTTGGTCAAGGTGGCCATCGCCGTTCACGTCCAACACCACTTGGGTGTAGCTCAGCACGCCGTCGCGGCTCAGGTCAAGCACCACAGGTGTGGTGGCGGTGATGATGTTCACCCCCATGGCACCGTACACCGGCGAATCGGAAATAGAACTGCTACCACCCGTTGAAGCGGTGTCGAGGTCGATGAAAGTGCCCGCCGTCACACCGTCTGTCATGTCCCATGCGCGATACCAAACTGCACCGGTTTTAAAACCTGTTGTACCCGCAACGGGCTTGTAAAAAATCCGGCTATTGGCATCCAGAAACACGGCATTGTTAACCGTCAAGTTGGTCAAGTTAATCCAGGTGCTTCCGCCATCGGTGCTGTAGTACAACGATTCATAACCAGCACCTGCACCCGTCACCAGAATGCCTTTTGGCACATTGCCATCTGGGTCTGTGATGGCATCCAACAGGGTGCCTACCAAGGTGCCTGCAGTGGTGTTGCCGTTCACAGGCGCTTGAGCATCCTGGAGAACCGAATTCAAATTGACCGTCGTTCCTTGGTTGATGACTGGTGCATCATTGACTGCGGTTAAGTTGACTGTGGAGGTCACAGGCGTGGAATCCAATTGACCGTCGTTGATCACGTAGCTCACGGTACGTGCTGCCGTGCTGGGCGCATCCGATGTGTTGCTGTAGGCCACTGCACGCAGGGCCGCTTGCCATTCAGCCAGCGTGGCGGTACTGCCTGCAGAGGTCAAGGTCATCACACCGCTGGCGTAGTTGCCGGCAATATTGCCCATGCTCACGTTGGTAAAGCTCAGCACATCTTGACCTGCCACGTAACCCGTGGTGATGCTGACCGTGGCTGAAGCCAAGCTGATGTTGTCCAAATCGGACACGGTCACCAAGGTATTGATCGGTTTTTCGGCGTCGTTTTCGGTATAAGCCAAGACGCTGGTATTGTTCAGAACGGGCGCATCGTCCACCGGGGTGATGTTGATGGTGAGCGTGTTGGCCGTGGCGCTGGTGTCAACACCGCCGTTGGCTGTACCACCATTGTCTTGAACTTTGAAGCCAATGGTCGTGTAAGCGTTGCCGTTGACATTGGCAGCTGGAGCAAACACGAGGTTGCCCAGGTCTGCGACTGCAATGCTTTGGTTCAAGGTCACGTTTGTACCATTGAGCTTGAGCGTGCCAGCGGTCGGCAACGTGGTGATGATGACAGCGCTCAGCGTATTGGCGTCCACGTCGTTGAAACCAAAGTCAGCGCCAGCAAATGGTTTGATGCCGTCTTCGAGCACGGCAATGGTGGTGTTCGTGCCAGTGGGAGCGTCATTCACAGGTGTGAACGTGAAGGTGATCGTGCTGCTGGTGGTGTTGCCCGCCGCGTCGGTGACGGTATACGAGAAAGCCTGATCTGTGTTTTGTGCGATGGCGTGGATGTTGGCTGAGTTGGGCGACAGGGTGTAAGTGCCGTTGCTGTTCATGTGCAAACCAGCATAGGTGCCGCTGACGTCGCCACTGCCGTTGGCACCCACGAGTGCATAAACCTCTGTGCCGTCTTTGCTGGTGTCGTTGGTAGACACGTTGCCTGTTGCGGTCACAAAGTCTTCGCTCAAGGTACGGTTATCAGCCACGACCACAGCCGCGGTTTTGTCAACAGTGATGCTGATGGCTGGGCTTTGGCCGCTTTCGTTGCCCGATGCATCGGTGAGGGTGTAGGTGATGCTCTTGGCACCTTCGCTCAGAGCCACATTGGGTGTAATGCGGCCCGTGGCGCTGTCGTAAGTGGCAGCCACTTTGACACCGTCAACATACAAACTGACGGTGTCGCTCAAGCCAGTGCCCACCAGCACGCCGGGGCTGTCGTCATCCGTACGGGCAGCCGTGCTCGTGGTACTGGTGATGGTGCCCACGTTGTCTGCGTAGCTGGCAGGTGCGCTGGCAGGTGTGGTGGGCGCGACTTTGTCGAGGTTGTCGACCAAGGTTTGCAGTTTGGCCAAAGTATCGGTTTCGCTGCCAGTGTCACTCTTGGCTGCCATGGCGGCCAACAGGGTAGGTAGATTGCTTGAGTTCACGCCAGTGGTGTCGAGCCCCAGTTTGGTGAGGTCGGCCACAGCGAGCGCTGGGTTGGGGGTGCCACCTGCTGCGGTCAGCTGGATGGCGTTGGCAATGCGGGCCAGCTCTTGCACTTCGGCCACGGTGTCAACATCAGCGGTCTGTTTGCCACCCACGATGGCATTGAGCAGAGCCAAGGTTTCTGTGTCAGTGGCGGCGTCGGTGGGGGCAGCGCCCAGGTTCACACCAATGGCGGCGTATTGCGCGGCTGTGGGGTTGCTGGCGGGATTGGCGTCAGCGGTGCCGTTGCCTGCTGTGTTGGCCGTGTCGTTGGCTTCGGCCAAGATAGCGTTGTAAGCATCAACGATGGTTTGCACTTTGGCTGCTGTATCGGCTTGTGCGCTTTGCACGGCGGTGTCGTTCAAGGCGCTTTGAATAGCGGCAATGTTTGTGCTGTCCACACCAGTCACGCCCGCGGTGGCAAACACGCTGGCAGCCACGTTTGTGTTGGTCGCGTCGTTGGCTTGGGCAGCAGCAGCAATGGCGCTGACGGCAGCTGCTGCGTTGGCGGCGCCTGTGTTGACAACGGTTTGCAATTCGCTGAGCGTGTCAACACCTGTGCCGTCGTCTGCGGTAGCGGCGATAGCCGCCTGAACAGCAAACAGGTTGGCATCGGTCACACCCGTGATACCGAGTGCTTCAAGTTGCGCTTTGGTGGGCGCGGTGCCTGAGGCTGCGCCGGTGATCACTGCAGCAGCGGCAGTGGCCAATGTTTGAAGCTCGCCGACGGTATCCACGTCGGCAAACGCTTTGGCGTCAACCACATCACCGAGCAAACTGGTTTTGGCAGCGTTGTCGATGCCGTTGACACCGATTGCGGCGTATTGCGCTTGGGTGGCGTTGGCGGTTGCGGCGCTGTCGGCGTTGGCTTTGATGGCGTTGAACGCGTCAACGATGGTTTGCACTTCGACGGTTGTGTCAGCGGCTAGGCCGTTGACGGCGGCGCTATCCAAAGCGCTTTGGATAGCGCTGAGGTTGGTGCTGTCCACGCCGGTAACACCGGCTGTGGCAAACACGCTGGCGGCCAAGTTGCCACTGGTAGCGTTGTCGGCTAGAGCAGCAGCAGCGATGGTCTCTAGCGCGGCAACCATCGCAGCAGCTGTGTCGGCCAAGGCTTGCACTTCGGGCGATGTGTTTGCTGCGCCTGTGGATTGCGCCAAGATGTTGGCGTTGACGGCAGCCAGATTCCCAGACGTAACACCGGTGATGCCAGCATCCACGAAGTCTTGCACGGTGAGGGCCGCGGACGTGGTGCCGTTGCCATTGTTGTAGGCCTCAATTTTGGCCAAGGCAGTGTTGGCTGCTGCAACCAAAGCCTGCACTTCGGGCGATGTGTCTGCACCAAGTGCGTTTTGTTTCAAGACTTGAGCGTTGACGGCCGGCAGGTTGTCCACCGTGACACCTGTGATGCCTGCATCTGCATAGTCTTGCAGGGTCAGGGCAGCAGGGTTGGTGCCATCGCTATTGTTGTAGGCCTCAATCTTGGCTAGGGCCGTTTGTGCGGGGGATGGCGCCGTGGTGGCACCGCCACCTCCTCCACCGCCCAATGCAGCAGCACCGACTGCGGCTGCACCTACAGTAAGTGCGCTGAAGCCAAGGCCACCTGCGCCCGCTACTGAGCCTGCGCCTGCCGCAAGAATGACGCCGCTCAGTGCAAAGCCGTCGCCCACTTGGCCGCCACCCAAGACTTGGCTTACAGGTTTAGCACCATCAGCCAGGTTGATAGGCATACCTTCGAGCCTTGGGTCTTCGGGGATGTATTCGTAAAGCTTTCCGTCTTCAGCGCGGCCATATAGGCCACGGTTGCTATCGGTGAGCATGGCGTCGTCGTAAAAATTTTCGATGATGAGGTCGGCTTCTTGACCGCCTTCGAGCATGACATGCAGGTTTTTGCCTACGCGCTTGCTGCGGATGTTTTCGGGGCCGACGTTTTTGGCGGCCAGGTCTTCAAACTGGTAGCGGGCACCTTTGATGGCTTTGATGGTGGTGGGTTTGCCGGCTTTGCCGCTGCCAGAGGCAACGTCAAATGCTTTGTTGGTTTGTTCGTTGCCTGTGTTGACGAGGACTTTGATGTTTTGGGCCATGATATTTTTCTCTCTAATTAGTGGGCTGTCGCTTGAACACTCACCACCACCACCACGCGGCGGTTGGGTTGGTTGCATTCGATGGATTTAGGGGTGGCAGTTTTGCCACAGGTGGCGATGACGGGCTGCTCTGCACCCACGCCGTCGCCGGTGATACGTTCGGCGCTCATGCCGCCTTGAATGAAGTAGTTGCGAATAGCAAGCGCACGGGCTTTAGACAGGCGCTTGTTGGCGTCGGGGTTGCCCAATGGGTCTGCATGGCCAGTGATTTGGATGACAGCGTCACTGCCATATTCTTTTTGCAAGCGGGCCATCACCTCATCCAGCGAGTAGCGACCCTTGGCAGAGATGCTTGGGATGTCAGATTTATCAAATTCGAACAGGGCATAAGCGCTAAGCACGATGGTTTCTTTGACCGCGTTTTCTTGTTTGGCACTGGGCGCAGACTGAATGCAGTCTTTGGCTTGGCTGTAACGGGAGGCTGCATGAATTTGGCGACGGGTATTTTTGAGTTCGGCCAAGGCGATGTTGGCGCTGACAGGCGTCAGGGTGGCACGGCTGTCGCCGTCAGTGATGACGCGCAAAAACAGGTTTTGAGCGGCTTCGGGTTTGAGTGTGGCGATGATGTCTTGAACGTTTTTGAATTCGCCGTCGATGAACACCATCTGAGCGGCGAGTTCAAAAGACGCAGGCTCAACACATATTTCAGTAAAACCGCCGCGTTGCAAGGAGGTGTGATAGTGGCCGTTGATCTCTAGTTGGGCAACACCTGACGCAAAACCCTGGGAGGGACGGTAGAGGGTGACACGGGCGAGTTTGGGGTTGAGCTTTGATGGGGCAACGTAGCCTTCACCCAGTGGCTCTGTGACGCTGCCCGTGATGTCGGCGTGAGCGGACGTATTGCTTTGAGGCTGTGCTTGCACGGACGTTGCAAACCCACACACAAGCGCAAGGGCTGTGACTGTGGCAGCGACGATGCTGCTAAGTTGGCGGGCATTTAATGAATTCATAAGTGCTCTTTTAAGTTGTGACCGATAAATTAGTGCGGTATTTTGCACTACATCTATTCGCTAGTTACGGATTAGGATTGACAGTTCCGTTATTTTTGCAACTTAAATGACCACAAAGTATTAAATCTTGTTAATGAATGCCAACTGCAACCTCAACTTCAACGCGTCGAGGGGAAAGGCCAAAGTGCTGGGCCTTTTGTTTTTCGTCTGAACCACGGCCCTCATAGGTCAGCGCCGTCGTGCGCAGACCCTGGGCTTTGAAGAAAGCACGAACGCTTTTGGCACGTTCTAGTGAGATGGCGCGGTTGAGCGCTTCGTTGGATTCATCGTCTGCAAAGCCCACCACGTGGACTTTGACGTCGGTAAAGGTTTTGTACTTGACGTTGATTTTTTCAATGATCTGTTTGAGCTCTTGTCGACCCTGCACGCTGATGGCTTGAATTTCGGTTTTCTTGGAATCAAAGATGGCGTCAGAGCCAAAGGTGATGACGTTGGGGTCAAAGTTAATGACGGCGGCTTCGGCTTCGCGGCAAGGCTGAACGCCAGGGACACGACTGAGCGCGTGCATTTGTTGCTTGGCGTTCGCAAGGTCTTTGTCTGCCGCTTGGACGGTGACGAGATCAATGCGGTTTTTGCCGTTAGGCATGTCGATCACGCGCAAATAAGTGGACTGACCACCCTTGAGAGAGACGGTGAGGCGGGTGTCGAGTTCGGGGTTGATGTCGGCGGTTTGGTCAGGCAACAAGCGGGTGCGCACGTCGACTGTGGCGCCGGTGAGGCAAACGACCGAGAAGGCTTCTCTTTGCAAAGAGGTGTGATAACGCTCGTGAAGGTAGACCGACACAACACCTTGTTTGTCACCTGACTTCGCGGCTGACTTCTCAGCTTTGACAGGAGCGCGGTAGAGGACAAGACGGGTTTGATCGCTCGCTACGCTTGGAGCAGGGGTATAGCTGTCTCCCAAAGGTTTGTTGACACCGTATTTGGTTTGCGCATGCGTTGGTGAGCAAAGCACCAAGACGGAGAGTGAAACAACAGCAAGGGTCCAAGGCCTTGAAGCTTGTTTAAAAATTGACAGCATAAAAAATCAAAAAACCGGAAATCGCATTCGCTAGAAACATCAAAAACCGAAGAGTTACTGAATAAAGCACCTAAACGCTTAAATTTAAAAAAAAGGATTTTCTGGAGTTTTGCCAATGACGTAAATACGCCAACTGGCGTATATGGCGAATTCCCAACCTACTGTTACTTATTTTTTCAGCGGCACTTACAAAACAAATGGGGCATAAAAAAAACCTGCTGCACCTTCAAAAAGGTGAGCAGGTTTTGGGTGGCTTTAAAGGCTGATTAAAAACAATACATGCCGTTTATTTTTGCTGTTCTGCAGCGGCGGCGGCCCGCAACTTGTCTTTCTTGCTTGGGCGCTTGCCTTTGATGCCCCCTGTGTTGTTGCCATCGATCAAGGGTGACACAGGTGGTGTCACTTCGGTCGGCTCGAAGCCTTCCAACACTTCCACGGGTAGCAGGACTTGGGCGCGTTTTTGAATCAGCTGCCAATGCGCGAGCGTAGCTGCGGTGACAAAGCTCACCGCCTCGCCATGCGCACCCGCACGTCCTGTGCGGCCAATGCGGTGGGTGTAGTCGGTGGCGGAGCGCGGCAGATCGTAGTTGACCACCACGGGCAGCTGCGCAATGTCGATGCCGCGCGCTGCGAGGTCGGTGGTGACCAGCACTTCCCAGCGTTCTTCTTTGAATTCGGCCAACACATCTTGGCGCGCGCCTTGGCTCATTTCGCCATGAAACGCGGTAGCAAACACGCCCGCTTTGTAGAGCTTGTTGGCCACATGCTCACAGGCGTAGCGCGTGGCGACAAACACCAACACGCGCTTCCACGCATGCGTTTTGATGAGGTGACGCAACAAAGCTGTGCGGCTTTTTTCGTCCACCTGAATGGCACGCTGTGCAATGTCGGGCGCGTGCGCTTCGGTGTGCGCAATGGTGATGCGTGCAGGATTGCTGAGCAGCGCCTCGGCCAAGGTTTGCACCGCAGGCTCGAAGGTGGCGCTGAACAACAGGTTTTGGCGCTTGGCGGGCAGCAGCGCCAAGATGCGTTGCAACTCTTCGGCAAAGCCGAGGTCGAGCAAGCGATCGGCCTCGTCTAGCACCAAGTGTTGAACTTGCCCCAAGTTCAAGGCGTTATGGTCCACGATATCCAGCAAGCGACCAGGCGTGGCCACCACCACATCGGCACCGCTGCGTAGGCTCATCATTTGCGGGTTGATGGACACACCGCCAAACAAAGTGCCCACTTTGATGGACTGCGCCAAAGGCCGCGCCAAATCGCGCAGCACGTCGCTCACCTGTGTGGCGAGTTCGCGCGTAGGGACGAGCACCAGTACTTGGGTGATGCGCTTGGTTTTGGCATGTCTTGGATCTGCGGCTTCGTCGCGCGAGGCGGCAGTGGCTATGAGCAGCTGCAACACGGGCAACACATAGGCGGCTGTTTTGCCAGAGCCAGTTTGTGCAGTAGCCAATACATCGCGGCCGTTCAGCACGTGGCCAATGGCTTCGACCTGAACCGGTGTGGGCGTTGTAAAGCCTGCTTGGGCGGCAGAGCTTTGCAGTTCGGCGTTAAGGCCGAGTTGGGCGAAGCTCAGGACAGATTGCGCCGCATCGAGCGGCGCGTGGGTGTTGTCAATGTTCAATGTGGGCGATCAATGACGGAAGTGACGCACACCGGTGAACACCATTGCCACGCCACGCTCGTTGGCGGCGTCAATCACTTCTTGGTCGCGCATGGAGCCACCAGGCTGGGCCACGCAGGTGGCACCTGCGTCCACCACCACGTCGAGGCCGTCGCGGAAGGGGAAAAAGGCGTCGCTCGCCACCACGGTGTGTTGCAGGCTGAGCTTGGCGGCTTCGGCCTTGATGCTGGCGATGCGGGCGGAATCGAGGCGGCTCATTTGGCCTGCGCCCACGCCCATGGTCATGCCGTTTTTGCAGAACACGATGGCGTTGGATTTGACGAACTTGGCCACTTTCCAGGCGAACAACAAGTCGTTGAGCTCTTCAGGTGTGGGTTGCTTGATGGTAACGATCTTCAGATCGGCCAAAGCCAGCTCGTGGTTGTCGGCGCTTTGCAGCAAGAGGCCTGAACCCACGCGCTTGGTTTCGAGCGCGTTGCGCACGTCGCCGGAATTGGCGGGCAAGGCGATTTTCATCAAGCGCACATTCACTTTGCTCTTGAACACTTCGAGCGCTTCGGCGCTGAAGTCGGGGGCCATGAGCACTTCCACAAACTGCTTGCTCACCGCTTCGGCAGCGGCTTTGTCCACGGGACGGTTAAAGGCGATGATGCCGCCAAACGCGCTAGTGGGGTCGGTTTGAAAAGCTTTGCTGTAGGCCTCAAGTGGGTTCGCGCCCACAGCCACGCCGCAAGGGTTGGCGTGTTTGACGATCACACAAGCCGAGGTCTCGAAGCTTTTCACACATTCCCATGCCGCGTCGGCATCGGCGATGTTGTTGTAAGACAGTTCTTTGCCTTGCAGCTGCACGCCGGTGGCGAGTGAGCCAGCAGCTGGGGCCAGATCGCGGTACCAGGCGGCTTGCTGGTGGCTGTTTTCGCCGTAGCGCAGGTCTTGCACTTTCACGTATTGCTCGTTGAACTGGCCGCTGAATTGGGCGCGCTCGGGCACGTATTCTTCGCTCAGCTTCTCGGCTTCGAAGTTCACGCTTGAGAGGTAGTTGCTGATCGCGCCGTCGTATTGGCTGATGCGGTTGAACGCGGCCACCGACAAAGCAAAGCGCAGTTTGTCGCTCAACTTGCCGCTGGTCTTCAACTCAGCAATCACGTCAGCGTATTGGCTGGCGTCGGTGACGATGCCCACGTCTTTCCAGTTCTTGGCGGCAGAGCGCACCATGGCTGGGCCACCGATGTCGATGTTTTCGATCGCGTCGGCCAGCGTGCAGCCGGGCTTGGCCACGGTGGCTTCAAACGGATACAGGTTGACGATGAGCAAGTCAATCGTGTCGATGTTGTGTGCCTTCAAAGCGGCCATGTGCTCGGGCGTGTCGCGACGCGCCAGCAAGCCGCCGTGCACTTTGGGGTGCAGTGTTTTCACACGGCCATCGAGCATTTCAGGAAAGCCTGTGACTTCGGCCACCTCGGTCACGGGCAAGCCTTGTTCGGCCAAGAGCTTGGCGGTGCCGCCGGTGGAGATCAGGCCCACGCCCAAGGCGTGCAAATCACGCGCGAGTTCGACGATGCCGGTTTTGTCAGAGACGGAGATGAGTGCTTTCATTGGGCGTGCAGTCTTATTTAATGAGTTTGTGATCGAGGAGTTTTTTGCGCAGCGTGTTGCGGTTCAGGCCCAGCCATTCGGCGGCGCGTGACTGGTTGTGGTCGGCGTGTTGCATCACCACTTCAAGCAGTGGTTTTTCAACGACGCGCACCATCATGTCGTGCATGTTGTCGGGCTCTGTGCCTTTGAGGTCGCGGAAATAGGTATCGAGGCTGGCACGCACCACCTCTTCAATGTGTTTTTTACTCATGCAAAGCTAACGGTTCTTCTAATAAAACGGGGTCGGGCAAGCGCTCGTGACGCTTGGCCAAGTCATCGAAGAAGGCAGCCACGGCAAGGTGTTGCGACGCGCTGTCTTCTAGGGTGTTCATGCGTTGGCGAAACGCCTCGCCACCGGGCAAGCTGCGGACGTACCAAGCAATGTGTTTGCGGGCGCTGCGCACGCCAGTGCTCTCGCCATACAGGGCGTAGTGCTCATCTAGGTGCGCCAGCAACAAGCGGCTCACCTCTTCCACCAATGGCTGGGCCAAGTGTTCGCCCGTGGCCAAGTAGTGCGCGATCTCGCGGAAGATCCAAGGACGACCTTGCGCGGCGCGGCCAATCATCAGCGCGTCAGCGCCGGTGAGCTTCAAAACTTCTTTGGCTTTCTCGGGCGAATCAATGTCGCCGTTGGCCACCACGGGCACGCGCACCGCTTGCTTGACCGCGGTGATGGTGTCGTATTCGGCAAAGCCTTTGTAGCCCTGTTCGCGGGTGCGGCCGTGCACGGTAATCATTTGCACGCCTACGGCTTCGGCGGCGCGGGCCAAGGCCACGGCGTTTTTATGCTCGTCGCACCAGCCGGTGCGCATCTTCAAGGTCACGGGTACGTTGTGGGGCTGGGCGGCATCGACCACCGCTTGCACGATGGACATGGCCAAGGGCTCGTCTTGCATCAAGGCTGAGCCCGCCCATTTGTTGCACACCTTCTTGGCGGGGCAACCCATGTTGATGTCTATGATTTGCGCGCCACGCTCAATGTTGTACACCGCGGCCTCAGCCATCATGGCCGCATCGGTGCCGGCAATTTGCACGGCGATGGGGCCGCTCTCGCCCGTGTGGTCGGCGCGGCGTGAGGTTTTGAGGCTGGTCCACAAGTCTTTGCGCGAAGTGACCATCTCGCTCACGGCATAGCCCGCGCCCAACTGCTTGCACAACATGCGAAACGGCCGGTCGGTCACGCCAGCCATCGGCGCGACAAACAGGTTGTTTGCCAATGTGTAGGGGCCGATGTGCATGGGGTGGGAAGAAGTGAGGGGTGCTTAAAAAGGAGGCGTGATTGTACCTGCTCAAAATTTCAGCATGTGGTCTGAAAATGACCATTTTGTAAGGCTTGGCGAAGGATTTGAAATATTTGGCAATTGGCATCACTACACTGGCGGGCATGGAAATTTGGATGCAATCTGTGTTGGCCGCCTTGGCCCTGCCTGAATACGGCCTGAGCACCGTGTTTGTGGTGTCACTGGTGTCGGCTACCTTGCTGCCGCTGGGCTCAGAGCCCGTGGTGTTTGGCTTGGTCAAGCTCAACCCCGAACTGTTTTGGCCCGCCATCGCGGTGGCCACCGCTGGCAACACGATTGGCGGCGCCATCAGCTGGTGGATGGGCAGCGGCATACACAAGGTGAGCGACCAGCTGCGCCACCGCGAAACCACAGGCCACGAAGCCCGCGCCCTGCGATGGCTGTACGCCCTTGGCCCCAAAGCCTGCTTGCTGAGCTGGCTGCCCGGCGTGGGCGACCCACTGTGCGCCGTGGCCGGCTGGCTGCGCCTGCCCTTTTGGCCTTGCGTGGCCTACATGGCAGTGGGCAAGTTTGCGCGGTATGTGGTGATGACGGGTGGCTTGCTTTGGGTGTTTCCGCAGCATTGGGGGATTGGGTAGAGCTAGTTCGGCTCTGTGATTAAGCAAGCTCACCGACACAACAAACCGTCTTGTAAGGCATAGCATTCAACCGAAACCTCGATCACCACCCCGAATTTGTAACTAAAATTAGGTTACAAAATCGACTTTTCGGACTAAGATGCATGTCACGGCACGAAAAACTGATTCTCAAGCTCAAAGCCAAGCCCACCCCATCAGATGTGAAGTGGGACGAACTCAAAGCGGTTCTGAAACACCTTGGCTACGAAATGTTGAGCAACAAGGGATCAAGACGAAAGTTTGTGCATTTAGAGAGCAAAGAGGTCATCAGCTTGCACGAGCCGCATCCACAACCCGAGGTGAAAACCTACGTGATCAAACAAGTGGTGGAACAGCTGCAAATGAGCGGCAGGATTTAAGGAGTCATCGTGGAAATGCTTGCCCACAAGGGATACAACGGTTCGATTGAAACATCCGTGGAAGACAACGTGCTGCACGGCAAGGTGCTGTGCATCAACGATTTGGTGACTTACGAAGCCACCACACTGGCGGAGTTGAAAAAAGAATTCATCGCCGCGGTGGATGACTATTTAGAAACCTGCAAGCTCGCGGAGAAAACACCCGACAAACCATTCAGCGGTTTGTTCAACGTGCGCACAGGCAGCGAGCTGCACCGAAAAGCCTATTTGCGCGCCATGAAAGACGATGCAACGATCAACCGCGTGGTGGTGGCCGCACTCGACAAATACTTGGCGACCTGAACCAGCCAAACACCCAGCAAAAAGCCGCTCACTGAGCGGCTTTTTCTTTGCTGCAAAGCAGTTACTTAAGACGAGAACAAGAAGTTCATCACGTCGCCGTCTTTCACCACGTATTCCTTGCCTTCGGCGCGCATCTTGCCTGCGTCTTTGGCACCTTGTTCGCCTTTGAAGGCGATGAAGTCATCAAACGCAATGGTCTGGGCGCGGATGTAGCCCTTCTCAAAGTCGGTGTGAATCACGCCGGCTGCTTGCGGGCCGGTGTCGCCCACGTGGATGGTCCATGCGCGCACTTCTTTCACGCCCGCGGTGAAGTAGGTTTGCAAGCCCAACAGGGTGTAAGCCGAACGAATCAAGCGGTTCAAGCCAGGCTCATCTTGGCCGAGTTCTTTCAAGAACTCCAAGCGATCGGCATCGTCCATTTCAGACAACTCGGCTTCGATCTTGGCGCAAATGGCAACCACGGGCGCGTTTTGCGCTTGGGCAAAGGCCTTTAGGCGGTCAAGGAATGGATTGTTCTCAAAGCCATCTTCCGACACGTTGGCCACAAACATGGCGGGCTTGGCGGTGATGAAGAAGAACTGCTTGAGTTCGACCAACTCTTCTTTGCTGAAGTCGATGGTGCGCACAGGCTTGGTGTCGTTCAGTGCGGTTTGGCACTTTTCAAGAATCGCCATTTGCTTGACGGCTTCTTTGTCGCCAGAGCGGGCAATTTTGCTCACGCGGTGAATGGCTTTTTCCACGGCGGCCAAGTCGGCCAAGCACAGCTCGGTCTGAATCACTTCGATGTCGGCAATGGGGTCAACCTTGTTGGCCACGTGAATCACGTTGTCGTCTTCAAAGCAGCGCACCACGTTGACGATGGCGTCGGTTTCGCGGATGTGGGCCAAAAACTTGTTGCCCAGGCCTTCGCCGGTACTGGCACCAGCCACCAAACCTGCAATGTCCACAAATTCCACAATCGCTGGCACGATGCGCTCGGGCGTGATGATCTCGGCCAATTGCTGCAGACGTGGGTCAGGTACTTCGACCACACCCGTGTTGGGCTCGATGGTGCAAAAGGGGTAATTCTCTGCCGCGATGCCCGCTTTGGTCAGGGCGTTGAACAGGGTGGATTTGCCAACGTTGGGCAAACCCACGATGCCGCATTTCAAACTCATAAAAATATCCTTGTAACTGCCTCAGATTGTAATGAGGCAGCTCGGCAGCTTTAAAACGCCCAATCGGCGCTGACGCGTTGCCCCACGCGCAACTCTTGTCCAATGCCTGCCACTGGCACGCAGTTCATGCCAAAAGTCAACGCGCCGTTGACGCGCGGGTCTTGCCGATAGACCTGCAAAGTGTCATTCACCGCTGGATGGCTTTGGGCTGAATCGGGGTCGATATTAGGAATAGGACACCGCGGGCACGGCTTGACGGGCTGCAACTGCACGGACTCACCTTGGGTGTGCAAGGTCAGCGTGCCGATACGGTCCTCGTCGTGCGGCATGAGCTCGTGGGCATGTGGTGCAGCGCTGTGACCCAACACCACATTGGCCCGAAACCGACGCATATCCACTGCCGCCTCGCCCTTGGCTTGCAAGCGGGCATTGAGTTCATCCAACGAGGCGGTGCTGGCAAGCAACACCGGAAAACCATCGCTGAACTGGTTGAGCGATGGCAGACCTTGCGTCCACTTGGCGCTGCTGGGGCGCTGGTGATCTGGGTCAAAGCGAACCAAACGCAAAGGCCCTAGGCTGCTGCCCAAAAACTCGGTCAGCCACACGCTGGCTTCATCACCCATGTTGAAAGCGGGCACTTGGTCGCCCCAGACGCGGACGTGGATGGCATGGTTTTCGGTTGGGTAGTCAGTCGTCAACGGCAAGTGCAATGCAACCATGCCATGGGCATGAAGCACCAGCTCAGTCACGCTCACACCCGGGCACACCAACTCAGGCTGAATCAGGGCCATGCGCGGCAGTTCGCGCTGGGTCACCATCTCGCCATCGGCGTCGACCACCATCCAGGCGCGGTCGAAGGCTAGGCCCGTGGGTATAAGCAACGCGTGCTGCACCGAGATGCCAGCGCACGACTTGATGGGGAACACCCACAAGGCGGCAATGCAGGCTTCAAACGCGCTAGGCGAATGCATGGGCAAAGCAGCCCCTTGAACTTGTGGAGTGGAGGGCTGAAAGCTGGACGTCATGCGGCATTGTGCCGCCCTCCTACAATCGACTTCATGGCTCAAAAACTGGACGTTTGTATTCGTGGCGATGGCATGGTGGGACGCACCTTGGCCTTGCTGCTCGCACGCCAAAAACTGCGCGTGGGTTTGGTCAGCTCGACCTCAAAAACATCGCAAGACGTTAGGGCTTACTCACTCAACAGTGCTTCTCGCGACTTGTTGTCTGGCTTGCGCTGCTGGCCAGACGCCTTGCACGCCACGCCCGTGCAGCACATGCGCGTGTGGGGCGACGATGGCGGTTTTGCCCACTTTGAAAGCCCCACGCCCGAAGGTCTCACTTGGATCGTGGACGTGCCGGTGCTGGAAGCCCAACTGGCCGATGCTGTGCGTTACCAAGCCGAAATTACGCCCCTCACCGCCCCCGAACCCGCAGCTTTGACGGTGGTGTGCGAAGGCCGCGCCAGCACCACCCGCGCTGAGCTGGGTGTGAGCTTTGACGTGCTGCCGTATCAACAACACGCCGTGGCCGCTCGCGTGCGTTGCAGCACGCAGCACCGTCAACAAGCGTTGCAATGGTTTCACCACGGCACACAGGGCTTAGAAATTTTGGCGCTGCTGCCTTTGGGCGGCGTGCAGGGTGACACCGCCAGCTTGGTGTGGTCGCTGCCCCCCGAACGCGCCAAAGACATGCTGGCCTTAAGCGCTGAAGCATTTGGCGTGGCACTTGAACACGCCAGCCACGGTGTGCTGGGCCAAATCGAGCTGACCAGCGAACGCGCCATGTGGCCGCTGCAACTGGCCCGCGCCGACCGCTGGACAGGCAACTTTGCCGATGGCAGCGCTTGGGCGCTGGCAGGCGATGCAGCGCACAACATTCACCCCCTCGCGGGACTTAGCCTCAACCTCGGCCTGGCCGATGTGGCCGAACTGGCAAACGTGCTGAAAGCCCGCGAGGCCAAAGACTACTGGCGCAGCGTCGGCGACCGTTACTTTATGCGCCGCTATGAACGTGCCCGCAAAGCCGACATGGTGCCCACATGGCTGGCTTGTGATGGCTTGCAACGCCTATTTGCCCACCCCAACCGCGGCGTGCAGTCGCTGCGCAACTGGGGGATGAATGGGTTCAACAGCATGGCACCGTTGAAGGCTTGGGTCATGCAGCAAGCGATGGGTTAAACATTTAAAAGAAGCTCCACATGCAACACACCTTCCGCTCAATCGCCACCGCCGCCCTCATGGCTCTCAGCTTTTCCAGCGCCTTGGCCCAAAGCCACGAAGCCACCATCCGCAAAAACTTGAGTGAGCGCATTCCGCAAATCCCCAAGATTGAAGAAATCACCGCCACACCCTTGGCTGGCATTTACGAGCTGCGCCTGAGCACCAACGAGATTTACTACAGCGACGCCGCAGGCAACTACCTAATTCAAGGCAACTTGATTGACACCAAAAGCAAACGCAACCTGACCGAAGAGCGTGAAGCCAAACTCAGCGCGATTGACTTCAACGCCTTGCCCCTCAAAGACGCGATCACCCTCGTGCACGGCAATGGCAAGCGCAAGCTCGCCGTGTTTGAAGACCCCAACTGCGGCTACTGCAAGCGCTTCGAGCGCGACTTGGCCAAGGTCGACAACGTGACGGTGTACTTGTTCTTGTTGCCGGTTCTCGGGCCTGGCTCGGTCGAAAAATCGCGCAACGTGTGGTGCGCCAAAGACCCGGGCACCACATGGGTCAACCTGATGCAAAAAGACACGCCCGCCCCTGCCGCACAGTGCAACACCGCTGCGATTGACCGCAACTTGGAGTTCGCGCGCAAATACAAAATCACCGGCACACCCACGCTGATCGCGCAAGACGGCACGCGCGTTCCTGGCGCGATTGACAGCGCCAAAATTGAACGCCTGTTGGCCGACGCCAGCAAGTAATCAAGTCAAGTCATCAAGAAACGAGTACGCCATGGTTCACACCCCCATCACCCCCGACAGCGAAGCAGGCCAACTGATTGAACGCTTGGGCTATGCAGGCCTCATTCCCTTCGTGGTGCTGGCCATCTTCATGTGGATCGTCACCCCTGAAGCGCACCCGTTTGTCGCCATCGCACTCAGCGCTTATGGCGCCACCATTGCTGCGTTTTTAGGAGGCATCCACTGGGGCATTGGCCTGCGCCACAACGCGCCGCAGCGCAAACTGCACATGGTGTGGGGCGTGATTCCTTCGTTGGTGGCGTGGATTGCCGTCATCATGCCGGCCTTCGCTGGCTTGCCTTTGCTGGCGTTGTTGCTGGTGGCCTGCTATTTGGTGGACCGCAAAACATGGCCTGAAGCGGGCCTGCGCGATTGGATGACCATGCGCTTTCGCTTGACGGTGGTGTCCACCTTGGCTTGCTTGCTTGGCGCAGCCGCAACCTAACGCCATGCATTACCGCATCGAAGCTGCCGACCTGCACGCCCACCTGTATGGCGTGACGCTGACCATTGCACGACCCGCAGCAGGCCAACGCGTGTCGTTGCCTGTGTGGATTGCCGGTAGCTACATGGTGCGTGAATTTGCCAAGCAAATCACAGGCATCAGCGCACGCCAAGATCAACGCGCCATGGCTGTGCAGCAGCTCGACAAGGCCACTTGGGCGATCGACTGTGAAGCAGACAAGCCCCTCACCCTGCACTACCAAGTGCATGCGCATGATGACTCGGTGCGTACCGCATGGCTGACCACGCAACGTGGTTTTTTCAATGGCACAAGTTTGTGTTTGCAGGCTCAAGGCTTGGCTGATGTGCCGCATCAACTTGAACTCGTCGCCGATTCATTCAACGCGCACAAAACATGGCAAGTCGCCACTGGCCTCACGCCCGTCAAAACCGACCGCCAAGGCTTTGGCACCTATGTGGCGACCAACTACGACGAGCTGGTGGACTGCCCCGTGGAGATGGGCACGTTTTGGAGCGGCAGCTTCAAAGCTTGCGGCATCGACCACCGCTTTGTGGTGGCCGGTGCGGCACCTGCGTTTGACGGCGAGCGTTTGCTGCGCGACAGCCAAAAGATTTGCGAAACCGCCATTCGTTTCTGGCATCCAAATTCAGGGCATGGCAAAAAGCGCTCAGACACGCCGCACAAACACTATGTGTTCATGCTCAACGCCGTGGCCGATGGCTATGGCGGCTTGGAGCACCGCAACTCGACAGCCCTCATTTGCAACCGCGCTGACTTGCCGCGCCGTAGCACCAACGATGGCTCTGCCAAGGACGCCAAACAAAGCGAGGGCTACACCACACTGCTGGGCCTGATCAGCCACGAGTATTTCCACACCTGGAACGTCAAGCGCTTGCGCCCCGCCGAGTTTGCGCGTTACGACTACACCCAAGAA
The DNA here is from genome assembly GCF_031539105.1 of Limnohabitans sp. GTDB lineage: Bacteria > Pseudomonadota > Gammaproteobacteria > Burkholderiales > Burkholderiaceae_C > Limnohabitans. Next base: position 37,945 of record NZ_JAVKLM010000036.1, read on the forward strand.
AATTACACAGAGTTGCTGTGGTTCTTTGAAGGCTTCACCAGCTACTACGACGATTTGCTGTTGCGCCGCGCAGGGCTGATTGACGACGCACAGTACTTGAAGCTACTCAACAAAACCATCAACCAAGTGCTGCAAACGCCGGGCCGCCAAGTGCATAGCGTGGCGCAGTCGAGCTTTGAGGCGTGGACCAAGTACTACCGCCAAGACGCCAACAGTCCCAACCTGACCGTGAGCTACTACACCAAGGGCGCACTGGTGGCTTTGTGCTTAGACCTGACGCTACGCCAGCACGGCGTGAAAAACCACAGCGTGTCGCTGGACGATGTGATGCGTGCCCTGTGGGCGCGCTGCTGCGCCAGCAAAGGCAGCGACAAAACACGGGGCCCCATGCTTGAGGCCGATGTGCTGGCGGTACTCAAAGAACTCACAGGCCGGTCATGGTCGACCGAGTTCAAAGCTTGGGTACACGGCACACGCGACTTGCCAATTGACAAACTACTCGCCCACCACGGCGTGAGCGTGCAACACGACCCAGCGCAACTGGCCCAACGTTTGGGCTTACGTGTGGCGCAAGACCACAGCGTTCACATCAAAACCGTACTCAGTGGCAGTGCGGCGCACAAGGCTGGCTTTGCGCCGGGTGACGAATGGCTGGGTGTGGAAGTGGCTAGCAAAACAGCAGCGCAAACAACCTCAGCGTGGCGTCTGAAAAAGCTAGACGACTTGCTGCTGTATGCAGGCACGGCCAAAAAGGTGACAGCGCTTGTGAGCCGCGACCACCAACTACTCAAGCTCACGCTCGCTTTGCCAGATGCAAAAGCCAACAGCACGTGGCGTCTCGTTCTGGACAACCCCAAGCTCGTGGCCAAGTGGCTCAGCCTATAGTTCAGTTCAAAAATATTTAACCTGCCTTGACCTCTCTTTGGAAAGCCACCCCATGAGCTACGAATTCATCACCGTCCACACCGAAGCCGACAAAGTGGGCGTCATCACACTCAACCGCCCCAAGCAGCTCAACGCGCTCAACGCAGGTTTGATGATTGAGTTGGGCCAAGCCCTCAAAGACTTTGATGTCAACGAGGCCATTGGCTGCATGGTCATCACCGGCAGCGAAAAAGCATTTGCCGCGGGTGCCGACATTGGTGCCATGGCGACCTACAGCTTTGCCGATGTGTACAAGAACGATTACATCACCCGCGATTGGGAAACCATCCGCAGCATCCGTAAACCCGTCATCGCAGCCGTCAGCGGCTTTGCCTTGGGCGGCGGCTGCGAACTGGCCATGATGTGCGACTTCATCATCGCCGCCGACAACGCCAAGTTTGGCCAACCCGAAATCAAACTCGGCGTCATCCCAGGCGCAGGCGGCACGCAACGTTTGCCACGCGCCGTGGGCAAAGCCAAAGCCATGGACCTGGCTTTGACGGGCCGCATGATGGACGCCACCGAGGCTGAACGCTCAGGCTTGGTCAGCCGCGTCGTCCCATTGGAAAAACTCATGGAAGAAACCTTGGGCGCTGCACTGATGATTTGCGGCTATTCACAGATCGCCGCCATGGCTGCCAAAGAGTCGGTCAACCGCGCCTTTGAAGGCGGCTTGGCCGACGGCGTGATGTTCGAGCGCCGCTTGTTCCACGCCTTGTTTGCCACGGCAGACCAAAAAGAAGGCATGGACGCGTTTGTCAACAAACGCCCTGCTGCTTTCAAGCATCAATAAGCATTCGCCCGCACAGCACGTTAAATGCCCACAGTTTGTGGACTTTTACGTGCTCGTTACCATGCGTTGATCTGAATTAGAAAGCACCGCATGGAACTCCTGACCGACCCACAAGCGTGGATTGCCTTTGCCACCCTCACCGCACTCGAGTTGGTGCTGGGCATCGATAACATCATCTTCATCTCGATTCTGGTGGACAAGCTGCCACCTGAAAAACGTGAGCTTGCGCGACGCATTGGCTTGTTCATGGCCATGTTCATGCGCATCGGTTTGCTGCTGTTGCTGTCGATCATCGTGGGCTTGGTGGCCCCTTTGTTCACGGTCTTTGGCCAAGAGATTTCAGGCCGCGACCTGATTTTGATTTTGGGTGGCCTGTTCCTGATTTGGAAAAGCACGGGTGAAATTCACCAATCGCTCGAAGGGGAGGAAGAACACGGTGGCTCAGCTGCGGGTAACACCATGGCAGCCATCATTTTGCAAATCATGGTGATTGACTTGGTGTTCTCACTCGACTCCATCATCACAGCGGTCGGCATGGTGGACGAAGTGGCCATCATGATTGCCGCCGTCATCGCATCGGTGGGTTTGATGATGGCGTTTGCCTCAGGCATTGGCCGCTTTGTGTCCAACCACCCCTCTATCAAAATGTTGGCCCTCACCTTCTTGGTGGTGGTGGGCGTGGTGTTGATGGCCGAAGGCTTGGGCCACCACATCCCGAAGGGCTACATCTACTTTGCCATGGCGTTTTCACTGGGTGTGGAGATGCTGAACATCCGCTTTCGCAAACGTGCCAAAACGGTGGTGCAACTGCACCAGCAGCAGCCCTGAAGTAGAAAAACACCCCGTCTATTTGTTGAAATTAGAATAGACGGGATGCAATCCCAAGAAAAAATCAGCCTTCACACACAAACTGTCTTAGTTCTTGTGTGTTCGATAGCGTACTTTTACGCCTATCAGCTGAACCTGTATTGGTTTGATTGGTTTGAGTTTTCTTACGGCACCAATTGGGTTTATCTTCCCAGCGGGTTGCGGTTGTTGCTGGTGCTCGTGTTGCCAGAAACAGGCGCTTTGGCCATCGCTGCTGCGTCTCTGTACATCAACTACAGCACGGGCTCACCTGACGCCCATGTGTTCAACATCGTGACCTCTGCCCTGTCTGCAGCCGCACCTTATGTGTCGCGTCTGATCGCGATTCACTTCCTCAATCTCAGCTCTGAGCTTTCAGGTTTGACATCCGCTGGGTTTTTCAAAATTTCGGTGATGTTTGCCTTGTTCAGCGCGACGGTGCATCAAATTTGGTTTTATTGGCAAGGCGTCACTGATCACTGGCTTGAAAGCACATTTGCCATGGGCATGGGCGACTGGTTGGGCACCGTGCTTGTCTTGGCATTTGCAAGCCTGATGATCAAGGGCTACAAATTCATGGCCGACACCTTCGTCAGCCGCTAAAGGCGTGACAACAATGTCATTGTGTGCACGCCGGGTGAGGCCTAGAATTTGAATCCAAATGACTCAAACTCACAGGCCCCTCTTTGAACGGCGTCGACACAAGGTCTTCTTGCGCCAAGAAAGACAGCTCAGCAATCCCGAATACGCCAAGTACTTGTATGAAAAATACAAGGTCACGTTTTCTATGAGTGAGTTGCAGTTCACCTTCAATGGGCAGCAGTTTGCGCGTGCCGAACCATTGATGAAAATTCTGCATCGGTACGAAAGCACAGAGTTCAATCTCAATACGTACGTGCTGTTGCTGTTTTTAACTTTGCTGTGCTTAGTGACTTACGCTGTTTATTCAATCGATCAGTACTTGCAAGCATTTCGCTAATTTGCAGTTTTAGATGCATCCTAGAGTTTCAATACCGCTGTTAGCCTTGGTCATTTGCGGTGTCTTGCTGACACACATCCATGTAGTGAGAACTGAAAATGGCAACTTGCTCTCCATAGACGGACGCGAGGTGGACGTTTTGGGTGAGGTAAAAAACCATTGGGTCGCACTGAACAGAAACTGCAAAGACGTGACGGTTATGAACGCTGACAAGGCTGCTTACCGACAAGCTCAAGACCTCATCCAAGCCTACAGTCCGCCCAACTCCCAATCAGCAAAAATTGCCAGTGCTTGGTCAAGTGACAGGTGGCTTTTGATGGAAGTTGAATTTGATGAACTGTTGCCTGCGGTGGTCACACTCAAAGAAACAAATGGTGAATTCACCATCGTTCCTCATGCTGTTTGGAGCGGCTACACACATCCTTGGGTTGCAGCGCCTTTTATTCGAGACTACTTGTACCGACAGGCACCAGACATGCCTTCTGCTTTATTGAAATGCTTCACGCCTCAATCTCAGTCGTTTCAGTAACAGTCCTCAACCCTGCTGCGTGACCCAAGACGACACACCCAAGAAAAAACCCACAGCCAAAAGACTGTGGGTTTTTATTTTTGGTGGTGGTAGCGGGATTTGAACCTGCGACATCAGCATTATGAATGCTGCGCTCTAACCAACTGAGCTATACCACCGAACAGGGCAAGATTGTAAACCATTTCAGCTGCTGTCTATTCGAGAACCTTGAACAACAAGGCTGAAAAGAAGCCGCTCAATGTGGCCAAGCCCACCCAATTGGGCGGTGCCAAGTGTGTGGCTTCGGGCAACATGGCGGCGCAAATCATGGTGAGCATGGCGCCTGCGGCCAAGCCCTCAATAAACACCATGGCATTGTGTGGCACCCACTCGCCCATCACTGCACCCAATGCTGCGGCAATGCCCGTCATCAACACCAAAGACAACCACATGAGGAGGATGCGTTGCACACCCATGCCCTGCATGCGCATTTGGGCAGAGCTAGACAAGGCCTCGGGCAAGTTGGATAAAAACAAACCTGCCAACAAGGTGTAGGGCAACACATCCCAAAACACCACAGGAGAACCGGCTTGCACACTGGCGGTGACAGTGGCCATCAACACCGTGCCAACCACAAAGCTCTCGGGCAAACCGTCCAGCAAGTTGCCCAGCCAAATGGCCACCGCCGCATTGCCGTGCGCAGCATGCTTTTTTTCTAGCTCTTCGCCTGTGGGCAAGGGCGCCTGCTCATGCATGAATTTAGAAATCAGGTATGCGGTTTTACGCAAGTAACCGCCGTGCTCGATCAGCACCCAGTCGAGCATCACAAAAACAATGCCGCCGACAAAAGCGCCGGCCACCAAATGAAAGAAGTTGCGCACCTCATGTGCACGCACCTCAGCCGAACTGGCACGCATGAAGGCGTCAATGGACGGGGCTACCAGCTCAATGGCCAAAGCCGAAAGCAAAGCACCCGCGCCAAATGCCGCCATCAAACCCACGATGCGCTTGGACATCTTGAAATAAATCCCCAGCAACGCGCCGATCACCAAAGAGACCGAACACATCACACCGAGGATGAACGCCCAAGCGACGTAAATGTCCACAGGCTCAGTCCTCGAAGGGCGCGAGCACGCCAAAGTTGCGTTGTGCATAAGCTAAGCCATGGCCCGCTTGCACGCCGAAATCAAGCACTTCGCCAATCAAGATGTCGTGATCACCCGCTGACACCACTTGTGCGATGCGGCAGTCAAACCATGCAATCACACCCTCGAGGCGCGGGTGTTGGTTCACACCACGCACCAACTGTTGGTCGGCAAAACGTTCGGCCTGCGTGCCCTGTGCAAAGTTGAGCGCGATGTCTTTTTGCTGTGCACCCAACACGTTGACCATGTAGCCACCCGCTGTGACAAACGCCTCGTGGCTGGCTGATGTTTTGCGCACACTCCACAACACCATCGCTGGATCCAGCGATACGGTGTTGAAGGAGTTGCAAGTCATGCCCCAGTCAAGGCCTTTGGTGTGAGCTGTCACCACGGTCACGCCGGTGGTGAAGCAGCTCATCGCGTCTTTGATATTCACGCCGTGCTTTCTAAATTGTTTTTATAAAAACGCAAGTGCTTCTTGTGCAGCCACTCGACCTTCGTCGGTGGGAACGACCCACACCTCGATGGCGCTATTGTCGGCGTGAATCGATACCGCTTGATCGCCCGTGGCCTTGGCATTGCGTGCAGCATTCACCTGCACGCCGAGGTAGGCCAAAGCATCACCCACTTGTTGGCGCAGCACGGCGTCATGTTCGCCAATGCCGCCCGTGAAAACCAACACATCAAGACCACCCACACAAGCGCTGAGTGCGCCCACTTCGCGCACCACGCGATGGGCAAACAAGTCGGTGGCAAAGCGTGCCGCCTCAGAGCCTGCTGCGCTTGACGCACGCAAGGTGCGCATGTCAGCGCTCTCGCCCGACACACCCAGCAATCCACTTTGTTTGTAAAGCAGCTTTTGAAGTTTGTCGTGATCCCAACCCTGCTCCATCAAATACAACAGCACACCTGGGTCGAGTGCACCGCTGCGCGTGCCCATCATCAAACCATCCAGGGCCGAGAAGCCCATGGTGGTGGCCCGACTTTGGTGGGCAATGGTCGCGCACACGCTGGCACCATTGCCCAAGTGAGCCATCACGGTGCGACCTGCTGAGCGAGGCACGTCACGTTGTAGCACTTGGCTCACATATTGGTAAGACAGCCCATGAAAACCATAGCGACGCACGCCTTGTTCGGTGAGCTTTTTGTCAATCGCAAACGTAGTTTCTAGGCGTGACAAGGTGCGATGAAACGCTGTGTCAAAACACGCCAGCTGTGGCACATCGGGAAACGATTCAGCAAACGCGTTGATACCCGCCAAATTGTGCGGCTGGTGCAATGGCGCCAAAGCATTCAGTGTGGTGAGCTGCACCATCACTTCGGGCGTCACACGCACGCTGCTGTTGTAAAACGCACCGCCATGCACCACACGGTGCGCGATGGCTTGCACCTGCAAATGCGCAAAGCGTGACACCAGCAAAGCCTTGAGGGTGGTGAGCGCGGCATCAAACACGTCTTGTGCAGGCTGCACCGTCACGGCGGCAGATTCCTTCGCTTGGCCAGCAACACGAAAACTGATGCGTGGTTGACCAGAAGGCTCTAAGCCTTCAATGTTGCCTGTGACTTCAGCCTCACCAATACAAGCATCAGCGCCTTTGCCTTGAATGGGATAGAGCGCAAATTTGAGGCTCGACGAGCCCGCGTTAACAGACAGAATGCTCATGCGGGATGCGTACGGTAGTGGTGGGCAACGAGCTTGGCCAACAAGGCAGAAGCGCTGCGTGTGGTGGCGGTGTCGGCACGGCTGGTCAGTGCAATCGGCACGCGTGCCCCCAACACCACGCCGGAACCAGAAGCGCCAGCCAAATACTCCAGCTGCTTGGCCATCATGTTGCCCGACTCCAAATCGGGGGCTACCAAAATGTCGGCTTGGCCTGCTACCGCAGAGGCAATGTGTTTGATCTCTGCCGCGTGGCTAGACACCGCGTTGTCAAAGGCGAGCGGGCCATCGAGCAAACCGCCTTTGATTTGCCCACGGTCGGCCATCTTGCACAGGGCAGCGGCGTCGAGTGTGGAAGGAATGTTGGGATTGACGGTTTCAACCGCCGAGAGAATGGCCACCTTCGGCTCGGCCACGCCCATGATTTGCGCAAACAAAATCGCGTTTTGCACGATGTCGGCTTTCTCGGCCAAGGTGGGTGCGATGTTGAGCGCGGCATCGGTGATGTACAGCGGCTTGGGGTACATGGGCGCTTCAAAGCGAAACACGTGTGACATACGCCGTCCCGTGCGCAGCCCTTTTTGCGACACCACGGCATGAATTAACTCATCCGTGTGCAAGCTGCCTTTCATCAGGGCTTCTAGTTTTTTATCGGCAGCCATTTGTGCCGCCACGTCAGCGGCATCGTGGCTGTGCGCCACGTCAATCACTTCGATGCCCGTCAAATCAATGCCGGCCTCTGCGGCCACCCTGCGCAGCTTTTTCTCGGGCGCAATCAGCAACGCTTGAATCAGCCCCGCATGGTGCGCGTCCATCGCGCCTTGCAACGAGTCGGCATCGCAGGGGTGCACCACACCGCAACGCACAGGCTCTAGATGTGCGCCCAGCGCCAGCAAATTGGCATGGCGTTGCTCGGGATCAAACAGGCTGATGTGCGGCGCAGGGATGCGCGGCATGCGCAGCTTTTCGGTGGGAGCCATGACTTTGGCCACGCCATACAAAACGCGCTCGCCTTTTTGGTTTACCAACAAACAATCGAGCTCTACCGTTTTTTTGTCGTCTTGTTTGCTGATGCAAGTGACGGTCACGTTCAGTGTGTCGCCGATTCGCACAGGCCGGCTGAAGTGCAGGTTTTGCTCAAGGTAAATCGTGCCGGGGCCTGGAAAGACGGTGCCCAACAAACTGCTGATCAGCGAGCCGCCCCACATGCCGTGGCCAATGACGCCATGAAACAAGGTGGCGTTGGCGTAAGTGGGGTCGAGGTGCGCTGGGTTGGTGTCGCCTGACACGGCTGCAAAGGCTTGGATGTCAGCCAAAGAGAGCGTGCGCACCAAGCGTGCCGCTTGCCCCACCACGATGCTGTCGTAGGGGTAGTTTTCTAGCCACTCGTTCGTCGGGTCGTTGGTGAGGTCAGTGATGGGGTTGGTGATGTCGTTCATGGTGCGCTTCAGTTCACGGCGTGGCTGCCGGCATCTACATAAATGGTTTGGCCTGTCATGCCACTGGCTGCATCGGTGCACAAGAAAGTACTGAGGTTGGCAATTTCTTGCAGCGTCACCAATCGGCCCAGTGGCGCTTTGGCGATGTTGCTTTGCATTAGCGCGTCAAAGTCCTCAATGCCCGAGGCCGCACGTGTGGGAATGGGCCCAGGCGACACCGCATACACGCGCACGCCTTGGGGCCCAAGCTCTGCCGCCATGTAGCGCACCAACGATTCAAGCGCCGCCTTGACGGGCCCCATCAAGCCATAGTGCGGCACAGCCTCGTCAGCACCCAAGTAAGACATGGTCACCAGGCTGCCGCCGTGCGTCATGTGCGGTGCACACAGTTTGGCGAGCGTGGCAAACGAGTGGCACGACACCTCCATGGCGCGGGCAAAGCCTAGGCTCGAGCTGTCAATCACACGGCCATGCAAATCGGCCAGTGGTGCCCAAGCGATGGAGTGAATCACAAAGTCCAAGCGGCCCAGTTTGGCCACGGCATAAGCCACCAGTTTTTCTAACTCTTCAGGCGTCTCGATGTTGCAGGTTTGCAGCTCCATGCCCAAGGGCTGAGTGAGTGGCTCAACAAACGGACGGGCCTTGTCGTTCAGGCATGACGCCACCACCTCAGCGCCCATGGCCTGCGCTTGGCGCGCACAGCCCCATGCAATGCTGTGTTCGTTGGCTAGGCCCAGCACCAAACCTTTTTTGCCTTGAAGGTCAAAGGCGGACATCGTGTTCATAAAAACTCCTCAAAACCAAGGGGGGGCTCAAAACGGCCCGCCACAAAACGTAAACGCGTGGGCCCAGGCATGGCGCGTTGCGACAACGAATGACGCACATCACCTGGGTAGCACAGGGTGCGCACACCGTCGTCATCGTCAAACGGCTCGGGAAGAATCAACGCTGGCGTTTGCTGCTTGGCACAGTTCAACACACTGTCCGTACTGGGGTGTGACAACAAAGACACCAAGGTCATGATTTGCGGCGGTGCCAGCGGCAAGCCACCGGCCCAATAGCGGGTCAATGCGTCCATCGGGCTCAGCCACACGCTGTCAATAGCCTCAATGTTGTCGTGCACCGGCTGCTGCCCTGCTGGCAGCACCGCCACAAAAAATCGCGTGTCAAAACGCCTGTTGGTCACCGACGGTTGCACCGGCGTGATCCAACGCGACCACGGCGCCAAGAGCTGCGTGTCCACACGCAAATCCGCACGTTGCAACACCTCGGCAAAGCCTTGACCACCATGCAGCGCTTGCTGCCACTGTTGGCGTTGCGCGGCATCATGGGCCAAGGCCTCGTTATGTTTCAAGCGGGCATACAACACACCGCACTCTTCCAACACTTCGCGCACGGCGGCCACATACAGACCGGCAGCGGTGTGCAACGACAAGTCGGGCTCACCCAAGGCGCTGTGCAGCACCTGCGGTGAAGTGTCTAAATAGGCGTGTACATCAGGCGTGCAATCGGCATCGTCTAATTTGCCACCTGGAAAAACATAAGCACCACCCAACACAGCCGAAGCTTTGTGGCGGCGCAGCAAAAAGACCTGCAAGCCTTTTTGGGGCTCATCACGTAACAACACCACCGTGGCCGAAGCCCGCGGTGGTGTTGTGATGATCTCGCTGTTGAGTTGCATGAACTCAGCGATGAATCTGAAGATTACTTAGCGATGTAGGCCACATCAGCACGGCGGTTTTGCGCCCAAGCAGCTTCATCGTGGCCTTCAGCCTTTGGCTTTTCACTACCAAAGCTCACTGGCTCGGCTTGGCTGTCTTTCACGCCATAAGCCTTCAAGCCGCGCACCACAGCCTCAGCGCGCTTTTGGCCCAGGGCCAAGTTGTACTCACGGCCACCACGTTCGTCGGCATTGCCTTCGACGCGCACTTTCAAGGCACCGTTGGCAGCCAAGTATTTGCCCTGGCGCTCAACCACCGCAGCTTGGTCAGCCTTGATGTCGAACTGGTCGAAACCAAAGTAAACACTGCGCTCTTTAGAGATGGCGCTGTTGGGGTTCAAGTGGTCGGCCACCACAGCAGCCACTGAAGAAGATGCTTTGGCATCGGAGACGTTGCTGTTGTCGAGTTTGGTGGAGCTGCAAGCAGACAACAACGCGACAGACACGATTGAGAAGATGGCAAGTAAACGTTTGGACATGGTTTTTTTAGTTTGTAAAATTAACCCTTGAATTTTAACGGATACCTTTCAGCTTGAAAGTGTTGTTTTTTTTGACACATACGGAAAATCTTTTATAAATCAATGACATAGAGAATTTTGTTAATATTAATTCTTTTATTTATACAGATCAATTAAAAAGTATTCAATTGGTCATAAAAATCAAGGTTCCGCCGCTATGTGCCGATAAAACAGCACATTGACCACGGTGGCAGTGCCCATGTAAATTCCATTCCCCGTTAGAAATTTCGGGTGTTTGAAATACAAAAATATGAAGTGCTGCTAGCTCAGCTCGAAGGGTAAGACGATGTCAACATTCAAAATTCTGGTCACCAGTCAAAAAGGCGGCGTGGGTAAAAGCACGGTTTCTGCCAATTTGGCCGCCTATTTGCGCCGCCAGGGTCAAACCGTGACGATGATCGACTTTGACACCCATGGCTCCTCCAGCACTTGGCTGACACGCGCGCCCAATATTGGCGTGGTGGTACAGCACCACATCTTGCCTTTGGACCAAGGCGGCAATCGCCCCATCTTGGATGCGCGCCTGCACCTGCGCCGCGCGGCCAGCAGCAGCGACGTGGTGATTTGCGACTTGACATGGACCGACTCCATCGCGGGCGAGTTGATGTTTGAATACGACTTGGTGATCGTGCCAACGTCGGTGTCGGAAATTGAGTTGGCGGCTACAGCTGGCTTCTTAAGCCGCCACCGTTGGGTGTTTGACTCGGCCATCCACACCCCTCCCACACTGTTGGTGTGTCCCACCCGCGTTCACCCTGAGCAGCTGCACAGCGACATTTTTTCAAAGCAACGCTTTCCCGTCAGCTTCATGCTCGCGCCGCCTGTGCTCGAAGCGCAATCGGCCCGCGAGATGTTTGAACGTGGCTATTTGATGGACTTGCAAGACGCTTGTGGCGCATCGTTCAATGAATTTGGCAAATCGGTTTGCGCAGCGCGCGAAATGCGCGAGTCAGCACAAGGCATGCGCCAAACTGCCAATACACGCATCACGGCGCCCGTCATGCGCAGCCCAGGCTCACCCAACATGGCGGCAACCGGCGTGAAACGTAACAGTTTGCTGGCAAACTCGGCGACGCTTTCTAGCCAATATTCCATCTTGGGTCGCCACCGCATGCAAAAAATTCGCCCTGAAGAGATGGCCAACAAATCGGCACCTCACGTCGTTGCTCCAGAAAGCACGCACATTGCATCAATGGGCATTCCGCAATTCCTCAAACGCATGTCCATGGGTGTGTTGAATAAATGAGCTCCGAACCACAATTTTTGTCCTTCAAAGGACTCAAGCAATACACACCTGAAGACGGATGGGGGCAAGTCAATTCGATTTTGCAATCCCACACGCAACAGGCTGCCGCACCCACGCAGCCACAGCATTTCAATGCGGTGCCTGAGAACGTGCCCACGCTGACTGAAACACCAGACAGCATGTCAGGGCAAGCATCCCCTATCTTTGACCCACTCATCAATGAGCTGTTCGAGCAACTGCGCGTGCCGCCCAACGATGACCTGACCCAAACCTGGCGCACCATTGCCGCCGAAGTCAATTTGCTCACCGAGCGCATGGCCTTGCAACGCGAGCTGCAAGAGCGTTTGCACAAGCTGGAGCATGAGCTGGTCAACTTGCGCGGCACGATTTTGTCGCACCTGTCTGATGTGCAACAGGCCGCTGACCAACAGCTGAGCTCGGCGCGTTTGCGTGCCGAAGTGTCAGCCTTGGCCCAAACCAAACTGTCAGCCAAACTCAAACCATAAACACCACCCAATCGCCTAGGAGCGCCGCGCATGCTGGACAAACTCAATCAGATTTATCCGGTGCGCTACACAGCGTTCATTGCATCGGTTGTTTTACTCGTCTTCTCGCTCTTGGGCGCCGGCGTGATGGGCCTGAGTGGCTGGTGGCCCACCGTGTTTTTGTTGTTATGCCTGGTCGGCCTGCACGACTTGCAGCAATCGCACCATGCCATTTTGCGCAACTACCCCATCATTGGGCACTTGCGCTTCATGCTCGAAACCATTCGCCCCGAGATTCGCCAGTATTTCTTAGAGTCAGAAACCGAAGCCTCCCCGTTCTCGCGCGCCCAACGCACCTTGGTCTACACACGCGCCAAGGGCCAAACTGACAAACGCCCCTTTGGCACACAACTCGATGTGCGTGCCATTGGCTATGAGTGGATCAACCATTCCATCGCGCCATCCCAATTGGACGGGCATGACTTCCGGATTCAAGTGGGCGGCAAAGACTGCACACAACCCTACAGCATCAGCCTGTTCAACGTGTCTGCCATGAGCTTTGGTGCGCTCAGCGCCAATGCCATCCAAGCCCTGAACCTCGGGGCCAAGATGGGTGGCTTTGCACACGACACGGGCGAAGGCTCGATCTCACGCCACCACCGCACACATGGCGGCGATTTGATTTGGGAAATCGGCTCTGGCTACTTTGGCTGCCGCGACGCGCATGGCCATTTCAGTCCCGAGCACTTTGTAGAAAACGTGCGCTCACCGCAAGTCAAGATGGTGGAGATCAAACTCAGCCAAGGTGCCAAGCCGGGCCACGGCGGTGTGCTGCCCGGCCCCAAGGTGACCGAAGAAATTGCAGAAGCGCGCGGCGTGATGGTCGGCCAAGACTGCGTGTCGCCCGCCACCCACAGCAGCTTCAGCACACCATTAGAAATGATGGCCTTCATTCAGCAACTGCGCACCTTGAGCGAAGGCAAGCCCGTGGGCTTCAAGCTGTGTATTGGCCATCCATGGGAATGGTTTGCCATTGTCAAAGCCATGTTGGAGACCGGCATTCAGCCCGACTTCATCGTGGTGGACGGCGCCGAAGGCGGCACAGGTGCAGCACCGTTGGAATTCTCTGACCACATGGGCATGCCCCTGCAAGAAGCCTTGCGCTTGGTGCACAACACCTTGGTTGGCGCGGGTTTGCGCAACAGCATTCGTGTGGGTGCCAGCGGCAAGATTGTGAGCGCCTTCGACATGGCGCGTGCCTTGGCATTGGGAGCTGATTGGTGCAACAGCGCACGCGGCTTTATGTTTGCGTTGGGCTGTATCCAAGCCCAAACTTGCCACACCGGCAACTGCCCCACAGGCGTGACCACGCAAGACCCAACGCGTCAAATGGCACTGGTGGTCCCTAGCAAAGCCGAGCGCGTTGAAAACTTCCATGAACACACATTGGAAGCCTTGCAAGAACTCATGGAAGCCTCGGGCCTCAAAACCCCGCACGACTTCACACCGCGTCACATCATGCGCCGCGTGAGCGAAACGCAGACCTTGCATTTGTCGGACTTGGTCGACACCCTAGAGGCGGGTGCCTTGCTCAAAGACGATGTGAGCGCCTTGCCTGCCGTGTTCAGCGACTGGCAACTGGCCAGCGCCAAACAGTTTGGCATTTAATCCGGTACGCGTGGGTACTGAATAGGTTTTTCGCGAACCACCGGTGGCACGCTAGCAGCGGCCGCGGCAGCTGCAGCCACACGGGCTTTTTCGGCTGCAGCACGCTCTGCGGCAGCGGCCTTGTCGGCAGCAGCTTTGTCAGCAGCCGCCTTCGCAGCGCGGGCCGCACCAGCGCGTTCAGCCGCTGCTTTTTCTTCGGCAATTTGCTCTGCCGACTTCACCGGTTTTTCAGGCTGCATGCGCATGGCCACGGCACGCTCGGCGGCAGCTTTTTGTTGCGCAAGACGTTCAGCGGCAGAAGCTTTTTCAGAAGCAGCAGCAGCTTTTTGAGCCTCGCTTGCAATCTTGGCTGACAGTGCAGCCTTGTCAGCTGCCTTTTGCGCATCACCAGCAGCCACAGCGGCTTTGTCGATGGTTTTCTCGATGTTCTTGAGTGCTGTTGCCTCTGCTGCAGTTTGCGTGCGCTCGCGCACTTGCACAGCGGCATTCAGGTCAGACTTGATCTTTTGAATTTCAGTCAACAACACTTGCGTGCTGGGGCCTTGGCTCGCCACCGCTGCAGCAGCAGGCGAGCGCGAGGTTTTGTCCGCCATGCTTTGCAACTTGCCATCAAACGATTGCAACTTGCTCTCCAGCGTGGTCAGCTGCTTTTGCATGTCTTTGAACTTAAGGTCGCTCGACTTGTTGGCTTCTGTCGCCACCACCGTGGGCATGGCAGCTAGGCTTTTGCCCAATTCTTCCAAGCGTTTGGCCACTTGGGTTTGGGTGGTGATGACTTCGTCTTGCTTTTCGGTAATTTCTGAAAAATCCGAATTGGTTTTACCAATTGCTGTCAGGCTGGCATCCACCTCAATCACGCGCTTGGCCATGGCATACACCATGGTGTCGAGTTCTTTGATGGACTTGGTCATCTTCATGGTGATGGCAAAGAAAATGGCCATGGCAATCAACAAGCAGGCGCAAAAAGCACCCAGCATGATGCGCGAATGCATCACGTTGCGGCGGTTGTTTTCTTGAATCTTGAACACCACGGCACGCATGGTGGCGCTCACGTCAGCCGCAATCGACGCAGAACGTGTGGACACCTCAGCCGAATCAAGCACCACCGAGGTGAGCTCTTCAATCTGACGTGCCACCTCATTGGTGTCCAACGACTGCGATGCGATGTCGTTCAGACGATCGGCCGTTGCATCGACGTCCAAGATGGCTTCTGTAGGCGCAATCGCCTCTTCCGTCGGTATTTGTTCGTCAGCCATGTTCAAACCTTTGCCTTGTTTTGGTCCTCAAGCCGATCCAGTCGGGTGTTGAGTGTGTGTATGTCGTCAGTGAGCCTGCCCATGCGGACATGCAAAGCTTCAGTCCATGTATCGGCTTGAACGGGGATGTCTTGAGCAGGCGCCACAACTGGCTCGTCGATGACGGGCTCAACTTGGGGCACAGGGGCTTCTTCTGTCAGCGTAGGAATTTGCTCCAAGGCTTCGGCCGTCAAGCCTTGCGCATCGTCGGCTAAGTCAGGCACCGAAATTTTGGGCAAGTTTTCAGGCTGATAGCCAAGCTCAAATGGCGAAGCCTCGGTATGAATACCTTCAGACGCGACAGCCTCTGGACTTGTTTTTTCGTGTTCTTGGCTCATAAGCTGGTTCCTAGCCTGCGCTTTAGGACTTTGTAAATTGGGCGGTCATCGACTTGGTGCTGCGCAACCAGCCTTTGGCCAACAAGGGGCTGGACTGCATGAAAGCATCGGCTTGAGCCTTGGTTTCAAAAGGCCCCGCCACCAAAATGAAATAACGCTTGCCTGAGTCTTTTTGACGTGCGCGCATGATGCGTGCCTTGGCGTAGGCTGCATTGCTGCGCTGAAAGCTTCGCATGTCCTCTTGGGTGTCCATGGCAGCGAGCTGAACCACATAGCCATTGGCCGGCAATTGCTTGACCCAAGCTTCGTCCGAATTGGCCTCGGGCTTGGTCTCAGTTTTGGCCGCAACAGCCACGGGCTCTGAAGCCACAGGCACAGTCGCAGGCGCAACCGCTACCGAAGCCACCGCACTAGCGGCAGAGGCCGCCTCTTCGGCTTGGCTGGCCACACGGGCCGCTTCAGCTGCCACAGAGGCCGCAAGCTCGGCGGAAGCCAAAGCTTCGGCACTCGCAGCAGACGCTGCAGCAGCCGCCGCACTGGCGGCTTCGTCGGGCGCGGCCGCGGCAGGCGTCCCGCGCAGCAGGTATTTCTTCAGCAACTCGGCTTCTTCTAAAACCCAGTCTTTGTACATGGCACCAAATGCAGCCATGGACATGAGCAAGACCAACAACACCCAACCCGCGCGTGATTTGCGGGGTTGGCGTTTGAACAAGTCGCCATCCTCTGCGCCAGTAGCGGCCGCCAACGCGGGCGCACGCAACTCGGGTTCGCGTGAGGTGTCAGCCGCCATCACGGGCGCAACTGGAACAGGCGTCGAGGCAGGCGCAGGAACCGGCATCGCCGGTGGCACAAAGGCGGGCAAGGGCTCGGGGCTCAGCGCAGGTTCTTCTTTCTTACCAAAGCCAGGCACACGCCATGCGGTTTTGGTGGGCAAGTTGAGCAACTTAGACACAGGCACCACCTCATCGCTCAGCGTGGGCGGATCGGCCAAGAAAGTAGGCTCGATCTTTGACGCTGCCACATAAGGCTCGGGCTCGGTGACCACCCAATCGGTCAGTTTTTGTTTGGCTTCACCGGCTTCGGTTTCGACGTTCCACTTGAGCAAGTTTTTACCAAACGCATCCACTTTGCTTTGGTAGTTGGCCGCGCTGTTGATGAGCAAAATCACACTGATGTTGCCCGCTGGAAAACCGTTGACCAAACGGGCCAACAGTTGCAGCTCAAAGTCTTGCATCAGAACGGAATCGCGGAATACCAAGAAGCGACGGGGCGCGTGTTTTTTGTCTTTTTCCAGCGCTTGGTCGAGCGTGATTTCAGACAAGATTTCGTTGAATTGTTGAACCAAGCGCTCAGAGTTGGTGGAGCTGCACCACTCGATGTGGGTTTCGCCCTTGGCACGCAAACGCTCTTCAAACAAGCTGCCGTAGTAATCGAGCACCATCTCGTGATCGCTCAACACTGCGAGATTGATACTGCCTTCGGTCAATGACTTCAGGAGTATTTCAAATCGCAACCGGTCACCGGGGCTTTGGTAAATGTCTGTCATGCGGCTCAAACTTCAGGTCTTAAGAGTTCATCAAAGCGCCGTTCGAGTCGAACTTCATGTCGTTCGGAACGGAGGGCGATGGCTTGACCACTTCCTGGCCACGACCATAAGACTGGTTCAGGCTGAACACATAGGCAATGACCTGCGCAACAGCGTGGTACAGCGCCTCTGGAATCGGGTGATCCAGCTTGGTCGTGAAGTATAAGGCGCGAGCCAACAAAGGCGCCTCAAAAATATAAACGTTGTGCTCTTTCGCTTCCTCACGAATACGAGCTGCCAAGCCGTCATCCCCCTTGGCCACCAACATGGGCGCACCGTCACCCATCGGGTCATACGACAGGGCCACCGCAAAGTGGGTGGGGTTGGTGATGACCACGTCAGCGTCTTTGACTTTGCTCATCATCTTGTTGTTCAAAATCTCGTGCTGGCGGCGGCGAATTTGGCCTTTAACCTCGGGGTTACCTTCCGAGTTTTTCATCTCGTCTTTCACCTCTTGCTTGGTCATCTTCAGCTTCTCGTTAAGCTGGTGACGTTGCAACGGCACATCGACCAATGCCACCAACACCAAACCGAAACTGAGCCAAATACAAGAATCCACAATGATGGTGCCTGCCACTTTGATGGCGGCATTGAGGTCCATCTGCGAGATGTGTGTGAGGTCATCTAAGTTGTTCATGACCGACACCAACAGAATAGCGCCGACCAACAAAAACTTGATCACCGCTTTGCCAAGGTTGACCAAAGCCTCTTTGCCAAACATGCGCGCCAAACCCGTCATGGGGTTGAGCTTGCTGAACTTGGGCATGACCATTTGTGGTGAGAAGATCAATCCTCCCGCCAAGGTGGTCGACAAAATAGCGATCACATACAGAATGGCCATCAAAGGCAAAACGATCAAGAAACCATCCACCATGGAGCTGCCAAAAATAGCGGGCAGTAGTTCTGCTTTGTCGGTGATGCGGCGGTCAAACTGCAACTGGCTTTTGAACAAGTTGCTCATGCTGCTGAAGATGTGATGGCCCATCATGCTGAAAAACACGGTGGCAATCACCATCATGGCGGCAGGGGCCAACTCTTGCGAACGCGCAATTTGTCCGTCGTCGCGGGCTTTCTTTAACCGCTGCGCCGTGGGTTCTTCGGTTTTGTCTTGGCCGCTTTCTTCCGACATGTCAGCCTCCCAAATACGAACGCAGCATCATGAATGCTTGCGTCCATACCCAATCAATGCGGGCCACGTTGTTGCCCATCGAAAAGATCATGACGATGAAACCCATCAAGATCAGCGCAGGAAAACCCACTGTGAAAATATTCAAGCTTGGTGCCGCACGGGCCACAAAACCTAGACCGACGTTGATGAACAACAGCGTCATCATCACGGGCAAGGCAATCAGCAAAGCACCCAAGAACATCATGGAGCTCCAGTTGATCATCTTGCCCAACATGTCTTGGCTGAAAAACGGCTGGCCAATAGGAATGAGTTTGAACGACTCCATCACCAAGCCAAACACAATCAAGTGGCCGCCCATGCCTAAGAAAACCAAGGTACCCATGATGTTGAACAACTGCGACAGCACAGGCACGCTGCCCATGTTGGGGTCGACCATGTTGGCCATAGACAAACCCATCGAGCCCGACATGGCTTGACCCGCCACCACCAAAGCAGCCGAGGCCACTTGGAAGACCAAGCCCATGGTCAGGCCGATCAAGATTTGACGAGAGATTTCCATCAAGCCATCGGCTGTGATGGGATCAATCTTGGGAATCTCAATTTGCTGCGACACAAAAAACGCCATCGCAAATGCCAATGAAATGCGAATGCGCATGTTGACTGCGCGGATCGAAAAAATAGAGGTGAACGCCAGAAACGCAGACAAGCGAAGCATGGGCCAAATGACGACCAAAAACTTGTCTAGGATTTCAATGAGCGAGGCGTTCATGGCTGTCAGGCGAGTTACATGAACAAACTAGGAATACGAATGAAGATGCCTTTGGTGTAGTCCACCATCGTGTTGATCATCCAACCACCGGCCAACGACATGGTCAAACCAATGGCCAAAATTTTGGGAATAAAACTCAAGGTCTGTTCGTTGATGGAGGTGGCGGCTTGAAAAATACCCACCACTAAACCCACAATCAAACCCACAGCCAACAAGGGACCCGAGATGATCATCGTCATCCACAGGGCTTGGCGGGCTAAATCGACAACTGCTGCGCTATCCATGGTGCGACTCCTTAAAACACAAAGCTGTTGGCGAGAGAAGCCATCAAGAGCGTCCAACCGTCAATCAGCACAAACAGCATGAGCTTGATCGGCATCGAAATAATCATGGGCGACAACATCATCATGCCCATGGACATCAACACGCTGGCCACGATCAAGTCGATCACCACAAACGGGATGTAAATCAAGAAACCAATCGTGAACGCACTTTTAATTTCTGAGGTGATGAACGCTGGCATGAGCGTGGTGAATGGCACTTGGGTGGCATCCGTCAACTCACGGCGATTCGAGATTTGCATGAACATGGCAATGTCGTCTTCACGGGTTTGCTTGGTCATGAAATCGCGCACGGGCACTTCGGCTTTGATCAAGGCTTTGTCAAAGTCCAAGGTACCGTTCATGTAGGGGCCCACGGCATCTTTGTAAACCGTTTCAAACACGGGCGACATGATGAAGAAAGTCAAGAACAAAGCCAAACCCACCAGCACGGTGTTGGGTGGCGTTTGTGCAGTACCAATGGCTTGACGCAGGAGAGACAACACAATGATGATGCGCACGAAAGACGTCATCATCAACAGCATGGATGGCAACAGCGTGAGCGTCGTCATCAAGCCTAGCAATTGCAGGCTCATGCTGTATTGCTGACCGCCTTTGCCGGCAGCGCCTGTCACGTTGACCAATGGAATACCTTGGGCGTGCGACACCATGGGCAAGGCTGCCAAAGCGATCAGCAGCAAAGCCAAGATGACGTAGAGAATTTTTTTAGTGATGGGCTTACGCAGCATGGCTGGCCTCCTGTGTCCATGCGTGCAGTGTTTTGACCTCGGCGGGGCTGACACTGGCCAGCACCATTTGGTTGTCCACCTGAATCAGCACCATCTTGTGCTTGAGGCTCAAAGGCAAGGCTTCGAGCACTTGAATGCGTTTGTCATCCAAACCATTGGCCGCAAAGCCACGGTTGCGCTTGACCCACCACAGGGCGCCGCACAGCAGCAGCAACACACTGAAGGTGCTGGCGAAGAACTGACCCCAATCGAAACTTTGCATGATGTTTTTCCTGTGCGCGATGACGGTTTTTTGACACTGGACGTGCCTATCTCTAGGGGTATTGCAAGGCGCGTGCCAGCTTGGTGTCACGGTATAGTTATTTCATGCATTCACCGAAACACCCATGGGCCTGATTCGCGACCTGATTCATGCAGGCGGCACCGGCGGCCTGAGCTGGCATGTGCAGGCCTTCCACGCGCGCAAGCGCTGGCAGCCCACGCTGCAACTGATCGACCAGTTCTTGGCGCAGGTCAACCCAAAGTCAGACCATTTGCTCTTGATCGGCGGCAGCGCGGGTTGGATGATGCCGCCCAACTGGCTGGCCCGCTTCAAACGCATCGACGCCTATGACATTGACCCCTTAGCACCGTGGCTGTTTGATGGGCAACACGGCAAGCGCTTGAAGACACAAGGCATACAGGTGCAGCACCACCGCCAAGACGCGCTGGCTGCCCTGCCCGAGATTCTGAAAGAACACCCACAGGCTTGTGTTTGGTTTGACAACGTGCTCGGGCAACACCGCTTTCGCGTGCGCGATGAGGCGCGTGTCGAACACGAGTTGGCACAACTCAAAACAACGCTGAAAGGTCGCCACTGGGGCAGCTTGCACGATGTGTGGTCGGGGCCAACCGATGGACGTTTGTTGCCTGCAGGCCTGAATGTGTGGAGCCATCATGTGATGGCCAAGCAAGGACTAGAGCCTGCGTTTTCACAAAAACTGTTGGCCAGCGTAGGGGCCAAAGACGCGTGGCATGACCACCTCACCAGCCATGTGTTTGCACACAACACCCACACCACTTGGATGCCTTGGGCGTTCAAACCCAACTACTGGCATTGGCTGCAGGCGGGCTGGGTCAGCGCCTAAAGGACTGTTGATCAGTGCTTGAGGTTGTAGAGGGTGATGCCTGCGGCATCCATCTCTTTTTGTTCGCGCTTGCGGTGGTAGTCGCGCACCGCCTTGAGGTCTTGTTCGACCAAGGTGTCCATTTGAATGCGTTTTTGCTCAGCCGCCTTGAGCGCTAAGCGCTTGACCTCAACAGCGTGCTGCGCTTCCATCAAGTCCACATTCACACGCGAAATCAAGGATTGCAGCTGCTGCATGAAGCCACGAAAGTTCAGTGTTTCAGCCATGCTGTGCGGGCGGCTCTCGGCCTCTTTGCTTCGCACCACATAGTCGGCCAACAGCAGCTGCATACGCTCGCGGCTTTGCTCAAGTTGCGTCACACGGTCGCGCGCTTTTTTCAGCTCGACGAAGGCCTCGTCACATTTCTCTTTGGCTTTTTTGGCCAACACGGACCAGGCGGCGCGTGGTTTCATGACAGCATATGGCTCAATTGGTTACGCGTCATCGCGTAGTCTTGGCCCTTGTCCATGTCTTGGCGAAGGAAGTCCACCATCTGCTCGCGCAGGCGAATGGCATCGTCCAGCTCGGGGTTCGAGCCCGCCTCATACGCCCCCACTTGCACGAGATCAGCATTTTGTTGGTAGACCGACCACAAGCGGCGCAGCTTGTTGGACTGCTTCAACTCTTCGGGGCTCACCAAGGTTTGCATCACACGCGAAATCGAACCGTTCAAGTCAATCGCTGGGTAATGCG
Source organism: Limnohabitans sp. (assembly GCF_031539105.1). Classification (GTDB taxonomy): domain Bacteria; phylum Pseudomonadota; class Gammaproteobacteria; order Burkholderiales; family Burkholderiaceae_C; genus Limnohabitans. Next base: position 59,920 of record NZ_JAVKLM010000036.1, read on the forward strand.
CTTGGTCAGCCAAGCGGCGTGACAACATCACTTGCCCATCCAGCGAGGCACGTGCAATGTCCACAATCGGGTCGTTGCCGTCATCGCCTTCGGCGAGCACGGTGTAAATAGAGGTGATGGAGCCGTGGCCATGACGGCCCACGCCTCCACGTTCAATCAAGTTGGGCAGCAAAGCAAACACCGAGGGTGGATAGCCTTTAGCAGTCGGTGGCTCGCCAATGGCCAAGCCAATTTCGCGCTGCGCATGGGCCACACGGGTCAAGCTGTCGCACAGCATCAACACGTTTTTGCCTTGGTCGCGGAAGTATTCGGCAATCACATGCGTCATGTGCGTGGCCTTGAGGCGCAACACCGGCGACACGTTGGCAGGTGCGGCAATGACCACCGACTTGGCCAAACCTTCAGCGCCCAAAGATTCTGAGATAAAGGCCTGCACTTCGCGGCCACGTTCACCAATCAAACCAATCACCACAATGTCGGCTTTGGTGAAGCGCGTGAGCATGCCCAAGAGCACACTCTTACCCACGCCTGAGCCAGCGACCAAGCCAATGCGTTGGCCACGGCCAATGGTGAGTGCGCCATTGATGGCCTTCACACCCACATCCAAAATATCAACAATGGGTCCGCGCTCCATGGGGTTGAGCGGGCGGCCCAGCAAGCTGAGCTGGTCGGGCAAATGCGGCATGGGCTTGCCATCAATCGGCACGCCACGACCATCAATCACACGACCGAGCAATTCATTGCCCAAGCGCACTTGGCCCGAGTTAGACATGACGCGCACCGTGTCGCCAGGGCCCACACCGACAGGGTCGGTGAAAGGCATGAGGTACAAGGTTTTGTCGTTGAAACCCACCACCTCGGCTTCGACGCGGTGACCATCTTTACCCATCACTTCGCAGCACGCACCCAAGGGGGCCATGATGCCGCGTGTCTCCAAAGTCAGGCCGACCAAGCGCACCAAGGTGCCGCTGCGTTGCGGCTCAGGGGTGCGTAGCTTGGGCAAGCTCGTCTGCACTTCTTTGGAGAAATCGATCATGCTTTATTTGCCAATTTGAATCATGCCGCGAATCGCCGAAGCCACACGCGCTTGGTCGGATTGCACCACCATTCGCACGACGCCAACTTTGTCTTCATAGCTGTTGGCACTGTTGAGCAGCTCTGGCGGAATGGTTGGCTTCTTGGCCTTTTGCTGTTCTTTGCGAATGCGGTCTTTGATTTCAGCCAAAGACTCGCCTTCGCGAATTTCAATCTCGCCTTCAGCCAAAGCTTCCTCAGCTTCTTCGTCTGACGCATCGGCCAAAGGCGCTTCAACGGCAGCCTCTGCGATGACGTCTTCTACCGGCGCCTCAACCACTTCAACAGGCGCTTCTTCGACCACCGTCTCAGGCACCACGGCCTCTAGGGGTTCGGGCACCACTTCAGGCTCAGCCTCAGGCACAGGCTTGGGTGTTGGCTTGACAGGTTTTTCAAGCAACATCATTTGGTACTTGATCTTGTCCGCGCGCTGAGCTTCAAACAACTCCGCCTTGCGCATCATCTCGCGCTCTACCGCGTCCACAGCGGCGCGTTGCATGTCACTGTTCGAGGCAACTTGCCCCACCATATTGAGCACAAACGGGCGCACGATGGTCACGATCACAACCATAAAAATCAAACCCATCAACAGGGTGTTGATGACGTCAGGAATGAACATCGCCGTCCTCCGCTTCTTCTTGTTGAACGTCCACAATTTCTTTTGCAAGGGGCGACTTTTCGCGCCATGCATCCACATCGACCAGCAAGGCTTTGGCCAAGCCCTCCAAGCGATGCTCTACCAAATCTTCCACCACGGTGTCGTTTGCAAACACACGCACGCTGCCAACTTTCAAATCGGGCACTGCTTCTAGGCGCATACCTTTGAGGAAGTCTGCGGCTTGCGATTGCAAGCGGGCTTTGTCCTCGGGGTTGAGCTCCAACACCACGGCACCGTGCACGGGGTGATCGAGCTCTTCCAAGCAGCGTTGCACCAACCGTTCGATGCCTTTGCTCGAAGTCTCTAACTCACCCACTACCACTTGCTCTGCAATGTGCAGTGCGAGGCGCTTGAGCGGCTCAAAAAATTTCTTCGGGTCTGCCATCAAGTCAACCAAGGCGTTGGATGCGTTTTCAAACACAACCCGCTGCGCAGCCATCTCTTCTGCCAACTCAGCACGCACGCGCGCATCGGCTTCGGCCATGCCTTGTTCTTTGCCTGCCAGCAACCCCTCAGTCAAGCCTTCGGCCTTGCCTTGCGCCATGCCTTGGGCCAAGGCCTCTTCTGTGGCTTTGGCCACAGCCTCACCCAACGCAAGGGCAGCTTCTTCGCGCGCTTGAGCCAAGCCTTTGGCAAATTGCTCGGCTTCGCGTTGTTCAACTTCTTCGGGCGCAATGCCACCCACAACCGCGGGCAACACTGGCTCAGTAGGCTCGATCGCTGCCTGTGCTTCTTGCGCAGCCGCTTGTTCAGCAGCCGTCTGGGCTTCTTGCGCAGCAGCCTGTTCAGCAGCCGCAGCCTCAACCACAGCTTGAGCTGCTTGGGCTTCAAGAGCCAAGGCCTGCACGTCTTGTGCATCTTGCGCATCAGCCACATCGGGATGAATCACGATCGGGTCAGCCACCTTGTCATCAGAGGTGATGGGGCTCACCACCAAACTCTCGGCCATCTCTGCCTGCGCCAATGCGCGTTGCAGCACAGCGGCATCCACATTGACGCGTAGCTTGGTCTTGCGTGATGCGCCATAGGCATCCATCACGAAAGGCAAATGTTCATTCGTTTCACTGCCGGCCAAAGAGGCGGGCTTTTCTTCGCCCAAAGCTTCGTTGCGGTACTCGCCTTCCAGCAGCGCCAACGAGGCTTGCGCTTGCTTGCTCAGCGGTTGTTTGGTGGGCTGGTAATGCGCCGCCGAAAACCCGCTGGACTTGGTTGAAAAACCAAGATCAGCAAACGCCTCTGGCACGTCGCTGGTCCAGCTGGTCGTGGCATAGCCACGGCTGCTTAGCTTGTCAGCAATGCCGGCGTTGGGTTGCCATGGAACGGCAGCCCGAGCGGGATGGGGTTGATTAAACAAAGTCTGCGCCGCCCAAGATCAATTCGCCCGAATCGGACAACTTACGCGCCTTGCGCATGATTTGCTTTTGTGCGTCTTCCACGTCAGCCATGCGTTGTGGGCCTTTGGCTTCCATGTCGTCGCGGAACATGCCGCGTGCACGCTCGGACATGTTGTCGAAGAAACGGGCTTGGCAGTCTTCGCTGGCGTTTTTCAAAGCCATCATCAACAAGTCTGGCTCCACCGCACGCATGAGCACCTGAATGCCTTTGTTGTCCACGCTGACCAAGTTCTCGAAAGTGAACATGTTGTCTTGAATCTTGAGCATCAAGTCGGGGTCGATCTCGTTCAAGCCACTCATGATGCTGTTTTCCAAAGCCGTCTTGGTCAAGTTCATGATCTTGGCAGCCGCTTGCACGCCACCAAAACTCGATGACTGAGCCGACGCGTTCTTAGAGAACTGCTGCTTCATGATGGCTTCGAGTTCGGCCATGGCCGAAGGCTGCACGGTGTCCAAACTGGCCACACGTTGAATGACTTCAGGGCGCACATCGGGCGGCAAGTAGTTCAGCACGTCGGCTGCCACTTCGCTCTCGAGCAAGGACAAGATGATGGCCACCACTTGGGGGTGCTCACCACGAATCATGTCGGCAATGCCGCGTGCGTCCATCCAGGTGAGGATGTCCAAACCTTTGGTGCCTTGGCCCGGCATGATGCGGCCCAACACCGAGGCAGCTTTGTCGTCGCCCAATGCCAAGCGCATGACGCGCTCCACATAATCGGCGCCACCAATGCTGACGTTGTTTTGGTTTTTCAAATGGTCCACAAACTCGTCCAGCACAAAGTTGACCGCCTCTTGTGAGAAGTTGGCCACTTGCACCATCGCAGCACCCAGCGCTTGAACCTCTTTGGGGTTTAAGTATTTGATGATCTCAGCCGCTTGCTCTTCACCGAGCAAGAGCATCAAAACAGCAGCACGTTGGGTGCTGGTAATGTTGGCAAGCTCAGCGCGGAGCTTGTCGGTCATCACAATAGAGTCGTCAGCCATGATTCAAATCCTCAGAAAATTTATTACTTCTCGATCAAGCTCTTGAGCACACCAGCCACGCGGGTGGAGTCCTCAGCCATGATCATGCGAATCAATGCCACTTTATCGTCATACGAGTTGGCTGTGTTGAGCAAGTCAGCCGAAATCGACTGCTTCTTCGGCTTCATGCTCGCCATGCGGGCCTTCACCGATTCCAGCGATTCGCCTTCTTCAATTTCAATTTCTTCCGAAGACTCTTCGGACGCTGTACTGGCTGCGTGATGGGCTGCAGCTTCGGCTGCAATTTGCGCATCACGCTCAGCACGCAGGGCTTCTTCGCGGAGTCGGGCTTCTTCAGCCGCCAGCGCATCAGCTGCAGCTTTGGCTTCGGCTGCCAAGCGGGCTTGCTCGGCGGCGTAGGTGGCTTCTTGCGACAAGCGGGCAGACTCTTCAGCGGCACGCATGGCCTCTTCAGAAATACGCAGCATCTCGCCGTCATGTGTTTTCTTGGCGTGGGCCGCAGCGGCTTGTGCTGCTGCGTTCTCGGCCGTGGCCACATCAATCGCCATCTGCGCTTGGCTGGTGGCTGCATAAGCCGCTGCCGCTGCCAAGGCTTTGGGGTCAATCTCGGGGGCCAACAAGCGGCGCACCATCGGACGAACCACAGTCAAGAGGATCAGCAAGAAGATGCCACCCACCACACCGGCGTTCACCATGACTTGGTAGTTTTCATCACGCCACCATGGAATCACCGTGGGGTCGTACTGAGGTTCAAACTTAGTGCCCACCACGGTCACCACGTCGCCGCGGTCGTTGTTGAAGCCCACGGCGCCTTTGACCAATTGGTTCAAGCGTTCGATTTCTTCAGGGGTGTAAGGCACAGACGTTGGGGTTGAACCATCGGCGTTCTTCTCGACCTTGGCACCGGGTGCCACAGGGCGTTCGTTGATCAACACACCCACACCAATTTTGGTGATCACGCCCATGGCGCCTTTGGTGTGGCGCACAGCGCGGTCGAGTTCGTAGTTTTTGGTGCTGCGCGCCGTCACTTGCACGCCCTTTTCGCTCACGCCCTTCAAGGGGTCGGCGTTGGTTTGTGTGGTGGCTTGTGGGTTGGTGGGCGCTGGTGGCGTGTTGGACAACGCGCCAGGAATACCAATCGCATCACGGAAGGTGTTGCGGTCTTCCACAAACAATTCAGAACGGGTCTTGGGGCCTTTGTCTTGTGCGTCAAAGTCTTCGGTCGTCACTTCGGTTTGTGTGAAATCCAAGCTCATGCTCACCTGAGCCGTCACGTTGGTCTCGCCCACGATGGGGGCCAACAACTGGATCAAGCGGGTACGATACAGGTCTTCCATCTGTTGCTTGTGCGTGAGCTGCTGAGCGGTCAAGCCCAAAGGCGCTTCCGTCAACATGTCGTTCATCAAGCTACCAAAGTTGTCCACCACCGACACGTTTTCAGGGGCGAGGTAAGGCACGCTAGACGCCACCAATTGGATGATGGCTTGCACGTTGGCCGATGAAATGGTGCGACCAGGCAAACGCGTGATGATCACCGACGCCTTGGTGGGCGCACGGTCACGCACAAACACGCTTTGCTTGGGCGCGGCCAAATGGACGCGGGCTGCTTTGATGCCGCCAATTTGAATGATGCTGCGTGCGAGCTCTTGCTCCATCGCGTTGTTGTAACGCACCTGCTCCATGAACTGGCTGGTGGTCATGGCAGGCATGTCTTTGAGGTTGTCCATGCCCGATGCATCTGTGCGTGGCAAACCTTTGGAAGCCAACAACATGCGGGCTTCTTGGTAACGGGTGGTAGGCACAGAAATTTGGCCGGTGTTGGCATCCACCTCAGGCTTGTATTCAGCCGTCTTCAAGGCTTCGATGGCCAACTGCTTGTCCGCATCGTTGAGCATCAACACCAAGGGGCGGTAAGGCGTGGGCTTCATCGAGGTGAAGAACACCGCCACCGACATCAGCAGCATGAAGATCACCACGAAAGGCAAAGCCTTGCGCACGCTGGGTTGACGCAGCACGTCCATCACCACCGCGCCTGGGCCTTCTTTGGCGTTGAGCCATGCGGGCATGTTGTTCGAATTGCCGGCAGAAGCACCATTGGCGTTGTTTGCGCCAGTGGTCTCTAAGCCTGCGGCTGTGGGCATGCCCACGGCGTTCATGTTTAAGGTATCAGTTGCCATATCAGTCTCTCAATCCTGTATCAAACAGGCATGTTCATGATTTCTTCGTACGCTTTCATCACTTTGTTGCGTACTTGCAAGGTGGCTTCAAAAGCCAGTGACGATTTCTGCATGCTCAACACCACTTCGGTGAGGGGCACTTCTTCGCCACGGTCATAGGCTTCTTGCATGGCCGATGACTTCAGCTGGGTTTCGTTGACGCTGTCGAGCGCGTTTTGCACCGACTTGAAAAAGTCGGGCTGGCCTTCCACTTTGGCGGCCTTCGCTTCACCCGCTGGCGAGTTGACACCCGTTGCTTGGGTTTGGTGCGAACGCAGCGTTTCAATCATCGATTGAATGTTGGCGTTGGAGATGCGATCAATCATGCTGAGGCTCCTTCATTCATGCCACGGGTGCGCATTTGTGCCAGCTTGTAGCGCAAGGTGCGTGGGCTGATGCCCAACTTGGCAGCTGCCTCTAGGCGGCTGTCGGTGCTTTGAATCGCGGCCATGATCACCTGCAGTTCGCTGGCTTTCACCGCGCTATCTAAGTTGATCGGGGCTGCTAGCTCTTCGCGTGTTTCGATGGGTGCGGCGGCATATACAGGCGCTGGGCTGAAGTAGGCGGGCCCTGCTGCGGCCACGGGCACTTCAGCCAAGGCTTGCGGCATCACCGCTGTCATGCTGGGCATCGCTGGCATGGCTTGCTCGTCCATTTGGGCATCGTCAAACATCAAATGCGCTGGGCTGATGGTGCGGCCACCGCTCAACACCACGGCACGTTGCACCACGTTTTCGAGTTCGCGCACATTGCCGGGCCATGGGTAGCTTTGCAACTGCACTTGCGCTTCAGGCGTGACCGTGAAAGGCACACCCCCTTTGACGTGACGGGCCAACGACTGCGCCACCAAAGGCACGATGTCACCTGGGCGGTCTTTCAAAGGCTGAATGCGCAAGCGGAAGGTGCTGATGCGGAAATACAAGTCTTCGCGGAATTCGCGTTGCTCGATGGCGAGCTTCAAATCTTTGTTGGTCGCCGCGATCACGCGGATGTCGAGGTCGATGGTGGCTTCGCCGCCCAAGCGGTTGAGTTTTTTCTCTTGCAAGACGCGCAGCAACTTGGCTTGCAAGTTCATGGGCATCTCGCCAATTTCGTCCAAGAAGATGGTGCCGCCATGGGCTTGTTCAAACAAACCTTTGTGCTCTTTCAAAGCGCCCGTAAAAGCGCCCTTCTCGTGGCCAAACAACATGTCTTCAATCAAATGCTCTGGCATGGCCGCACAGTTGAGCGCCACAAAGGGGGCCTTGGCGCGAGGTGAAGATTCGTGCAACACACGGGCCAACACTTCTTTGCCAGCGCCTGTGGGGCCGACCAACAAAGCGGTGACATCGGTTTGTGCCACGCGTTGGGCCAAGGCCAACAAATGCTGGCTGATGGGGTCCACAAACACGTAGCTCTTGGTTTTGAGTTCGGGGGCGTTCAAGCCTTTCACAGCGCCTTGCCATGCAGAGGCCGACCACTCGTCAGCCGACAACACATGCAAAGCACCCAAGCGCATCGCGTCCACAGCCACTTCCATGCGGCGACGGTCCACGCGACACAGCACGGGCACGGTGTGGCCGAGTTGGGCAATGAGGGTTTGAACTTCTTGGAGCAGCTCGGCGCTATCGCCCAAGCGAATGACCAACACATGTGCGCGGCGCAAAGCCAGCGTGAGGTCGCCCAAGGTAGACACAGTTTCCAGACTGATACCTGCGGCATCCAGCTGGGCGCGATCTGCGGCGTCGATTGGACTGAAAGGGTCCAACCACACGGCATGAATTACGTTGACAGAAGAAGCATTCACTTTGAGTACAGTCCGAAATAAAGGTAAGACTGTTATGCAAATGCCGTGCCAGGCTAAACTGACACCTAAGTGATTAAATTTATGTGCGTCATCGGCCTGCGGGGGTCAGTTTCTCGACGTTGCGACGAGTTACCGACAGGCGTCTTTGAGGCTTTTTGGGCAACAGGCTTAGGAGGCTTAGGCGAAAAACCGCCACAAAACCGCCCGTCCGTCCGCAGCACCTCGAGCGAGGGCACCACTTTCGAACGAAAACCCATGAGCTTGCAGCCATAAGGCAGGCGCACATCCCACGTGATCGCCATGTGGCGACACTCCCAGCAATTGGGGCCCTTTTGAAGGGGCGTGGAATTAGAGACTGCCATTAACCGCCGAGCAGCTTCAAGACCGACTGCTGGCTGGTGTTGGCTTGCGCCAGCACCGCGGTAGCGGCCTGCTGCATGATTTGCGTCTTCGCCAACTCTGTCGAAGCAGACGCGTAGTCGGCATCTTCAATCTGGCTACGAGACGTAGACATGTTCATCGACACATTGGTCAAGTTGTTGACCACGTGGTCCAAACGGTTCATCACCGCACCCATGGTGGCGCGTGTGGCGTTGACCTTGTCCATCGCTGCATCCAACAAGTTGAGCACAGCCGTTGCACCATCACGTGTGTTGATACGCACTTTGCGCGCATCTTCTGCCAAGTCCACGTCACCCGTGATCTGGCCTGTGATGGAGCCGTTCTTACCGAAGTCGGCCAAATCGATGGTCACCACTTGGTTCGCCGAAGCGCCCACTTGGAAGGCCATGCGACCCACTTTAGGAGGATCCATTTCTTGGCTTGCGCGGCCACCGAAAGTGCCCTCGTGGAAGCCCAGTGTCGAGAAGTTGCTCAGTGCGCCAAAACCATCAGCACCGCTGCTGATCACAATGGCAGAACCACTCAGGCCTAACTGATTAGGCTTGATGCCATCGGCACCAGGCAAGCCTGGCAACACAGGCGCGTCAGCAATCAGTTTGACCGTGCCGTACATCGTGCTCACGTTTTTGGCGTTGCTTTCGCCAGCCAACACGTTGTCGCTGTAGGCAGTGCTCAAGTCAATTGCTGTAACGTCTGTTTTACCTGCGCTGTTGGCGGTCACAGTGCTAATCGTCAAAGTTTCTGCACTGGCGGCGCTTAATTTCGCACCGCGAACGTCAAAGCCACTCCCCGCCACTGTCGAAGTGATCAGCACAGACGTTGTATCTGCGGGATCAATCGAAGCCAAAACATTCTTCAAATCTGCATTGGCGTTGATGGCGTCTTTCAATGCAACCGCTGACAACACAGGTGTTGTGCCGCCTGCTGCAGATACAGAAACCCCGTTGATCATGACCGTCTGCGTATCTGCAGCAGCTGTCGTTCCACCGACCTTAACCTTAGAAACTTGCGCAACTGCGCCGCCCTTGTCCAAGCCGAAGTTGGCTGCAGACAAATCGTCTTTGCTGGAGTCAAACCACACCGACATGTTGCGACCGTCAGAGCTCAGGGTTACGCCGTAACCGTTATCTGTGGCAGTCACACCGTGTTGACCCACACGTTGGTTGATGGCATCCATCACCTTGGTGCGTCGGTCTGTGCCAGATTCGTTTTGCACGAAATCCACTTGAATCTCTGTGCCGTTGACCCACAGCGACTGTTTGCCGCTCAGTGGAACACCGGTCACGGTATTGATACCTTTAGACACCACAGGGTTGGCTTCAGCGCGCACACCCGTCAAATTGGTGCTGTCGTTGATCGCTGCAGCCAAAGCAATGGCGCTTGAGCCAGGGTCACTGCTGGTGACCACGGTGTTAGAAAAACGATCGTCGTTGGGTGTGCTGGGGCGAACCTTGACACCATTAATCATCAGATCATCCATGCCCAAATTCTTGACATCAGCCACAGCATTGGGTGTGATTTCTTTCGCTGCCACGCCCATCGCGGTTGCGCTGGCACTCTTGGTAGTCGTCATGGTGTACGAGACACCTGGTGTTTTTGCAGTCAGCAAAATTTCACCAGACTTGTTACCCGCTGTCGCAATGACGCCTAGGTTTTTGTTGGTATTGATCTGTGTGACCAAGTCATCACGCACTGCCTGAGGCTTAGTCAAAGTAGCTGTCGATATGAACGAAGTGCCATTGATCACGATAGTTGCGGTGTCACCACTCGCAACGGTACCTGTGAACTCGACGCTGCTAACTTGTGCTGTTGCAGGTGCCACTGCAGCACGTGCTGCCGTATTCAATACCGACTCATTCTTTGAGTAGTTGCCTGCATCCAAACCGGCACGAGTAATGTCACCTGACGATGCTGAAGTCAGCATCACGGGCGCTTGAATTTTAGATTCCAATGAAATCGTCGAACTTTGCACACCCTCACGCATACCAATGCGGTCGCCAAATACGCTGGCGTTGTCGGGTGTTTCAAAACGCACTTCAATGTTGCGACCGTCGACTGCCACCAAAGAAATACCTTTGGCTTCAGAGCCTGTGTCAATCGCTTTGACACCGGTCTTGTCGCTGATCAAGTTGATGGCGCGTGCCACAGCTTCGCGAGTCGCTTGCGGGTTGTTCAATACCGTGGTGATGTTGGCAGATGCATAGCCGTTGACAAACACCACACCTGAGGTCACGGATGACCCTGTCATGGCTTTGCCTGTAAAGACGTTTTCGTTCACTTTGGCGAACACACCTGTGCCAGGCACAGATGTCAAATATTGGGCAGTCGTGTTGACCGTGCTTGCCAAGCCAGTTGCACCAGGTGCAACTTCAAGCGCAGACACATTGCCTTCGCTGGTTGGGAAGTCAATATTCACCACACCAGAACCTTTGGCGTAAGTCACCAAACGGCCGGTGGACTGGTCAAACAAGGGGCTGGCTTGCAACGCTGTTGCAATTTTCTCAGCTGCATCTGCAGGTGTTTTGTCGGCATTGGTCAGCACCACACTCACACCTGCCACCGTGATGGTGCCAGGCATCGGTGTGCCAGAAAAGGTAATGGACTGTGATTCGCCTTGGCTGATGCCTTGGTCCACGGCCACACGATTAATGGCAGCGGCTTTGGCAATGGCACTGCCTGCTGCGTTGTTGCGCGGTGACTGCATGTCGTCAGCAGCCACAGATGGGCCAATCGTGACGCCATTGATCATCAAGTCGCCAGCACGCAAGGTAGGAATGCTGCCTGCCACATCCACGTTGACCGACAAGTCACGTGGCGTTGTTGTGAGGTTAAGAGCGGTGCCAGATGGATCACGGAATGTGTATGACAAATCGTCAGACAACACCGAGCTGTTCAATCCTGCAGTTTTTGCAAATGTCACGACACCGCTGGCAGCAGTCAATGTGCCTGTCAACAAAATAGTCTTGTTGTCTTGGGTAACGAACGATGCTGTGACGTTGGTGTTAACGGAGTTGACACTCATCTTGAGGGCGCCACTTTGTAAGAACTTGCCGTTGTTGGCAAACACTTCCGTTGCACTGGTCATGGCCTTGCGGGCTACGACAGGTGTTGTGGCCGACATGTTGGAAGAACCCAAGGTGATCGCCGTATCGGGTACATCACCATCGGTATTGTTATAAGTGATCTTCAACTCGCCGGTTGTACCGGTCAGCTCAACTTTGCGGCCGGAATTTGCATTGAAGAACGTGCTATCGGTCAAGGTCGATTTGATCTTGTTCATCACCGTAGCCATGCCTGCAGCGGCTTCTGTGGCTGTAATTTGCACAGACACACCTGCCACACTGACGATGCCTTCAGAAGGAACCGTGGCAGGAGAAACTGGCGCCAATGTCAAAGTTTGAACTTCACCAGAGCCTGCACCATTAATGGTGCGCGTGGTGGTTGGGTCAATGAAGACACCACCAAACTGGTTTTTAGAAGTTGCCTTGAACACAGGCATTTCGCCCACGCGTTCACCGGCTGTACCGTTCAACACGGGGAAACCGTTCCACTCGGTGTTGTCGGCAATCTGGACAATTTGTTGCTTCAGCTGTTGGAACTCGAGGTCCAAATAACTGCGCTGCGCGTTGTCGTTGGTATCGTTGACTGCCTGAATGGCCAACTCACGCATGCGTTGCATCATGTCTGTGATTTCGTTGGTCGCGCCTTCAGCGGTCTGGATCAAAGTGACAGCATCACCCGCATTGCGCACAGCTTGATTCAAACTTCGAATCTGCTGTGTCATACGTGTGGCAATAGCCATACCCGCAGCATCATCGCGAGCTGAGTTAATGCGTTTGCCGGTTGACAATTGCTGCATCGCCACACTTTGAGCACGCCCGGAAGTTCCGAGTGCCATCTGTGAAAACAATGCTTTGACGTTGGTGTTAATTACTGCCATTTTTTTCTCCTGACCAGACGTGGTCAATCAAACTTGCAACTGACTAAGCACATGTCGTGCCAACTAATTTTGACGCTGCTAAATAAGGGTTTACCCGTTTTTGTAGATGTCATTTCGTTCATTTAAGTATTCAGTGGCAAGGTTTTGTCACCTAAAACGGCAAGCGATTGCCGCTTGCCGCTCAGTGACACTTGCGTTGCCGCTTAGTGCTGAAGGCCCGCTGTGGGCATCATGGAATCGCTGAAATCATCGAGCGACAGCTTCTCAGCCACCAACTCCACTTGGTCGGGGTAAACGGCCAAACCTTGACGGGCAACGGCCAATGCACGCACTGGATCCAAGTTGCAGCGCAAAGCGCGAACCAACATCACATAAGTAAAGGGTGGTGTGTTGGCACCTTGAATTTCAACCAGCTCATCCATGAGCTCGACAGCCAAAGGCCAGTCTTGGTTCATCATGGCCAACAAGCTTGTAATAGCCAAGATGTCTTCGCTGTGTGGGTACAGGCTCATGCCAGCGTCGCCCAAGGCGTTGGCCAATTCGAGCTGCTCGGTGGCGACGAGCGACTGAATCGTCTCGCGAATTTCAGCAGGGCTGAAACGTTGGATGGTTTGCGCATTGAGCAAGCTGCCGACGGCGGCTTGGTTCATCAATTCTTGAATGAGTGTCATGGATTGCTCCTGCTAGTGGTGTCAGAAAAACATGCCAATCGCGAAAATGCGAAGGCGCATGTACACCTCTAAGCAAAAGTGGTGCCAGACAGCTCTTACACTGATCTAGCTTGCGTTTGCGAACGATCAAACCTAGAATTTGCAAATCAGAACTTTAACTTCGGATTTGCAAGAAATGATTCCACGCCAAGCCACATCCACGCTACAACGCCTTGCCAAGGGGTTTCCCATCGTTGCTTTGACAGGGCCGCGCCAATCGGGCAAAACAACTTTGGCCAAACATGTGTTTGCGCAAAAAGCCTATGTATCACTTGAAAACCCAGATGAACTGGAGTTTGCCCACAGCGACCCACGTCGATTCTTGGCACGTTTCGATCAAGGCGCCATCTTGGACGAGGTGCAACGCTGCCCTGCTTTGTTGTCGTGGCTTCAAACCCTGGTGGACGAGCGCGGTGTGATGGGCGACTTTGTACTCACGGGTTCCGCACAATTTGAATTGATTGCGAGTATTACCCAGTCGTTGGCTGGACGAGTGGGTCGCGTCGAACTCTTGCCACTGACTGCACAAGAGTTGAGAACAGCAGACAAATTACCCAGTGATCTCAACACCATGCTGCTGCAAGGCGGCTATCCAAGCCTATATAACCGTGACGTGAGTCCGCAAGATTGGTTCAGCAACTACATCGCAACCTACATTGAACGCGATGTGAGGCAATTGATAGCGGTACGGGATTTGTCGCAATTTCAACGCTTTGTCAAAATGTGTGCGGCTCGGTCAGGGCAACTCTTAAACCTCACGTCACTGGGTGCCGATTGCGGGCTCTCTGCCAACACCGCGCGAGAGTGGCTGTCGGTCTTAGAAGCCAGTTATTTGGTCACACGCTTACAGCCGCACCATCAAAACTTTGGCAAACGGCTAGTCAAAAGCCCCAAACTTTATTTTCTGGATGTGGGTTTGATGGCTTGGCTATTGGGTATTCGTGATGCCGACACGCTTGACACCCATGCAGCACGCGGTGCGCTATTTGAAACCTTTGTCGTCAGCGAGTTGATCAAACAACGCTTCAACCAAGGCCAAGCCTCGGACTTGCACTTTTGGCGGGACAGCGCAGGCCATGAGGTGGATGTCTTACTTGACACGCCTGCTGGGCTGCAGGCCATAGAAATCAAATCAGGCAGCACCTTTGCATCTGACTGGATCAAAGGCCTCAAAAAATGGCGAAGTATTGCAGGCAGCAATGCTCTACCACCTAAGGTTATCTTTGGAGGCACGGGCATGTACGAGCGAGAAGACTGCAAAGTCAAGGGCTGGCAAAACATCTAATGAAATTTTCTCTGAACGTTTCAAGCTCGCTTGATGTCGTCGAAAGCAAAGTTGCAAACAAAAAGGGCTGCGAGATAACTCGCAGCCCTTTTAGATTGAAGTGACCTGAATTACTTCAACAAGCTCAACACAGACTGTGCTGATTGGTTGGCTTGGGCCAACATGGCGGTTGCAGCTTGTGCCACGATTTGTGAACGAGCCATCGCAGTGGTTTCTGTCGCGTAGTCTGTATCCAAAATACGGCTGCGTGAAGCAGACATGTTTTGAGTCGACTCGGTCAAGTTGCTGACCACAGCATCCAAACGGTTTTGGTATGCACCGGCTTTGGCTTGGTTTTCACCCACAGTTTGGATCGCTGCATCAATTGCTTGGATAGCAGTCGTTGCACCCGACATTGTAGAAACGTTGACTTCTGCAATCTTCACACCGCTGTCTGCACCACCGAAAGTACCTTCGGCAAAGCCCAAAGCTTTAAAGTTAGCCGTATCACCCTCAGAGCCACTATTCAAAGTGAAGGCCTTATCAGAGGACAAAGTGACACCAGCGTAGAAGGTTTTCGAAACAGTGGTCGCAGCAAGCGAAACGCCTGTCAAACCGAGGGCGCCGGCACCACCTGCACCTGTGAACGCAATGGATATGTTACGACCATCGGCAGCAGCCAACTTCACACCGTCACCGTAGGCGGAAGCGATGACACCTGTTTCACCACTGTGAGCGTTCAAAGTAGACAACACATCTTCACGTGTTGAGTTAGCACCAAGAGTTGTCGTCATAGACACACCGTTTAGTGTGACGTTAGTGATAACACCGGCTGTGAAACCAGTACCAGCAAGAACGTTTTCGTTAGCTTTGGCTGTCACGCCTGTCAAGTCGGTGGACTTGTTAATGGCAGCAGCAATTGCGATGGCACTTGCGGCCTTGGTTGATGCCGTAGCTACAAATGATGCATCATCATCAGCACCAACAGCAGCAGCAATTCCTACTCCGTTAATGGTCAACGTAGTGCCGTTCAAAACACCTGCATCAGCACTGCTAGGTGCAGCAGCAGAGACACCTGCGCGAGGTGAAGTAGCAAGTTGTGCTTTGTTTGCTTCGTAGGTACCAAAAGTCAAGCCTGAGAGTGCTTGTGATGTTTGAACCGTAGCTACGCTACTGCTGACGTTGATGGCCGAACCGTCCTTGGTGCTCAACTCATAAGAGCCCACGTAAGTGCCCGCAGCCGCCAAGCCCATCAAGGCTAAAGTTGCAGCATCACCAGTACCAGCAGCCAATTCGATATTGCGACCATCTTTGGCAACCAAACTGATACCTTGGTTATCGTCGTGCGTATTCACAGCTGTCACGCCAGTACGAGCGGAGATGTCATTGATAGCAGCAACTACTGATGTGCGGTCAATCTCTTTGTTGCCGGTCATGTACACAGCGTCAGTGTCCAAGCCGTTGATCTTCACAACGCCCTTAGCAGCTGCAACGCCAGCACCTGTGTTAGAACCTGCCACAGATGTAGCAGCGACTTTGGCATAAACACCGCTTCGATCTGAAACCAAGTTGATAGCTGCTGCCTTTGCGATAGAACTTGCAGCCTTGCTTGCAGAAGATACCGTATCACTACCAGACAAAGATGCACCGACAGCAACACCATTCAACACCAAAGAACCGTCAGTTAAGGCAGCGTTGACAGTTGCCAAACCACCAACAGAAGCCAATGCTGCACGTGAACCTAAACCAATATCTTTGGTTTTCACGGAACCAAAACCAATGGTCATGGTGTCGCCAGCATTCACGCCTGTTTGCAAAACAATCTTGCCAGCAGAACCATCCAACAAGTTGATGTTGTTGTGGTTAGTTTTCTTTGCCACATCATCAATTTGTGCTTTGAGCTGAGTCACTTCTTGTTGGATGCTGCCACGGTCTGTATCAGACATCGCACCGTTGGCTGCTTGCACAGACAGTTCACGCATGCGTTGCAACATGCTGGTCACTTGGCCCATCGCGCCGTCGGCGGTTTGAGTCATTGAGATACCGTCGTTGCTGTTGCGGATGGCAACGGCATAACCACGGATTTGAGAAGTCATACGGTTGGTAATGGCCAAGCCTGCTGCATCGTCGGCGGCGGTGTTGATGCGCAAACCGGTGGACAGGCGTTCCATCGAAGTTTCGAGGGACTTGTTCACATTGCTCAGCGAGCCTTGTGCTGCAAGAGCTTTAACGTTGGTGTTGATCACTGACATGATGTTTCTCCTAAAAAGTCATCACTGAGGGTTAATGTGTCAGGGAGCACGAATTTGCTCCCCTCCATGGCTGATGATTCGTCAGCCCCCAAATAAACTTGAGAGCCAAGCGAAAAATTATTTAACTAAGTTCGTTATGCAAGATGCCTTTGAAGGCTTCAATGCTGTGCGCCATACGCACCACTGTCTCGTTGGGTATTTGGCGCACCACTTCGCCTGTGTCTGCATTTTTCACAAGCACAACCAAGCCGCCCACTTTTTCATCCATATGAAAGTTCAAGTTGCGACCGCCATCACGCAATGACTCATTGAGCTTTTCAATCGATGCTTTGAGGTCGGTGCGCATCTTTTCAATGTCTACTTTGATTTCGACTGGTTTTGGCGCCTGCACTTTGGGCTTGGATGCTTCAGTCGTCGCATGCACATCCACAGCAGGGGCTACTGTGTTAGCCAATTCAGGAGCGGGCGCAGGCACAGCTGCGCGCCCCTGAGGTGCAAGAGGTGCATAGTTTTGGCGGTTAGCGCCTTGAATTTCTGAAAGCATAAAACCTTCCTTTCGGCCTTGCCGTGAATGGCAAGGTATGTCGTATTGCTGTATATCGACACAAAGGCGGCAAACTTTAGCCGCTTTGCAAAAAATACTTGGCAAAGCGGCTAAACAAGCAGAAAAAGAACTAGGAAGTATTAGCCGTTCTTACCGGTCAAGCTGGCCATCATGCCGTCAAAGGTGGACTTGAGGCTGGTCTTCTGGCTATTGACATTACCCACCAAGCTGTCCATCGCAGCAAATTGTTTTTGGTAGCGCTTAAGCACCAAGTCCATGCGCGTTTGAAGCTTGGTTAAGTCGCCTTGGTATTTGGTGTTTTGGGTGGTGGCTGACGTGCTTTGCGATGTCAAGATGCCGGTAGCACCCAGCATGTTAGTTAACTTTCGCACGGCATCACCTGCAATACCGCCTGGTGCAGGGCTGTAGATGGTGAGGCCGTTTTGGTTGCCCGTGAAGGTTTTCACCACATCCGAATAATTGCTGGTCAAAGCCGTGTCGAGCTTGGCGGTGTCGACAGACATCACGCCCGCCTCATCCACCTTGATACCCATTTGCCACATGGCACTCACAGTGCTGCCAGGTGTAGACGATGGGCCCATGACCATGCTGCGAAGCTGCCCCTTGATCGAGCGCACAGTTGAGTCGCCCACCAAAGTGGCGCCATAAGTGGCCAAGGTTGATTTAGGGTCAGACACCTCTTTGAAGATGGTGTTGGCGTCGTTGTACGCCGTGACAAACGCATTGATTTTGTCTTTGATGGCCGTGGTGTCACGGGTTAAGTCAAGACTGGCTGCTGTGGTGGTGGTGGACTTGAGGTTGAGCGTCACACCAGGAATCACATCGGTCAAGGTGTTGCTGTTGCGTGTGAAGCCGATGCCATCTACCGTGACCTTGGCGTCTGTGGCTGTTTGGTTCACAGGGTTATTCGACGCGAATTTCAAAGCAGGTTGGACCATGGACTCAACACCAGCACCAGCACCATAGTCCACGCCCAGCGAAAAATCTGACGGCGCACCCGTTGGCCCAGTTACGAAAATTTTGTATGGATACGTAGAGCCTGCAGGATTGGCAACCAACGAGGCAGTCACGCCTGCGTTCGCTGCATTGATGGCATCCACCATGTTTTGAGGTGTGTCGTTGCCATCGGCCAAGACGATGTCGGGCTTGGTAACGCCCGCAACGGTCAATTTGAACGTCATGCCCAAGCCGCCATTCACCGACGCAGTGGGCGTAGGCACGCCACCCGCACTGAACTTAGGCGTCAGGCTAAATGCACCTGCGCTGCCTTGTGTGCCTGTGAGCACAATTTGAAAGGGGTTGGCAGAACCATCGCCCGAGTCAACCAGCTGCGCAGTCACGCCTTTGTTGGCCGCGTTGATGAAGTCCACCACGTCTTTGGGGGTATCTTGGCCATCAGCCAGCTTGATGTCAGTGGTGGTGCCACCAACGGTCAACGCAAAAGTCATGGCCTTACCGCCATTCAACGATGCTGTTGGCGAAGGCACGCCGTCGCTCACCGTACGTTGCGACTTGGCGAGCTGCGTGACTTTCACATCATGGCTACCAGCCATGGCTGTTGCACCCGGGGTAACGGTGAAAGCACTTGGGTTGCTGTTACTCGCTGCCAGTGAGGTAAAGCTATTTTGATCTTTCAGGTCTGTCAACGCCGTTTTGACGTTTGACAGCACAAATGACATGGCCGCATAGCCAGAAATACGCGACTCATTTTTTGTAATTTTGGTGTTGATCGCGTTTTCTTGCGGCACGCGCTCCGCATCGACCAAGTTTTGGGCCAACGACGCCACGTCCACACCAGAGCCTGCACTCAGTGATGTGATCAGCTTTTGCGCGGCAGCCTTATTGGCCGCAGCAGTTTGAGCCGCAGTCGGCGTCGAACTTGCTAAAGCAGATGAGGTTGACGAACTTAATGCGGTGGTGGCCATGGCTATATTTTTCTAAGTATTGACTTGATCGGATGCAGCTTGAAAAACTTGAACCATCAATTCATATATTTGAACAAGCTCAACTGAGAAATCTTGGCAAAGCTGCTTTGCGCAGCTTCCAAAGCCAATTGGTCTTTGTTCATTTTGGTGATGGCCGAGGTGTAGTCCAAATCTTCCACATCGGAGCGTGTGGTTTTGAGTTGCAACACCACTTGGTCAAGCACGGTGTTTTGCATGTCGACAATTGCCAAGTCAGAGCCCACTTGACCCAAGCCTTGGCTGATGCCGTTTTGCAAGGTGTCTACCTCGCCAATGCCACGTTGAATATTGTTGTGGTCGCCTGCTTTCACAGCTGTGACCAAATCATCCAAAGACTGGAAAAAATCAACGCCCACTTTGTTGCCTTTGCCATCGTCACGCACCACGCGGGTGAAGGCATCGGAGCCCGGCATGTTGAGGTTCATGCGGCGGCTGTCGCCCACGTTGACTTTCATGCGCGCTTGGTCACCTTGGTAAAGCACGCGACCTGAAGCATCTTTGCTGAAGGCAGGCACACCGGTGCGGCTGCCCGAAAACAAATAGTTGCCATTGGTGTCTTGGCTGTTTGCCAAGCTCAACACTTGGTCTTTCAAATTGCTCAGCTCCAAGGCCACGCTTTGTCGGTCTTGGGGGCTCAAGGTGTCGTTGGCAGCTTGAACGGCAAGCTCTTTGATGCGATACATCACATCGCTGGTGTTTTTGAGTGAGGTTTCTTCAGCGGTCAATCGGATGTTGACGGCCTTCAAGGTGTCTTGGTAGCCGGTTTGACGGCTCAGCTCAGACTCTAGGCGCGTCACCAAAGCGGCCTTGTCAGGCGCATCGCTGGGTTTGACAATTTGCTTGCCGACCGAGAGCTGCTCTTGCGTTTTAGACAGCTCACCTTGCACGTTAGAAAGCTGCGTGGTGGCGTTGCTGAAATAGAGGCTGGTTGAAATTTTCATAATGAGTTACCTCGTTCACCGAATTTGCACGATGGTGTCAAACAACTGACCCGATGTTTGCAGCACCTTGGCACAGGCTTGGTAGGCTTGTTGATAGCGAATCAACGAAGCAGCTTCTTCGTCTAGGTTCACGCCCGACACTTTGTCGCGCGCAGCAATGGCTTGGTCGTTCACCACGGTCAACGCTTGTTGCGTGATGGTGGCTTGCTGGGCCAAATTACCCACGCTGTTGATTTGATCGATGTAGGTGTTGGCAATGGTTTTGCCATTGGTGACTGGCTTTTTATTCAGGTCCACCATGTCCAGCATGTTGACGTTGTTGCCCAAGCCGTCGTAGTTGCCGTCAATCTTGTAGCTGTCGCCCACAGAGGGCGCATGGCTGAGTTTGATTTGCAAGCCTTCAAAATCAATCACAGGCTCGAGCACGCTGGGGTCGTACTGACGGTCAGCCAGCTCGGTGCCTGTTTTGGTGTCGATGATGCTGTAGCGGTCAGCCGCCGTGAACTTGACGCTCAGCGACTGGCTGCGCAAGCTATCGCGCACATTGCTAGGTTGACCATCAAAGCCCACCGCCACATTGGCGGAGCCTTTGCCGGTGACAAACAACAGCAAGTCATCGGGACAGCCGTTTTGTATGTAGGCGCCGGTGCGCAAACCAATTTTTGTCAAATCAGAGGGGTCACCTGCCGAGCCAAAAGACATGCGAATGTCTGGGTTGAAGTCTGGGTTCAGTTGCATACGCTTGAGGCGTGCAGTGACGTCAAAGTCTGCAGGCTCCAAGCCCAAAGCGTTGGCCACATATTGGCCTGTGGCATCTTTGCCAGGCCCGATTGAAATGGGGCCTGTGCCTTTTTCATCGGTGGTGCTGAGTTGCAAATCGCCGTTGATGTCCAAAGCAGCCACCACACCTGTGGCATCGCTGTTGGCGGTGATGCGGTCGACCAAATCAGACAGCTTCTTGAGCGTGCCTTGCGGCACCAGGGCATCGCCGCTGGACTTGACAGTGAAACGGTTGGCAATGTCAGCGTCTGAGAGGTCTGCGCTCAAAGGCGAAATGACCAAACGCGCGCCATTGATGGAAGCTTTGAATCCCGCAGCAAAATCAGTGTTGGCATTTAATGCTGTTGCTAAAGCTTGAGGAGTTGTAGCCGATACAGATTGCAGCGGAGATCCGAAATCAACCGCGTAGTTTTGAGAATTAGAGGCAGGTAAGTCGTAAGCGCTTTGGTTCAGGTTGACGCCATTGATTTGCAGCGGCTTCTTCAAGTCCACATCGGTGGCGGGCACCAGCATGTCGCGCAACACTTGCACCATGCGCACTTGGCCACCATACGAAGTGGGCTGAATATCCAAGGCATTGCCATCGGTGGTGGCGTTGATGGTGATGGGGCTGCCCAACGGATCGGAGATGACCAACTCACCGTTGGCCTCAATGCTGGCCGTGACGCCCGCACTGGATGCGTTGATGCGATCGACCAACTCATTGGGAGTTTTGAAACCCGTGATGGACTGGCCGTTGATCTTCAACGATTTAGACAAATTCAACTGAGCCACGGGCACACGCAGTTCAGCAAACACTTCGGCGCGCACATGGGTTTGCGACAGGTTGCTGTTGGTGATCGTGACCTTGCCACCCGTGGCCAATGAGGTGCTGTCGGCAGGGTTCAAAGAAAAATCTTTGAAAGCGCGGCCGCGCGCATCCGCTACTTTGAGGTTGGTACCGTCCACCACCACAGAGATGGCAGCGCTTTTGTCTTGGGTACGGAAGGCTTGCTGCAAGTTGCTGGCCAACGTGACCAAGCTTGTTGAGGTGTGCACATCCAAATTGAATTTCACGCCGCCTACGGTGGCTTGAAACTGTGAAAAACCGGGGTTGGCGCCTGCGCCAAATTGTGGGTTAACCACCATGGCCTCTGAGGTGCCGTTGACCCAGTTGGCCACTTGGACTGCAGCTGAACCGACACTGATGTCACCCACAGACGCACCCGTGAGGGTTGAGGTGGGCTTCAAGGAAACACCACTGATGTCGCGCCCTTTGGAGTCGGTGATGCGCAGGTCTGCGCCGTTGTTGATGGCCACAGCAAACAAGCCGCGCGACTGCAAGCTGGTGTTGAGCGAGGTGGCGAGATCTGTCAAATTCGTCGTCGCTGTGGTGGGCACTGTGGCATTGACCACCTGCCCTGCCACCAAGGCTTGGAATGTGAAGGGGGTGGGTGTCGTGCCCACTTTGACATCGGCAATGGTGATGGCAGAGGTGGCTGCACCTTCGAACTGAGGCAGCGACACACCGTTGAGGGTGAGTGCGTTGGCAGCGATGTTGAAATCTGCCGAAGAGATACGCGCCGTGGCCATAGAAGCTGGCATTGGAATGGAAGCACCAGCCGCGCCATATGTGTCAAAGTTTTGGCCATACAACACCGTGGCTTTGGCACCATAAAACATGTCAATGCCGCGGTAGGCCTTGGCGCCTGATTGGTTCAAATACGCATCGCTGTAATTGGCATTGGGCGCAAAGCCGTTGGCAGGTGTGAAGAGCTGAAACTTTTCAGTTTCAGTCAGGGCGTGACCTAACAATTGGCGACCATCTTTGGTCATGACCTGCAGCTGTTGACCTGGCTCGGCTTGGTCTAAGTAAAAAGTGGCTTTGACACCGGCTGACAAAGAAGTCACCGGTGTGTAGACATGCGCGCCGTCTACCTTGAAGGTGACAGCAGCGCTGGAGTTGGGGTTGTTCACCAGTTGGCTGTTACTCAGCGCCGTGGTGGGTGTTTGACCTGTGAATTTGACACTGGCGCGGGTGGTGGTGACGTTGGTGTTGCCTTCGCTCACACGGAACTGTGCCGCAGTAGCCACGCGCATGCCGTCGTTCAAGGCAAGGCGAATGCCTTCCGCGTCGCTGGTGGCTGCGGGGTCAAACGCAAACAAGTCTTGGCCCATTTGGCCGTAACCGTCGATGCCGTTTTTCTGGATCGCATTGGCTTCCGTCGCAAAGGTGTGCGCCAAGGCACTGAGGTTTTTTTGCGAGGGTTCTAATACTTGGCTGATGAAGCTTTGATAACCACCAATTTGGCCGCCACTGACGCTAGAGAGCGATTCAGTGTTGCCATAGGGATCAAGCACCAGCTCCACTTTGTCTTTGATCGCACTGTTGATACCAATAGGACGCGATTTATTGCCATCAACCACCAAGCCTTGGGTCATGGTGGTGCCAAGACTGACGCTGACAGAGCCGTTGCTGGTGAAGGTGACTTTGGTGCGCACCAAGTCAGACAGTTGGCGCAGGGTCAAATCACGACGGTCCAACAACTCAGCGGGCTGCCCCTCAAGGGTGGGCGACTTGGTCATGTTTTGGTTGATCAAGGCGAGCTGGCTGGTCAAGGTGTTGACTTGCGCGGCTGCGCTTTCTAAGCCCTGACGGGTTTCTGTCGAGATCAAATTCATCTGCGATGACAGCTCACCAAAGCGTGACGCCACGCCATCGGCGCTGGTCATGAAACTGGTGCGTAAAACGCTAGAAGCGGGGTCGGCCGACAAAGAACCAGCGGCTGCAAAGAAGGTGTCCAACGCAGAACTCAAGCCCACGCTTTTATCGCCCATCACATCCATCACGCGTTTGGCGTAATCGACCATCGGTTTTTGGCTGGACAAATCGCTGGTGCTGTTGCGCAGGTTGGACTCGGCAAACGCATCAAACTGACGCTTGATGGTTTGCAACATGACGCCGGTACCGACGTACATATTGGCCAATTTTTTAGGCGCAGAGTCTGCCAAGACCACGTCTTGACGCGAGTAACCCTCGGTATTGACGTTGGCGATGTTGTTACTGACGGTGGTCAGTGCACGCTGATAAGCGCCAATTGCACCACTGCTGATGCCAAGCATGTCACTCATTTAACACCCCCAGAGAAAGGCATCTTGAACTCTTGCAAGCTCTTGATGCGTGCGGGTTTGTCCATGAAGATGCCTTTGGCCAAATCGGCAGCAGTTGGCAAAGCCACGGGCTCTTGCTTGGGGTTCAATGGCATGCCCTTGCCGCGTGCCTTAAGCAACGCCTCGGTGCTGGGCTGCGGGGTGCCTTGTTGATTGACAGCGCGTTCCATGAAAGCGCCTACGCCCATGGAGCCGCGCTTGGACATTTGCAAAGACACTTCTTTGTCAAACATGCCTTCAAATGTTTCCATGGCTTGCGAATGGTTGTCTTCATCCTTCATGGGCGCATTGGCCTCACGCATGGACTTCATCATCATTTGGATGAACAGACCTTCAAACTGTTGCGCTGATTCTTTCAGTGCTTTGTCTTGGTTTTGTTGAGCCTTGCCGCGCAACTCGCCAAGGCCGGCAAAGTCCATGTAGGACCCGGAGCTTGATGTATTGACTGAGTTGCTCATGAGACGTCTCGCTTAGATGATGACCAGCTCGGCGCGCAAGCTGCCAGAACTTTTGAGGGCTTCAAGAATGGCAATCAAAGCAGACGGCGTCGCGCCCACTTGGTTGACCGCATCCACAATTTGACGCAGCTCGACACCGGGCTGGAACAAGAACATGGGCTTGTTGGGCTCGGCCACTTTGATGTCAGCGTTTTGCACTTCGGTGGTTTGGCCACCGGCAAAGGCATTGGGTTGCGACACCTCGTTGGTGGCTGTGATGGCCACCGAGATGGTGCCGTGCGACACCGCTGCAGCGGTGACACGCACCGAGCGGTTAATGACCACGGTGCCCGTGCGTGAGTTGATGACCACGCGTGCGGGTGGCTCGCCCGGTGTGACCTCTAGGGCCTCGACCATGCTCATGAATGCCACGCGTTGGTTCAAGTTTTGGGGGGCTCGTACCGATACCGATACACCATCAATGGCTTGTGCCACGTCGCCGCCAAATTTTTTATTGATCGCGTTGACGATGGCCGTGGTGGTGGAGAAATCGCTTTCGCGGATGTTGTAAATCACGTTCTCGGCCGACTCAAACGGCGTGTCCACAATGCGCTCCACAATCGCGCCGCCAGGAATGCGGGCCGAGGTGGGCACACCAATCGACACTTTAGAACCTGCTGCATTGGCGTCAATGCCCGTGGCTGTCAAAGCACCTTGTGCAAGTGCGTAAATTTCGCCGTCCACGCCGCGCATGGCCGTCATGATGAGGCTGCCGCCGCGCAGGTTAGACGCCTTGCCAATGGCAGACACGTTGATGTCAATGCGCTGACCAGGCTTGGCAAAGCCAGGCAAGTCAGCGGTCACCAGCACAGCTGCTGTGTTTTTGATGTCCACACGCGCTGCGGTGGCAGCAGTTTCAAAGTCGGTCAAGGGGCCGTCAATGCGCACACCCATTTGCGACAACATGGCTTTCATGCTTTGCGTGGTGAACGGCACCGAGGCATCGTCACCCGTGCCTTGCAAGCCAACCACCAAACCGTAACCAATCAATTGGTTAGGACGTTGGGCAGCGAGCGTGGCCAAGTCTTTGACACGGTCAGCTTGCGCTGCGCCCGCAGCCAACACGCATAGGCTGGCTAAGCAGACGCGGACAAAGAGGGAGAAGTTTTTCATATTAGAAAGGCCAGTATTTGTGCATCAAGCTGGTACCCCAGCCTGCTTTGGTGGCGTTGGCCAAATCACCCGAACCGCGGTAAGCGATTTGTGCATTGGCCAAGCGGCGCGATTGCACGGTGCTGTTGGGGCCCACGTCTTCGGGGCGGATGACGCCAGAGACTTGAATGACTTCGGTGCCTTCAGACAGGCCCAGCTTTTTCTCGCCGCGAACCATCAAGTTGCCGTTGGCCAAAATTTCCACGACGGTCACAGCCACTGAGCCAGACAAGGAGGCTTGCTGGTCTGCTTTGCCGGCGCCTTTGGAGCTGTTGTTGTTGTTGTTGATGTCCACACCGTTGAAGAACGGGTTCATGCTGCCGATCTTGGTGTTGAAGCCAGAGGGCAATGAGTTTTTAGACTCGCGGCTCACATCGGTGTTTTGTGTGCGAGCAGCTTGGGTTGATTCGTTCAGCAGCACCGTGATGATGTCGCCCACCTGGTAATTGCGGCCACGACCAAACCAGGCATCGCTTTGCCGGTTGCTGTAGATGCCGCCGGTGGCAACTTTTTGCCGGTCAGCGGCAAGCGGATACACCGGCTGA
The DNA here is from genome assembly GCF_031539105.1 of Limnohabitans sp. GTDB lineage: Bacteria > Pseudomonadota > Gammaproteobacteria > Burkholderiales > Burkholderiaceae_C > Limnohabitans. Next base: position 86,197 of record NZ_JAVKLM010000036.1, read on the forward strand.
AAGTCTGGCGAGGGTCGCAGGACCATGTCGACAGGTTCGGCGGCGCAGCCTTGCAGCAAATAAACGATGGCGAACAGAGCGAGAAAACGAAGGGCAATCATGGTGAACCTCGATCAAATGTTCTGATTCAAGAACTTCAACATGCCGTCCACCGCAGAGATGGCCTTGGAGTTGATTTCGTAAGCGCGCTGGGTTTCGATCATGTTGACCATCTCCTCCACCACGTTCACGTTGGAGGCTTCGAGCGAGCCTTGCTTCAAGGCACCTGCGCCGTTGAGGCCGGGGGTGAGAATTTGCGCCACACCACTGGCTTGTGAAGCTTCGTACAAGTTTTGACCCATGGGCTTCAAGCCGCTTGGGTTGACGAAGCGTGCCAATTGAATTTGGCCAATGTTTTGTGAGCCGCCACCTGCATCCAACTCGGCCGACACGGTGCCGTCTTGACCAAAGGTCACAGCGGCGGTGTTGGCGGGAATGGTGATGGCAGGGATCAGCGGAAAGCCAGACGCGTTCACGACTTGGCCGGTGTTGCTGATTTTGAAATTGCCGTCGCGTGTGTAGGCGGTGGTGCCGTCTGGCATTTGAATTTGAAACATGCCGTTGCCCATGACCGCCAAGTCAAGCGGCGACTGGGTGTTGATCAAGTTGCCCTGCAAGTGCAGTTTTTCGGTGGCATTGATCTTCACACCCGTACCCAGCATCAAGCCGGTGGGGGACAAGGTGTTGTTGGTGGTTTGACCACCGGGTTGTTTGACGTTTTGATAGAGCAAGTCTTCAAAAACGGCACGGTCGCGTTTGAAGCCGGTCGTATTCACGTTCGCCAAGTTGTTTGAGATGACGTTCATGCGCGTCTGCTGCGCGTCAAGACCCGTTTTGGCTACCCATAATGATGCGTCCATGGCTTATCGCCCCCTTTAATCTGTCAAATTCAGGACACCTTCATCATGGAGGCGCCCGACTCATCGTTGGATTTGCTTTCTTTGATCATTCGAATCTGATGCTCAAACGAGCGACTCTGTTCAATCAGCTTCACCATCGATGCCATTGGATTGACACTGCTGCCCTCGAGGGCCTTCGGTGTCAAAGAAACTGGCTCAGGACCAGTTGCAAAGTCCGTGCCAAGTGGTTTTTCGTCAACGCGAAAGAGACCGTCTTCGCGTTTGATGAGGTTCGTGGTACTGGCATCGCGCAACATGATTTCGCCCACCAGCTGCTCTTGCGGCACGCCTTGCTGCGTGGGGTCTGCAGCGTAGATCTGACCTGTGTTGGTGATGTTGATGGTGGAGCCCACTGGGATGGTGATGGGGCCACCGCCTTGGCTTTCGACGATGTGGCCAGAACCGGTTTCCAACACACCGTTGGGGTTGACGCGCAGGTCACCCCGGCGCGTGAATGCCAGTTTTCCGTCATTGCCGGTCACGCCCATGACGGTTTTGTGGTTCATAGACACGTCTAGGTCGCGGCCTGTGACCATCAAGGGACCCGCATCCAAGCGCACGCGGTCTGTGGTGTACAGACGGGGTTGCAAGCGCGAATCAAAGCCCTCACCCACCGCTTGGTGCGGTTGGATGGTGGCTTCGAAGGTTTGCTTGAAACCGACGGTGGTGACGTTGGCGATGTCGTTGGACAACTGTTGCCGTATCAAACGGTCTTCGTTGATCGCGGCCATCGCGTTGAAAGATAAGCGGTCCATATCAGGCTCTTAATGCAACGGGTTAGTTACGAATCTGAATGATGGTGTTGGTCATCGAGGTGCTGGTTTCCATGGCCTTGGCGTTGGCCTGGAAGTTACGCTGCTCGGTGATCAAGTCCACCAGTTCTTGGGTCAAGTCCACGTTGGCGCGCTCGGTCGCGCCAGAGCGCACCGTGCCGAAACCAGCAGAACCGGCTTCACCGTATTTCGGTGTGCCTGAATCAGACGTTTTGTAGTAGTTGGTGTCACCAATCTGGCGCAAACCAGAAGAGTTGGAGAAGTTCACCAACACCACTTTGGCCAACGACTTTTGTGCGCCGTTGGAATAACTGGCTTGAACCAAACCGTCATCCTTGATCGCCAAACCCACCAAGTCACCTTCAGGTGCGCCGTCTTGCGACTGCGACAGCACCGAGAACGGTGACGCAAACTGCGTTGACTTGGAGTAGTTGATGTTGATGGTCAAAGCGCCCTTACCGTTTGGCAAGTACACCGTGTCTAACTGTGCGCCTTGCTTGGGGGAAACCAAGTTACCTGCCGTGTCAAAGGTCAGCTCGCCTTTGTCAAAGTAGACCGGTGACCAAGAAGGCAAGGTGTCAAAGCCGGTGGCACTGGAGGTTTCTGCGCCGAAGCCGTCGATGTAAACCGTGGCACCTTTTTCATCAGTAAAGGCCTTGGGCTTGATCCATGTGGTGGTGGTGCCAAACTTGGCGTCCAAGCCATCTAAGCCCCATTTGGCATCGCCAGTGACCTTGATGTAAGAGTCTGTGGAGGCGGTGCCTGTGGTGAATTCCAACGCATTGGTTGCGGCGTTGTAACTGACCTTCACGCCGTTCACGGACTGAGGCGTCAGACCGTTTTTGTCATCACTTTGCAAGTTGTTAATGCCGTTTTGCAAAGCCTCCATGAAGGTGCCTAGGGTGTAGGTATCTTTGGGCGGGACAGTGACGGTGCCTGTGATGCCGTTCACAGAAACAACGAATTGGTTGTTGGTGGCATCCACAGAGAAGTTGTTGTCCACGTTGATGGCCAATGCATTTCCCGTCAAAACAGCGGGCTTAGAGGCAATGCCTCGCAAGGCATCCACGGTTGACGCTGCCACGGTATAGCTGGCAGGGTCGCCAGTCATGCCCAGGCCCTTCACACCTTGTGTGGCCAAACTGCCAGGGCGAATGTTAGAAATGGCAATGCTCGATGTGTCGCCAGTCGAACCTGACTTGAACACGAAAGACTGTTTCACAGCATCGTATTCAACCTTCATGCCATAACGCTGGTCATTCAACGCACGGAAAGGTGAGGTGGAAACTGAAGGTGACATCGCAAGGCCAACAGACTCATCGTTCACACCTTGCACCAAGGGGTCGGTCAAACCGATGGCTGATTGGTCGCTGGTGACTGAAACCTTGTTACTGCCTGTTGGCGTGAAGACCAGTTTTTGTGCCTGCGTGTCATAAGAAACCGTGATCTTGCCTTTGTAGGTGGCATCGTCATTGACTTGCTTTTGAACTTCGCGCACCAAATCTTCAGGCTTTAAATCACCCTTGGTCGATAAATCAATGTGCAATTTATCTAAGGTGGACTTATTCGAAGCCAAGGTCAACTGCAAGGAGAAGGTGGGTGTTCCCACCGTGGAGAAGTTGAATGGCTTTTCATCGCCGTAAGCACGCTGAATTTCGTTGGTCAATTCAGCTGCAATTTGCGTTCCTGACAATTTTTGATTGGCAGCGGGCACGTTCTTCATCGACTCAATCAATCGATCCAAACCGACCGTCACGCCATCGACTGAGCTATCAATATTGACGGTAAACAGGTTTTTCAAATCATCAATGCTGTGCTTGCCTGCGAAGCTCACTGGAGCGCCGTTGGCTTGGTTAAACACTGTTGTATTGGGTGCAGTTCCAAGGGTCAGGTTTGAAGATGCGTTCGTTGTGATCAACGCAGTACCTGTCGCTGGATTGGCAATTAAGTTAAAGCCTGCGGGGGTGCCAGTGGTGTTGTAGATCTGCAAATCACTGGTGATCGTTGTGGGTGAGGACACCGTTGGATCTTTGGCCGTGATGACCATGCTTGTGCCATTGACTTGTGCCGAGTAGTTGGCGGCAAATGACTCATTCGCGTTCAACTTGGTGACAAACGCGCTCAATGATGCGTCGGTTGTATCGCCGGCCACAGTGATGTCGGTGGGCTGCGCATGGAATGTGGCTTTGAAAGGCCCAGACCCCATGGCGTAACTTGCCACACTGCGTGGGTACGATGTGTCGTTTTTGACGGCGCTCAAGCCTGTGCCTGAGACAACGGCCGTTCCAGTCGCGTCGTAACTGATGCTTGCTGTACCTTGCTTGAGAAGAATTTCTTTCTCAATCGTGTCTGCACTCACGTTGGGATCAAGTGCAGTGATTTTGAGTGTTGGCTTTGGATACGAAGGCAGTCCACCAGAGGGGGCGCCAGTAGCTGTACTGCCACCTGTTTGCAAAGCAACCGCGCCAACTGCACGACCCGCAGCATCTGTCACTTTCAAAGCTAAAGCTGGCGTGGAAGTTAAGCTGGTGTCGACCACCGTCACTGACAAATCGGTGTTGCCGCGGTCTTCATTTCGCAAACGCGCTTGAAGGGTGGCTGCCAAGTCTGAGAGTGATGTAGATGTGGGCGCAATATTGTCAAACGAAATGGTTTTGCCGTTCAACGTCATCGAAAAACTTTTGAAGTCATTGACGCTTGCCGTTAATGGGGCGCTTGCAAACTTAACGTTGGAGATCACGGAGGATGTTGGGGCTTGAGCCACATACGAGGCAGCAAAACTTGGATTGCTGTTCAATGCAGTTGCGATATCTAATGCCGTTGGTGCTTTCACACCGTCTGGGTCAACACTGACTGTGACGCGTGCAGTCGAAGGGCCAAAAGTCATGGTGATGCCATCGTTGAGCGCAGGCGTATTCAAGTTGTAAGTGACGCCACTGCTACCTTGATTCATCAACAATTCGGTTTTGTTCATGTTGGTGTAGGTGCTGAAATCCACGCCATCATTGGAGCCAGTTCCCAAACTCGTCGCCAAACCAGCGGCCACGGTTGCAGGCTGAGAGGTACGAATGTCTGTCAAGGCATCCAAGGAAAACTTCACCGTTTTCTTTGAAAACGAGCTGTTCAATTCAGCAATTTCAGCAGGTGTTTTGAAGTCTGCTTTGGCTTTGAGTTCGCCGTATTTGTTGACGTACATCACGTCGCCCGTGTTGTTGGTGGCTTGCTGCAAGGAGGCGTTGACCAGCTTGTCGCCCACATACACATAGGTTTGCCATTTGTTGTTTGGCGTTTCTTGGCTGGCGTTTTGGGTCTTCACGTAGTAGACGGAAGCCAAGTAAGAGTTACCACCTGCGTCATACACGGTCAATGCAGTGCTCTTGTTGTAAGTGGTTGGGTCATTGCGGTTGAATGACTTGCTGATCACAGATGCATCTGCTGGGAAGTTCAAGCCCAATTGCACCTTGCTGGTTTGCGTGGCCATGCCGGTGGTTTTTTGCGGAATGGTCAACACGTTCATGTCATCCAAGTTCGCTTTGCCGGACGAGTCCACTGACGCCGCCATGAGTTTTTGACCTGCCGAGTTCACCACGTTGTATTGGTCGTTCATCATGAACACACCGTTACGCGTGAAGATGTCCTGGAATCCGTCTTGAGACTTCAAGGGGAAGAAACCGTCACCACTGATGGCCAAGTCGAGGGTGTTGGATGAGAACACCAAGTTACCTTGACCAAATTCTTGTGTCACCTTCTTCAAAGCAACACCTTGACCGATGGTGGCTGAAGCTTTTTGCAAAGGCGAGGTCGCAAAAATGTCGCCGAAGTCGGTACGGCTGCGTTTGAAACCGGTGGTCGACACGTTGGCAATGTTGTTGGACGTGACGCCCATTTGGGCGGTGGCGGCGTTCAAACCCGTGAGTGCGGTATAGAAGGACATGGTGCTTTAGCTCCTGAGAGAAATTCTTGTGTCTGAAATTAGTTGACGATGCGCTTGACGTCTGCCAAGTTGACGGTCTTGCCGCCTGCGACTTCGAGCAGCATGGTGCCGTCGGAGGTGCCTGCACTGCTGACGCCGGTGACGGTGGCATAGGTGTTGACGGTGGGCTTGCTCATGACGCCTTGGCTGTTGACGGTAGCCACATAGCGATAAGTGCCATTGACTGCGGGTTGACCGCCATCGGTCATGCCGTCCCATGCCAAAGTGACATCACCTGGCTTTTGAGCGCCCATGATTTGGGTGCGCACCAAGATGCCTTTGTCGTTGAACACTTGCAACTGAATGCCATCAGCGCCTGCGGGCACATTGATCGTGCCTTGCGACACTGTTGTATCCGTGACTTGAACTGGGCCGTCTGGCACGGCCACTTGTTTACCCATCAATGAAGCGGCGCCCAGCATGCGGTCATTGCTCATGCTAGAAACCAAGCTGTTCATGGAGGTTTTCATGGCGGTCGTCGCTTCGAGCTGCGAGAACTGAGCGAGCTGCGCCACGAAGGCTTCGTTTTTGACTGGATCAGTCGGATCTTGGTTTTTGAGCTGCGTGGTGAACAGTGTCAAAAACTCGGACTGACCCATGCTTGTGCTTTGCGGCGTAGCTGCTTTTTGCGCGTTGTACTGCGCAGTCGTCATGACGCCGTTGATGGAAGAGGATGTATCGATGGCCATTTATGTCTCCTGTTGAGCGCTATCAGCTCTTGGTAATTTCAAGGGTGCGCATCATCAGTTGACGTGCGGTGTTCACCACTTCGACGTTGTTTTGGTAAGAGCGAGAGGCAGCCATCATGTCGACCATCTCAGACATTTCATTCACGTTGGAGTGAAAGACGTAGCCTTCCTTGTCGGCCAAGGGGTTGCCTGGCTCCCAAGTTTTGCGAATGGGGGATGGGTCGTTGACGATGCGGTCAACCTTGACGCCACCGACAAACTGCGCGCCACCGTGTGTCATTTGTTCTTCCATCAAGGCTTTGAACAAAGGGCGACGGCCACGGTAGGCCTCTTCTTCTGAGCCCGCCACTGAGTTGGCGTTGGCCAAGTTAGAGGCGGTGGTGTTCATGCGAATGGCTTGCGCATTCAGCGCTGTGCCCGCAATTCCAAAAACGTTATCGAGTTGCATGGTCTATTACTCCCCGCGCATGGCTTTGCGAAGACCGCCGATGCGGTTTTCTAAAAATTGCAAGGTCGCTTGGTATTCGCTGGCTGCTTTACCGTACTGGGCTTGCTCGACGTTCATCTCAACG
>NZ_JAVKLM010000037.1:0-72309 GCF_031539105.1 Limnohabitans sp.
GCCACACCGAGGCCTGCGAGCTTGAGCTCACCATCGGGCAACACTTCGGCCACGACCACCATGACCTTGGCTGTGCCAATGTCTAAGCCGACCACCAAATCTTTGTACTCTTTTGCCATAACAGCCTCGTTCTTTCTCTTCGTCTGCTCGTTAGCGTTTGGCGGGCACGTCTTGCGTGCTCACCCCGCGCACCCGAAGCGCATAACCGTTGTCATGTCGCAAATCTGCCGACTCAATGGCCGTCACTTTGCGACCCAATTTATTTGTCACCTGCGCCAGTGTTTGTGACACGCGTTGCACACGCACCATGACCTCATCCACACTGCCGCGTCCCAACTCAATCACTGCACCATGTGCCAACTTGGCACGCCAACTGCCGCGATCGGTCAAGGCCAAGCTGTCGAGCGACAGCGTCAAATCTTTCAGCACAGGCGCCAGTGCCAAATACATGGACAGCACTTGCTGCGATTGGCTGTCTGGCCCACTCAGGCGCGGCATCTTGTCATCGTCCAAGTCGCTCACATTGGCTTCAAACACTTCGCCATAGCTGTTCACCATGCGTTGCTCGCCGTCGTCACCCCAATAGGCCACGGGCTTGTGCTCTTGCAGCGTCACGCGCAAGCGGTTGGGAAACTCACGCTGCACCGAGGCCAAACGCACCCAAGGCACACTTTCAAAGGCGCTGCGCACACGGGCCAAATCGGCGGTGAAGAAATTACCTGTGAACTTGGTCACCACATTGGCGCGCAAGGTCACTTCGTTGTTGTGCTCGACATCGCCCTTGACGGTGATGCCCTTCAGTGCAAACGTTGGCAGCTGCACCAAGGCCCACATGCCGCCCACCAAGGCACCCACGACCAAGCCCGCAAACATCAGCGAAGCCGCCATGTGCATGAGCTTGACGTCGAGCGGCACCACCACCGAGGTGTTCACCTCGGGACGGGGTCGCATGTGGGTGTAGCGCGTGGTCATACGGCCTTAGGACCTCCGGGGTGATCGAGCGTGGCGCTCTCCAACAGCATCAAGCACAAGTCTTCATAGCTGATACCCGCTGCACGTGCAGACATGGGCACCAAGGAATGACTGGTCATGCCAGGCGATGTATTCATCTCTAACAAGAAGGGTTTACGGTCAGACGCACGCAACATGATGTCGGCACGGCCCCAACCACGGCAGCCCAGCGCGCGGTAAGCAGCCACCACCAAGCGTTGCACTTCTTGCTCTTCAGCTTCGGGCAAGCCACTTGGGCAGTGGTACTTCACGTCATCGGTGAAGTACTTGTTGTTGTAGTCATACGCGCCATCAGGGGCGGCAATGCGCACCACAGGCAATGCGCGTGCATGTGGGCCGTTGCCCAAGATGGGGCAAGTCAATTCTTCGCCGGTGATGAATTCTTCTGCCAACAAATCAGGGTCGTACTTCGTCGCCAACTCAGCGGCCGCGCTCATTTCATTTGCTTGCGCGACTTTGCTCATACCAATCGATGAGCCTTCACGGGGTGGCTTGACGATCAAAGGCAAGCCCAACTTAGCTGGAATGGCATTGATGTTGTCGGCCGTTTGATCTTCGGGTGACAACCACACGTAACCGGGTGTCGACAAGCCCACTGCGCTCCACACGCGCTTGGTCATCACTTTGTCCATCGCCATGGCGGAGGCCATCACACCTGAGCCGGTGTAGGGAATGCCCAACAACTCTAACGCGCCTTGCACAGCACCGTCTTCACCATAACGGCCATGCAGCGCGATGAAGGCGTGTGAATAGCCTTCGCGCTTGAGCTCGTCCAAGCTGCGCTCTGCTGGGTCAAACGCTGTGGCGTTGACACCCTTGCTTTGCAAAGCCTTGAGCACGCCGCTGCCCGACATGATGGACACATCACGTTCGGCGGATAACCCACCCATGAGGACAGCAACTTTGGCAGTGGTGATATTGAAAGTCATTTTTAGCTCTTATTTAGCTCTTATGTTGTTGCACCAACTCCAGCACTTTGGCTGGCACTTGGCCAATCGACCCTGCGCCCATGCACATCACCACATCGCCCGCTTGGGCGTTGTCGGCAATGACTTGGGCCATTTTTTGAATGTCATCCACGAAAACCAAAGCTTCGTGGCCTGCCACGCGCATGGCGCGCGAGAGTGCGCGCCCATCGGCTGCAGCAATCGGCGTTTCGCCTGCAGCGTAAATCTCAGACAGCCACAGCACATCGGCTCGGCCCATGACCTCGACGAAGTCTTCAAAACAATCACGCGTGCGGGTGTAGCGGTGCGGCTGGAATGCCAACACCAAGCGACGACCGGGAAATGCACCACGCGCCGCCGCCAATGTGGCTGCGACTTCCACAGGGTGGTGCCCATAGTCTTCGATGAGTGTGAACTCACCACCGGTCTTCGCAGCCACTTCACCGTGACGTTGGAAGCGACGGCCCACGCCTTTGAATTCGGCCAGTGCTTTTTGCAAAGCCTGATCAGGCACATTCAATTCCACCGCAATCGCAATGGCGGCCAAAGCGTTGAGCACGTTGTGCTCGCCCGCCAAGTTGAGGGTGATGTCGATGTCGGGCAAAGTCACACCGTTACGGCGCTGAACGGTAAAGCACATGCGACCGTTGTCGGCACGTACATTCACGGCACGCACTTGCGCTTCTTCGTTGAAGCCATAGCTGGTGATGGGGCGTGACACTTCCGGCAAGATGCTGCACACTGCTGCATCGTCCGTGCACAAAATCGCTGCGCCATAAAAAGGCATGCGGTGCAAGAACTCGATGAACGCCGCCTTCAACTTGTTGAAGTCATGGCCATAGGTGTCCATGTGGTCAGCGTCGATGTTGGTCACCACCGCCATCACGGGCAAGAGGTTCAAGAACGACGCGTCTGACTCATCGGCTTCCACCACGATGTAGTCACCCGAACCCAGCTTGGCATTCGCACCTGCGCTGTTGAGCTTGCCGCCAATCACAAAAGTGGGGTCCATGCCCGCCTCAGCCAACACGCTGGCCACCAAACTGGTAGTAGTAGTTTTGCCGTGCGTGCCGGCAATGGCCACGCCTGTTTTGAGGCGCATCAGTTCGGCCAACATCACAGCACGTGGCACCACGGGAATGAGCTTGGCGTGAGCTGCCACCACTTCCGGGTTGTCGGCGTGCACCGCGGTGGAAGTGACCACGGCATCTGCACCCGCCATGTTTTTGGCGTCATGACCGACATAGGTTTGAATGCCCAAGCTTTGCAGGCGCTTCAAGGCCGGGCTGTCCGACAAGTCGGAGCCAGAAATGGCGTAACCCAAGTTCAACAGCACTTCGGCAATGCCGCTCATGCCTGCGCCACCGATGCCGACGAAATGGATGTGACGAATGGCGTGCTTCATTGTTTTTTTCCTTTCGCTGCGAGTTGCTCGCACGCGGCCACCACTTGCGCGACCGCTTCCACCTGGCGCACGGCATAAGCTTTCTCGGCACACGCCAATAAGGTGCGGCGCGTCAAGAATTGCAAACGATCAGCCAAGTCTTGGGGTTTCAATTCGTTTTGTGGCACCAACCAACCACCGCCCGCATCCACAACGAAACGTGCGTTGGTGGTTTGGTGGTCGTCCACCGCGTGGGGGAACGGCACGTAAATCGCCGCAGCACCCACGGCAGCCAACTCGGTCACGGTACTGGCACCCGCGCGGGCAATCACCACATCAGCGTCTGCAAAGGCTTGGGCGGTGTCGTCGATGAAGGGTGTCAACTCGGCTTGCACGCCTGCTTCTGCATACGCAGCTCGCAGTGCATCAATTTGCTTCGCGCCACTTTGGTGTGTTACCACAGGGCGTTGGTCGTGTGGAATCTTGGCCAAGGCTTGCGGCACCACCGTGTTCAAAGCTTGCGCGCCTAAGCTGCCCCCCACCACCAACACGTGCAGTGGGCCAGCGCGGTCGGCAAAGCGCTGTGCGGGCTCGGCTTGGTTCACAAATCCATCGCGCATGGGGTTGCCCACCCACTCGGCATTTGGCAACACATGGGGGAAGGCGCTGAACACGCGGTCAGCCACACCACTGAGCACTTTGTTGGCCATGCCAGCCACAGAATTTTGTTCATGCAAGACCAAAGGCTTGCCACACAACACAGCCATCATGCCGGCTGGGAAAGTGATGTAACCACCCAGACCCACCACTACATCGGGCTGCACGCGACGGACCACACACAGGCTTTGCCAAAACGCACGTAGCAACTTGAAGGGCAAGAGCGCCAAGGTCGTGAGACCTTTGCCGCGCACGCCACCGAACTGAACGGTTTCATATGCGAAGCCACGCGGTGGCACCAGTTGGCTTTCCATGCTCGGCGCGGGCGCACCGAGCCAATGCACGTTCCAACCATGGATACGCAATTGCTCAGCCACAGCCAACCCGGGAAAGATGTGGCCACCTGTGCCGCCAGCCATGATGAGTGCGGTGCGTTGGGTCGTGCTCATAGACGCCCCCCGTGCATGACGACGCGGTTTTCAAAATCCACGCGCAACACCACCGCAATGGCAATGAGGTTCAACAAAATTGCTGAGCCGCCGTAGCTCATGAGTGGCAAGGTCAAGCCCTTGGTGGGCAATGCACCCAAGTTCACACCCATGTTGATGAAGGACTGAAAGCCCATCCAAATGCCCACGCCTTGCGCAACCAAGCCAGCAAACACACGGTCCATCGCAATGGCTTGACGGCCGATGTACATGATGCGACGTGTCAGCCACATGAACATGCCAATCACGGCCACTACGCCCACAAAGCCGAACTCTTCACCAATCACAGCCAGTAAAAAGTCAGTGTGCGCTTCGGGCAACCAGTGCAGTTTTTCCACACTGCCGCCCAAGCCGACACCAAAAATTTCACCACGGCCAATCGCAATCAGCGAGTGCGACAACTGGTAACCCTTGCCCAGCGCATGCTCCATGCTCCATGGGTCAAGGTACGCAAAGATGCGCTCGCGGCGCCACTCAGACGTGGCGATGATGAGGGCAAACACGCCAATCAAGGCCGTCGCGATCAAGAAGAACATGCGGGCGTTGACGCCGCCCAAAAACAAGATGCCCATGGCAATCACGGCAATCACCATGAAGGCACCCATGTCGGGCTCAGACAACAACAGCAAACCCACCGCTGCCACTGCAGCGCCCATCGGCGTGACAGCAGCGAAAAAGTTTTCTTTCACATCCATCTTGCGCACCATGTAGTTGGCGGCGTACAGCAACACGCCCCACTTGGCCAGCTCGGACGGTTGGAAATTCATGAAGCCCAAACTGATCCAACGGCGTGCACCATTCACCGATTTGCCGATGAAGGGAATCAGCACGGCGATGAGCAACACGATGGAAGCAATGAACACCCAAGGCGCAATGCGCTCCCAGGTGTTGAGAGGAATTTGAAACGCCAACAAGGCAACCACAAACGCCACAAACAACGAGAGCGAATGTCGCAACAAGAAATGCGTTTGGGAATAGCCAGCGCCCATGCGTGGGTTGTCAGGAATGGCGATGGAGGCTGAATACACCATGACCAAACCAAACATCAGCAAAGCAAAGGTGACCCAAACCAACGGTTGATCAAAGCCTTTCACATGCACAGGGGAAGCAGCGGTGCGCGTGAACTCCGTGCCGTGCACACGCACGGGCAAGGCATCCATGCCAGTCTCTGGCTCACCGCCCATGAGGCGAGCGAAGCTCTGCTTCATGCGCTGCACAAAAGAGACTTCGATGGATGTAGCCATGTCGCTCACGCCAGGCCTCCAGCTTCGTCCACCAAGTGGTTCACCGCACTCACAAATACGTCGGCGCGGTGTGCATAGTTGCGGAACATGTCCATGCTCGCGCAGGCGGGCGACAACAACACAGCGTCACCAGAATGGGCTTGTTCGCTGCACAACTTGACCGCTTCTTCTAAGCTCGCAGCATCCAACAGCTTGACGCCGCTGTGCTGCAGCACTTCGCGCAAGGCAGGTGCGTCACGACCTATTAAAACCACGGCGCGTGCAAAGCGCGACACGGGCGCAGCCAAGGGCGAAAAGTCTTGACCCTTGCCATCGCCACCCAAAATCACCACCAAACGGCGGTCCACACCCAGGCCATGCAAAGCGGCCACGGTGGCGCCCACGTTGGTGCCTTTGCTGTCGTCGAAATATTCCACACCGTTGAGGATGGTCACGGCTTCCACGCGATGCGGCTCGCCCTGGTACTCGCGCAGGCCAAACAACATGGGGGCCAAATCGCCGCCGGCATTGCCGGCTAAGGCCAGTGCAGCCAAAGCATTGAGCGCGTTGTGACGGCCACGGATGCGCAGCGCATCGGCAGGCATCAGGCGTTGGAAATGAATTTCTTCTTCGTCGTCTTTACGGCGTTTGCGTGTTTCGTCAGCCTCTAAAGCGCGCACGAGCCATGTCATGCCATTGACAGTTTCAATGCCGTAGTCACCGGGGCGTTGTGGCATATCGCCACCAAACGTGAGGTGCGCACGCACTTGTACCTTTGGCGTTTTGGCACGTGGGGACTTGACCACAACTTCTGTCACTTCAACCGGCGCGCTATCCAACATGGCCATCACGCCCGTGTCTTCGCGGTTGAGCACCAGCATGCCTTGCTTGCCAAAGATGCGAGTTTTCGCCGCTGCGTAACCCTCCATGCTGCCGTGCCAGTCGAGGTGGTCTTGCGTCAGGTTGAGCACCGTGGCCGCTGTAGGCTCGAAGTTGTCCACGCCTTCGAGTTGGAAGCTTGACAACTCCAATACCCAAACTTGCGGCAGGAAAGGATGGTCAGCCGGGGGCGGTGGTGGTGGCACCAAAGGTGGCAGGTCCACCTCATAGGGCTCGTCATCGGCTGCCGCCACTTGCGCAGCTTCTTCGCCTTGTTCTTTCGCTTGTTCGGCTTCTGTGCCTGTCAGCGCCATTTGTGATTCAGTATCACCCTCGGCCGCGACTTCATCCGCAGCCAGCTCGGCCGCTTCTTGAGCGGCAATCACGTCAGCTGCAGCTTGTTCTTCGGCGGCTTTGTCCAACGCTTGCGACAGCGTGTCGAGCAAGGTGGGGCCAATATTGCCAGCCACTGCCACGCGCTTGCCGGCACGCTCCAACAACTGACCTGTCAATGCGGTGACGGTGGTTTTACCGTTGGTGCCCGTGATGGCCAACACCTTGGGGTGATAGGCCATGCTGGTTTGCAAATCGCTTAAAGCTTGTGCAAACAAGGTCAGCTCAGTGCCCACCCACAAACCAGCGGCGACCGCCGCATTCCACACAGGCGCGACAGACTCAGGGCTCAGGCCCGGGCTTTTGAATACTGCTCGCACGTCTTGGCCTGCCACCAAGCTGGCAGCAAACGCGGCGTGCAGAAATTTCACGTGTGGCAACTCTGCACGCAACACAGCCAAATGCGGCGGCTCGGCACGCGTGTCCACGACTTGCACTTGCGCACCATTGCGCACGCACCAACGCGCCATCGCCAGGCCGGAATCACCCAAGCCCAAAATCAGCACTGATTGGTTGTGGAGTTTCTGCATCGTCTTATCTCAACTTCAAAGTAGACAGACCCACCAAGCACAGGAGCATGGTGATGATCCAAAAACGCACCGTGACTTGGGTTTCTTTCCAGCCGCTTTTCTCGAAGTGGTGATGCAAAGGTGCCATCTTCAAAATGCGACGGCCTTCGCCATATTTCTTCTTGGTGTACTTGAAGTAGGTCACCTGCAACATGACTGACAAGGCTTCCACCACAAAGATGCCGCCCATGATGGCCAGCACAATTTCTTGACGCACGATCACGGCAATCGTGCCGAGTGCGCCACCCAAAGCCAGTGCGCCCACGTCTCCCATGAACACTTGCGCAGGGTGCGTGTTGAACCACAAAAACGCCAGGCCTGCACCGGCCATGGCGGCACAGAAAATCATCAATTCGCCTGAACCTGGGATGTAGGGAAAGAACAGGTATTTGGAATACACCGAGCTTCCCGTCACATAGGCAAACACGCCTAAGGCCGAGCCCACCATGACCACGGGCATGATGGCCAAACCGTCTAAGCCGTCGGTCAAGTTCACTGCGTTGCTCGAGCCGACGATGACCAAATAGGTCATGATGACAAAACCAAACACACCGAGTGGGTAGCTCACCTCTTTGAAGAAAGGCAAAAACAAACCCGCTTTGGGGGGTAAGTCCACATCAAAGCCGGACTTGACCCATGAGTAAAACAACTCCAACACGCGGTAGTTGCTGCTCTCGGAAATGCTGAACACCAAATACAAAGCAGCCACCAAACCAATGATGGATTGCCACATGTATTTTTCACGTGAAGGCATACCCTCTGGGTCTTTGTTCACCACTTTGCGCCAGTCATCTACCCAACCAATGGCACCAAAACCAAAGGTAACGATCATCACGATCCACACAAAACGGTTAGACAAATCAGCCCACAACAAGGTGGACACGGCGATGCCAATCAAGATCAACACACCACCCATGGTGGGCGTACCGCTTTTGGCCATGTGGGACTGCATGGCGTATTCGCGGATAGGCTGACCAATCTTCAAAGCGGCCAAACGGCGAATCACAAAAGGACCAGCGACCAAGCCAATCAGCAGCGCCGTCAATGCAGCCATCACTGCACGAAATGTGAGGTACTGGAACACGCGGAAGAAACCAAATTCTGGCGAGAGGGTTTGCAACCATTGGGCTAGGGTTAGCAACATGGCGTGGTTTCCTTTTTGTTGTGGTCATGACAGGCGTTGATCGCCTCAATCACGCGCTCCATCTTCATGAAGCGTGAGCCTTTGACCAACACGCTGCCCAGCTGGGGCAACTGTTGCATCACCTGTTCGTTCAAGGCGTCGATGTCTGCCATGTGTTGTGCGTTCGCGCCACAGGCATTGGCGGTGTGTCGCGCCAAGTCGCCTAAGCACAGCACATGGTCAATGCCCATTTGTGCTGCATACAAGCCCACCTCTTGGTGGAACTCAGGGCCTTGCGTGCCCACCTCACCCATGTCACCCAACACCAGCAAACGTGGTGCAGGCAACTCGGCCAACACCTCAATTGCAGCGCGTACGGAATCGGGGTTGGCGTTGTAGGTGTCGTCCACCACAGTGATGTCGCGACCTTGGCAATGAATACCAAATGCGCGTGAGCGGCCTTTGACAGGCTCAAAGCAGTTGAGGCCTTGTTCGATCGTGGTCAAAGACAGGCCCGCTGCCAGCGCACAAGCCGCGGCTGCCAAGGCATTACCAACGTTGTGGCGACCCGCAATGTACAGCTGTGCGCGCAATAGACCAGCGGGTGTTTGCGCTTCTAGGGCCCAGTGGTCGTTTATCCAATCAGCTTTGAGCAGCTGCACTTCAGCTTCGTTGGCTTTGTTGCCGCTCATAGAGAAACGCAAACAAGCGCGGTTGCCAGCCAAGGTTTTCCAAAGTGGGCTGTATTCGTCGTGCGCTGGGAAGACGGCCACGCCATGTGCAGGCAAGGCTTTAATGGCTTCGCCGTTTTCTTGCGCCACTGCTTCCACGGTGGCCATGTACTCTTGATGTTCCCGCTGGGCGTTGTTCACCAAGGCCACGGAAGCTTGCGTCATGTCGGCCAAGCCAGCAATTTCACCGGGGTGGTTCATGCCCAGCTCCACCACCGCACCGCGGTGATGGGCGCGCAGGCGCAGCAGGGTTTGCGGCACGCCAATGTCGTTGTTTAAATTACCTTGTGTGGCCAATGCATCGTTGCCCATGCCTGCATGCAAGATGCTGGCGATCATTTGTGTGACGGTCGTCTTGCCGTTGCTGCCTGTGACTGCAATAACAGGCAAGCTGAATTGACTGCGCCAACCTTTGGCCAATTCGCCCAAAGCCATGCGCGTGTCTGGCACTTGCACACCGGCTAACGGGACCGCTTCTAAACCGTGATGGGCCAAAGCAGCCGTTGCGCCACTGGCAGACACTTGTGGCAAAAAGTCGTTCGCATCAAAGCGCTCACCCTTCAAGGCCACAAACAAGTCGCCGGCTTGGCAGGTGCGGCTGTCGGTATGGACGCGCTGAATGGTCAAGTCGCCATCACCGTACAACTTTGCAGTAGTGAGCCACTGGCAGATTTGCTTGAGGCTGAGGTTCATGTCAGACATGTGCCCTCCCCTTTTCAGCGCGCTGAGCCAATGCTTCGCGGGCGTGCGACACATCACTGAAAGGATGTTTGATGCCTGAAATTTCTTGGTAGTCCTCGTGACCTTTACCGGCTACCAACACCACGTCTTGCACGCGTGCGTGTTGCACGGTTTGCGCAATGGCTTGCGCACGGTCAACAATCACTGTTGTCTTGGCTGCATTTTGCAAGCCAGCCAGCATGTGATTCAAAATTGTTTGCGGCTCTTCGCTGCGGGGGTTGTCACTGGTCAACACGATGTGCTGCGCATATTGCTCGGCAGCAGCGGCCATCAAGGGGCGCTTGGCCGAATCGCGATCACCGCCGCAGCCCAACACACAAGTCAACTCACCACCACGCGACTGAGCCAAAGGCAACAAGGCTTGCACCGCTTGCGCCACTGCATCGGGGGTGTGGGCGTAATCAATCACGACCAACGGTTCACCAGCAACACCGACAGTTTGCATGCGGCCTGGCACGGCAGGCAACACGCGGCAGGCTTGCACAGCATCGGCCAAGCACAAGCCCAACGCACGCAAGCAGGCGATGACGCCCAACACATTGCTCACGTTGTAGTGACCCACCAGCTGCGTGTTTAAGGCGTGAATCTCTTCACCTTCCAGGACATCAAAACTCAAACCCATGGCACCGTGTTGGATGTGGCGTGCCACGATGTTTTGGGTTGATGCGTGTGTACTGCCGACGGCACCAATGGCTGAATGATCAGCGCATGACACAGTCCACACACCAAGGTCACCACGTGCTTTCAATTGCTTAGCCAAGGCTGCACCTTGTGCATCATCCACATTCACCACAGCCGTTTGCAAACCAGCCCAGCCGAACAACGCCAGCTTGGCTTGCCAGTAGCTGGCCATGTCGCCGTGGTAGTCCAAATGGTCTTGTGTGAAATTGGTGAACATGGCCACGCGCACCTGTGTGCCGTCTAGGCGATGTTCAGCCAAACCGATGGATGACGCCTCAATGGCGCAGGCATTCACACCGGCGTCGACCATGCCGCGTAACTTGGCTTGCAGCAACACAGGGTCGGGCGTGGTCATACCTGTCACTTCGAGTTGACCCACCTCGCCCACACCCAAGGTACCCACCATGGCGCAGCGCTTGCCTGCGTTTTGCAGCGCATGCGCCAGCCACCAAGCGGTGGATGTTTTGCCATTGGTACCTGTGATGGCCACCACGTCCAGCGCTTGGCTGGGTTGCTCGTAATACGCCGCTGCAATCCAACCACTGGCTGCTTTTAATCCGTCGTAGGTGGCAATGGCTGGGTTCTCTTCCCATGCAAAGGCATCAGCCCCCGATTTCTCAACCACGCAGGCGCTTGCGCCTTGCTTCAAAGCAGATGCCACGAACTGACGTCCATCCGTCACGCCGCCCGGCCAAGCGATGAAGCCATCACCCGCGCCCACAAGGCGACTGTCGGTGTGCAGCACGCCACGCACTTGCGTGCGCAACCACTGTGCGGCGTCTTGGGGGCTATGCAGTCGTTTCATCAAAACGACTCCTTCTCAACCTTGGTCACCACTTGGGGCTTGACCGCCATGTCGGGCTGCACACCCATCATGCGCAAAGTTTGTTGCACGGTCTGGCTGAATACCGGGGCAGCCACATCACCACCAAAGTAAGCGCCATTGGTGGGCTCGTCCACCATCACAGCCACCACGATGCGAGGGTTGTCGATGGGCGCGATGCCCACAAAGAAGCCGCGGTATTTTTTACTGGCGTAGCCCTTACCTTCGACCTTGTGCGCAGTGCCAGTTTTGCCACCCACCGAGTAACCCATGGTTTGCGCCTTGGGAGCTGTGCCACCTTGGATGGTCACCATGTGCAACATGTTGCGAATAGCCGCTGCGTTGTGCGACGAATACACGCGTGCACCGTTGACTTCTGGCTGGTTTGTTTTCACCAAGCTCATGGGCACCATTTCGCCGTCGTGCGCAAACACACTGTAGGCCTGCGCCAACTGAAACAAGCTGGTGGACAAACCGTAGCCATAGCTCATCGTGGCTTGCTCAATGGGTCGCCATGTTTTGTAAGCGCGCACCTTGCCTGCCACTGCCCCCGGAAACGGCACTTGGGGCTTTTGCCCCAAACCCACTTGCGTGAACACTTCCCACATGTCATGGGGCTGCATTTGCATGGCAATCTTGACCGTGCCCACGTTGCTGGATTTTTGAATGATTTCATTCACGCTCAACATCCCGTGTGGGTGCGCGTCGGTGATGGTTGCTGTGCCCATTTGCAATTTGCCGGGCGCGGTTTGAATCATGGTCTCGGGCTTGACAATGCCCTTTTCCAAAGCCAAACCCACCACGATGGGTTTCATGGTGGAGCCAGGTTCAAACGTGTCAGTGAGTGCGCGGTTGCGAAGCTGTGCGCCACTGAGGTTGCCACGCTTGCCCGGCGAGTAACTGGGGTAGTTGACCAAGGCCAATACCTCTCCAGTTTTCACGTCCAACACCACCACGCTGCCTGCGGCTGCTTTGTTAGCGATGACGGTTTCTTTGATTTTTTCGTAGGCGAAGTACTGCACCTTGCTGTCGATGCTCAGCTGCAAATCTTCACCGTCTAAGGGCGGTACCATTTCGCCGATGTCTTCCACCACACGGCCCAGGCGGTCTTTGATGACGCGGCGTGAACCAGGTTTGCCGCCCAAGGCTTTGTTGAAGGTCAGCTCTACACCCTCTTGGCCCAAGTTCTCAACGTTGGTGAAGCCCACCACGTGTGCAACCGACTCACCTTCGGGGTAGATGCGCTTGTACTCTTTGCGGTCGTAGACACCTTTGATCTTGAGGGCAGCAATGTCTTTGGCCACCGACTCGTCGACTTGGCGTTTGAGCCACACAAAAATTTTGTCTTCATCTTGCAGCTTCTTGTCCAGCTCAACGCTGCTCATGCCCAGCAACTTGGCCAAGGCTTTGAGCTTGGCAGGGTCGCGCTCGATGTCTTCTGGGTTGGCCCAAATGCTGGGCACAGGCACGCTGGACGCCAAGATGTTGCCGTTGCGGTCCAAGATGCGGCCACGGTTGGCTGGCAAATCTAAGGTACGCACAAAACGCACCGCGCCTTGACGTTTGAAAAACGCGTTGTCAATCACTTGCACATAGGCAGCTCGCGCCACTAAGCCTAAGAAGCCCGCAGCAATGACAGCCACGATGAACTGGCTACGCCAGATTGGCGTCTTGCTCGCGAGCAAAGGGCTAGAGGTGTATTGCACGCTGCGGCTGCTCATGGGCGAACCTCCGCAGGAGCCGATGCAGACGCAACAGCACCCGACACTGTGGCGTATTGGGTGATGGCTGGTGTGATGGTGCGCATGTGCAATTGCTCACGCGCGAGTTTTTCAACACGCAACGGCGTGGCCTGTGCACGGCGCTCTACATCCAAGCGGTCGTTTTCTGTTTCTAGGTTGCGAGCCAAACTGGTGGCACGGTCAATCTCAGTGGTGAGCGAACGCGACTCATATTGCGTGCGCACCAAATACAGCGCGCTCATCATGACGGCGATCATCAGCAACACGCTCACGCGACTCATGCCCCAGCCCCTAAGCGCTCGGCCACGCGCATGATGGCGCTGCGTGAGCGGGGGTTGCCCTCCACCTCGGCAGCGCTGGGCTTAACGCGGTCAATGGCTTTGAAGTCCATCACCTTGGGCGCCGCAAAAGGCGCACGGCGGTCATACACCTCACGTGAGTGCTGTGTGATGAACTGCTTGACGATGCGGTCTTCCAAGGAGTGGAAACTGATCACAGCCAATCGACCTTCTGGGCGCAACACCTGCAACGAAGCGTTTAGCGCTTGTTGCAACTCCTCAAGCTCGGCATTGATGAAAATCCGAAAAGCCTGAAATGTGCGCGTTGCAGGGTCCTTGCCCGGCTCGCGGGTTTTGACCGTGTCAGCCACGAGCTTGGCCAATTCAGAGGTGGATGTAGGCACGCCCCGTTCTTGTCGGCGAGCATCAATCGCCTTTGCAATCTGTAAAGCAAACCGTTCTTCGCCATATTCACGTATCACCTCCGCGATGTGTTGAATTTCCGCCTCGGCCAGCCATTCGGACACGCTTTGGCCACGGGTGGTGTCCATGCGCATGTCCAAAGGACCGTCGTTTCGAAAAGAGAAACCGCGTGCTGGGTTGTCAATCTGAGGTGAGCTCACCCCCAAATCCATCAGCACGCCGTCGATCGAGCCCGCATCCAACTCGCCCAAGTGCGTGAAGCCAAGGTGTCGAATTGAAAAACGCGGATCTTGAATTTGCTCTGCCGCCGCTATCGCATCAAGGTCTTTGTCGAATGCGATCAAACGACCCTTGGGCGAAAGCTTGGACAAAATGAGTCGGGAATGCCCACCGCGACCAAAGGTCGCGTCTACGTAGGTTCCGTCCGGCTTGATGTCGAGGGCGTCGACAGCTTCGCTAAGTAGGACGGTGGTGTGCAGCCATGGCGTATCCACCGTCATCCCTTAAAAAGAAAATTCCTTGAACACATCGGGCATGTCGCCCTGCATGGCTTGGGCCTCTTGCGCCTCGTAGGTCGCCTTGTCCCAAAGTTCAAAGTGGTTACCCATGCCAAGCAGCATGGTGTCTTTGCTGATGCCGGCTGCGGTGCGCAGCTCGGGCGAGATGAGGACACGGCCTGTGCCATCCATCTCCACATCCATCGCATTGCCCAAAAAGATACGTTTCCACCATTGCGCGCTCATGGGCAGTGCAGCAATGCGCTCGCGAAACTTCTCCCACTCGGTGCGTGGAAAGACCATCAAACAGCCGTGGGGGTGACGTGTGATCGTGAGCTGCCCAGCCGCAGTCGCGCTCAAAACGTCGCGATGCCGTGTTGGCACCGACAAACGGCCTTTGGCGTCGAGACTCAGCGATGAAGCACCCTGAAACACGTTGGTGACCCTTTTTCCACATGCAAATCAAACAACTAAGCGGGACGAAAAAGCCAAAAGGCACTTTTCACCACTTAATTGCACTTATTTGCACTGTAGCAGGAAAACCTGTTCAGAACACCCGAATTGGTAATTTTTTCAATGAAATCAACAACTTACAGCGATTTTAACATGCGCGCCACAAGCTAAAAATCGTTATAAATGAAGCACTTAGATAAGGCACTAAAAGTGGCTTGTGAAGAGAAAAAGACATAAAAAAAGCAGACCGAGAGGTCTGCTTTTTGAAGATTTTTGGCGTTTTGGCCATCAATCTCCGAACATGCGCTGCTTAATTTCGCGACGTTCTTGTGCTTCGAGTGACAAACTGGCCGTTGGGCGGGCCAACAATCGGCCCACGCCGATGGCTTCACCAGTTTCGTCACAGTAGCCATAGTCACCACTGTCGATGCGGTGGATGGACTGCTCAATTTTCTTGAGCAACTTGCGTTCACGGTCACGTGTGCGCAATTCCAGGGCGTGCTCCTCTTCAATGGTGGCGCGATCGGCTGGATCGGGCACCACCACGGTGTCTTCACGCAGATGTTCGGTGGTTTCGCTGGCATTGCTGAGCACTTCGTTTTTCAGCTGTACGAGCTTGAGTCGGAAAAATGCCATTTGCATGTCATTCATGTACTCGGCGTCGGGCATGGCGATGATTTCAGCATCGGTCATTTGGTCAACCGTTTTGGTTTTCCAGTTATTGGCGAGCTTGGCGTCTTTTTTAGGTATCACAGGAACAATGGTTGGAGCGGAGGGTGCCGTCATGGGCATAAAGCTGTTCTTGGCTGCGTTGGACGCAACCACTTGAGCTGGCGGGGGTGGGACCAAAGCCGCCATCTTGGCAGCTCTGGAGTTTTTCTTGTGCACCACAGGGGTGTAGCCAGGAATGATGGGGGTGACATGCACGAAGGGTGCAGGCGCAGCCACCACTTTGGCCTTGGTTTCTTTGGCGGGCTTGGCAGCCTTGACCGCAGCAGCTTTGACCACAACGGGCTTAGCGGCTTTGACGGGTGTTGGTTTAGCAGCGGGTGCCTTCTTAACAGGTGCAACCTTGGCTGCTGGTTTGACAGCGGCTTTTGGCGCAGCCTTTGCTGGCTTGGCAGCAACCTTGGATGCTGGCTTGGTCGCTGCTTTTTTAGCAACAGGCTTGGCTGCCGCTTTCACAGCAACTTTGACTGTCTTGGCGGGTGTCTTGACAGCCTTTGCGGGAGCCTTCACCAACTTGACAGGCGCTTTGACTACTTTGGCGGGTGCTTTGGTCGACACTGTTTTTTTAGCCGGTGCTGCGGTCTTATTGGCGACTACCTTTTTGACTGCAGCTTTAGGTGCAGCCGCTTTCTTAACAGATGCGGCCTTGGCAATCGCCTTCTTAGCAGCCATTTTGGCTGGCGCAGCTTTTTTAGCCAAAGGCTTAGACGCTGGCTTGGCAGACTTTGCAGGGGTCTTCACCACCACAGGTTTTTTCACGATCTTCTTCGCTACCGCTTTGGGCGATGCAACTGTTTTAGACGCTTTTTTAGCGGGAACAGGCTTTTTAGTAGCGGTTTTCTTGGATTTAGCGTTCACTGTGGGTCTCCTAGCGGCCTCAGACAGCACGGGTGTGCTGGCAGGGTCTGGCGCGCGGGATTGTAGCCACAATCCCCAAGGTTTCATTAATTTAGCGAAATCTAACAAAATTCATCAAACCAAGGACTGATCAAGACCCTGGATCAAGATGTCCTTGGGCAAGTCAATCCCAATGAACACCATCTTGCTGATGCGCTCTTCGCCTTCAGCCCAATCAGGGCCCAAATCACTGCCCATCAACTGGTGCACACCTTGGAAGATCACCTTCTTCTCAGTGCCCTTCATGTTCAAGACACCTTTGTAGCGCAGCATCTTGGGGCCGTAAATGTTGACGATGGCGCCCAGAAAATCTTCCAGCTTGGCGGGATCGAACTGGCGCTTGGACTTGTAGACAAAGCTCTTCACGTCGTCATCGTGGTGGTGATGGTGACCGGGGCCGTGGTCATGCGCATGTGAGGGGTGGTCGCAGTGCTCGCCGTGTTCATGGCCGTGGTCGTGATGGGCGTGGTCGTCGTGCCCGTGGCCATGCTGGTGTGAAGGATGGTCGCAATGCTCACCATCGTGGTGGTGATGGTCGTCATCGGCCAAAAAGTCTGGGTCGATGTCGAGCTTGGCGTTCAAGTTAAAGCCGCGCAGATCAAACACTTCGCTCAAGGCCACTTCGCCAAAGTGCACCACTTTCTGTGGGGCGCGTGGGTTCATGTGCTTCAGGCGGTGCTGCAAAGCATCTAACTCAGCGGGCGTCACGAGGTCGGCTTTGCTGATGAAGATCTGGTCTGCAAAGCCCACTTGGCGGCGCGCTTCTTGGCGGTCGTTCAGCTGCTGGGCGGCGTGTTTGGCATCGACCAAGGTCAAGATGGAGTCGAGCAAAAAGCTCTCGGCAATCTCGTCGTCCATGAAAAAGGTTTGCGCCACAGGACCGGGGTCAGCCAAACCGGTGGTTTCGATCACCACACGGTCAAAGTCCAAAAGGCCTTTGCGCTTTTTGGCGGCCAACAACTGCAGCGTGGTGCGCAAGTCTTCGCGGATCGAGCAGCACACGCAGCCGTTGTTCATCTGAATGATTTGCTCGTTGGTGTCAGACACCAAAATTTCGTTGTCGATGTTTTCTTCGCCAAACTCGTTTTCGATGATGGCAATCTTTTGGCCGTGGGCCTCGGTCAGCACGCGCTTGAGCAAGGTGGTTTTGCCCGAGCCCAAAAAGCCGGTCAGGATGGTGGCAGGGATCAACATGAGAGAGCCTTGTGAGAAGTAACTGAATTAACCCGATATTGTGGCTGAGTTGGTTTTTTCAACCAGCTCTGCCGCTTTGACCACCACCAAACCCTTGAGGTATTCGCCCTCGGGAAAGGTCAAGGTCATCGGATGGTCAGGCGCGCCTTGCATGCGCTCGCTGATGTAGCCATCGCACGGCGCATCAATACCTGCCGATGCGATGATTTTGTGGAACAAATCAGCGCTGATACCACCCGAGCAGCTGTAGGTAAACAGCACGCCACCCGGCTCTAGCAGCTTGAACGCCAAGCGGTTGATGTCTTTGTAGGCGCGCGCCGCGCGGTCGGCATGAGCGGCCGTTGGCGCAAACTTAGGCGGGTCCAGCACGATGGCATCAAAGGTTCGGCCTTCTTGAATGAACTGTCGCAACGAGGCATTCACATCCGCATCCATCATGGTGGTGCGTGCGGCATCAAAGCCGTTCAGCGCCACGTTGGCTTTGGCCAGCTCAATCGCGGGGCCAGATGAGTCGATCGACGTCACATGCGCCGCACCGCCCGCCAACGCCGCCACAGTAAAGCCGCCGGTGTAGCAATAGCAATTGAGCACGCGCTGAAACTGCAAGCGCTTGGCGTAATCGGAAAACTTCTTGCGGCTGTCGCGTTGGTCCAAATAAAAACCAGTCTTGTGCCCCTCGGCCACATCCAGCGACAGCTGCCAATCGTGCTCGCGCAGCACCACCCCCGTAGCGCCCTCACCGCGCAACCAGCCTGTGACTTCAGGCAAGCCCTCGAGCTTGCGCACGTTGGAGTCTGAGCGTTCGTAGAGTTTGGTCAAGCCTGTTTGCGCCAGCAACTCGTCCGCAATCACGTTTTTCCAACGCTCAGTGCCGCACGACAAAAACGACGCCACCAAGATGTCGTCATAACGGTCGACGATCAGGCCAGGCAAACCATCGGACTCGCCGTGAATCAAACGCACGCCGTTGCTTTGGATGTCAAAACGGCTACGCGCGGCAATGGCGCGAGCGATGGAAGCTTTGAAGAACGAGGCATCAATGCGCTGGCCTTCGTCAAAACTCCAAATACGCGCGCGAATTTTCGATTCGGGGCTGCACGATGCCCAGCCCAAAAACTGGCCGTCGCTCGATTCCACGCGCACGGTTTCACCCGCGTCGCCGCTGCCTTTGGCAATGGCACCGTCAAAAATCCACGGATGGCGGCGCAAGGCAGAACGCTCTTTGCCTTCTCTTAGCTTGATTGTTTTCATTGACTCAATTGTCGTTTGAGTCGTTGGGGGTTTACGTCTTGCGTGGCTGTTTATTTCGCTTCGCCACGTCGCGTACCGGAGCCCGCTGCGGCTCATGCGTCGCTGCGCGCCAAAATCGCCGCATCGGGCTCCGGTGCACGACATGGCTACGAGTGTTTGGTAACGAAGTATTGGCTAGCAAACAAGGTCCAAGTCAGGGGCGGGGTAGGCGTTGAGGCGATTTTGGCGCGCAGCGACGCATGAGCCGATGCGCCTGTCCCACCCCTGACTTGGGCCGGAGCAACATCAAAGAAGCGTTACTTCTTCCTAGCCCGTGGATGCGCAGAGTCATACGCCTGCGCCAAATGTTGAAAGTCCAGCCGCGTGTACACCTGCGTGGTGGTGATGTTGGCGTGGCCCAGCAGCTCTTGCACGCCGCGCAAATCTTGGCTGGACTGCAAGAGATGGCTGGCAAACGAATGGCGCAGCATGTGCGGGTGCACAGGCGTAGACAGGCCCGCTTTCAAGCTGCGCTGACGCAAGCGCTGCCACACGGCTTGCGCAGTCAGGCGTGTGCCATTGCGGCCAATGAACATGGCGGTTTGTTCGGCGGTAGCGGGCGTGAGGCCTTGCTGGCGCATTGCCACCCATGCTTGCATGGCCTCTAGCGCTTTGCGACCCACGGGCACGCTGCGGCGTTTGCTGCCTTTGCCCAGCACATGGGCTTCGCCACCTTCAAAGTCAATCCAGCCTTTGGCTTGTGCGCCTGCTTGCACGTCCAGGCCCACCAGCTCGCCCACACGCAGGCCGCAGCCGTACAGCAGCTCCACCAGGGCTGAGTCGCGGCACTCTAGCCACGGGTCGGCGGTGTCTGAGGCAGCTTGGTACTCGGCTAGTTGCACAGCATCGTCCACACTCAAGGCTTTGGGCAAGGGCTTGGGCGCTTTGGGCGCGCGCACGTCTTGCACGGGGTTGCTGGTGACCAAGCCCTGACGGCCCAGCCACACGTAAAACCCGCGCCAGCCTGAGAGGATGAGTGCAATGCCGCGCCCGCTGCGACCACCGCTGTGCATGTGCGAGACCCAGCGGCGAATGTGCATACTTTGCACAGCCTCAAGCGCCACATTGGCTTCGGCTGCGTAGTCGGTGAGTTTTTCAAGGTCTAGCGTGTAGAGCGTTACAGTGCGCTCGGCCAAGCGCTTTTCAAAGCGCACATGGTCGAGGTAGCGGGCGACCAAGTGCATGTGCTTTGAATGCGTGTTTATTAACGCAGGTGACTTCAACGAAGATGAGATAACGCCGCGCTGGCCAAGTCACCCATGCGTTCGATGATGGTGGTGCCCATGCCCTCGTAGTAACGCTGTGGGTCGGGCGATGCCAACACCAACAAGCCAATCACCGGCTGCTCAGCCGCGGTTACTGACGTGTCCTCGGGGCGGGTGGCACGCAAAGCGATGAAGGCCACCGACTGAGCTGCGACTGGGTCTGCCAACCACTGCACGGCGTCGAAGTTGTTGTTGATGCCCACGTAAGGTTTGGTCAACGAGGCAGCGAAGTCTTTGATGGGATCGATCACACTTTGCGCGAAAGGCTCAATTTTGAAATCCTCGCGCACACCCCATACCTTGATGGCCACTTGCGGGACCATGAAGTCATGTTGGATGTGGTCCGCAATGGTGTGTGGCAAATCACGCGCATTGCTGGTCATCAACAAGGTTTTGACCCAGCGCTGCATGCGCTCGATCAGCACCTCGTTTTCTGTCCCGTGGCGCATCATGTCCATCATGCGCAGCTCGAGGGCGCGAATCTTCTCGCGCATCATTTCGGCTTGACGCTCTTGCAAGCTAATGGCGCGGTGGCTGTGTGGGCTGTTGAGCTTGACAGCGGACAACAGCTCGGCGTGCCGCTCGAAAAAATCTGGCGTGTTCACCAAAAAATTGGCAATGTCGTCTTCGGTAATGGGGTTCATGGCAGCGTTGGTCATAGGGTGTCCGGAATCGTAATTTCGCCTTGGAAGACGGTGGTGGCTGGGCCAGTCATGTGCACGGGTGTGTCGCCGCCCTGCCATTCAATGGTGAGTGTCCCGCCATGGGTTTGTACAGTCACGCGTGGGTCAAGCAGGCCCCAGCGAATGCCCGTGACCACCGCGGCACAAGCGCCAGTGCCGCACGCCAGCGTTTCGCCTGAACCGCGTTCGAACACACGCAAGCGCACGTCGCTGCGGCTCAGCACTTGCATGAAGCCTGCGTTCACGCGCTTAGGGAATGCGGCGTGGTGTTCAATGAGGGAGCCTTGCTCCAACACAGGGGCAGTGTCCACATCGTCTACGACTTGCACAGCGTGTGGGTTGCCCATCGACACCACGCCCACTTTGGGTGAGTCGCCATTGCCAAGTTGCAGTTGCCATTGGGTGTCGTTGAGTGCTTGGGCATATTTGGGTGCAAACGGCACTTGCGGCAAGTCAAACACGGGCGCCCCCATGTCCACCGTCACTTGGCCGTCAGGCATTTCTTGCAAGGTAATGACGCCGCCATGCACTTTGACGCGCACGGTGGTTTTATCGGTCAGGCCTTGTTCGCGCACAAAGCGCACAAAGCAGCGCGAGCCATTGCCGCACTGCTCCACCTCGCCGCCGTCGGCGTTGTGGATGACGTATTCAAAGTCCACATCAGCCTGCGGCGCGGGACGCACGGTGAGAATTTGGTCTGCGCCCACGCCAAAGTGGCGGTCGGCCAGAAAACGGTAGTGGGCGGGGGTGAGGTTCAAACGCTGGGTGGTCTCGTCCAAGACCACGAAGTCGTTGCCTGCGCCCTGCATTTTGGTGAAGCGAATTCGCATGCGCTGATTATCAGGTAATCGTCAAGCACCTTATGGGCCATTGACTTCGCATGCGTGTTGACTGAGTTTGACCGTGCTCACCTCAACGAGATTGACTGAGCACGGTCACTAGCAATGAACCGATCACTCGGCTTTGATGTTGTTGTCAGCAATGAGCTTGGAGTACTTGGCATTCTCAGAAGCCAAGAAAGCCTTGAACTCATCTTGTGATGTGGCCAATGCTTCCACACCCAAACCAGTAAATCTATCTTTGAGGTCAGGATTGGCCATGATTTTGACCAAGGCGCTGTGGTAGGCATCAACAATGGGTTTGGGCGTGCCTGCTGGCAAGAAAACGCCCCACCAATTCACAGCGACCAAGCCGGGCAAACCAGCTTCTGCAAAAGTGGGGACATCAGGCATCATGGGCGAGCGCTTGGCGCTAGTGATGGCCAATGCACGCAAACGACCTGATTTGATGTGCTGACTCACAGGCAATGCGTCTGACACCATCATGTCAATTTGACCCGCCAATAAGTCATTGACCGCCAAACCGCCGCCCTTGTAAGGTACCCCCGTCATTTTGATATTGGCTTGGCGCATGATCAGCTCACCACCCAAGTGCGCCATGCTGCCAGGGCCACTGGTACCAAAATTTAAACTGTCTGGCTTATTACGTGCAGCCGTCAAAAGCTCGCTTAAGTTTTTGAAAGGCGACGCCGTTGGAACCGCCAAGATGTTTGGCCCAGTTGCTGTCAACGCAACGGGGATAAAGTCTTTGTCCATGTTGTATGGAACCTTGGTGATCAATGGATTCACTGATGCAGGTCCTAAGTTGCCAACCACGAAGGTGTAACCATCTGCTGGCTGACGCGCTGTGAACTCCATACCAATAGAGCCAGCAGCACCCGGCTTGCTCTCAATAATGACAGGTTGACCCCAGTGCTCACTGAGCTTTTGACCCATGATGCGTGCCATCAAATCTGAGCTACCGCCTGCAGGGTAGGTCACGACCAACTTGACGGGCTTGTTGGGAAAGTTTTGGGCGAAAGATGACATAGATACACAACTCACCAGCACGGCAATGCCAGCATAAAAACTCTTCTTCCAACGCAATGACAATTTAGAACTCATCAGGTGTCTCCTTGGTTTCATAGTTAGGGAATGTTGTTAGATCATTTGATCTCCAAGTTGCTATATTACAGATTCCAAATAATTTTTGATGAGTATTTACCCATGCTTCATGCGCCACAACCTGCTTCGCGTGCTGACCAAACCTTGTCACACAACATGAAATTGCTAGCCCACCATGAGCTTGCAGGCTTTGGTGGTTTGGGAGAGGGAATGTCAATGCAGATGACCTCCGACGGTCGTCGCATTCTGTGGCTAGCGCACGAGTCAGCTCCGAAGAATTTTTCGGGTGTTGATGTGACAGACCCCACCAATCCCAAACTCATCGTGCAAACCGAGTTGCCGCACATGAAACTGCGCTCCAACTCCTTAGACGTTGTTGGTGACATCATGGTCGTGGCTTACCAAGCCAGTACCGTCGGCATCAAACCCGCGGGCATCGATATCTTTGATGTAAGCCAACCGGAAACACCACGTTTGCTTTCACACTTCGACTGCTCAGGCCCGCATTCACGAGGTGTGCATGCGGTGTGGTTTGTGGACGGTAAATATGTTCACATGTCTTCCGGCGCGTCAGACTTTCAACCCCGCAATCCCCTCGACGATCAGTTCTACCGCATCCTCGACATCTCTGACCCCACCAAGCCTGTGGAAGTAGGCCGCTGGTGGTATCCGGGCACACGCGAGGGCGATGAGGCACCTCCACCACCGCGGCTACCAAAGCAATTCGATACGGGCTTTCGCACACACAACACAAACGTGTTTCCAGAGCGTCCAGACCGCGCCTTTGTTGGCTACATCGATGGTGGCGCTGTGGTGCTTGACATCTCAGACATGAGCAACATCAAGGTTGTATCCCAGTGGAACCATTCCCCACCATTCAACGGCTTTACGCACACCGTGTTGCCACTGTTTGATCGTGGGCTCTGGATCGTCAGTGATGAATGCGTGCAAGACAATGGCGCAGATTGGCCCAAGCTGGTGTGGGTAGTGGATGCCCGTAACGAGGGAAATCCCGTTCCGATTGGCACCTTCCCCGCGCCGTCTTTTGAAGCCTTCGCCAAACGTGGCGGGCGGTTTGGCGCACATAACTTGCATGAAAACTTGCCTGGCCCAACCTCATTCCGTTCTGACACCATCATTGTTGGTTCGTTTTTCAATGCAGGTGTGCGTGTGTACGACACCAGCAATCCTTACCAAGTGCAA
Source organism: Limnohabitans sp. (assembly GCF_031539105.1). Taxonomy (GTDB): domain Bacteria; phylum Pseudomonadota; class Gammaproteobacteria; order Burkholderiales; family Burkholderiaceae_C; genus Limnohabitans. The sequence goes on from NZ_JAVKLM010000037.1 coordinate 24,248, forward strand.
GAGATAGCCTATTTCGTGCCGGGCGCGCCCAAGCTATCTCCCGCAGGTGCAATTCAACTCAATGATGTGTACGTAGACGACAGGCGTATCGTCTACACCGTGGACCGTTTCACGGGCGGTTTGTACATTCTTGAAATGAACATTTGAACGAGCGCTCAGTGACTTGGTCGCGTGATGCGTTGGCCGGAAAGATTCCAGTGACTTTGGTCACTGGGTTCTTGGGCAGCGGGAAAACCACCCTCATTTCCAAACTGTTGTTGCATCCTGAAATGCGACGTGTGGCAGTTGTCATCAATGAAGTTGGCGAAATCGGGATTGACCATGACTTGGTCACCATGTCTTCAGAAAACATCACCCTGTTAGCGAATGGTTGCATTTGCTGCTCAGTTCGCACAGATTTACAAGAAACTTTGCGCGATTTGTTTGCCCAACGTCGCGTCGGCGAGGTGTTTGATTTTGACCGAGTGATTGTTGAAACCACAGGGTTGGCTGACCCTGCGCCCGTGGTGCAAACACTCGCAAGCGACACTTTATTGGCGGCACATTACCGTTTAGATGGTTTAATCACTCTGGTCGATGCCGTGAACGGCTCTGGGCAGATCAAGCAACAAACTGAGGCTATCAAACAAATCGCCATTGCTGACAAAATCTTCATCACGAAATCCGATTTGACGGGTTCAGATGACATCAAAATTTTGTCTGGATTGATTCGCGAGCTAAATGCACAGGCGCCCATCGAGCTCATCCAAAATGGCGAGGTTGCGCCGTCCGCACTGATTGATTTAGGGTTATCCAGCTCTCGCGCCAGCGACAACACCCTGCGTTTTTTAGGCGAAGCCTTGGTTGCTTCAGACACCACAGAGCATGGTGGGCGTTACTTGGGGCAAAGATCGTCTTCACACGATGCATCCGTGCGTACCTTGTCATTGCGATTCACCCAACCCTTTGAATGGACTTCTTTCACAGCAGCCTTGGAGTTGCTAACCACGTTGCGCGGTCCGGACCTACTTCGCATGAAGGGCATTGTGAATGTGGAAGGCGAGCCTGTGGTGGTGCAAGGCGTTCAACACATTTTTCATACGCCTGTGAAGATGGACAGATGGCCTAGCGACGATCAAGATTCAAGGTTGGTCTTTATCGTTCGCCATATGGATGCCGATGTCATACGTCAGTTGTTTCAAGCTGTCGGGGCGGTGACGCATGGGAAAAATTCCAAATGAAATCTTCCGCCATGAAGAACACGCACGCCTTGCCGAAAATTGGACTGATAGGACTTGGCATCATGGGCGGTGCCATGGCGAAGTATTTGGTGGAATCAGGGTTCGATGTTTGCGGGTATGACATTGATCCAAAAGCCAGGGCTCGCTTGAAGAACCTGGGCGGCAAACCGTACACAAGCATTGCGCGTGTTGTGCAACACGTTGACATTGCCATCACATCGCTGCCCAGCGCCCAAGCATTGAAAGCAGTCACACAAGAAATCACGCAAAACTTGGTCAAAGCCAATGGGGTTGGGAAAGTTGTCATTGAAACAAGCACGCTGCCCATTCAAGACAAAGAGTCATGTGCCAAACATCTGAAATCTGTTGGCATCGTTACTCTAGACTGCCCGATCATCGGAACGGTGTCTCATCTCAAAGATCGCACCTGGACCATTTTTGCTAGTGGCCCGAAAAAAAGTTACCTTCAAGTTCTGCCACTCTTGCGCCAATTTACAGATGACACCCCCTACTTGGGGGTCTTTGGAAGTGGCACAAAAATGAAGCTTGCGGCAAATCATTTAGTTGCAATTTATAACGTGGCATACGCCGAGTCTGTGACCTTGGCACGCAAAATGGGCTTGGATCCGCGTGAGATGCTTCAACATTTCGGCAACAGCCCCATACTCGGAACGGGCGTCATGCGGTCACGCATGGCCATGATGGTGGAACGCCAATACGCTCCAGCAACCATGAAAGTGGAGGTCTGGCAAAAAGACATGGCCATCATTGGCGACCTTGCCAAAACGGTCAATTGCCCCACCCCGCTATTCACAGTTTCAGCTGATATCTACACAGCCGCAATGGCTCAAGGTTTAGCACTCGAAGACACTGCTGCAACTGCAGAGGTATTAGGATCCATGGCGGGAATCAAACCGCGAAGAAATCAATGACTTTTTTATCTGGAGAAAACCTTGACTCATCTTTCACTTAACCAAGCCAACCACATCATCCAAGAGGCATGCAAAGCTGCGCGTGCTGCAAATTACAAACCCATGGGCGTTGCAGTGCTTGACGCCTCAGGACAATTGATTGCATTTGGCCGTGAAGACGGTGCAAGCATGTTCAGATTCGATATCGCACGCGGCAAAGCATGGGGCGCAGTGGGTATGGGCGCTTCCAGCCGTGTGTTAGCAGAACGCGCCAAGGACAACCCAAACTTCTTCATCACCTTAGCGGCCACAGCGGAAGGTAAATTTTTGCCACAACCCGGTGCCGTGTTGATCAAAGACAGTCATGGCCACATTCTTGGAGCGGTTGGCGCTAGCGGCGGAACGGGTGACGAGGATGAAATCATTTGTGCTGCTGGTGTTCATGCAGCTGGCTTTCTGACAGAGTAATCACTAGGAGTTGATATGACATTACTTTTCCCAGCTAGCCCCACGGTCACTGTGCCAATTCGGGGTGAATCTACTCAGATGCCGATCCATCGCATCTATTGTGTTGGCCGAAACTATGAAGACCATGCCAAAGAGATGGGCTTCACAGGCCGCGAGCCCCCCTTCTTTTTCATGAAGCCAGCTGACGCACTGGTGGTAATTCCAGAAGGAACAACTGGTGAGATGCCTTACCCTTCTTTGACGACAAACCTGCACCACGAAATTGAACTCGTCGTGGCCATCGGCAAAGCCGGCAAAAACATCAAAGCGGCAGATGCCATGTCACACGTTTATGGCTATGCCGTCGGCTTAGACATGACGCGTCGCGATTTGCAAAACGACATGAAGAAGCAAGGTCGTCCTTGGTGCATCGGCAAAGCCTTTGACTTCAGTGCGCCGATGGGGCCGATTACCCCAAAAGCTCACGCTGGAAATATTGAACATTCAAATATCCAACTCACCGTCAATGGGGATGTTCGTCAAAAGAGCAGCATCGAGAAGTTGATTTGGAATATCAGCGAAACCATTGAGCATTTATCTGCTGCTTGGCAACTAGAAGCTGGTGACTTGATATTCACAGGCACACCTGAAGGCGTCAATGCCGTCAAGGCGGGCGACGTGATGGAGGGTTCAGTCGAAGGACTGGCAACCCTCAAAGTTCACGTTCGCTGAACGGCACTTAAAGCTGTGGAAGCGGCATCTTGGCACCAGCAGGTGCTGGGGTGCACGCACCATTCATGAGCACAGAAAGCATCGTGTAGTAACCCACGATGCCCAACAAGTCGACAGCCCCTTGTTCACCCAAATGCGTGATGGCCTGCGTCCAAGTTGCATCATTGATTCGTTTATCAACCAGCGACTGCACTGAAAAATCGTACACAAGCTGCTCATCAGCTTGGGTGAATCGTGGTTTTTGATTGAGACCAATCGTCTCAACAATGGATTCGCTGATACCTTCACGAATTGCAATAGGCGCGTGAATCGCCCACTCCACCTCCTGCGACCAATGGCGTGCCGTGACCAAAATCGCCAACTCTGACAAGCGCATCCCAATAGCGCTGCGGTAACGCAGATATTCACCCATACGTTGTGCGTGCGTGCACAACTCAGGACTGCGGAGCAATGGAATGAACGGTTCGATCAAACCTCCACGTGGGCCTCGGATGATTTCATCTGCGCACTCGCGCTGCGCTGGACTCCATTGCGAAGTGGGAATGAGGGGTAAGCGATCTTGGGTCATAGTGAGTTTTCTTTAAATTGTGATTGATGTCCATAGCGGCCCAAATCAATGGCCGTTTCATGAATGGCTTGGTGTTCACGCTGCGCCATCGGCTTGGTTTGTCCATCAGGAGACTTGACATAGCTACCCAACCAACGTGCTCGGTTAACTGCCGATTGTCCTGCAGCGAAACGTACGTTGGCATAGGCTGCAATCGCCTCTGCATTGGCGCCGTGCGCGCGAATAGCGTCTGCGATGGCAAGCGCATCTTGTGCCGCCTTTGCGACGCCCATGCCAATGTGCGGGCGAGCCACAAAAGCCGCATCACCCATCAAAGCTATGCGGCCAACAGAAACAGTGTCTGAGGCCAAATCAAAAATTGGCTGAAGAAATGGCTGCGGGGTTTTTTCAAGGATCTCAGCAAACTGAGGTGATAGCAAACGCCGCGCGTCTTCACGGACTTTGGCCAACTGTCGCCAAGCTACTTTGTGTGGTGGTATCCCTTGTGGATAGTGGACGCCGTCTGCATCAGTTAGCAAAGCTTGCAACTCGTCCCCCTCAGCAGCTGGGCGGTACCACACAAAGTTATAAGCACGATGACCGCGTGTGGTGTCGTTGTCCGAGCCAGCCACTGGGTAGCCAATGATTTGTTCGTCGGGCGGCACACAGAATCCAAAGTAATCAAACAAGGTGGTCTGCGTTAAGTTTGACAACAAAGATTCATCACACACGCCTCGCCAAGCGATATAGCCTGCGTATTTGGGTTGAATTTGCGGGAAAAATTGCTGCCTCACATTGGAACGAATGCCATCACTTGCAATCAACACGTCCGCCTGCCAAGTAGATTCTTTGCCATCGTTGACGGAGTACACATGCACGCTGGCGTCACGCTCTTCAACACGTGTCACCAAAGTACCCTGGTGATAACGATCAGATGGCAAGGCACTTCGCAAAATTTGATACAAACGACTCCACGATGTGAGCACCTGAGGCATATCAAACGCAATCAAGCTTTGACCGGATTGGTCTAACAACACACGCCCCGGCACTTCAACCCCTAGCGTGGCTTGCACATCAAGGCCTGCACGTTCGAGCGAATTGACAAGCACATCATGCGAGACGATGCCAGCACCACGGCCATTCATGGAGCCTTTTACTTTTTCAAGAACCTGAACATCATGGCCATCGCGGTGCAGCATGTTCGCAACAAACAAACCGCCCAGGGAGCCACCAATCACTAAAATGCGAGCCATATTTGATCAGTACCTTAAGCGTCTAACGCTTGCTTTTTTGCTTCAGCGCAGTTTTTTTCGGAATCGAAGACATTTTCTCCAACACATCGAACACAGCAGCCGTGTCATTGGCCTCATGCCCCATCCCCATGGCGGCGTTATAAAGTGGGATGGTTGCGGCAAATAATGGTGCTGGTACCTGTGCGTCTGCCAAAGCTTGCGCAATCAACTTCATGTCTTTTTGCCACACCGAGATTTTCATGGTGGCTTCTTTCCAACCTTCGTTTTCCATCATGGGGCCACGCACCTGCAACATGCGCGAACCACCAGCGCCATCGCTCAGCACTTTGACGGCTGTACTCGGTTTGATACCCCATCGTTGACCTAGCAACAGCGCCTCAGCAGTAGATACATTGTGGATAGCAACCAACAAATTGGCCATCAACTTCATCTTCATCCCATTGCCAAATGCACCCAAATCGAAATGCGCCTTAGAGAAACCTTCAAACACTGACGCCAGTCGACGAATATCTAGAGCAGGTCCGCTGGCATAGACTGTTAAATCTTTTCGTGCCGCCTGTGCACCCGTACCTGACAAAGGGCAGTCAAGTAAGGTCACGCCTTTCTTGGCCATCACATCGCGCGCAGCTTCTTTGTCTTTGATATCTAAGGTGCTGGTTTCAATCACCAACAACCCTTTACGTCCTGCTTGCGCTAAGACACGGGCGGTATCCATCAATGCACCAGCGCTGGGCAATGATGTGATGACAACATCTACCGACTGCGCCAAGTCAGCCGCGTCTTTGCTCACATGCCCACCCGAAGCTTTGAAGAGCTGCCGCGCTTTGGACGTGGGATCGAAGCCATGAACTTCAAAGCCAGCTTTCATCAAGTTGCCAGCCATTGCTGATCCCATGATGCCAAGACCCAGAAAACCTATACGTTCAAAATTTGCTTTAACAGAACCAGGTGTTTTGGTTTTGGATGGTTTGACTAATTTCTTGGTGCTCATTTGATCTCCAATTGTTGTATACGCTAAACTAGTTTATAGATAAGTAAAACTTCATGGAGACACGACTGTGACAGCAAATACCAATTCAAAAAACGACACACGCCCCGTCAAAATTGGACTCGTTGGTTACGGATGGTGGGGGAAAACCATAGCTCGCCAACTCGCGAACTCTTCTTGGCTTGAGCTTTCAGGAGTCGCAGAAGTCGATGCCAGCGTGCGATCTGCCATGCCATCTGACCCCATTCTTGCGGGGGTTGAGCTATTTGATTCGCCTGAACACCTGATGGCTAAATCTGGCTTAGAAGCAGTCATTTTGTGCACCCCGCACCAGCAGCACGCCGATCAAATGGTGTCTGCTTCCAATGCTGGATTACACATTTTTTGCGAAAAGCCACTGTGTCTTACACTCGCAGATGCCAAACGTGCCGTCGCACAGTGCCAATCCAAGCACTTAGTTTTAGGTATCGGACATGAACGCCGTTTTGAGCCTGAAATCATGGCCATGCGCCAACTCATCGCCGATGGCGCCTTGGGTGAAATCTTACAAATTGAAGCCAACTTCAGCCAAGACAAGTTCTTCGCACTCCCCAAAGACAACTGGCGACTCTCCAACAAATACGCCCCCGTCGGTCCATTGACCGCTACGGGTATTCATTTGGTAGATTTAAGCATTGCCTTGCTCGGCCCCTGTGAGTCACTTTGGGCCCGCTTAGCAACACTAGGTTCAGACTTTGAAAATGGCGACACGCTAGGCATCATGATGGGCTTTCCAAATGGCGCAAATGCCATGATCAGCGCTGTGTTGGCCACGCCATTTGAAGGACGCTTCGCTGTTTACGGCTCCAAAGGCTGGATTGAAATTCGAGATCGCACACATCCTGAAAACCCAACCGGCTGGGACATTACCACTGTGCTTCGCGGGCAAGAACCAGTGACGCGATTTGCATCTCCTCACCCGACAGTGTTGGCCAATTTGGAAGCCTTTGCAAAAGCCATTCGCAAAGTCGCGCCTTACCCCGTGACGACACAAGAAATGTTAGCTAACGTGGCTGCTCTTGAAGCCATCATGACATCAGTTCAAACACGCGGCTTGGTCCACGTCGCAGCACCCAACTTGTAAATTAAATGGTCACTAAGAAATCATCCACTCAGAAATCTTCAACTGGAGCCTCCGTCAGACTCAGCGGCGCAGAGCGTGAAAAACACATTGCGCAAGAAGCTGTTCGTTTTTTTGCAGAGGTCGGTTTTGGTGGCGATACACGCGAACTTGCCAAGCGCTTGGGTGTAACGCAATCGCTGCTCTACAAATATTTCCCAAACAAAGAAGCGCTTATCAATCGGGTCTATGAAGAGGTCTATCTAGGCAGATGGAACCCATTTTGGGAAAGTGTGGTGCGTGACCGCAGTATTCCGCTGCAAGAGCGTCTGACGAGGCATTACATCGAATATGCAAAAGCGGCCCTGACCCGCGACTGGGTCCGAATTTTTATGTTTTCCGGACTTCGCGGTGAAGACATCAACCGCAGGTATTTAGATATTTTGCGCGAACGCATTTTGGTGCCCATCGCCATTGAGCTACGTCATGAATTTGGGCTGCCAACCATTGACAAAATTCCACTCAAAAGCAATGAAATTGAATTGGTGTGGAGCATCAATGCTCGGGTGTTTTATTTTGGTCAACGCCAATGGATTTTTGATGTCCCCATTGAAGATGATCTTGAAGATCTCATCCGCATGACGATTGAACATTTCATCGCAGGCGCGCGGGTTGTGATGCCCAGCTTATTAGGGATAACGACAGTTTCCAAAAGTCGCGCTGGCGTGACAACCAAGGGAAAACTCTAATTGCTCTAGATCATGTGATCACAATAAAGTGATCACATGAACACCAAACATCCATTTGATCGTTTAGATCTTCGAAAAGCACTTGGCTCTTTCGGAACCGGCGTCACGATCGTCACCACAAAAGCGTCAGATCACCGCTTGATTGGCGTCACCGCAAATTCCTTCAGCTCTGTCTCGCTAGAGCCAGCCATCGTGCTGTGGAGTTTGCAAAAAACATCTCCTAATTTGCCCGCTTACGACGAGTGCGGCCGCTTTGTGATCAACGTCTTATCGCTTTCACAAATCGAACACTCCAAGCGTTTTGCCAGCCCCATACCAGACAAATTTAACGGGGTGGACTACGCCCTCGGCATCGAAGGTCTACCCGTACTAGAAGGTTGCGCCGCGACATTTCAATGCCGCACCGTTCAACGCCTTGATGTGGGGGATCACATTCTGTATTTGGGCGAAGTCGAGGCCTATCAGCATCAAGACCAAACCGCTTTGCTTTATGTGCAAGGTCGCTACGCGCAAAGCGCGAGCCCCGAACTCCATCCAGCTTAATTCATTGAAATTTTTAGTTTAAATAGGAACTCGTATGACCATGAAATACAGCACCTTCATGATGCCATTGCATCCACCAGGTCGTAATGTGACGGAGTCTTTGCAAGAAGACCGTGAAGCCATCATCTTGGCAGATCGCTTAGGTTTTAGTGAAGCTTATGTTGGCGAGCACGTCACAGACGCAGCTGAAACCGTCACCTCCAGCATGATGTTCTTGGCATCTTTGGCCTCAGAAACTAAAAATATCAAACTGGGGACAGGCACCATCAACTTGCCAAACGCTCACCCAGCAGCCGTCGCAGCGCAAGCCGCCATGTTGGACCACCTACTCAAAGGGCGCTTCATCATGGGCATCAGTCCAGGTGGCTTGATGTCTGATGTGGAAGTATTTGGCAACCTTGGCAAAGATCGAAATGCGATGTTTGTGGAGAGCATCAACACCATCTTAAAAATTTGGGACTCAGAGCCGCCGTACAACATTGAGGGCCAGTTCTGGAACATATCAGTCGATAAAACCATGATTCCTGAAATCGGCCAGGGCTTCATCATGAAGCCCTACCAAAAGCCATACCCACCTATCGTAGGCACAGCAGTTGCGCCGTTCTCTCAAGGCGTCACAGAAATGGCTAAGCGCGGTTGGGGGCCCATCTCGGCCAACTTCTTGATGCCTGAATGGGTCAAAACACACTGGCCCAAGTATGTGGAAGGTCGCGAGGCGGTCGGCGCCGTAGCACACCCCTCAGAGTGGCGTGTCGCCAAAAGCATTTTTGTAGCGGATGACGAAGCCACCGCCAAGCGTTACGGCTTGGAAGAAGGCGGCCCCTATCACTTCTATTTCAAACAACTGGTTCGTAAGCTGGTCACCGGCGGCGGTCGCAGCAACTTGTTCAAAACTGATCAAAACATGCCCGACAGCGAACTCACACCTGAGTACGTCACCAACCGCTTGGTACTTGCTGGAACTGTGAATTCTGTGGTTGATCAAATTTTGGCATTCCGCGAACACGTGGGTGACTTTGGTAATTTAATTTACGCACTTCACGATTGGGTCGATCCTGCGCTCGGCAAACGCTCGATGGAGCTTTTCGCAAATGAAGTCATGCCACGCGTGAATGCTGCCATTGGCAAATAATTTATGACACAGCCAACACATTCACGCAGCGAAGTTCGTCAAGGCATGCAAATTGACTGGGACGTTCCCATTCAAATGAATGATGGATTAGTTCTGCGTGCGGATGTGTTTCGCCCATTGGGTGCGGGCAAGCACCCTGTTTTGTTGAGCTATGGCCCTTATGCAAAGGGACTCGCCTTTCAAGAAGGCTACCCAAGCGCTTGGCAAAAGATGGTGAGTGATCACCCCGATGTCCCGCACAACTCAAGCAATTTGTTTCAAAACTGGGAAGTAGTTGATCCTGAAAAATGGGTGCCCGACGGCTACGTTTGCGTGCGCGTCGACTCGCGTGGCTGCGGACGCTCCCCAGGATTTGTAGATCACTTCTCACCGCGCGAGACACAAGATTTTCACGACTGCATTGAATGGGCAGGCGTACAAAATTGGAGCAACGGCAAAGTCGGTTTATCAGGCGTCTCTTACTTTGGTATCAACCAATGGCAGGTCGCAAGCACCAACCCGCCGCACTTGGCAGCCATGTGTATCTGGGAAGGCGCATCAGATTGGTATCGCGACATGACGCATCATGGCGGTATCTTATCGACCTTCTGGGCTAATTGGTATGACATGCAAGTCAAGACCGTTCAGTATGGTCTAGGGGCGCGTGGTCCAAAAAGCAAAGCCACTGGTGAATGGGTCTGCGGTGACGAAACCTTGGACGACAAAACTCTAGCAGCCAATCGCTGCTCCTTTGGAGACGACATCTTGTCGCATCCACTGGATGATGACTATCACCGCGAACGCTCAGCGCAGTGGGACCGCATCACCGTGCCATTCTTATCCGCAGGCAACTGGGGTGGCCAAGGCCTGCACTTAAGGGGCAACAGCGAATCGTTCATGCGTGCTGCATCAAAACAAAAATGGCTCGAAATGCATGGCCTCGAACATTGGACGCATTTCTACACCGACTATGGGGTCGCCATCCAAAAACGTTTTTTCGCACACTTTCTTAAAGGCGAGGATAACGGTTGGGACAAAGAACCCGCTGTCCGCTTGCAAGTGCGTCATACCGACCACTTCGAAGAACGCATGGAAAAAAATTGGCCCATAGATCGGACACAGTGGCAACGTCTGCACTTGAATCCAGTGGGCCATTTGCTATCGAATACGCAGGTCACGCAAGCCTGTGATGCGTCGTTTGAGGCACAAGGAAATGGTCTGACATTTATGTCAGAGCCCGTGGAACATGACACTGAGATCACTGGCCCATTAGCTGCAAAACTCTGGGCTTCATCCAACACAACGGATGCCGACGTTTTCGTCGTTCTCCGGGTGTTCACGCCCGATTTGCGAGAAGTTACGTTTGCCGGAGCTATTGATCCGCACACACCCGTCGCGCAAGGTTGGTTGCGGGCATCGCACCGTGAACTTGACACCAAGCTCAGCAAGCCTTTCCGGCCTTACCACACGCACCGTAAACCACAGCCTTTGGCCCCTCACGAACCTGTGGAGCTAGACATCGAAATTTGGCCTACATCTGTCGTTGTGCCAGCGGGTTACCGCATTGCTCTAAGTGTGCGGGGCAAAGACTATATCTACGCCGAAAAAACAGGGCTCAAACTCTCGAACTTTAAAAATGAACTGCGTGGTTGCGGGCCCTTTTTGCACGATGACCCACGTGATCGTCCAGAAGAGATATTTGCGGGCAAGACAACTTTGCACTTTGGACCTCAGCATGATTCCTACTTGCTGATTCCTGTAATTCCGTCATCATGAGGATGGCCTCAAACTAGGTTCTCGCGTTTCGTTCATACACACACAGGAGACAACATGACTACAAGACGACATTTTCTACAAGGTACCGCTGCTGCGGCAGTGAGCACGACTTTGCCGCAATTCGCGCACGCACAAGCCCCTGGCGAAACCATGCGCATTGGTTTGTTGACAGTCAAAACAGGCCCCTTGGCCTCTGGTGGCATCGACATGGAACGCGCGTTGGTGATGTATCTAAACGAGCGTAACAACATGTTGGCTGGTCAAAAAGTTCAGTTGTTTGTGGCGGATACGGCCGGCGTACCTGCCACAGCAAAAGCAAAAGTGCAGGAGTTGGTCGAACTAAACAAAGTGCACGTATTGATGGGCCCGCTCGCCGCTTTTGAAGCGTTAGCGATCGACGACTACATCAAGGCCAACAAAATTCCTACTTTGTCCGTGGCCGCAGCTGAAGACATGACCCAGCGCAAACCTAACCCTTGGTTTGTGCGAGCCACTTCTTCGTCTGCACAGTGTTCACACGTGATGGCTGATCACTGCGCGAAAACACTCAAATTCAAGCGTATGGTCATGATTGCTGACGACATCGCTTACGGTCACGAAATGAATGCGGGCTTTCAGCGTGTTTTCGAAGAAAACGGCGGCAAGATTGTGCAAAAACTCTTCCCACCACTCACTGCACCCGACTACGGCAGCTTCTTAGCCCAATTGAAAACCAATGTTGACGGCATCTTTTTGGGTTTTGCGGGTTCAAACGGATTCCGCTTTGTGCGTCAATTCAACGAATACGGTCTTCGCAACAAGATGACCATTGTTGGAGGCATGACCGCTCTCGATGAATCCGTGTTGCGCAACATGGGAGACGAAGCTCTGGGCATACAGACCGTTTGCTGGTATTCAGCCGAATTGGCCAACCCAGTGAACGCCAAGTTTGCTCCCGCTTTCCGCAAAGCATTTGGCTATGACCCCGGTTACTACGCAGCAGGCACTTATGTGAGTGGTGCTGTTTTGGAAAACGCCATTGCGGCCGTTAAAGGCAAATTCACAGACCGTGATGGCTTGATGGCAGCACTTCGCAAAACGAACATCCAAACTGCCCGCGGTCCTGTGCGCTTTGACAGTTTTGGCAACGTGGTCGGTGATGTGTTTGTACGACAAGTCGAGCGCAAAGATGGGCGATTGGTGAACTCGGTGGTCAAAACCTATCCCAACGTCAGTCAATTCTGGACGTATGACGAGAAGCAATTCCTGTCTAGCCCTGTTTACACACGCGACTATCCACCTGCTAAAAACTTAGAGTCTTGATAGACCCAACTCCCCATGCAAATTTGGATCATTCAAACCCTCAACAGCCTTGCCTTAGGTGGCTTGTTGTTCATGTTGTCATCAGGTTTTGCGCTGATTTTTGGACTAATGCGCATCGCCAATCTGACACACGGTTCGTTGTTCATGCTGGGGACTTATGTGGCCGCCACGCTTGTGCGTGACGGCCACAATTTGATCGTGGCCGCTATCGCTTCCATGATCATCATTGCCATCGTAGGGGGGCTGATTGAGCGCTTCATCTTGCGTCGCCTCAGTGGAAACTCCCAAGGGCAAGTTCTGGCAACTTTAGGCTTGTCATTCATTGCCGCAGATTTTTGCTTGATGATTTGGGGAGGCGATCCGATTCCAATTTCGACTCCAGCGATGTTCCAAACACCTCTGCAGTTTTTGGGTCTGACCTTTCCCACCTATCGTTTGGTCATCTTAATTGCAGCCATCATTGCCGCAATTTTGTTGTACTTGTTGATGGAGCGAACAAGGCTAGGCGCCATGATTCGAGCCGGTGTTGACGACATGGACATGGCACGTGCTGTTGGCATACCTGCTTCTGCATTGTTCACCACTGTGTTTTGTTTGGGCGCGGCATTGGCCGGCTTGGGCGGCACATTGGCTGGACCCATTTTCAATGCCTACCCAGGACTTGATGCCGACATGCTGCCACTCGCGCTGATCGTTGTGATCTTGGGTGGCGTCGGAAGTTTATTGGGCACGTTTGTTGCCAGCTTCATTGTTGGCTTTATCTACACCTTTGGAATCGCTTTGGTGCCTGATTTGGCTTACGTTATTTTGTTCTTGCCGATGGTCGTCGTGATTGCTTTCAAACCTCAAGGACTATTTGGGAGAGTCACCACATGAAGATTTGGTTCAGTCTTTTGGGTTTTGCTGTCATGGCAATACTCCCATTCATCGCGGGTGAATACTTTGTCAATCTAGGCAGTCAAATTTTGATTGCCGTGATCTTCGCCTCAAGCCTCAATTTGCTGGTGGGTTATGCAGGGTTGACCTCTCTTGGACATGCCAGCTATTTGGGTTTGGCTGCTTATTTCTCAGCGTGGTTGAGCTTGAAATTTGGCTTAGATCACGCAGTGACTGCACCAGCAGCCTTGTTACTCACCACAGTCATGGGCATGATATTTGGTTGGATTGCGCTGCGTGCCACTGGCTTAGGATTTTTAATGCTCACCCTGGCGTTGTCACAGATTGTGTGGGGCTTAGGTTATCGATGGGTTTCAGTAACCAATGGAGACAACGGTTTATCCGGACTCACACGCCCATCACCATTTGGCGTTGACCTTGACATAAGTGCCAATTTTTATTGGTTCGCTCTTTGCATCACTGCCGTGTGTTTGCTCGCTATTGCACGACTGGTGCACTCACCCTTTGGGGCATCCATCAGAGGCACACGTGACCAACCACGTCGGATGAGCGCACTCGGGTACAACGTTTGGTCCATACGCTGGTTTACGTTTGTCATTGCCAGCTTCTTAGGTGCAGTTTCAGGCCTGTTGTATGTCTATTTCCACAAATACATACACCCAAGCGTGATGGCCATCACTGTTTCAGCTGAAGCTTTGTTGTGTGTGATTGCCGGCGGCTCCAGCACATTGATTGGACCCATACTGGGTGCGATCTTGGTGGTGATGCTCAAAAATTACGCCTCTGCCTACGTCGAGCGCTGGAATATGCTGCTGGGCTTTGTGTTCTTATTCATTGTTGTGTTCCTACCTAAAGGTATGGTGTCGGCACGCTTTTGGCGTCAAGCAACACCTGGAGGCAAACCATGACACTCGCCCTAGAAGTGACTGAATTGCGCAAAAGCTTTGGTGGTGTCGCCGTCACCCAAGGTGTTAATTTGGCTGTGCAACCTGGTGAACGTCGTCTCATCATTGGACCGAACGGCGCAGGAAAAACCACACTGTTCAATCAAATTGCTGGCGAGCTTCAACCCGACAGCGGCAGCATCAAGGTGTTCGGACACGATTTGACCCATCAACCCGTTCATGTACGGCCACACTTTGGGTTAAGTCGTACCTATCAAATCATCAATTTATTCAACAAAGATACGGTTCTACACAACGTAGCCTTGGCATTACTTGGAATCAGTCAGCGTCGTTTCAATGCGTTCCAACCGCTTCGTCGCAATGATCCAGTCTATGAACAGGCATTGCATGTGCTTGAAAGCGTAGGTTTGACGCACAGTGCAGACCGACATGTAGGCGAGATGTCATATGGCGAACAACGGCGCGTCGAAATTGGGGTTGCCATGTCGCAGTCACCCAAGTTGCTATTGCTTGACGAACCTCTGGCAGGTTTATCGCAAGATGAACGTATCTTGGTTCGTGACTTAATTGCCGGCTTGCCTCGCAGCACAACGATCGTGATGATCGAACACGACATGGATGTCGCTTTGGCTTTTGCTGAAAAGATTTCAGTGTTGCACTACGGCAGCTTGATTGTTGAAGGCGATCGCGACACCGTGGTCAACCACCCGCGTACCCGAGAGGTCTACCTTGGCCACTGAACTTTTATCTCTACACAACGTCCACGCGCACTATGGCAGCAGCCATGTGCTGCACGGAATTTCCTTTTCGCTCAAGCAAGGCCAGCTCTTGGCGCTGCTAGGTCGCAATGGTGCGGGCAAGACCACCACCATGCTCACCCTGTCGGGGTTATTAACTGCCAGCAGCGGCGAGATTTTGTTGCGCGGCAAACGAACAGACAACCTATCACCAGAAACCATTGCACGACAGGGCATTCGTTTGGTGCCACAAGGCCGTCGGGTATTTGCCAATTTGAGTGTGCAAGAAAATTTAGAGGTGGCTGCACAGCGACGCGACACGTCAGCACCTTGGAATTTGGCACGTGTTTACGACATGTTTCCTCAACTCAAATCACGGGCCACACAACGCGCCGGAACCTTATCTGGCGGCGAACAACAAATGTTAGTGATTGGCCGTGCACTCATGGGTAATCCTGATGTGCTTTTGCTAGATGAACCCTCTGAGGGTCTAGCGCCGTTGATCGTTCATGAAGTGACCGAATCTATCCGCAAACTCAAGCAAGAAGGCTTATCCATTATTTTGGTAGAACAAAATTTTGGGGTGGCTCAAGAATTGGCCGATGAATTGGTTGTACTAAACATTGGCCAAGTTGCATTTAGCGGCAGTGCCGAAGAAGTCCGCGCATCGCCAGAGCTGGCAACTCGTCATCTCGGTATTTTTTAACTGGTTTCATTCACAGAGGTTCATATGTTTTTCACTTGCTCCCCATCTTGCGTTGACCCCTCACATCACCACACGGCAGCTGAGCGCATGTCACGCTCGAGCTCTGGCATGAGCCAGGCTGCCACCAAAGCACCCACCAAAAGTCGCGTACAAGTCGCGGCTAAATCGAGTACGCAAAAAACGGTTCGCAACAGCAAAGGCAAGCTCAAAGTAGTGGACGTGCATTGCCACTACTTGAATCCTGTTGTCAACCAAAAAACTGCGCATTTGAATGCGGCGCAATATGACCCTACCGTCATCTTTGCCAACGATTTGACGAATGAAACCAACGTCAAGCAAATGAAAGACCGCGCGCCCAAATTAATGGGCATTGATGTGCGCTTGAAGGATATGGACCGCATGGGCGTTGACATCCAAGCTGTGGCTCCCGCTCCTTACCATTACTTTTACTTCACTGAACCTGCTTATGGAGCAGAACTGGCAAGAGAAGTGAACGAGGGCATTGCCAACGTAGTCGCTCAGCATCCCGATCGTTTTGTTGGCATGGGTTCAGTCCCTTTGCAAAATGCCGAACTTGCAGTGAAAGAGCTGGAATACTGCGTCAAAAAGCTTGGTCTGCGTGGTGTGGAAATCAACACCAACGTGAATGGTTTGAACTTGACCGACCCAAGCTTAGGGCTTGAAAAATTCTTTGCAAAAGCCAACGAACTGGGCATCGTCGTGTTCATGCATCCTTTGGGATACACCCAAGGCGAGCGCTTGCGTAACCACTACTTCAACAACGTGATTGGCAATCCACTGGAAACCACCGTGGCAGTCAGCCACTTGATTTTTGATGGTGTCGTGGCTCGTTATCCAAAAATTAAATTCTTAGCTGCCCATGGTGGCGGCTTCCTTGCACACTACTGGGCACGTATGGACCATGCATGGCGTGCACGTCCTGATACACGCACGGTCATCAAGAAAAAACCTTCCAGCTATTTAGAAAAGTTTTATTTCGACTCGATCACTTTTGATCCACGCATGCTCAAGCAATTGATTGACCGCTACGGTGCAGATCATGTGATGCTGGGCACCGACTACCCCTATGACATGGGTGAAGACGATCCACGTGGTTTGATTGCTGGTGTGAACCGTCTCAGCGCGGCCGACCGTCGCCTCATTGAAGGTGGTAATGCCATGAAGCTGTTCAAAATCAAGTAATCCATCACCAACGAGTCACGCATGAAAATTACCCTTCTTGGAACCGGCCGCATGGGTAGTGCCATGGCCGAACGCTTACTCGATCAAGGCCATACGCTCACTGTTTGGAACCGCACGGCAGGAAAATCTCAAAAGCTCCTAGATCGCGGTGCACATTGGGCACAGACCCCTGCACAAGCAGTGGCAGACAGCGAAGTCGTGCTTTCCGTCCTCACCGATGCGAAGGCGATTGAGCAAGCCTACTCAGGGTCATCAGGCGCATTGAGTGCAAACATCGCGGGCAAGTTATTCATTGATATGAGCACTGTGCGTCCTGTGACCCAAAAGGACCTCAGCGTCAAACTCAAACAAGCCAAAGCCCACTTTGTCGAATGCCCAGTAGGCGGCACAGTCGGCCCTGCGCGTGATGGCAAGCTGTTAGGTTTGGCGGGTGGTTCAGCAGAAGACTTTGCACTTGCCAAGCCCTTGCTGGATCAGCTGTGCCGCCGCGTGGAACATGTGGGCGCTATTGGTGCTGGTGCAAGCGTGAAGTTGGCAATCAACCTGCCCTTGCTGGTCTATTGGCAAGCATTGGGTGAAGCACTCGCGTTGGCAGCGCCTGCGGGGTTGAGCCCAGAAAAAGTCATGGACATTTTGTCTGACACATCAGGGGCCCCCGCTATTTTAAAAATGCGCACACCCGCCATCGTGTCTGCCTTGCATGGTGAAGACCTTGGGCCTGCACACTTCAATATTGACTCGATTCGTAAAGATTTACGCACCATGGTCGAAGAAGCCGGTGCCTTGGGTTACACAGTACCCACTGTTCAATCTGCACTGAGCGCATTTGACAAAGCCTCATCTGACGGCTTAGGTCATGCCGACGGTACACAGCTGGCTGCGTGGTGGCTCAAGCACGCGAAACAGTAAATGCACAGACACTCACCAGTAAGTCATTCATCGTGACAACAATCCAACACAACCATCGCTCAATCACACTCAAAGGCTCTTCACAGGCGTTTTTGTTGCATGAATTGCGCGAGCAATGTTCAGACGCATCTGTGCGGTTTGGATGTGGCACGGAACACTGTGGTGCATGTACGGTATTGGTAGATGGGGTAGCCCAAAACTCTTGCAGTCTTCCCGTGTGGGCCGCTGAGGGTCGCCATGTGCAAACCGCTCAAGGTTTGTCAGAAGACCCCATTGGTCGCGTGGTGCTGCAAGCGTTCATTGATGAACAAGCGGCGCAATGCGGCTATTGCGTAAGCGGTATCTTGATGCGCGTCACTGGTTTACTTCAACAACACCCGGATGCAAACGAAGCTCAGATACGCGATACCTTGTCACGGCATTTGTGTCGTTGCGGCGCGCACACGCGCATCTTGCGAGCCGTGCGTTTGGCTCAAAAAAATCTCAGCCATGTCAGCTCTCTCACCTAGCTTGATCACTGCGCCAAGGGCGGGCCAGTGGCTGAGATTGACCGATGAGGGTCAATTTGAATTACGCACTGGCAAAGTTGAACTAGGCCAAGGCATTTCAACGGCACTCACCCAAATCGCATGTGACGCCCTGGGCGTAGCACCTGCGCAAGTGAAGTGGGTAGCAGGAGATACGAATTTTTCACCCGACGAAGGTTTTACAGCGGGCAGTCAATCTATTGAAGTTGGTGGGCAAGCATGGCATCACGTTGGCAATGTCGTACGTAGCCACTTTGCCCAAGCTGCCGCGAAAAATTTGGCTTGCCACACTGACGCGCTGCGTTTGAAAGAAGGCAGGTTCATTGCACCTTCTGGAAAAGCACTCTCTTATCAAGAGTTAGCAAAAGCTGAAAACCATATCTGGCAAGCTTTGCGCGTCGATGATGCGAATGCAACGCTGATCGCTGTACCAACCGAAACCTTCGTGGCCAAGCGCGAAGACTTGTGGCTTAAATTTACAGGTGCTGGGTTTATCCAAGACCTTCATTTGTCCGACCTATGGCATGCACGTGTTTTACGTGGGCAGCATCCAAATAGCCGACCTTTGGTGATTGACACCAAGGCCCTAGAAGCTTTGCCAGGTGTAGATCGTGTGCTGGTACAACACCATTTCATCGCTCTTTTGAGCAGAGATGAAGGTGCATTAACCAAGGCGCATGCGCAAGCCAAAGCACTCACAGCATGGTCTACGCCTGATTTACCTCGCGATTTGGATGCTGAAGTTCTCTTACCGCAACTGTCGGCCGTCAGTCACATGGCGGCACATGAAATTCCCCATCAACCTCAGCCTGCTCCTGCGCACCTTACTTTGCAGCGGCGGTATTCACGCCCCTATATTGCCCATGCGTCCATTGGACCAGCATGTGCACTGGCGCAGCCCACCCACCAAGGCATTCAGGTGTGGTCGCACTCGCAGGGCGTTTTCAAACTGCGCGACCAAATCGCACAAGCTTTGCAACTGCAACCCCAACAAGTACATGTTCAACACACGCCTGGCGCAGGGTGCTATGGCCACAACGGCGCAGATGATGTCGCATTTGACGCCGCATTCATCGCACACACTTGGAACCTCAACGTTCGTGTGCAATGGAGTCGCGAAGATGAAATGACAGTTTCACCCATGGGACCTGCCAGCCTAGTGGATATTCAAGGCAGCTTGGACAACGACGGCCGCATTTGCCAATGGCAAACCCAAGTCTGGTCACATACCCATCTGAACCGTCCAAGCTGGGGTGATGGCATACAACTTCTCGGCGCATGGTCAGCATTTAAAAACTGCACACCACCCACCCCCAAAGACGTCCCCTTGCCCACTGGCGGTGGCTTACGCAATGCAATACCCGCGTATGACGTAGGTGAGCTCAGCATTGAGCATCACTTCATTGACAACTCCCCTGTGCGAGTGTCTGCATTAAGGTCTTTAGGTGCTCATGCCAACGTGTTTGCCATTGAGTCATTCATGGATGAGCTCTGCGAGGCAGTCAAGATCGACCCTGTGGCGTTTCGCCTCAATCACTTGAGCGACGCACGCGCACGACACGTGATTGAGACCGTGGCACATCGAGCCAACTGGCAAGCACGTGGCGACGCTGGATCTGGCTATGGCTATGGTGTGGGCTATGCACGCTACAAAAACAAAGCCGGCTATTGCGCTTTGATCGCGCACGTCGAAGTGGCCGAACGCGTCAAAGTGCTCAAGATTTGGGCCTGCGTCGACGCTGGGGCAATTGTTCATCACGATGGTTTACGTAACCAGATTGAAGGCGGAATCTTGCAAGCTATCAGTTGGAGTTTGCACGAATCGGTACGCTGGAATGCACAAGGCATTAGCACGCATGACTGGGAAAATTACCCCATTTTGTCTTTCAACGATGTACCAGAGCTAGACATCCATTTGGTCGATGCCGCTGAGCACCCAAGTCTTGGCAGCGGCGAAGTCGCCACAGGACCTTGCGCAGCTGCACTGGGCAATGCCGTGGCACATGCCCTAGGAATTCGAGCTCGCCATTTGCCGCTCAACCCAGAGCGCTTGATGCAAGCCATTGAACAAGTTAACCATTAATTTCACTGACATCTTTAGGACACCCCTATGAAAGCAAACATCGACGGCATTGACGTGTACTACGAAGTAACCGGTAAGGGCCCTTGGCTAACCTTGTCTCATTCATTGGCTGCAAATTTAGGCATGTGGGATTCACAACTTGAATTACTGAATCAACACTTCACGGTCTTACGCTACGACATCCGTGGCCATGGACAAACACAAAGCACAGAAGGTCCTTACACACTTGAGCAATTGGCAGATGACGTGCACAGCTTGCTCAAACATTTGGGCGTGACACGCACACATTGGATTGGCTTGTCGTTGGGCGGCATGATTGGACAGGTATTCGCCATTCGACACCCCAGTATGTTGGACCATGTGGTCATTGCAGACAGTACTGGCAAGGGTGCGCCCAATGCCGTAGCCATGTGGGGCGATCGTGCGACGCTTGCGCGCACTCAGGGCTTGACCGCATTGGTGCAGCCCACCTTATCACGCTGGTTCACCGACCCTTACCGCGAACGTCATCCAGAGGTGATGGCACGCATCGGTCACATGATT
Organism: Limnohabitans sp.; assembly: GCF_031539105.1. GTDB lineage: Bacteria > Pseudomonadota > Gammaproteobacteria > Burkholderiales > Burkholderiaceae_C > Limnohabitans. Next base: position 45,436 of record NZ_JAVKLM010000037.1, read on the forward strand.
GAAACCACATCGACTGAAGGCTATGCGGGTTGTTGTGCCGCTATTTCGGTCATCAACACACACGACGGCTTACAAAAACTTCAGCATCCTGGCTTAGTTATCGTCGGAGACCAAGACCAAGCTACCCCACCAGCCATGTCGGAGCAAATCCACTCACATTGGCCAAAGTCACACTATGTGGTTCTCAAAGATGCTGCGCATTTGTCAAACATTGAGCAAGCTGAAGCATTCAATCAGGCGGTGATGGCGTTCTTACCTAATCAGCCGCATGCTCGATCCCCGAGCCAAAACTGAATACGCCTTGGCGCATCAAGCGGGAAAACTCAGCCTCCACCAACTCTTGCACCAAGGTCAAGGCAAGACTTGGGCGTGGCTCCAAACGCGTGGCCAACACCAACAAGCGATTGAGCTGTACGCCTGAAATCTCAGACATGATGATTTCAGGGTGCAAATCAATATCTTTGAAAACAGAGACGGGCATGATCGTTGCCCAGCGCCCACGCATGAGTAACTCACGAATCGAATCGACCGAATCGATTTCAGCTTGCACATTCAACTGCTTGCCCAATGCCAACATTTGGCGATCAATGATGCCTCGGTGTAGGCTGGTCATGAGCAGCGGGATGCGTGTCAATTGATTCACCGAAACAACCGGGCCAACCCGCATGGCGACATGCGATACCAGAGCAAATGGCTCACCTAACAAGGGTTGTAAAGACAGCGCGCGCCCTGTGCCTGGGTTGGTCACGATGGCCATATCGATCACCCCCTTCTCAAGCCAATCCATCAAGGCGGGGGTGAACGCTTCTCGCGCGCTCAACTCAATGGTTTCAAGGGTGTTGAAGCAGTTCTCTAACAAACCTGGTAACAACACGCGCGCCAGTGTCGGAGACGCCCCTAATGTCACCTTGGATTGCCCCGGGTGTTGTTCATGCGACAAGCGTTGCCGCAGTCGCGTCGATTCAGCGAGGATGCGTTGCGCAGACTCGTAAAAAGTGACGCCTGCCTGCGTCAAACGCACCCCTCGCGGCATGCGTTGAAGCAATGCAACACCCATCTCAGATTCAAGTTCACGCATCTGACGCGTCAAAGCGGGTTGCGCAATTGGAATGGCTGCCGCTGCAGCGGTCAGACTGCCAGCATCCGCAATGGCAATGAAGTAGCGCAAGGTACGTAAATTCATGCAGTCACCCTCTGGATCAATCACACAATGATATGGCAGAGTAAAAATCTAGCATTGGACAACGGGTAGATGGCCTTTTAAGCTGAGGGCAGTTCATATTGCTAAAACATAGACAGCCACAACAGCTGAATACCATCATGACCCTCAAAAAACCATTCCACGTTCGGCTCTCTCGCCCTATTCTTGCAACGGCCATTTTTTGTATCGCGGCTTTGTGTTCAGCACAAACCGCCTACCCGCAAAAGCCCATCAAGATGATCATCCCGCTGGCGGCAGGCAGTGCTGTTGATAATGCTGCGCGCGTCATCACCGTCAAAATGGGTGAGAACATGGGCCAAGCGTTTGTGATCGAAAACATCGCAGGTTCATCCGGTCTGATCGGCGCAGAGCGGGTTGCACGGGCCGCACCTGACGGCTACACCATCGGCGGTTACAACGACAGCGTTTTAACCATGGTGCCGCACATGATGGCCAAAATGCCATGGAATGCACTGACTGATTTCGAACCGATTTCATTGGTTGGAACGATTGAATGGGGCATCGTCGTCAAGGCAGATGGTCCCTACAAAACCCTATCTGACTTTCTCAATGCAGCCAAAGCTAACCCAGGCAAGCTCAACTACAGCTCAGGCGGCAACGGCAGCCCCCAACACATTGGTATGGCGTTGGTCTTGAGCAGAGCCAATCTTGACATCAGCCATGTGCCTTACAAGGGCGCGACTCCTGCTGCAGTTGCTGTCGCCGCAGGAGAAGTCGATGCAGCCATGCAAGGACTCGGCACAGTCACAGCTCTGATTCAGGCCGGGAAATTGCGGTTACTCGCGGTTTCGACGCAGGCTCGACTGCCTCAATACCCCGCAGTTCCCACCTTCAGCGAAGCTGGCATGAAAGACTTCACATTTAATTCTTGGTTCGCCATGGTCGCGCCTGCTGGAACACCCAAACCCATCATTGACAGACTCAGCGACGAAGTACGTAAAGCACTGAATGACCCCAGCACGAGAGAAAAGTTGCAAGCCATCGGTGTGACGCCACGCGGAACCACACCCACAGATTTTGGCGTTGCAACACGCAACCAATACGAGTTATATCGAAAACTAATCCAAGACAAAGGCATCCGCGCTGATTAAAGAACCACGCATTGAATCTATGAGCACCCCTACAACTTACTCCTTCAATGAACTGCAACAGTTCATACAAAATGCACTGACAAGCCAAGGCTTACCTCAAGAAGATGCATTAAAAGTATCCCAACTGATGGCAGAAGCCGACTTGCAAGGCTCTGATGGCCACGGCATCATTCGGTTACCGCAATACATCAAACGCATCCAAGCGGGCGGCATCAACAAGCACCCCAAAATTCGTGTCGTGCATGAGCGCTCTGCAATGGCAGTGGTGGATGGTGACAACGGCATGGGCCATTTGGTGGTTTCTCATGCTGTGGATTTGGCGATTGAAAAAGCCAGCGAAGCTGGTGTGGCGTGGGTCAGCACCCGGTTCAGCAACCATGCAGGACCTGCCTCGTTGTACTCACGTCGTCCGCTACAACACAACATGCTGGGTTTGTACTTTGCCGTCGGCAACGCCAACCATCTGCCGCCTTGGGGCGGCATGGACATGTTGCTCTCTACCAACCCAATTTCCGCTGGCATCCCAACTTCTGAGGAGGCTCCTGTCGTGCTCGACATGGCCACCACCGTGGCAGCCTACGGCAAGGTGAAAGCCAAAGCCAAGCGTGGCGAAATGATGCCGCCTGGCTGGATGATTGACCGTCAAGGTAAACCGCTGCTGGACCCCAACAAAGCCAATGATGGTTTTTTGTTACCCATTGGCGAACACAAAGGTTATGGCTTAGCCCTCATCGTGGGCTTGCTGGCTGGCACCTTGGGTGGTGCGGCCATGGGCCGCGATGTGATCGATTTCAACGCCGACCATGTGAGTGTGACCAACACAGGCCAAGCTATTTTGGTCATCGATTTGGCAGCCTTTGGCGACCCCGAACACTTCAAACACGAAGTGGACAGGTTGGTGCGCGACATTCGCAGCAGCGAACGCTTGCCAGGGGTTGAACGCATTTGGTTACCCGGCGAGCAGAGCCACGAAAAACGGGAACGCTACGCCACCCAAGGCATTCCCGTCGCACCGACCTTGATCGCCGAGCTCAACGCCTTGGCGGCCGAGTTGGGCATTGCTCCGCTCACTCACGCATAAAGATAAACACATGATTACCTCATTCAACCCTGCAACAGGTGAAACGCTGGCCACCTTCAATGCGCACGATGACGCGCACATTGAGCAAACCTTGGCCCAAGCCGATCGCGCGCAAAAAAAATGGGCGGCTTTGTCGCTGTCAGAGCGTCTGCCTTTCTTGCTCAATGTCGCTAAAACTTTACGTCGCAACAAAGAGTCGCTGGCCCGCATCATCACGCTTGAGATGGGTAAGCCTTTGACAGAAGCCCTGGGTGAAGTTGAAAAATGTGCGTGGAACTTTGAGTACTACGCTGAAAGCGCGCCTGGCTACTTAGATGACCTGGTCATCCCCAGTGGCGCGACTGACAGCCGCGTGGTGTACGACCCCTTGGGCTTGATCTTGGCCGTCATGCCTTGGAACTACCCATTTTGGCAAGTCATGCGCGCAGCAGCACCGGTGCTCGTGAGCGGCAATGCCTTGGTTTTAAAACATGCCAGCAACGTGCCGCAATGCGCGTTGGCTCTAGAGGATGTGTTCAAAGAGGCCGGCTTGCCCAGCGGCTTGTTCAGCACCCTTTTGGTGGGTGCTGCCAAAGTACCTGCGCTGATCAAGGACCCACGTATTTCAGCCGTGACCTTTACCGGCTCGACGCCTGCTGGTCGGCAAATTGCTAGCACTGCTGCCGAAGCACTGAAGAAACAAGTGCTGGAATTGGGTGGCTCCGACCCATTCATTGTTTTGGCTGATGCCGATGTGCAAGCTGCGGCTGCAGTTGCTGTCAAAGCCCGCTTTCAAAATACAGGGCAAAGCTGCATTGCGGCCAAGCGTTTCATTGTCGAAGCAGCTGTGGCAGACGAGTTTGTAGATGCGTTTTGCGCGATCACCCGCCAATTGGTTGTGGGCGACCCCATGTCTGCCAACACGACGCAGGGCTCAATGGCTCGCTTGAATTTGCGTGACGAACTGCATGCGCAAGTGCAAGCCTCGGTCAAGGAAGGTGCGCGACTCTTGATGGGTGGAAACCCCATTGCAGGCTCAGGCGCTTTCTACGAGCCTACGGTGTTCGACCATGTGTTGCCAGCCATGACGGTGGCGCGTGAAGAAACTTTTGGCCCAGCTGCTGCCATTTTGCGTGTCAGCAATGCGCACGAAGCCATTCGCATCGCCAATGACAGCCCCTTCGGTTTAGGTGCTGCTGTGTGGACACAGGACATCGATTTGGGCTATCGCTTGGCTCACCAAATTCAGGCCGGTGCTGTGTTCATCAATGGCATGGTTGCCTCTGATCCGCGTCTGCCATTTGGCGGCACCAAAGCCTCAGGCTATGGCCGTGAATTAGGCATGTTGGGCATGCACGAATTCACCAATATCAAAACTGTTTGGCGCGGGCCCGCTCGCACTTGAAAGGAAATTTATGAAACACGCTGTACTTCGACCCGATCAAATCAAAAGCCATGACCGTGGCGGTGGCGCTCGCACCACACCTCTGGTCTTGCCTTCTATGGGGGCAAGCACGTTCATCAATGGCATCACAGAGTTTGCACCCAGCACGGCCATTCCATTCCATAGCCATAACTGCGAAGAAAGCGTGATGCTACTTGCGGGCCATGCGTTCTTGGACATCGATGGTGAAGTGCTCGAACTCAAGCCGTACGACACCACCTTTATTCCACCCAATGTGTCACACCGTTTTCGTAATCGCTCAGATTCCGAACCTATGAAAATCTTTTGGACCTATGCCTCTGTCAACGCGACACGTACCTTGACCGACTCTGGCGAAACGCGGCCCATCACGGCTGAACACAATAAATAAACCTAAATCCAAGGAGCACACCATGGGACTTCGTTTTCTTGAACACTTACTCATACTCACGCACGATCCTGATGGCACGCGCGACTGGTTTTGCGAAAACCTTGGCTTCAAAAACGGCTATCACCCAGAGTTTGGCTTTCCTGTTTATTGGCTTTATATCGGCGATCAGGACGTGATTCACATTGGCAAAGCGCGTCACTCCACGCACCAAGACACGTACCTGAAAACCCCCTCAGACGTTGCAGGCATGGATTATTCAGCTGCAGGTGCACCTGGCTCAGGCCGCATTGACCACTTGTGCATCAACTGCGATGGGATGGAAGAGTTTGTCGAACGGTTGACCAAAAACGGGGTTGAGTTCAGTGAACGCAAAGCCCATAACTCCAACCTTTATCAGCTCTTCATGCGTGAACCCATCAACGGCATCAAAGTTGAACTCAACTTTGCTTGGCACGAAGCGGTTCGTATGGGCCGTGTACCTGAATGGACCGACGACGGAGCAAACACCAAGGCCGTCGACGATGTCATGGTCGCCAAAGATGCGCCTGTCAAAGTTTCTACCTTCAACTAAAGAGAAAAAATTCCCATGAAAGCAGTCCGCATTTACGCCGCAGGTGGCCCTGAAGTTTTGAAAATTGAAAATCTTGAACTGCCTGAGCCAGCACAAGGCGAAGTTCGCATTCGTCACACAGCGATTGGTTTGAACTTTCAAGACATCTACGCACGCTCAGGCCAATACCCTGCCCCGATGCCGACAGGCTTAGGCACAGAGGCTGTGGGTGTGGTGGAAGGGGTCGGCCAAGGCGTGACAGAGTTCAAAGTCGGTGACCGTGTTTGCTATGCCAGTGGCCCCGTATTAGCCGCCTGCGCTACGCACCGCAACTATCCCGCAGCACGTTTGCTCCATGCGCCAGCACACATGCAAGACGAACAAATCGCCGCCTCCTTGCTCAAGGGCATGACGGTGGAATACTTGATGCAACGTTGCTACCCCGTGCAAAAGGGTCAATTCGTGTTGATGCACGCTGCTGCTGGAGGTGTGGGCTTATTGGCAGGGCAATGGGGCAAGCATTTGGGTGCCCACATGATTGGCGTGGCTGCAGGCCCCGAAAAAGTCAAACTCGCATTGGCCAACGGTTACGAGTACTGCTTAGACCGACTGAAAGATGACATCCCTGCCCGTGTCAAAGAAATCACAGGTGGCGCCGGCGTGCCTGTGGTGTTTGATTCGGTGGGTAAAAACTCCTTCGACCAATCTCTCAACAGCCTGGCACCGCGCGGCTACTTCGTGTCATTCGGCACCACCACAGGTGCGCCACCACCGATGCCTGCTAGCACTCTACAAAAAATGGGCTCCTTGTATTTCACCCGCCCCACACTGGTGACCTACACCGCGTCCACAGAAGATCTGCGCCATTCAGCAGCCGCTGTGTTTGACATGTTTGCCAAAGGTGCTTTGAAGATCAACATCAACCAACGCTATGCGCTAGACGATGTTGCTAAAGCACATGCAGATCTTGAGTCTGGTCACACCAGCGGCTCAAGTGTGCTGATCCCCTAAAGGCGACATCACCCCACAAAGTGAAAACCCTAGTGAGGCACTTTTTGTCTCCTAGGTTACAAAAAATCATGAGCAGTGCAAGTTAAAGTCAATTCAGATCAACTGATCACTTAAAGGGACTCAACATGGCTGCTTACTGGTTATCACGCTGCATCATCCATGATCCAGTGGAATACAAGAAATATACGGATCGGGTGCCCGAGATCCTTCAAAAACATGGCGGCAAAGTGTTGGCGCGTGGTGGTCGCTACCAAGTGAATGAAGGGCCGGACACCTTCAATCGCTATGTTGTGATTGAGTTCCCAACGCTTGAAGCAGGCGTCAATTGCTTTCACTCCCCTGAATATGCTGAAGCTGCTGCTTTCCGCAGAAACGGTGGGGGCGTGGTCGAAAACGTGGTGGTTGAAGGCGGCGAAGCCACCCATTGATTTTTTGTTTCTGTTAGTTCATTTGCTCACCAAAAGGAGACATTCCTCATGAAAAAACTTATATCTACCTTGACTTTGGCGCTTTGCAGCGCCTTGGTCAGCCAGGCCTATGCCAATGAAAAAGTCAAAGTCGGCATCCTGCTGCCGTTGACTGGTAACTTTGCAGCGGTCGCAGAAACACAAAAAGAAGGCGCACTCTTAGCCATCGATGTCATCAACAAACGCGGTGGCTTGAACATGCCAGGCGGCAAAGTCTTGGTGGAAGGCGAAGTGGGCGACGATGAAGCCAAACAAGACGTGGGCGTGCGTCGCTATCGCTACATGCGTGACGCAGGCGTCAAAGGCTTGGGTGGTCAAACATTCGCGCCACTCGCTTACGCGATTAACTCTTTGGTGGGCAAAGACCCCTTGCCTTACTACCCTGTGTGCGTGATGTCCAAAGAAGCCTTCCAAAAAGGCAAGCTCTCTGACTCCACCTACGCAACCGCTTACAGCCCATGGACGGTGGGCTACATGGCAGGTCAATCTGCCATCAAAACTTTGGGCAAGAAAAAGATCTTCTTCTTAGCCCGCTCGGATAGTTTTGGTTGGGATATTCGTGACGGCGTCTATGCAGCGGCCAAAGAGTACGGCGCAGAAATTGTGGGCTATGACGAGGTATCCCTGGGCACCTCTGACTTCACCACCGTATTGCAAAAAGTTCGCGCTGCCAAACCTGATGTGTTCATCTCCGCGCAATTCGCTGCCGATGCCGTGGCTCTTTTGAAGCAAGTCCAGCAAATGGGCTTGAACAAAGAAACCACCATCTTCAATGCGTTCATCACCAACGTTGTTGCAAAAGGGTTGCCACCTGAGGCTTTAGAGAACGTCTATGCCATGCATTACTTCTATTACGACTTGGCTAACTTTGCGGACAAAGAAGTGGCGAAATCTGCGAAAGAGTTCACCGACTTGTACCGCGCAAAATATGGCCGTCCGCCCGATGCCTATGCTGCGATTGCCTACATTGCCTATATGGAAATGTTCCGAGGATTCGAAGAAGCCAAGAGCTTTGACCCTGCCAAAGTGTCCGCCGTCATGCGCTCAAACAATGGCAGCTTCAACACGCTCAAAGGCCCAGCTCGCTGGCGTGAAGACCATGCGGCCGAATACAAGTACGCAGCATTCTTGGTCAAAGGCAAGGGCGCCAAAGATCAAAAGAACGAATGGGATTTGTTCAATGTCATCAACGCTGTCGGCGGCGATCAAGTCATGCCTTCCCTCAAATCATTGGGTTACTGATTGATCAAACGCAATGACGCTTAAGCACACTGCAACCCCAGTACTACAAGCCCAAGGCGTTACCAAACGCTTTGGAGCCTTGGTAGCTGTTGACCATGTGGATTTCCAGATGGCCGAACATGAAGTGGTGGCAATTCTTGGCTCCAATGGGGCCGGGAAAACCACTTTTTTTAATTTACTAACCGGTATGTTCCCCCCTAGTGAAGGCACGATCTTTTACAAGGGCGAAGACATCACGCAATTAAGCCCTGCCGAACGCGTGGCCAAAGGGTTGACGCGCTCTTTCCAGCTGACGTCAACGTTTGACACCCTCACAGTGCTCGACAACTTGGTGCTGGCTTATTACCGATCGCACTACAAAACAACAATGTGGGGCCTGCTAACGACGCGAACCGCCAGTTTGCATCGCGAGCCAAAGATCATGGAAGCCATTGAAACCTTTGACCTGCAAGACATTCAATCGCGCTTTGTCAGAAGTTTGAGCTTGGGCGAAAAACGCCGTCTAGAAATTGCCATGGCGATCTTGGCAGATCCTGAAGTGCTTCTCTTAGATGAGCCCTTGGCAGGTTTGGCCGAATCTGAAATCAAAGGCGTTCTCAAGGTGTTACGCAACCAAATTGGTCGGCAAACCATTTTGATCGTCGAGCACAAGATTTCTCACATCCAAGATTTTGCACAACGGCTTGTCGTCATGCATGAAGGCCGAGTGATCGCCGAAGGTGGCTACGAAGAATGCTTGAATCATCCTGAAGTCAGGCGTAGCTACTGGCAAATTGAAGCAACGGAAGACGCGAATGCTTGACACTCAAGACCACCTCATCGTCAATAACTTGAACGTCTCTCGCGGAGAGGCGCGTGTTTTATTTGATATCAACCTTCACTTGGCGCCCAATGAAATTGTGGCCTGCGTGGGTCGTAACGGCGCAGGTAAGTCAACCCTGCTCAAAAGCATTTCAGGCTTTTTGCAAGCCGACAGTGGTGACGTGCAAAGTCATGGCCATACGCTCACAGGTCTTCGCCCCTACGAGGTGGCTCGCTTGGGCGTTAAATATGTCCCACAAGACAAGCGCGTGTTTTCCGACTTAACTGTGCGAGAAAACTTAGAGCTAGGCAGCTATGCCAGCGGTGACTACAACTGGGATCCAGTCATCACCTTCTTTCCGAAGCTACAAATATTGATGGACCGCAAAGCCGGCCATTTGAGTGGCGGTGAAAGACAAATGCTCATGATTGGTCGCGCCATCTTGGGTCAGCCCAAAGTTCTTTTGATTGACGAGCCAACCGAAGGTCTGGCCCCCAGCATCGTGACGCATCTGAAATATGTTTTCACAGAGCTCAGCAAAAGCGCATCCGTGTTGATCGTTGAGCAAAACTTACCCTTGGTCTGCGCCATTTCAAAACGTATTTATGCTTTGAAAGAGGGGCGCTTTGTCGCCGAACTAAAAGACGACCAAGTTCGCACCGATGTGTGTGAACATTACCTCTAGGACATGCGATGTTGAATTCGATTCATTGGTGGCGTGGCATTGTGATCACATTCACCGCTTTGTGGCTTGCAAAATTTGTTTTACCTTTACCTTTCATGAATGAGGTTTTGGTTTTTTCGATTTACACAATCGGTTGCAACTTTCTACTCGGTCGCGTTGGTTTCATTTCCTTTGGTCAACCCGCTTATTTGGCGGTAGGCGCCTATGCGACCGCGTTCTATTTGTTCTACTTTGGCACCAACCCTTACCTTGGTCTTTTAATTGGATTAGGTGTAGGTTTTGTTTTTGCCTTCATCGTAGGACTGTTGTTTGTTCGCTTGCGCAGTGATTACTTTGCATTGGTGAACTTGGCGCTCTCGGTCATCATCTTTTACATGTTGCAAAAAGTTTTGTCGGACATCACCAAAGGCGACAACGGGCTTTGGTTCTTGACCAACATCGACGCCACACCTGTCTTCGATCTCACGAGACCGTCTGAATTTTTCTTGTTTTGTATTTTCATTGGCGCTGCTGTTTGGGCACTTTACAAATACTTGGATGACACCTTATTTGGCGCCTGCTGCTTGGCCACAAAAATCAATGAAACAAAGCTCGAATTCATTGGTTATGACAACTTCAAGATTCGCCTCACCGCATTTGTCATTGCCAACACCACGACAGCTTTGGCAGGTAGCCTTTATGCCATTTATCTTGGCTCAGTGAGTCCAGAAATCACAGGACACTCACGAACAGCGGATCCTGTCGTGGTGACCATTCTGGGTGGTGTGGGTTCACTTTGGGGACCCATTGTGGGCACCTTGGCCTACACAGGCTTGCGCGATGTGGCCAGTAAGTTCATTGGCAACTGGGAATTGATCGTGGGCTTCATCTTGGTCTTCATCATGATGACCAACTCAGTGGGCCTCTACGGAACGCTTGAAAACTGGAGCAAAAGTTTGTGGCGCCGCTTGTCGGGTCAGAAAGGTAACGTATGACCGCTCAATTGTTATTTTCTGGCGTTGTTTTTGGACTGAGTCTTGCCAGTATTTACTTTCTCATCTCCATTGGTTTGTCGCTGTGCTTCGGCTTGATGCGCATCATCAGTCTGGATCAGCTGCTTTACTACACCATCGGTGCCTACATCACGTACAGCATCAGTGCACTCACTGGTAATTTATGGCTTGGCATAGTCGGTGGTGTTGCCGTCGGTGGCTTGCTAGCATTTGCTGTCGAACGACTGGTTTTCAAGCGCATTTATGAGCGCGAACTCACGTTCAGCATGATCACATCCTTTGGCATTTTGCTCGGGGGCATCGGTGTGGTCAAAGCGCTTTGGGGCGTTGTGCCCCGTCCTGTTCGCATGCCACTTGACGAGCAAATTAATTTATTCGGCACCGAGATTCCCATCTACCGACTGTCTGTGATTGTTGTCGCGGCGCTCGTCTACATCGGCATCTGGTTGTTTTTGAACCGCACCATCATCGGCAAAGCCATTCGTGCAGGTATTGAAGACATGGAGCACGTCGAGGGCCTTGGCATCAATGCAGGGCGTTTATTCACCATCACTTTTGTTTTGGCAGGCGCCTTATCTGCATTGGCGGGTGGCATTTATGCACCATTGATCATGGTGGATCCGCACATGGGCTTAGAGATTCTGGCGTTCGTTTTCATGGTGGTGATCATTGGCGGCTTGGGCAGTATCAAAGGCACGCTCTACTCATCACTGTTGGTCGGCCAAGTCGTGTCCTTGGGTTCGTTGATCTACGCGCCACTCGCAGTAATGGCACCCTTCGCCATGATGCTGCTGATTTTGCTGATCAAGCCCACAGGTTTGTTTGGCTCTCAACTGTCTAAATAAAACCCGTTTTTAGGATTGAACCATGACCTCTTTGATCAGCGCGCGTGCCCCGTATTCAGCCATCGTTGACCGACCCAAACTCAAGCTACCTGGCAACGGCCGCATGCTGGTGTGGCTGATTGTGAATGTGGAGCATTGGAGCATCGAGCGTGCCATGCCTCGCACGGTGCTAAGCCCCCCCATGGGCCAGCCTTTGCTCCCCGATGTACCCAACTGGGCTTGGCATGAGTACGGCATGCGCGTCGGATTTTGGCGCATCTATGACGCGCTTAACCAGCGCGGCATTGTGCCCACAATGGCCACCAACGGCATTGTGTGCGAGTCTTACCCGCGCATTGTGGAATCGGCTTTGAAACAAGATTGGGAAATCATGGGTCATGGTTTTGTGCAAGGCCCCATGCACAAGCTAGAGAACCAACAAGAGGCCATTCAACAAACAGTAGACACCATCAAACGCTTTTCTGGCAAGCCGCCCGTGGGCTGGGAGAGTCCGGGCCTGACAGAAAATGACCAAACTCTAGACTGCTTGTCGAAATCGGGTATCGAATACGTGGCTGACTGGGTACTGGATGACCAACCCGTTTGGCTAGATGCAAAACCAAAGCCTGTGCTGTCTGTGCCCTACACGGTTGAGTTGAATGACATTCCCATGATGTTGCTGCAACAAAACCGCTCTGAAGAAATGTTGCTGCGCGGCATTGATCAGTTTGAACGGTTATGGGCAGAAAGTGAAAGCATTCCACGGGTCATGGCCATCAGTGTGCACCCTTACGTCACAGGTGTGGCACATCGCATTGGTTACTTTGAAAAACTGCTCGACCACATCCAGTCACGCCAAGGCGTGGTGATTCAAACTGGCGAACAAATTTCAAATTGGTACCGCGACCAAATACCTTACTGAGTCACTTTCTCCGCCAAGCCGACCAGCAACGCATCGCGATGAGGCAGGCCGAGCAAAGAGATGCCTAGTGGCGCACCTTGCCTCTGAACCAAAGGTAGGCTGATTTGTGGAAATCCACACAAGCCCGCGATGCTGAGCAGTTTTAAACTGGCAGCTCGGTAGTTTTCCAACTCAGCATCGGTCTGGCTGATCAATGGCGCGCAGTCAGGCATCGTGGGTAACACCAAGACCGCGTCTGCGGACAAGATGTGAGTCAAGTGCTGCTTGAGCGAATCACGCACAGCCTGTGCATGTTGGTACTGCGATGCTGTGACTTGGCTGGACCATTCAAAACGCTGCGCCACACCAGGGCCAAGCATGGGCTTGTAGCGACGGATGAAATCGCCATTCACTTGCCAGGCTTCCCAACCTTGAGTTTGGCGAAATGCCATGGTGATTTCATCAAACGACACATTCAACACAGGCGCATGTTCAATCTTGCCCAACGCACGCGTCAGTGCGTCTAGCGCAGGTTGAAGCGCTGCCTGCACATCGGGTGTCAGCAAAGCCCACAACTCTTGAGCAAGAATCAAACGCACAGGCTTTGCTGCGACGGACTCAGACAACACAAGCTCTGAAACACGTTTGAAGACACCCATATCACGCGCAAACCAACCTGGCGCATCCAAACTGGGAGCCAAGGCGTGACTCCCCGCCATATCAAAGCGCCCGTGTGTCGGGCGCAATCCAAACAAACCGTTGTGACTCGCGGGTGCGCGGACAGAACCGCCAGTATCTGTACCAAGTGCGAAGTCGCACACCCCATGGGCAACAGCCGATGCAGAGCCTGAAGATGACCCACCACTCAAACGAAGCGGATCAGCCCCATTGACTGGGGCGCCAAAATGCGCGTTTTGGCCGTTGAGAGAAAAGGCCAACTCATCGGTCACTGTTTTCCCGATAAATTGTGCGCCCCCCTCCAAAAATTGTTGAACAAAAGGTGCTGTTTGGGTCTTGATGCCAGACAGTGCCAACATGTGTGGCTGACCTGCACTGGTGGGATACCCGGCAACATCAAACAAATCTTTCACCGCAAAAGACAACCCTTGCAGAGGCCCATGCGCAGCATGCAAGACAGGTGCGTCGGGATAAGGCATGAATGCCTTTATTTGATCTTTGATGTTGGTCATCGTCAAAATTATGAAGGAGCGTTGTTAAGAAAAAAACACGTCTCGGGAACTCCAAATGAGCTTCAGCGAGATTGTAAAAAGTCCAATTTGAATCAACCGAAAAAACAAAACATCTGGAATTTTTTTGGTCAACACTGCGCCAAGAAATGTTCCGCCAATGGCAAATGGGATCAACACCAAGGCGTCCATCATGTCAGCCATGCTGTAGGGCCGCAAATTTTGATAGGGTAAAACTTTGGCTAAGTTGATCGCAGCAAAGACCAAGGTGGACGTCCCAGCAAACACCGTCTTTGGCAATTGCTGAGGCAATACATAGACTTGGTAGGGCGGTGCACCTGCGTGAGAAATAAAGCTCGTGAATCCTGACAACGTGCCCCAAAACAAACCAGGCAACAAAGTAGGAGGCTTAGGCACGCCCACCGGTTTTTTGCGTAACCACGTGTTGAGACAAAACGCCAAGCCAATGAGGCCAATCAACAGTGTCACCATCTTTTCGGGAATCACCGATGCCGTGAGCCAACCCACAAACACGCCAAACACGCCGGCAGGTATCAACACCTTCAAATTCCAAGGGCTGAAGTTTTTTCGATACAACCAAACGCCCACAACATCAGAAATCACATAGATGGGCAACAACAAAGTCGCAGCCTTGATGGGCGACATGATGAGGGACAAGATAGGAACCGCCAACGATCCCGTTGACGGCAATCCCCCTTTTGACAAACCTACAAGAAGTGCGCCCACTGCCGCATAGGGCAGATAGGCTGAGTCAAAAAATAAATCTAAATTCACAAAAGCTTCAAACGCATCAATCAGCTTTGATGTTGTTGTCTTTCACCACCTTGGACCAAATGCCCATCTGCTTGTCGATGAAAGCACCAGCTTGTGCTGGGGTGCCTCCCATGATGTCAATGCCTTGCGCATCGAGCTTTTTAGCCACTTCTGGGTTCTTCAACACTTTGTTGAGTTCTTCGTTCATGCGCTTCACGATCTCGGGTGGCGTCTTGGCCGGTGCCAACACAGCCCACCAAGCAGGGGCTTCAAAGCCTGGGTAGCCGTTTTCAGCGATGGTGGGGACGTTGGGCAAATCAGCTGCGCGCTTGGTGGTGGTCACAGCCAATGGGCGCATACGGCCACTGTCAATATGGGGTTTGGTCACAAACACCGAGCCGATAGACAAAGGTACATGGCCAGAAATGGCGTCACTCATCATGGGGCCGCCGCCTTTGTAGGGAATGTGCGTCCATTCCACATTGGCATCTTTGGCCAACAAGGCCATGGCCAAATGGCCCAAGCTGCCGTTACCAATCGAGCCAAAGCTCACGTTTTTCTTAGCCTTGGCAGCATCCATCACGTCTTTGAAAGTTTTGTATTCAGAGTTGACATGTGTGGCAAGCACCATGGGCGATGTGCCCACCAACACCAGAGGTGTCAGGTCTTTTTTGCTGTCGTAGGGCAGGCTCGGGTTGAGGGCGGGGTTCACACCGTGGGTGTCAAACACCACCGCGAATGTGTAGCCATCGGGTGCCGACTGAGCCACAGCAGCAGTGCCAATGGCACCTGATGCGCCGCCACGGTTTTCCACAATCACCGATTGACCGAGTTGCTGTGACAAAGGCTGACCAATGATGCGGGCCACTTGGTCGACCGAGCCGCCTGGTGGAAACACCGCTACCAGTTTGATGGGTTGCTTGGTCGGCCACGCTTGCGCGACAGCCAATTGGGGCACGCTGAGCGCGGCCAAAGTCAGGGCAAAACCCAGAGCGGTTTTGAATGTGCGTCGTTGCATGCAGGTCACTCCTAATATAAAAACTGTCTTAGGCAAATTGTGAGCAAAAGTCGACAACCTGCATCTGTGGCTTTTACGCAAGGGTAAACGCTAGGTATGCAAGCTCTCCATAATCTGCCGATGGCCCGATCGACCCAACTCCTCCACCCCCACAAAGAACCCGCACCCGTGTTGCCCGCTGCCACCGTGCTGTTGCTGCGCGACAGCCCGCAGGGCCTAGAAGTGCTGATGACGCGCCGCTCAATGACAGCCAGCTTTGCACCGGGTGCTTATGTGTTTCCTGGCGGTGGCATTGACGCCGCTGACGCGCTGTCTCACCACGATGCCAAGCGCCGAGCCACACAAAGCGATTTGTACCTGACCCAAGCCATTGCTGCCATTCGCGAAAGCTTTGAAGAGCTGGGTATCTTGCTAGCGCGCCACGCCAACGGGCAAATGGCCAACGCCGCAGACATTGCCGCACTTGACCGCCAAGCTTCGGGGGGTGGCTTTGCTGAGCAATGTGCAAAACGCGGCCTGACGCTTGCCGCAGACGAAGTGTTTGTACTCGCTCACTGGATCACCGATCGCGACCTGCCCCGCCGCTTTGACGTGCCGTTCTTGGTGGCCCGTATGCCCGATGCGCAAACACCCGTGGCCGACGAAAAGGAACAATTTTCCCCAGAGTGGGTGCGACCTGTCGACGCACTCGCACGCCACGCCAAAGGCAACTTCTTCATCATCTACCCCACCATCAAAACACTGGAGCGTTTGCAAAGTTACGCCACGGTCGACAGCGTGTTGGCCGACTGCGCCACCGAGCAACCGTGGTTCACCAGCTGTCCACGTGCGGGCTGGCTAAGCGGCAAAGAGGCACGCTACATGGAGCATGAAGCGCCGTTTGGTGAACTTGCCCTCACCTGCCCCGATGGGCAAATGCTGCACCACCTCGACTGGGTGACCGACCAACCCGTGCTGCTGCTGAAAAACGTGCAGCGTCTCACCGCCCCTAACCCAGGCGTGATGACCGGCCCCGGCACCAACAGCTATTTGGTGGGAGACCCCGACACGGGCTACGCCGTCATCGACCCTGGTCCCGCAGACACAGAACACTTGGACCGTTTGTGGCGTACCGCAGGCGGCAACATTCGTTATATCGTGTGCACCCACTCGCACCCCGACCACTCGCCGGGTGCTGCGCCGCTGCAAGCCATGTGCACACAACATGGGCATACGCCGCCTATTCTTGGTTTGGCTTCACACCCCACCGCTCGCGCAGCCAGTGCGTTCACACCTGACCGCGAGCTTGAAGATGGGGAGCGTTTGGTATTGCAAGGCAGCGGGGTCATGAATGGCGTCATGCACACCTTGCGTGTCATTCACACACCGGGCCACGCCGCCAACCATTTGTGCTTGGTATTAGAAGAAGACGGCTTGTTGTTCAGCGGCGACCATGTGCTCAACGGCAGCACCACCGTCGTCGACCCGCCAGATGGCAATATGACCGACTACTTGAATTCACTCGACAAACTGCTGGCGGCTTGCGAGCAAGACCGCATCGACTTTATTCTGCCCGCGCATGGCTATGTGCTGGGCAACGTGTGGGACGCACCGCACGACGCGCGTGCCTGCATCCAACACCTCAAAGCGCACCGCCTCAAACGCGAAGCCAAAATTTTGAAGGTCATGCAACAGCATACTGAAGGCAGCATGGAAGACTGGGTCAAACTGGCGTACGACGATGTGCCGCCGCGCTTGTGGCCAGTGGCCATGCGATCGCTCTTGGCGCATGTGGCGCGCATTCGCAACCTCGCCCATGGATGACATTTAAGTCATTCCCCGTTCGGATGACGCAGACGTCACCCATGCAAAACGACATACTCATTAACGTTGGCGTATGCCAGCGATCAACACAAGAAACTGCCAGCCTTGCACCGCCTGCTGCGAAGGCTGGCTCGACATTGACAACCCTCTTGCCAAAGCTCACCTAGGCACAGCCTGCACGCACTGCACCAACGAAGGCTGCGATATTTACAACGAACGCCCCCAAGATCCTTGCCGAAATTTTCACTGTGCATGGCGACAAGAAGGCTCGTTGCTGCCTTACGCCATGCGGCCCGACCAGTCAGGCGTCATCGTCATGACCGACCAACTGCAGTGGCAAGGTGAAGATGTGATCGTGGCGGTGGCCACCGGCTCTCGCATTCCTGCTCGCACGTTTCACTGGTTGTGCAGCTTGGCCCACCTCACCTCGCGCCAGCTGGCTGCAGTGGAGTTCAAAAAAGACACACAAGGCTTCAACGGGGAATTCAATCTGCGCACGGTGGGCCCTGAAGAATTTAGGCAAACCATGGTGGCCTACTTTTCACAAAAAGGCTTCACCAGCACCCACGTCACGCGCGAACATCGCGTCATCGAATGGGCGGCGCATTAATCCTTCGTCTTTTCTTGCGTTGCTAAAAACGTTCGCGCCACACTGGGCGAAATTTGCGCCCATGCGTCCTCACTCATGTGCGCAGGCTTGTGTTTGCTGTAACCGAGCTTGGTGTCTTTAGAAAACCCATGCAAGGCAAACACCACGCAGTTGGTGGTACCCGGCGCATTGACTACCCACATTGCGTCGTCAGACGCGCAATCAAAGGCTGCCTCGATGCGGTCCACATACACATCGCGGTAGGCGCTGAAGCGGTGCAGGTTGGCCACGGCCACCCCGCCATGACGCAACACGCGGCGACAGTCTGAATAAAACTGCGGCGAACACAACTGCTCAGGCATGCCATGTTGGTCAAAGCCATCGACAAAAACCACGTCAAAGGTTTGCTCGGTCTGCGCCATGAAGTACGCGGCATCCATTTGCACCACTTGAAAGCGCGCATCGTCATCGGGAATGCAAAAAATTTGGCGCAACGCAATGACGTGTGGGTTGATCTCCACCACCGTGATGTGCGCCTCGGGCAAATGCTTGTAACAAAACTTAGCGAGTGAACCGCCGCCCAAGCCAACCATCAAGATGCGTTTAGGCTGTGGCTGAAACAACAACACGCCCATCATCAAACGTGTGTATTCAAACTGAAGCTCATCGGGACGCGCCACACTCATGCGGCTTTGGATGTCGATGTCTGAAAACACCATCGATTTGCTGAGTGCGGTTTCGTGGACGATGGGTTGCTCAAAGCCGGCGGTGGAAGTGGTGTCTGACATCTGCGGCAATGATTAAAAAGAAAAGTGTGAAGCTCGCCGATACGCCGGATTCTGTGCACCGTGGTTGCCCACGGCGTGACCGTCATTAATCTGGGCCGAGGGTCACCCACTCGGCTCGGTGCTACCTACCCGCCAACTCAGCGAACCGCCTCAACGTTGGCCTACTTGGTATTGCTGCGCGTAGAGATTGCCCGTTTCACCCGCACTTAAGCGGCTCGTCTCTGTTGCTCTAATCCTCACCTCACGGTGGAGAGGTGTTACCTCTTACGCTGTCCTACGCAGTCCGGACGTTCCTCCAGTGCCTGGTTTCCCAGATTGCACCAGCGACGGCCTAGCGAGCTTCACAGCTTGATTATCGACGGATAATCAAGGTCCTCGACATAACTTGCCCGATCACCACGGGCCACACGCTTGTGATTCGACTCTCAGAACTCAAACTCCCACTGTCTGCCCTTCCCGTCGAACAACGCCGCGCTGCCGATGCGCCCGCTGAAACCGAGGCAGACCGCCAGCTTCCTCCTCACCCGATTGATGCACTTCGCACGTTAGCTGCTGAAGCTTTAGGCATATCAACAGACGCCATCGCCACGCTAGAGGTGTTCAAGCGCAGCTTTGACGCACGCAAGCAAAACTTGCTGGTGGTCTACATCGTGGACATCACATTGGCTGACGCGACACAAGAGTCAGCCTTGTTGGCCAAGTACGAAAAGAACTCGCACATCCAGCCCACGCCCAACATGACATGGCAGGCGCCCACACATGCGTCGGGCGATTGGGGGACAAACGAAGGCGAACGCCCCGTGGTGGTGGGCTTTGGACCGTGCGGTATTTTTGCGGCACTGGTGTTGGCACAAATGGGCTTCAAGCCCATCGTGATTGAGCGCGGCACCTCCATGCGCCAACGCACCAAAGACACCTGGGGCCTGTGGCGCAAAAAGATTTTGAACGTCGAGAGCAATGTGCAATTTGGCGAAGGCGGTGCAGGGACGTTTTCAGACGGCAAGCTGTACAGCCAAATCAAAGACCCACGCCACTTGGGCCGCAAAGTGATGAACGAGTTTGTGCGCTTTGGCGCACCCGAAGAAATTTTGTTCACTGCGCACCCACACATCGGCACCTTCAAGCTGGTGAAAGTGGTAGAAGGTCTGCGCGAAGAAATCATTCGCTTGGGTGGCGAGGTGCGCTTTGAACAACGCGTGGTGGACATCGACTACGAAGATACCGGTTCTTCCACGAGAGCCATCCGAGCCCTGCGCATTCACAACCACGCCAGCGACGAAACCTACACCCTGCCCGCTCGCCAGGTGGTGATCGCCCTGGGCCACAGCGCGCGCGACACCTTCACCATGCTGCATCGCCATGCGGTGGCGATGGAAGCCAAACCGTTTTCTGTGGGTGTGCGCATTGAGCACCCACAAGGCGTGATTGATCGCGCACGCTGGGGCCAACACGCAGGCCACGCGCTGCTGGGTGCGGCAGACTACAAATTGGTGCACCACGCTGAAAACGGTCGCGCCGTGTATAGCTTTTGCATGTGCCCCGGTGGCACCGTGGTAGCCGCCACCAGCGAAGCAGGTCGCGTCGTGACCAACGGCATGAGCCAATACTCAAGGGCTGAGCGCAACGCCAACGCAGGCATTGTGGTGGGCATTGACCCCAGCGATTACCCCAGCGATCCCGCCGCCTTTGAAGCCGAACTGGGCCAAGAGCTCGGCAACGCCGTGCGCCACACCACACACGATGCACCCGGTGGCTACCACCCGCTGGCAGGCTTGGTGCTGCAACGCCAACTCGAAGCACATGCCTACACACTAGGCGGCAGCAGCTACGAAGCGCCTGCGCAACTGGTGGGCGACTTTGTGGCAGACCGTGCATCGACCGCGCTGGGCAGCGTGGAGCCCTCGTACAAACCGGGCGTGAAGATGGTGAGCCTGAACAGTGCATTGCCCAGCTACGCCATCACCGCCATGCGCGAAGCGCTGCCCGTGTTTGGCCAAAAAATCAAAGGCTTTGACATGCACGACGCCGTGATGACAGGCGTGGAAACTCGCACCTCATCGCCGCTGCGCATTGCCCGCGAAGACGACAGCTTGCAAAGCCCCACGCTCTTTGGCCTGTACCCTGCAGGTGAAGGCGCGGGCTATGCCGGCGGCATTTTGTCGGCGGGAGTGGATGGCATTAAAGTAGGCGAAGCCGTCGCGAGACAAATTATTTCTTCAAGGAGCAACCCATGAAAGCCCTCAGCGTTTTAGACACCATCGGTAACACGCCCCACATTCGCATCAACCGCCTGTTTGGCAACACGCACCAGGTGTGGATCAAGTCCGAGCGCACCAACCCCGGTGGCTCCATCAAAGACCGCATCGCCTTGGCCATGGTGGAAGCGGCCGAAAAGTCGGGCGCGCTCAAAGCAGGTGGCACCATCATCGAACCCACTTCTGGCAACACGGGCGTAGGCTTGGCGATGGTGGCCGCTGTGAAAGGCTACAAACTCATCTTGGTCATGCCCGACAGCATGAGCATTGAGCGTCGTCGTTTGATGTTGGCCTATGGCGCATCGTTTGATTTGACGCCTCGCGAAAAAGGCATGAAGGGCGCGATTGCCCGTGCCGAAGAACTGGCTGCACAAACACCAGGCGCATGGATTCCACAGCAGTTTGAAAACCCCGCCAACATCGACGTGCACGTACGCACCACCGCGCAAGAAATCATGGCCGACTTCCCCGAAGGTGTGGACGTACTCATCACCGGCGTGGGCACCGGTGGCCACTTAACGGGCGCCGCCAAAGTGCTCAAAGCCAAGTGGCCCAACTTGAAGGTGTATGCGGTAGAGCCCACTGCCTCGCCCGTCATCTCAGGCGGCGTACCTGCGCCCCACCCTATTCAAGGTATTGGCGCGGGCTTCATTCCTAAAAACTTAGACACTTCTTTGCTAGACGGTGTGATTCAAGTAGAAGCCGACGCCGCACGCGAAATGGGCCGACGCAGCGCTGCTGAAGAAGGTTTGTTGGTAGGTATCTCTTCTGGCGCGACGCTGGCTGCGATTGCACAAAAGCTGCCAGAGATTCCAGCAGGCGCGACCGTGCTGGGCTTTAACTACGACACGGGCGAGCGCTACTTGTCGGTGGAAGGTTACTTGCCGGTTTAAGCGCTGCAAGTATCTAAAAACTCTTTCAAGGAGATCGACATGTCTGGTCGAAGTGTTCACCTTCATCGCGTTTTGAAAACGTCAACCGACAAGGTCTATCGCGCCTTTATAGAAGCCAGCGCTTTGGCCAAGTGGCTGCCGCCCTATGGCTTCACCTGCACCGTGCATCACCTCGATGCAAAAGTAGGCGGCACCTTCCGCATGTCGTTTCACAACTTCGGTAGTGGCAATGGCCATTCGTTTGGTGGTGAGTACCTAGAGCTCGTGCCTAACCAACGCATCCGCTACACCGACAAGTTTGAAGACCCCAACTTGCCCGGCGTGCTGGAGGTGACGGTGTCGCTCACGCCTGTGATCTGCGGCACTGAGCTGAACGTCACCCAAGCAGGCATTCCAGATGTCATTCCTTTGGAGATGTGCTACCTCGGATGGCAAGAATCATTGGAACAATTGGCCAAGTTGGTTGAGCCTGATATTGCGGGTTAACGACCTAACAAGCGATCCAAATCGGTCAACTCAGCCCGCGCTTCTTTGGCCAGCTGCGCTTGCTCTTTGAGCCAACGCTTGAGCTCTGCTTCGTTTTGAATGCGTCGCAGATCCCGCTCTAGCGTGTCGACCTCCTGCCCTTTGTCGCGCAGCTGAATCGCCATTGCACGCGCCAAGCTCTCGGCACTGATGTGGTCTAGCTCATTCACACCCAGGTAGTGGCGAATTTCAAACTGGGCTTGTGCCTCGTCTTCTTCCAGCGCTTCGACTTGCTCTTTGAGCAGCAAGCACATGGCGTTGAGTTTGTCGTCGGCGATGCGGCTCAAGGCCGCACTGTCGATCTGTGCCAGTTGCAATTGGAGCTTCAGCAGCTCAGACAAGTTCTTTCGGTCATACGCAGCGTTGACTTCGCTCATCAACGCGGTTTTGCGCAAGCGCTCGGCCTCATCGGGTTCGCGGTCAGGGTGCAAAGCGCTGGCGAGTTGGCGATACACCGTGCGCAGCGCAGTGTTGGCGTCCATTTTTTGCTGCGCGTCTTTGAGCTGACGCGCAGCTGGTTTTTTCTTCGCCTTCTTCGCTTGGCGCTTGTCTTCGAGGCGCTGCTGCTGTTCGCGGTATTGACGAAGGCCTTCTTCAAACACCGCCTCTGCCGTGTGCAAATCATCAGCACCATGCAAGGGCTTGCCGAATAAATCTTCAAACACGGCTTTGGCGTGTTCGGCTCCTGCACGCGCTTCTTCGGCCAAGGCTTGCGCGTCTTCTTCGCTGTGGTGTTGGTTGAACACAGCTTGCACTTGCACATCGTTCTTGTGTTCCAGCGCTTCGCACAAGGCCAAGATGATTTGCATAGCGCTGCGTCGGTGTGTGGCAGTGAGCTCTGCCTGATGCAAACGGCCATCTAAAAACAACAACAGGTTTTTGCGCGCAGCGTCTGCTTGGGTCTTCAACGCACTCATCGCGGTTAAGTGACTGCTGCGGTGCTGCGTAGACAACGCCTCTAACGTGGCGATGGAATCAGACAACGCCGACACGCGCGCCAGTAACGTGTTGAAACGTTTTTGTGCAGGCGTGAGTTCAGCAGCAGGCTGAATGGCAACGGTCGCCACTGCTTGCACAGGGGCGACCGTCCAGGGTGATGAGGGTTGGCTCACAGGAAAAACTTCATCTCAAACATGCCCTTTTCGTGCGTCGTTCTTGGTGCACACAACATTTAGCCTTGTGCATTTTGCAAAGCCGCAATGCGCTCTTCCAACGGTGGGTGTGAGGCAAACAATTTGCCCAAGCCACCCGTGATGCCCATCGCTGCCACGCTGGTGGGCAACTCGCCTGCTTGCATGCTGTTCAATCGGGCCAAAGCGTTGATCATGGGTTGCTTGTTACCCAAGAGCTTGGCAGAGCCTTCATCCGCAGCGAACTCGCGGTAGCGGCTGAACCATGCCACGATCATGCTGGCCACGAAGCCAAGCAAGATGTCCAGCACAAAACTGGTGATGTAGTAGCCCATGCCGGGGCCGGTAGATTCGTCATCTTTGCTGCGCAACATGCTGTCCACAAAGTAGCCGATGACGCGGCTCAAGAACACCACAAAGGTGTTGAGCACGCCTTGGATCAGCGTGAGTGTGACCATGTCACCGTTGGCCACGTGGGCAATTTCATGGCCCAACACGGCTTCAATTTCTTCTTTGGTCATACCCTGCAGCAAGCCAGTGGACACAGCCACCAAGGCTGAGTTTTTGAATGCGCCGGTTGCAAACGCGTTGGGCTCGCCTTCGTAAATCGCCACTTCGGGCATGGTGATGCCAGCGCGCTCAGACAAGCGCTGAACTACGCTGACCAACCACGCTTCGTCTTGGTTGGCGGGTTGGTTGATGACGTGGGCGCCCGTGCTCCACTTGGCCATGGGCTTGCTCATCAAGAGTGAAATGAATGCGCCGCCGAAACCCATGATGAGCGAGAAGCCCAGCAAGGCAGACAGGTTCAAACCGTTGGCGGTGAGAAAGCGGTTGACGCCCAGCAAACTGGCGACGACCCCTAGCACCACCATGACGGCGAGGTTGGTGAGGACGAACAGAAGAATGCGTTTCATGGTTTCCTTTTCAGCGCGGAATACAAAAATACGCGCTCAAGAATGGTAGGGGTGAATTCTTGCAAGTCAATGGTGGCGCGTCAAAAAGCCACACAAAAACTAAGCCAAGTGACAGGGTATGCGGGTGATCTATCAGCTTGAGATTTCGCGCTTGGGGCGAAAGACATTCGTGTCTTCGTAATAAGCCCGCTCAGCGTTGTCAACACACCAGCCGGGAACGCCCAACACTGGCAAAGGCTCATAAGGTTTGGTGGCAAGTTTGGCAGGCTGGAGGTCTTGCACCAACCACGCGTCTAACGCAGCTTCGTCGTGCGGGTTGACGTTGTTGTCCACTCGGTACACATGCGCCGTGATGGACTTGTAGGGCGTGACCAGTTTTTCCAACAAGGCATGGCCAAACAACACAAGGTGAACGTGTTGCCATTGCGCGCGTAAATCCACAAACAGCTTGAGCCAATCACGCGTTTGCAACGCGGCCCACACCGCATCGGGCGCATGCATGAGCACCACGTTTTCATCAAACAGCGTGAGCGCATCACGCACAGGGCCGCGTGTGGCGCGAACGCCTTGGGTGTTGATCTCTGCGGCTTGCAGTTGGTTCAAGCGGCGCTTGGCCAGCGGGAAGCGTTGCCAGCACAGGCCATTGAAGAAGTCGTGCAGGCCGTCACGGGTGGGGACTTGGGCTGTTTTGAAGATGAAGTCTTCGTAGGCTTGGCCTTCGGGCAAGGCTGACTGAGGGACGAACTTCACTGCGTTGGCGTCGCCAAGCGCGAGGCCAGCACGGGTCGTGTTCACGCTCGCTACGCTCGCAATATCACCCGAGCCCGCGCTGTCCTCGCGCTTAGCTGTGTGTGTGTTTTCGTTCAGGGCTTCGGCGACGCTTTGCTGTTGCAGTGCTTGGCGTGCAGTGGACTCACCCAGTTCGCGCCAGGGGGCGAACCAAGGTTGGGACCAATCGATGTCGGCTAAAACAGCGCCTGCAAAGCCATCTGCTTTTGAAGTTAGATCACGCGCCAAGGCAATGCCTCGCCAGAGCGCAATGGCTTCAAGTCGGCTTCGCCAAATGCAAAGCTTTCGGGCGGTGTCCAGCTCTCTTTGCGCAAGGTGAGCGTGCCAGTATTGCGTGGCAGACCGTAAAAGTCTGCGCCGTAGAAGCTGGCGAAGCCTTCGAGCTTGTCGAGCGCGCCTGCGTTGTCAAACGCTTCGGCATACATGGGCATGGCTGCGTGTGCGGTGTAGCAACCAGCGCAGCCCGTGGCGTGTTCTTTGAGCTGTGCGGGATGTGGCGCACTGTCGGTGCCTAAGAAAAATTTAGGCGAGCCACTGATAGCCGCTGTAACCAAGGCTTGACGATGCGTCTCGCGCTTCAACACAGGCAAGCAGTAGTAATGCGGGCGAATGCCACCCGTAAAGATGGCGTTGCGGTTGTACAGCAAGTGGTGCGCGGTGATGGTGGCACCCGTGTATTTTTCGCTCTCGGCCACGTAGTGCGCGGCCTCGGCTGTGGTGATGTGCTCGAACACAATTTTGAGTTCAGGGAAGTCTTTGCGCAGCGGAATGAGCTGTGTGTCGATGAACACGGCTTCGCGGTCAAACAAGTCGATGTCGCTGCTGGTGACTTCGCCGTGCACCAACAACAGCATGCCCGCCTTTTGCATGGCTTCGAGTGTTTTGTAGGTCTTGCGCATGTCCGTCACACCAGCATCGCTGTTGGTGGTGGCGCCTGCGGGGTAGAGCTTGGCGGCGACCACACCAGCGTCTTTGGCGCGGGCAATTTCGTCGGCGGGCAAGTTGTCGGTGAGGTAGAGCGTCATCAAGGGCTCGAAGTTCACACCTTGAGGCACTGCAGCCAAGATGCGCTCTTTGTAGGCCAAGGCTTGCGCGGCTGTGGTGACGGGGGGCCTGAGGTTGGGCATGATGACGGCGCGGCCAAACTCGGCTGCGGTGTGGGGCACTACGGTGTTGAGTGCAGCGCCATCGCGCACGTGCAGGTGCCAGTCGTCGGGTCTTGTGATGGTGATTTCTTGCGTCATGTCGTGATTGTCGACGAAAGTTGCTGTTGTTTCTGAGCTCGCTGTGAGCAGAGGGTGTGGGCAGGTTCCACATTCTGGGGTACCAGAAAAAGTCACCTGCCCACACCCTCCACCCACAGACTGCGGCTGACAGAAGTTTGGATTGGACTGTTGTTGTGCCACAGTTGCGCGGCTTGGGTGCGGCGGCTGACATATGTGGGGATTGGAGTGTTGTTGTGCCACTGTTGCGCGGAGTGGGTGCGGGGGCTGACGTTTTCTGTTCCCCCAGCTTGTGTAAGCCGCGGTACCCAAGCCGCGCAAC
>NZ_JAVKLM010000038.1:0-90398 GCF_031539105.1 Limnohabitans sp.
AAACCGTGACGGATGAGGAATTGACTATGATTGAAAACCGATTGAATCACCGCCCCAGAAAGCGACTAGGATTCAAGACACCTCACGAGGTATTCCATGCCTCGTTAAAGCGTGTTGCACTTCGTCCTTGAATCCGCCGATAACTGCATATAACCCCCGTGATGAAAATGATTGATTTCATTACATGGGCGACTTCAATTCACCACAATAGTTGATTGGTTCTAGGCACAAAGGCTGGAGGCCACGATGAATGGAAAAAATCTCAGCATCCAGATCGGTATAACGGTGGTATTGACTGCAAATGAAAAGCACCCTAGAAACCGAAAAGATCGCTAGGGCGCATAAATATTGGGGCAGCGCCTTGGGCAACCAGTGCACTGCTCCACCAACAACGTGACCTTGATGCCGACTATCTCGCCTAAAGCAATGGAATTGGCATAGCTTTCCCTCGTTGGTTTCGGTGCTTTCTCTTTTAATCCGTAGCACCATTCTCTTTATCTTTTTTTTTCCTACAAGCAGCCACATGATTACCTGATATCGAAAATGCAGTTGCGGTTTCTTAAATGAACACAGATAATCAAAACCATAGTCAACCAAAGGACTGTATGAAACGCCGCAACTTTCTTCCCCTGGTAACTTTACCTTTGGTAAGCGCCTATTCTTGGGCGCAAAAATATCCAAGTAGTCCCTCTACCATAATCGTCCCCTTGCAAGCGGGCAGCGCGTCCGATGTGGCTATTCGACATATGGCTGAGCGCTTGACACAAAAACTCGGCCAAGGCTTTGCTGTTGAAAATGTCGCAGCTGCTGCTGGACTCGTAGGACTCGATCGTTTGAGTAAAGCCAGAACTGATGGACTGGTGGTGGCTGCACTCAACAACAGCATCATGACAATCTTGCCCCACTTACAAGCAAAAAATATGAAAGTGGACACGCGTAAAGATTTTGTACCTGTTGCAGGCGTCGCCAATATCCCAACTTTTTTTGCTGTTCCTGGCGGCTCAAAAATTAAGAATGTGCAAGACCTCATCCAACAAGCAAAAAATAAAGCGGCACCTGTTACCTATTCATCTGGCGGGGTTGGTAGCCCACAACATTTAGCCACCGAGATGTTTAAGTCTTTCACCAACACGCAACTCACACACATACCCTATCGGGGCGCAAGCCAAGCGGCATTGGCAGTGGCTTCAGGGGAAGTTCAAGTGATGTCAATGGCACTCTCATTAGCGCAACCATTTTTGTCAGACGGAAAAGTTCGCCTAATAGGCTATTGCGGAACTGAAAGGCATGCGCAATTTAGAGACATACCCACCATGCAAGAGCAAGGCGTTGCTAATTACGACTATTCGTCTTGGATTGCTTTATTTTTTCACAAAGATGTTCCGTCTGATGTGGTGGAGATACTGAAGCGTGAAGCGCAATCTATCAGTGAAGACCGAGACTTTCAAGTGCAACTGATTCGCTCAGGACTTGAGCCTTGGCCAAAAACTGCCAAGCAGTTAGAACGTATCGTCGAGTCTGATTTCCAACGGTGGAAAAAGATTATTCAAGACGCCAATATCCAAGGTTAAAGCGTTTTCATGTTGCGTATCGCGGGGTACCAAGGCCCCTCTTCCATTCTGACTCAGGGCTTAGCTTGTCTCGTTAAAACACTCAAGATTAACGGATGGAAGTCAGACATCGACTGGATTCCCAACGTCACCGAGCATCAAGAAAAAGCAGCAGATTTATTCGTGTCGATCGAGAACGGCTCGCGTCATATCGGCTACATGGCCTCAGGCTATTTGTCAGCAAGGGTTCCTGAACTTGAAGTGCTTGAGCTGCCATTCACGGTGGATAACCGCGAGACCGCTCTCTCGGCGTTAGACCGTTCTGCTGGCGAAATACTCACTAAGGCGGTTGGCCAAAAAACGGGGTTTCATGTATTGGGCTTTTGGGATAACGGATTTAGGCATTTGTCGAATGCAGTGCGTCCTATCCAACACCCAACAGATGCGGTCGGCTTGAAAATTCGCACACTCGACAGCACACTCTACAGAGCCACTTTAGATGCTATTGGCTTTCAAGCCCTCACAAGTGACGTCAAAGATTTAGTGGCATGGATACAGCAAGATGTTGTACAAGCCCAAGAAAATCCATTAACCAACTACATGGGATTTGAGCTTTGGAAGCACCATGCTTATGTCAGCTTGACGCACCATTTCTATGGCGTACTTCTGCTGGTGTGTCCGAAAGCTTGGTACAACACATTGGATCAAGAAGAGCGCCAACTACTTGCGCATGCAGTCAATACGTCTACTGCACTTCAACGTCAATTAGCTGCGGAGCAAGACGCCGTCGCCCTTGCGCGTATGAATGACATTGGCGTGAATGTTTTAACCAAAGATGCGTTGGATATCCAGGCTTTTCACAAGTGCGTTAAATCGATCAGCTTAAATGCACGCGCTCAAATTCCCAAGGAATTAATAGCAGCCTACTTGGGTAGTTAAACAAAAAGAAAAGCGCACGGTTAAACATTTAAAAATTAGTCCTGATTTCAGCCCACTACTTGTGCGTGACTGCTCTAAGGCTAGCAGTTCCCCTGCGTAAGCAGTGATATGCCGTACTGTCCATCTTCAAATGGTTAGGAATAGATAGTTGATCAACAGCCTGCCAACTACGAGCCAATCGCACGAGATATGACACGCTAATCAAAATTGCCCTGACTGATTCGGGCTTCATGATCTCTCTACTTGAGCCCCTGATTGCTTCCTCGGCTAAGGTAAAAAGCTTGATCAGTAGGGGGAGTATTTAAAATTTTAAA
Source organism: Limnohabitans sp. (assembly GCF_031539105.1). GTDB lineage: Bacteria > Pseudomonadota > Gammaproteobacteria > Burkholderiales > Burkholderiaceae_C > Limnohabitans. Next base: position 2,804 of record NZ_JAVKLM010000038.1, read on the forward strand.
TATACAGTGCTGTAAATAAAAACGGGCTCCTTAGGGAGCCCGCATAAATACTGGGGTGGCTGATGGGGCTCGAACCCACGACAACAGGAATCACAATCCTGGACTCTACCAACTGAGCTACAGCCACCGTAGAGGAAAAATTATAACCTAGCTATTTTGATTTCTGCCTTGAATTTTTCTTTTAATAGCTTGTAGTAGGCCAAGCCTTCGGCCGAAGCCCACCACTGAGCGTATTGGTCGCGTTCGCGGGTTGCGCTTGCTGCGTTGGCCGCATCACGGGGCAATACTTTTTCAACCTTCACCACGGCGTAGCCACTGGTGCCTAAGTCCACACCCACCCATGCGGGCAAGGTTTGCGTGCTGGCACGCAAGGCCGCTTCTACCAAGGCGGTGGGCTGCGCTTGCTTTGATTCACGCGACACCACAAAGGCGCTGGGCAGTTTGGCAGCATCTGGACTGGCCTTCCACTCGGCCAATTTGGCCGTGCCTTCTGAGCGTGCTCGCTCGGAAGATTGTTGGGCCACCACTTGCTCGCGCACGCGGGCTTTGACTTCATCCAACGGCAAGGTGCGAGCTGGGTTGTAGTTGATGATTCGCGCAGCAGCCAACACGTTAGGGGCTAACTCCACCGCTTCGGTGTTGCGTTTTTTCTCGATCGAGTCTTGCGAGAACACCGCTGCCAGGAGCTTGGGGTTGTTAGCAGCAGTGTTGCCAGCTACGGGCTCGCGGCCCAAGTTGCTGACACGCTGCACATCTAGCTTCAGACGGTCCGCTGCGGGCTTCAAGCTGTCAGACTGTTCATACACGATGTTGGTGAACTGTTCAGCGGCTTCGGCAAATTTGCGTTGGGCCAATTGGGCACGCACTTCCTGCTCCAGCTTGGCGCGTTGCGATTCAAAGCTTTTTTGCTCAGGCTGCTTGATGTCGGTCAGGCGAATGATGTGAAAGCCAAACTCAGTTTCCACCACGCCGCTGGTCTCGCCTTTTTTCAGGGCAAAAGCAGCTTCTTCAAACGGCTTGACCATGGCACCACGGCCAAAGAAATCAAGGTCACCACCTTTGGCGGCAGACCCTGTGTCTTGCGAATTTTTACGGGCCAACTCAGCAAACTGCGTTGGCGACTTTTGCACTTCGGCCAACAGGGCTTGCGCCTTGGCGCGCGCAGCATCGCGCTCAGCGACAGGCAAAGCTTTGCCGGCATTGATCAAGATGTGGCTGGCACGGCGTTCTTCTAGGCCAGCCAAGCGTGCTGCGTTTTGTTCAAAGTAAGTCTTGAGGTCAGCCTCAGGCACCACGATGTCTTTTTGCACGGCGGCCAAGTTCAACACCACATATTCGATGTCCGCACGTTCGGCCGACTGAAACTTGTCGGCATTTGCTTTGTAATAAGTCTCTAGCTCAGCGTCGGTGGGGTTGATTTGACCCACAAAGTCAACCGGTGCAAAGCGTGCCACTTGCACTTGGCGTTGCTCGTAAAAAGCGTTCAAAGTCACGTCCGCCAATGCGGCCGAACTAAAGCTCGTCACGCCCACGCCGGACATGACTTGGCGTGAAGCTAAGTCAGCGCGCACTTGCGCTTCAAACGACTCAGGCGACATGCCTTGAGTGGCCAACAGTTGGCGATAGCGGTCCATGTCCAAAGTGCCATCGGCACGGCGCAAAGCCGCGATGGTGGGATTTTGTTGCAGTTCAGCGGCCAAGCGACTATCGCTGGCGCCCAAGCGCAGCTGGCTAGCAGCCACTTGCAACAAGCGGTCACGCACCAAGCGCTCCAGCGTGCTGTATTTGGCTTCAGGTGTGTCGAACAACTTCACGTCCACATTGGGCATGCTGCTGCGCATGCGCTCAACTTGGCTGCGGTGCGCTGCATCCCATTCGCCTTGGGTGATGTCTTGCCCATTCACGCTGGCAACAGCGGCACCACCTTCACGGAAGCGGTTGTAGCCTTCAAGGCCAAACAAAACAAAAGACGGGAAGATCAACAGGAACAGCAAAAACTGCATGACCCGTGTGTGCTTGCGAACAAAATCAAACATGTGAGGAACTCATCGTGAAGTGTGAGAAGCCAAGAAAAAAGGCGAACCTTTGAGTTCGCCTTTTTAATGGGTGGTGGGTGCTGACGGGGTCGAACCGCCGACCTACTGCGTGTAAGGCAGCCGCTCTGCCAACTGAGCTAAGCACCCAACCGAAACCGTTAATTAGTTCAAGGCGTCTTTCAAACCCTTGCCTGGACGGAACTTAGGCACCTTGGCAGCTTTGATTTTGATCGCTTCGCCTGTGCGTGGGTTACGGCCCGTGCGAGCAGCGCGCTTGCCCACTGCGAATGTACCGAAACCTACCAATGAAACTGTGCCGCCCTTTTTCAAGGTGGTTTTCACTGCACCGATGGTGGACTCGAGTGCGCGGGTGGCAGCAGCTTTAGAAATGTCTGCGTGCTTGGCAATGTGCTCAATCAGTTCTGTCTTATTCACAAAAATCCCCTCTCAATGAGATGTGATGTTAGTAGGAGTTAGATACCGCGAATGTTGTCATCAAACACGGTGTAAAAAGAATTCTAGTCGTTTTTTGAAGCTAAAAATCACAAGGCATCTGCAATGGCACGACCCACATCTGACGTACTCGCGTTACCACCAATATCTGGTGTCTTAGGCGCGCCACTCTTAGGGTCAAGCACTTTCTCAATCGCAGCCATCACAGCATCGTGTGCATCCTTATGGCCTAAAAATTCAAGCATCATTGCGCCACACCAAATTTGGCCAATGGGGTTGGCAATGCCTTTGCCTGCAATGTCTGGCGCAGAGCCATGCACGGGCTCGAACAAGGATGGGAACTTGCGATCGGGGTTCAAGTTGGCGCTGGGTGCAATGCCAATCGTGCCGGTGCATGCCGGCCCCAAGTCGCTCAAAATGTCACCAAACAAATTGCTGGCCACCACCACATCAAAGAAGTCGGGGCGCTGCACAAAGTGGGCAGTCAAGATGTCGATGTGGAATTTATCCACATTGATGCCAGGATAGTTCTTGGCCATCTCAACCACGCGCTCATCCCAGTAAGGCATGGTGATGGCAATGCCGTTGGACTTGGTGGCGCTGGTCAAATGCTTTTTGGGGCGGGTCTGCGCCAATTCGAACGCAAACTTCAACACGCGGTCCACACCAATGCGCGACATCACGGTTTCTTGCATCACGATTTCGCGCTCAGTGCCCGGGTACATGCGGCCACCGATGCTGGAATACTCGCCTTCGGTGTTCTCGCGCACGATGTACATGTCAATCTCGCCGGGCTGGCGAGGTGTACCGTCACGACGCACCACGGGCGCAATGATGCCGGGCATCAAACGTGCGGGGCGCAAGTTGATGTACTGGTCAAACTCACGGCGAAACATCAACAGCGAGCCCCATAGCGACACATGGTCTGCAATTTTTTCGGGCCAACCTACCGCGCCAAAGTAAATCGCATCGTGGCCGCCGATTTGGTCTTTCCAATCATCGGGCAGCATTTGGCCGTGCTTCTCGTAATAGTCCCAGCTGGAAAAATCAAAGTGGTCAAATTTCAAGTCGATGCCAAACTTGCGTGCTGCCGCGTCCATGACGCGAATGCCTTCGGGCATGACTTCTTTGCCAATGCCGTCACCGGCGATCACTGCAATGCGTTTTTGACTCATCTTCAACCTTTAACAAACTTACGAAAAATTAAGCTTCAATTCTAGGCGGTCGCACCACCAAACTCACCCCCGCCGCAGTCACGGCAATGCCTGCCAATGTCACCAAGGTGATGGGTTCGCTGAACAAAATCCAAGCCATCACAGCCGTGGTGGGCGGTACCAAATACAACAAGCTGGTCACCGACGCCGCTGCGCCACGCTGAATGAGGATGTAAAACAACGAGCTACCGCCCAAGGTGAGCACCAACACGGCCCACACCATGGCCCAAGTCATTTCGGCGTTCCACAAGGCGGGCTCTGTTTCCATGAGCGCCAAGGGCAAGGTCACCACATAGGCGGCCATCAGCTGCACCGCATTCGCACTGCGCACATCGCAGGGCTGCACAAAGCGTTTTTGGTACAGCGTGCCGGTGGTGATGGAGACCAAAGCCATGGTGATCATGGTCAAGCTCCAAGGCGTGACTTCAATACCGCCTTCGAGTTTGCGCGACACCACCATGGCCAAGCCCACAAAGCCCAAAGCCAAACCTTGCCACTGACGACGCGACACATGGCCGCCACGCGCCGACAACCAAATAGCGGTGAGGACGGGTTGCAAACCCACAATCAGAGCGGTCAGGCCAGCGCCCATGCCCACCTTGACAGCAGCCCACACACCACCCAAATAACCGGCGTGCATCAACACCCCCGTGACAGCCAAATGCCACCACTGCGCCCTGCCCTGCGGCCAAGGCACACGCGCCCATTTGACCCACAACACAAAACACACAATAGAAAAAACGTAGCGCCACAACAAGAAGGTGAACGGTGGCGAATTGGGCATGCCGAAGCGCGCCACGATAAAGCCTGTGCTCCAAATCAACACAAAGAGCCAAGGCATGGCACGCAACCATGCTTGGTTTTGTTGAACAGGCATCAGTTGGCGTGGTCCACGATATCGGGCCAAGCCTTTTGCAGGTAATACACCATCGACCAAACGGTCAAGACGCCTGCAATCCAAATCAACACCGTGCCCCACAAGGCCGTGTCAATCAAGCCAAACAACATGCCGTCGTACAGCAAAAAAGGAATGGCCACCATTTGCACCATGGTCTTGAGCTTGCCCAGCACATGCACAGCCACGCTGCGTGATGCGCCGATTTGCGCCATCCACTCGCGCAAGGCAGAGATAGCAATTTCGCGACCAATGATGATGAGCGCTACCAACACATCGGCGCGTTGCAAATGCACCAAGATGAGCAGAGAAGCACACACCAAAAACTTGTCTGCTACTGGGTCGAGGAATGCACCAAAAGCCGACGATTGGTTCAACTTACGGGCCAAGTAGCCGTCGAGCCAGTCGGTCAAAGCAAACACCACAAACATCACAGTGGCCCACAGGTTGCGCTGCTCTGCGTCAATGGGCAAGTAAAACAAACCCACGATCAAAGGAATGGCGACGATACGCGTCAGCGTCATGAGCGTCGGAATGGTCCAGAGCAAATGTTTATTCATAAATGATGTGTGATTGCCCCTCGTGGGCCTGCGCCATCCAACTGGCCAAGGCCGCATCGCTAGGGAAAAATTTGGCGGTATCGCCTAGCTGCACGTCGGCAGTGGCGCCATCGCGTAGCAACTTCAATCGTACGCCCATCCCTCGCACCAACTCGCCCTGCTCAGATTGCTCTACTTTGGCAGGGTGCTCGCGCAGCATGCGGGCAATGTCGGGCGAGGTGCCGTTGACCGTGACGCTCAGGTATTTACCAAAGCGGCAACGGGCTTGCTCGAGGCTCCACACTTGCTGGATAGACAAACGCAAACCACCCGAAAAGCGGTCGGGCTGCGCCTTACCCATGATGATGACCAGCTCGTCATCCTTCAAGGTGTTGCGGTAGGTGTTGATGGTGGCTTCATCGGCCGTGGCTTCAATGACCGACGATTTGTCATCCAGCTTAAAGATGGCCAACTTGCCACGCTGACCGTTGATCACGCGCATATCACTCACGATGCCAGCTAAGAGCTGAGGCTCCCGAGAATCCATCAAGTCTTCAATGCGGGTGCGCGCAAAGCGTCGCACTTCGCGCTCGACTTCGTCAAACAAGTGGCCTGAGAGGTAAAAGCCCAAAGCCACTTTCTCGTGCGTCAGGCGCTCTTTCACGCCCCAAGGCAACATTTCCACATACTCCGGCTCTTGCGTGCTAGAGCCATGGGCATCGTCGCCCATCATGTCAAACAGGCCGCCTTGGTTGGCGTTGGCTTCGCTGGCTGATGCAAAGTCAAACGCGCGCTCGACGCTGGCCAGCAGCTCGGCACGGTTGAGGTGCAAGTTGTCGAACGCGCCAGCTTTGATGAGGGCTTCGACTGTGCGCTTGTTCAAGCGGCTGCGGTCCACGCGGCGGCAGAAATCAAACAGGCTGGTGAACGGCCCCTCTTCGCGTGCGGCCACGATGGCTTCAATGGCTTGTTGGCCTGAACCTTTGATGGCGCCTAGGCCGTAGCGAATGACTTTGTCTGAGATAGGTTCGAAGCGGTAAAAGCCACGGTTCACATCGGGCGCTTCAAACGTCAGGCCCATCTTGTGCGCGTCTTCAAACAAAACCTTGAGCTTGTCGGTGTTATCCATCTCCACCGTCATGTTGGCGCAGAAGAACTCGGCCGTGTAATGCACCTTCAACCAGCCGGTGTGATAGGCCAGCAGGGAGTAAGCAGCCGCGTGCGACTTGTTAAAGCCGTAGCCCGCAAACTTCTCCATCAAGTCAAAAATCTCGTCCGCTTTGTCTTGGTCGATGTTGTTCTTGGCTGCGCCCTCGCGGAAGATGGCGCGGTGCTCGGCCATCTCTTCGGCCTTCTTCTTACCCATGGCACGGCGCAACATGTCGGCGCCGCCCAGCGAGTAGCCGCCCAAAATCTGCGCGGTCTGCATCACCTGCTCTTGGTACACCATGATGCCGTAGGTCTCGGACAACATCTGCGCCACCATGGGGTGCGGGTACTCAATGGTTTCGCGGCCATGCTTACGCGCCACGAAGCTTGGAATCAAGTCCATGGGGCCTGGACGGTACAAAGCGTTCAACGCGATCAAGTCTTCCAAACGCGTGGGACGCGCATCGCGCAACATGCCCTGCATGCCGCGACTTTCAAACTGGAACACAGCTTCGGTCTTGCCGTCTTGGAACAGTTCGTAAGTGCGCTTGTCGTCGAGCGGGATGTTTTCAAACGCGAAGTTCTCTTGGCCTTTGTGACGCGCCATGATGAACTCACGCGCAATCTCAAGAATAGTCAGCGTGGCCAAGCCCAAAAAGTCGAACTTCACCAAGCCGGCGGCTTCCACGTCGTCTTTGTCAAACTGGCTCACCGCCGATTCGCTGCCGGGCTGTTGGTACAGCGGGCAGAAGTCGGTCAACTTACCCGGAGCGATCAACACACCGCCGGCGTGCATGCCCACGTTACGCGTCATGCCTTCAAGCTTTTGGGCCAGCTCTAAAAGTGTTTTGACTTCATCTTCTTTGGCCAATCGATCGGCCAAGATGGGCTCCACCTCAATCGCACCCGCGATGGTGATGTGTTGACCGGGCTTGTTGGGAATCAAGCCACTGATACCTTTGCAAAAGGTGTAGCTCATATCAAGCACACGGCCCACGTCACCAATGGCGGCACGCGCCGCCATGGTGCCGAAGGTGGCAATTTGCGACACGGCTTCGCGGCCGTATTTGTCTTTCACGTAATCAATCACGCGGTCGCGGTTGGTTTGGCAAAAGTCAATGTCAAAGTCGGGCATGGACACCCGCTCAGGGTTCAAGAAACGCTCGAACAGCAAGTTGTATTGCAGCGGGTCAAGGTCGGTGATCTTCAAGGCATACGCCACCAGCGAGCCCGCACCCGAACCACGGCCTGGCCCCACAGGGCAGCCATTGGCTTTAGCCCACTGAATGAAGTCACCCACGATCAAGAAGTAGCCAGGAAAGCCCATGTTCAAAATCGTGTTCAGCTCAAACTCGAGGCGCTCCACATAGCGTGGACGCTCTTCGTCGCGCTTGGCTTGCACTGGGTACAGATGGAGCAAACGGGCCTCTAGACCCTCGTGCGACACATGGCGGAAATAGTCTTCCACCGACATCACCACACCGTTCACGGGCGGAATGGGAAAGTTGGGCAGCTGCGGTTTACCCAACACCAAGGTCAGGTTGCAACGTTTGGCGATTTCGGCGGTGTTGGCAATGGCGCTGGGCACATCGGCAAACAACTCACACATTTGCGCAGACGATTTGAAATACTGCTCGCGCGTGAACTTGCGCACACGGCGTTGGTTGCCCAAGATTTCGCCTTCGGCAATACACACGCGCGCTTCGTGCGCTTCGTAATCGTCAGGCTTGGTGAACTGCACAGGGTGCGTGGCCACCACAGGCAAGCTCAAGCGAGCGGCCAACTGAACCGCACCAGACACATGGGTTTCGTCATCCGCACGGCCTGCGCGTTGCAGCTCAATGTAAAAACGATGAGGAAAGATGCCCGCCAACTGCAAAGCCACTTCGCCCGCACGCGTGGTGTCGCCCTGCACCAAGGCTTGGCCCACCGCGCCGGCTTGTGCGCCAGACAAAGCAATCAGGCCTTGTGACAACTCTTGCAGCCATTCCAGCTTGGTCACGGCCACGGCCTTGTGCACGTTTTGCGTCCAGCCACGGCTGATGAGCTCACACAGGTTCAAGTAGCCCTGGTGGTTTTGCACCAGCAACACCATGCGCGAGGTAAGTGCTGCATCTTGGGTGAGGCTCTCGAGGTAAATCTCGGCGCCGATGACCGGCTTGACGCCCTTGCCACGTGTTTCTTTGTAGAACTTGATGGCACCGTAAAGGTTGTTGATGTCTGTGATGGCCAGCGCGGGCTGCTGATCGGCTGCGGCTGCTTTCACCACCTCATCGATGCGGTTGGTCCCGTCAACGACAGAAAATTCGGAGTGAAGGCGCAGGTGAACAAACATGCAACAGATTGTAGGGACACGCCGTTACTTAGAATGACCACGTGAACCAAATCCTGAATATTTCTTGCTACAAATTCGTTGCCCTGCCCGACGCCCAAGACCTGCGCCAGCCTTGCCTAGACAACGCATTGGCACGCCAGCTCAAGGGCACGATTCTGATAGCAGAAGAAGGCATTAATTTCTTCTTGGCTGGCAGCGCCAACGATGTGCATGGCTTTGTCGATTGGTTGCGCACTGACGCCAGATTTGCCGACCTCACACCCAAAGAAAGTTGGTCTGACACCCAGCCGTTTCGCAAAATGCTGGTGAAGGTGAAGAACGAAATCATCCGCATGAACCATCCCAGCATTCGCCCTGCTTCGGGCCGTGCCCCTGCTGTCACACCCGAGACCGCCAAGCGCTGGCTAGACCAAGGCCATGACGACGAAGGCAGGCCCGTGGTGACACTGGACACGCGCAACCAGTTTGAGGTGGATGCAGGCACGTTCAAGAACACGATCAGCTGGGGAATCAACAAGTTCACAGAATTTCCAGATGCGGTGCAAGCGCACTTGAGCGAACTACAAGATAAGACCGTCATCAGCTTTTGCACGGGCGGCATTCGCTGCGAGAAAGCCGCCATTTACATGCGCAACGCGGGGCTGCCCCATGTGTACCAGCTTGAAGGCGGCATTCTGAAATACTTTGAAGAAGTGGGCAGCGACCACTACGAGGGCGGCTGCTTTGTGTTTGACGAACGCCGTGCGGTGGGCGCTGACCTCAGTGCCACGGGCTTGACCCCCGAAGGCACCTTCCCCGTTACTCTTCCAACAGCGCCAGCACCTCAGACTTGAATTCACGGGTGTACAACACGCCGGCCACCAGCAACGTGGCAAATACAAACATGGCGGGTGAAAAAAACCAACCCAAGGCTGCGAACGAAAAATAGTAAGCCCGTAAGCCGCCATTGAAAGTCTCGGCGGCCAAACCTGTCATGGCGGCAGCGCGATCGGCATACTTTTGACGATTAGGGGCGCCTTCGTGTGCAAAGGTATCAGGTGGCGGCATGGCACCAATGAGCAAGGCCACAAACGTGTACTGACGCATCGACCACGAGAAGCGAAAGAACGAATACACAAAGATCACCACCAGCACCAAGATCTTGAACTCAAACACAAGAATAGGCGTTTGTTCGGCAAACGGAATTTCGCGCACCAGCTCAGCCGCTTTGTCAGTGGTGCCCAGCAAAGCAAACAAGCCACCCAAAATCAAAATGCTGGTAGAGCAAAAGAAGGCAGGCGTGGCCGACAAGGTTTGCGTGATGATGCCGTCCAACATGCGCGGGTCGCGTGCCGTGGTTTGCAACATCCACAAATGGCGGTAGCGGTTGGTCATGGCCAAGATGGAGTGTTTGCCATCGCTCCAATGCTTGGCAAATACGGCATAGCCGATCCACACGACGACAAAAAAACCGAGAGCGACCCAATCGGTCCAAGGTAGCAGTTGAATGATTTTCATGCGTTGAATACTAACCAAAGAAAAAGGGCAGCTCTTTCGAACTGCCCTTTTATTTCACACGCCACTTGAGGCAGTGTGTCTAACTTGCTTGTAAATTTAAGCGTGCAACTTGGCAGTCACTGCAGCCACGCGCTCGCCATAAGCTTTGGCCGTGTCCAAGTCGCCTTGAGGAATGTCAGCGGCTGGGCTTGTGGGGCCGACTTGCGCCATCAGGCCAGAGTTGGAACCCAAGCGGTTGATGTTGCCGTCGTTCATGGCAGGCTGCCCCACCCAGACCATGCCTTGCTGCATGGCCAAAGTGATGAAGTATTGGATGGTCGACAGCTTGTCACCGCTGGGGCTGGCCGAAATGGTGAAACCGCCAGCCACTTTGTCTTTCCATGCGCTGCCAAACCATTGCTTGGACGTTGCGTCCGCAAACTTCTTGAACTGCCATGACACCGTGCCCATGTAGGTGGGTGAGCCAAAGATGATGGCGTCAGCGGCGTTCAAAATGTCCCACTCGGCATCGGTGATGTTGCCGTCTGCGTCGATGGCGACGATGGTGGCTTTCGCGCCTTCGGCCACAAATTGGGCCACGCGTTGTGTGTGGCCGTAGCCTGAGTGGTAAACGACGACAGTTTTAGTCATGGTGTTGTTCCTTGATGCGGTTAAAAAATAAGTTCAGAAAAAGGTACGAATTATTGAGCTGCTTTTTTGGCGTCGATGCTCCAAGCGCCAGCGCCTGAAGAAGCCAACACCAACAAGCCACCTATCACGCCCATGTTCTTGAAGAACATAAGCTGTTGCACAAAGGCTTGTTCAGGCGCGGCGACCCAAAAGGCGTGAAAGAAGACAGAGGCAACCACAGTGAACACAGCCAACACCGCAGCAGCGATGCGGGTTTGAAAGCCCACGATCAAAGCGATTGAGCCCAAAATTTCTACAGCGATCGCAGCAGCGGCAGCCACTGAGGCCAACGGCAAACCAACCGAAGTGATGTAGCCCACAGTGCCTTCAAAACCTGACAGCTTGGACAAACCTGCAGGCAAAAAGAGTGCGGCTAGCAAGATGCGGCCAATGAGGTTGAGTGCGTTGTTCATGTGAAGGTTCCTTTGAAAAATGAATGAAATGAAAAATTAAGCAGCCAAATCAAATACCAGCACTTCGGCATCTTCGCCGTGGGTGAGGTGAATGGTCGGTTCGTTGTCCAACAAAGCAGCGTCACCCGTGGCCAATGCCACGCCATTGACTTGCAAGCTGCCGCGAATGAGGTGCACATAAGCTTTGCGACCAGATGCGATGGTCAATGTGGTGGCCTCGTCGCCGTCAAACAGGCCTGCATACAAAGCGGCATCCGCATGGATATTCACCACGCCGCCTTCGGGCGCAGCAATGCGACTGAGTGCGCCGCGCTTAGAAACAGGGGGCACTTGCTTTTGTTCGTAGCTGGCAGGAATGCCGCGCACATTGGGCTCAATCCAAATTTGAAAGAAGTGCGTGGTCTCGGCTGGCGCGTGGTTGAACTCGCTGTGCTGCACGCCATTGCCTGCGCTCATGCGTTGCACGTCGCCGGGCGGAATGCCTTCGATGTTGCCCATGTTGTCTTTGTGGGCCAAGTTGCCGCTCAACACATAGCTGATGATTTCCATGTCGCGATGGCCGTGCGTGCCAAAGCCCGTGCCCGGCGCAATGCGGTCTTCGTTGATGACGCGCAAATTGCCCCAGCCCATGAACTCGGGGTTGTAGTAGTTGGCGAATGAAAAGCTGTGAAACGACTTAAGCCAGCCGTGATCGGCGTAGCCTCGGTCTTGTGATTTGCGAACGGTCAGCATGGTGTGCGCTCCTGTTTATCTTGACCTGAACTTTAGGCGCTCGCCCCGCTTTTGCCATCCACTGCATTTGATGGCATCATTCAAATTATTTGAACGATCAAAGCCTCATTGCATGACTTCTCCACGTGACGTCCTCACCCCCGATTCACTGTCCATGTTGCATGCGATTGACAAAGCTGGCAGCTTTGCCGCCGCCGCACGCACGCTAGGCCTGGTACCCAGCGCCCTGACCTACCGTGTGCGTCAGATGGAAGACGCACTCGATGTGCTGCTGTTTGACCGCAGCTCGCGGCGAGCCGTGCTCACCGCCGCAGGCCACGAGCTGCTGCGCGAAGGCGAACGCCTTCTGGCAGATATGGACGCAATTGCCAACCGCGTCAAGCGCGTGGCCACCGGCTGGGAAAGTCAGTTCACCATTGCAGTGGATGGCATCATCGACCGCACCACCGTGATGGAACTGTGCGAAGCCTTCATGGCCTTGAACGCCCCCACGCGCCTGAAACTGCGCGACGAAACACTCACCGGCACGCTAGAAGCATTGACCAGCGGCCAAGCCGACTTGGCGCTGGGCATTGCGGGTACCGTCAGCGAAAGCGGCACGACGTCCGGCATACACAGCCACACATTGGGCCCCATGCGCTTTGTATTTGCCATGGCACCGCACCACCCTTTGGCCCAAGCGCCAGAACCTTTGACCGATGCGCTCATTGGCCAACACCGAGCCGTGGCCGTAGCAGACTCGGTGCAGCGCGGTGCGGGGGTGAGTATTGGCTTGCTGCCGGGTCAAGATGTGTTCACCGTGTCCAATATGCACAGCAAAATTGAGGCACAGGTGCGCGGTCTTGGCGTGGGCTTTGTGCCCGAGCTCATGGTCAAGCCTTTGATTGACCAAGGTGTGCTCGTGGTGCGCGAAGTGAACAGACCGCAGCGTGTGGCACAGCTCAGTTACGCTTGGCGCATCCCTGATGGCAGTGAGGGCGAGCGCGGTGGTCGCGCTTTGCAGTGGTGGCTCAAACAACTCAAAAGCTCTGCCACACGCGTTGCGCTATTGGCCAACCACCGCGAGAATCAAGTACGTTTAGCAACCCAACAGAAGGTGTAGAGTGCAACCATGACCTTAAACATCGCCATCATCGGAGCCGGCATTGCTGGCATCACCGCAGCCCGCACTTTGGCCAAAGCTGGCCACCACGTGCATGTGTTTGAAAAGAGCCGCGGTGCAGGTGGGCGCATGTCCACACGCGAAACCAACTTCGGCACGTTTGACCACGGTGCCCAATACTTCACAGTGCGCGACCCGCGCTTTTCGCTGGCTATTCAAGCCGTGCCCGGCACCACAGACATTTGCCGCCCTTGGAGCGCCAACGCCGTGCGCGTGCTCGACCCACTGGGCCACGTCTTTGAAGCCGCCCGCGCCACCAAAGACGCGCACTTCGTGGCCAAGCCCGGCATGAACGCCTTGGTGCGTCACTGGGCTGAGCCTTTGGGCAACGCCGTCACCTACAACACCCAAGTCAATCGCCTTGAACGCGTCGCCAAAGGTTTGTGGACATTGCACACCGTCAACAGCACATCGGGCAAAGAAGTGGCGCAAAAACACGCCGGCTTTGACCATGTGTTGCTGGCCATTCCCTCGGTGCAAGCCGAGAACTTGCTCAAAGCCTCAGGCAAAGAAGCCGCCAACGCACAGTGGCTCAAGGCCATGGACGCCGTGGACGTGGCACCTTGCTGGACCATGATGGTGGCCTTCCCCAATGCCACACAACCCAACCTGCACATCGGCCCTCAATGGAACGCGGCGCGCAGCATTCACCACCGCATTGCCTGGTTGGCGCGCGAATCGTCTAAGCCTGGCCGCAGCAAGGTTGAGCGTTGGACTGTTCAAGCCAGCGCCGCTTGGTCCACCGAACACATCACCGACACCGAAGCCCGTGTGAAAGCCAAACTCTTGCGTGCGTTTGCCGAGCTCACAGGCATTCGTGCCGAGCCTGCTCATGTGCAAACGCACCGTTGGCTCTATGCCAAGACCACCAAGCCACTGGGGGTGTCCCACCAATACAACCCAGCCAACGGCTTGGGTACCTGTGGCGACTGGCACTTGGGCCATCGCGTAGAAGACGCTTTTGTGTCGGGCCTTGAACTCGCCTTGGCTGTTTGCCAATCCGCCAAGCGTTTTTAATTGCCGTACGTCGGTCGATTCGCTCCATCCCCCACGGGCCCGCTTCACGCGGGCTCGCTCGTTGCGGCACTCGCCAGCTGGCTAGACGCACGCGCGCACGGTGGTCAATGGCTGGTGCGCGTTGAAGACGTGGACACACCGCGTTGCATCCCCGGCGCAGACCAACACATCCTCCAACAGCTCGCTAAATTCGGTCTTGTGCCCGATGCGCCAGTGATGTGGCAATCACAACGCAGCGATGCCTACCAAGCTGCACTTGATCGCTTGATTGCCAAAGGCTGGGCCTATCCCTGCGGCTGCTCGCGCAAAGAGATTGAAGATGCACAAGCCTTGATGGGCCACACGCGTGAACGCCACACTGCCGCCGTCTACCCCGGCACTTGCCGCGACGGTTTGAATGGCAAAGCCGCACGCGCTTGGCGGCTGAATGTGCAACGCGTCATTGACGATTTAAAACTAGATACGCCTCTTGCATGGCATGACCGTTTGCTCGGACCACAACAACAAGACGTGGCGAAAGAAGTAGGCGACTTCGTGCTGCGCCGCGCCGACGGCCTGTGGGCCTACCAACTTGCCGTGGTGGTGGACGATGCTGCGCAAGGCATCACCCACATCGTTCGTGGTGCAGACCTGACCGACAACACCGCACGACAAATCTTGCTACAACGTGCGCTAGGTTTGCCCACGCCCAGCTACATGCACACGCCGTTGGTGTTGGGTGAAAACGGGGAAAAGCTGAGTAAACAAAATGGCGCTGAGGCGCTGGACTTAAGTGAACCACTTCTGGCACTTCAAGCTGCTGCACTCGCCCTAGGTCTGCCTAACTCCAACGATGGCGCATCGATAGAGCATGCCCTCACCGCATGGACAAATGCATGGCCACAAATAAGCAGTTCAGTGCCGCGATAATCACCGGTTATTCAAAGACTCGCCTGCCATGACTGCTGACACGCCCATCACACCCGACGCTCCGAAAACCGACGCACCTTTCATGCGCGTCATCAAAACCTACGTGCTGCGCGCGGGGCGTATGGGGCCCGGTCAGACACGTGCGTTTGAGCAGTTCGGTCCAAAGTTTTTGGTGCCCTACACGCCTGAGCGTTTAGATGTGGTCGCCGCCTTTGGCCGCTCTGCCCCACTGATTTTGGAAATTGGTTTTGGCATGGGCGACGCCACCGCCAAGATTGCACACACGCGCCCTGAGGACAACTTTTTGTGTTGCGAGGTTCACGCACCAGGTGTCGGCGCTTTGCTGAAGCATTGCGGTGAAGAAAGCATTGGCAACATCCGCATCGTGCAGCACGACGCGATTGAGGTGATGGACCACATGCTGGGTGAAAACAGCCTAGACGGCGTGCACATCTTCTTTCCTGACCCTTGGCACAAGAGCCGCCATCACAAGCGCCGCTTGATTCAAAGTGCATTCGTCAACCGTTTGGCCAAACACATCAAGCCAGGTGGCTACCTGCACTTGGCCACCGACTGGCAGCCGTATTCAGAGCAAATGATGCAAGTCGTGTCTGCCGAGCCCTTACTGAAAAACACAGCCACCGACGCCAGCGGCTTTGCCGAAAAGCCCGCCTACCGCCCCCTCACCAAATTTGAAAACCGCGGCTTGAAGCTCGGTCACGGCGTGTGGGACTTGGTATTCACCAAGGTCTGAAAGCTCTGGCACACATGCGCATCCCCACGCGCAACGGCGTAGGCCCAAGCCGCGTGTCACTGCCAGTTGGGCCTTGGCCCACGGTGCTTGATTTTTTGTTGGAGCGCATGCCAGACATCTCTCGTGACGAGTGGCTTCAACGCTTTGAAGACCAACTGGTGTTGGATGAATCAGCCCAGCCCGTCAAAGCCACGCAGGCCTACACATCACGAACCAAGCTCTACTATTACCGCCACATCGCCAACGAGCCAGTGCTGCCTGAGAAGGCCAGCATCGTGTTTGAAGACGACCATTTGATGGTGGCGGACAAACCGCACTTCATGCCAGTCACACCCGCGGGCCGCTATGTGCAGCAAAGTTTATTGGTGCAGCTCAAGCACCTCACAGGCAACGATGACCTCGTGCCCCTGCACCGCATCGACCGAGAAACTGCGGGTCTCGTGATGTTTGGCAAGCGCTTCTCTGACCGTGATGCGTATCACGCGCTGTTTCGCGACAAAGAAATGCACAAGGTGTACCAAGCAGTGGCGGCTTACAACCCTGCGCTTGAATTGCCATACACACACACCAGCCGCTTGCAGCCGGATGCGCTTTTTTTCAAAACACAAGAAGTGCTGGGCGAGCCCAACAGCGAAACACGCATCAGCCTGCTGAAAGTAGAAGGCACGCGAGCGCTGTACCAGCTAGAGCCGATCAGCGGAAAGCGCCACCAACTGCGTGTGCACATGATGGCGCTGGGTTTGCCGCTGGAGGGCGACCAGTTTTATCCCACGGTGTTACGCGGACCAGATGCGGAGGAAGACTTCAGCCACCCGTTGCAGCTGCTGGCCAAAAGCGTGGCTTTCACCGACCCCGTCACGGGTCAGGCCAGAGAGTTTCACAGCACGATGCGTTTGAGCATTGCGCTGTGAAAAAACGTTACACCTTGATTTCGCGTGCCGTGATTTGGTACTTGAAGGTATCAGGCGCGTAAGAGTCTGCGCGGCCATCGACCGTCTCAGCCACGGGGTACATCAAGAAGCCCAAGCGGTCTTCTTTGCTCCCGGGCAGTACCACGTCGTGCGCGGTGTTCCAGCCCAGCCAATTGCCTTCCCAGCCGCCGAACAAGCGGTTGTACACGGGTTGCACCACAGCGTTGTCGGTGCGTTTGATCCACTCAGGCGTTTCTAAGCGCATCACTTTGGCCACGTCGGCGGGGTCCATCGCCACCCAACCGTGGGCTTGCAAATACACCTCAGCGCGGCAATGTTGCGCGCCTTTCAAGCTGGCGGGGTTGCCCGACAACTCTTTGTAGCCAAAGGCCGAAGGCACCAAACGTATGCCGTACACATCGCGTGCAGGCACGCCGACCGAGCGGCACAGGCCCACAAACAAGGCGTTGATGTCGGCGCACTTGCCACCTAAATTGCCCGTTTCCAACATGGTTTTGATGTCGCCCTCGCCGCAACCGCGTGTCTTGGGTTCGCGCCATGCGTTGGCCACGACCCAGTTGTAAATAGCGCGTGCTTTTTGCGCATCGGTCTTCGCGCCTTGCGTGGCTTTGAGGGCCGTGGTGCGCACGATGCCGTCGGTAGGCAACAGCTTGGTGGCACGGGTGTAGTGGTGCAATGTGCCCGCATCTTCGCGGGTGAACGCGGGTGATGAAGCCTTGGTGATATCCACAAATCGGCTTTGCGTTTGCACACGGCTGGTGATTTCGACAAACGGGGTCACGCCAGCTGCGAACTCGGTGTAGAGCATGCGCGCGCCTTCATTGCCGTCGCTCGTCATGCGCGAGGTGCCGTTGGATTGGAAACTGTTTTCCAAGGACTGTTGCCAATCCGAGTTGATGCTGGGCACTGGCAACCACACGCGTGAGGCGGCACCTTTGGCGTCAGCCAAGTCCACACGGGTGGTGACTTCAAACGTGCGCCATTGGCCCGCTTGTGGCTCGAAGCGGCGAGCGGCTTGAGAAGAATTTTGGGGAGTGGTTTGGGCCAAAGCAAAGCTGGGCACACCAGAGAGGGCGCACGCAGCTGCGGCCCCCTTGAGAAGGGAACGACGCACGAGAGTCATGAAAGAGAGCTCCGAATAATGAGTGAGACCTGTCGGCGCATACCTAGATGCCCCGAAGGCAGGTCGCCTCACACAGAGTGCGCGAGGCGTGCGAATTATCGCTTGGGGTTGGCGGCCTTAGAAAGCGCGTTGGTGGGTGAAGCGTTGTGACGTACTTCAGCCAACCACGCATTGGCCTGCGGCCCACTCCAGTCCACATCACCCACCACGCGCCAGCGGGCTTGACCGTTGGGTGCAATGAGGATCGTAGTGGGATACACCGTCACTCCCCAGCGTTTGGCCAAGTCGCCTTTGGCGTCTGAGATAACAGGAAACGTCATGCCCGTGCTTTGCATGTAACGCGACGCGCGAGCTGCGGGCTCGCGCACGTTGATGGTGAGCACCACCGTGTGTGCGTCGCTGATGTCATGCAGGGTTTGCAAAGTGGGCAGCTCGTCTTTGCAGGGGGCACACCACGTCGCCCAAAAGTTGAGCACCACCACTTTGCCTGATAGCTCAGTGTTGGTCCAAGCTTTACCTTGCAAATCAACGGCTTCAATTTTTGGCATCGTCGTGTTGACGTGCCACGCGGTTTTGTCAAACTGCGCGCACGCAGTTGACAAGGCCATGCTCAGCACAAGGCCAACAAAAAAGCGCATCAAACGCGCTCGGTCACCCAAGCTTGCACGCTGGCCAAGGCCTTGGGCAAAGCAGCGGCATCGGTGCCACCGGCCATGGCCATGTCGGGTTTGCCGCCGCCTTTGCCGCCGACTTGTTGGGCTACAAAGTTGGCCAACTCGCCAGCCTTGACCTTGCCCAAGTTGTCAGCGGTCACGCCAGCGGCAATGTTCACCTTTTCGCCGTCCACAGCAGCCAAAACAATCACGGCAGACTTCATCTTGTCTTTGAGCTTGTCCATGGTGTCGCGCAATGTTTTGGCATCTGCACCGTCGAGCTTGGCCACCAAGAGCTTGGTGCCTTTGACGTCGAGCGCTTGTGTCATCAACTCATCGCCTTGAGCAGAAGCCACTTTGCCTTTGAGGGCCGACACTTCTTTTTCAAGCGCTTTGACTTGCTCCAACACTTGAGCCAAACGAGCGTTGAGTTCCGTTGTTGGCGCTTTGAGTGCGCCAGCAGCTTGGGACACCGAGTCTTCGAGCGATTGCAAATAAGCCAAGGCATTCGCGCCAGTGAAGGCTTCAATGCGGCGCACCCCAGCGGCCACACCGCTCTCGCCCACCACTTTGAACAAGCCAATGTCGCCCGTCGCTTTGACGTGGGTGCCACCGCACAACTCACGGCTAGAGCCGATGTCGAGCACGCGCACGGTCTCGCCGTACTTTTCGCCGAACAACATCATGGCGCCAGTTTTTTGAGCGGATTCGATGTCCATCACACGCGCTTGTGCAGCGGCATTGGCCAAAATTTCGGCGTTGACCTTGGCTTCGATCTCGCGAATCTGCGCATCGGTCACAGGCGCGTTGTGCGCAAAGTCAAAACGGGTGCGCTCGGCATTCACCAAGCTGCCTTTTTGTTGCACGTGGTCGCCCAGCACTTCGCGCAAGGCTTTGTGCATCAAGTGGGTGGCCGAGTGGTTACGCACGGTGGCCGCGCGCACTTGAATGTCGACTTGTGCATCCACGTGGTCGCCCACGGCCAACGTGCCTTGGGTCAAGGTGCCGTGGTGGCCAAACACGTCGGCCTTGATCTTCAAGGTGTCTTCCACTGCAAAGCTGGCAGAGCCGCTCACCAACACACCAGCATCGCCCACTTGGCCGCCACTCTCAGCGTAGAAAGGGGTGGTGTCCAACACCACCACGCCGGTTTGGCCGTGTTTGAGTTCAGCCACGGAGTTACCGTCTAAATAAACGGCCACCACTTTAGACGTGGCTTTGAGGTCGTCATAGCCCACAAACGTGTTGCCAGCGCCTGTGTACTCCAAAGCCTTGTCCATCTTGAACTTGCCAGCGGCGCGGGCTTGGCTCTTTTGTTTTTCCATGGCAGCGGCAAAGCCCGCTTCGTCCACACTCAGGCCGCGCTCGCGGCACACGTCGGCCGACAAGTCGAGTGGAAAGCCGTAGGTGTCGTGCAACTTGAAGGCCACATCGCCTGGCAACACTTTGACGCCACCTTCTAAAGCGGCATCCAAAATTTGCATGCCCACGCCAAGGGTTTCAAAGAAGCGTTCTTCTTCGGCTTTCAGCACCGACGCAATGCGCTCGGCTTGGCTACCCATGTTGGGGTAGGCCTCGCCCATGAGCTTGACCAAGTCAGGCACGAGCTTGTGAAAGAACGGTTTTTTCTGACCCAACAAATACCCGTGGCGAATGGCGCGGCGGATGATGCGGCGCTGCACATAGCCACGGCCTTCGTTGCTAGGCACGACGCCGTCGCTCACCAAGAACGAGGTGGCACGAATGTGGTCAGCAATCACGCGCAGGCTCTTGTGGCCCAAGTCTTGGCAGCCGGTTTCGCGCGATGCGGCTTTGATGAGGGCATCAAAGATGTCGATTTCGTAGTTGCTGTGCACGTGTTGCAAGATGGCAGCCAAACGCTCAAGGCCCATGCCCGTGTCCACGCAAGGCGCAGGCAAGCGGGTGACGGCACCTGTTTCGTCCATGTTGAACTGCATGAACACGTTGTTCCAAATTTCGATGAAACGGTCGCCGTCTTCATCGGGGCTGCCGGGTGGGCCGCCAGGGATGTGGTCGCCGTGGTCATAGAAGATTTCTGAGCAAGGGCCACAGGGGCCGGTGTCGGCCATCATCCAGAAGTTGTCGCTCTTGTAGCGGCCACCTTTGTTGTCGCCAATACGAATCACGCGCTCGGGGGGCAGGCCAATTTCTTTGGTCCAAATGTCATAGGCTTCGTCGTCTTCTTGATACACAGTGGCCAGCAAACGGTCGGCGGGGAGCTTGTAGACCTCGGTCAACAACTCCCACGCCCACTTGAGCGACTCGCGTTTGAAGTAGTCACCAAAAGACCAGTTGCCCAGCATTTCGAAGAAAGTGTGATGGCGTGCGGTGTAGCCCACGTTTTCCAAATCGTTGTGTTTGCCACCGGCACGCAAGCAGGCTTGCACCGAGGCGGCGCGCACGTAAGAGCGCTTGTCTTCGCCCAAGAACACGTCTTTGAACTGGACCATGCCCGAGTTGGTGAACATCAAGGTGGGGTCGTTACCCGGTACCAATGGGCTAGAGGCCACAACGGTGTGGCCTTTGGACTCGAAGAAGTCTAAAAATGTTTTGCGAATGTCGGCGACGGTGAATTGGGGTGTAGTCATCCTCGAATTATAAGTTTGGGTGTCACCCCAGAGTCATTGCTGGCTTTGGGGCGGCGGTATGCTTCACGTAATTATTTTGGAGACCGAGATGGACATGAAAACAGCACCCCTTTCTTTGCTCAACGACCCCACTTTGCTCAAGACTGATGCCTTGATCAACGGCCATTGGGTCAAAGGTGCCAGCCGTTTTGATGTGCATGACCCCGCCACTGGTCAAAAACTGGCCGATGTGGCCAACCTCGGCCCCCAAGACGCCAAAGCTGCGATTGACGCCGCCAATGCAGCTTGGCCCGCATGGCGCAACAAAACCGGCAAAGAGCGCAGCATCTTGTTGCGCAAGTGGTTTGACCTGCTCATGGACAACCAAGAGGACTTGGGCCGCATCATGACTGCCGAGCAAGGCAAGCCTTTTGCCGAAGCCAAAGGCGAAGTGGCCTATGGCGCCAGCTTCGTGGAGTGGTTTGCCGAAGAAGCCAAACGCGTGAATGGCGAGACACTGCCCCAGTTTGACAACAGCCGTCGCTTGATGGTCTTGAAGCAACCGATCGGGGTGTGCGCCGCCATCACGCCGTGGAACTTTCCACTGGCCATGATCACCCGCAAAGTAGCACCTGCACTGGCAGCGGGCTGCCCAGTGGTCATCAAACCCGCCGAACTCACACCTCTCACCGCCCTAGCCGCCGCTGAGCTGGCCATTCGTGCAGGCATCCCTGCGGGCGTGGTGAACATCATCACCGCCGACAGCGACAACAGCATTGCCATTGGCAAGGTGTTTTGCAGCAGCGACATCGTGCGCCACATCAGCTTCACAGGCTCCACTGAAGTGGGCCGCATCTTGATGGCGCAGTCTGCGCCCAGCATCAAAAAGCTGGCTTTAGAGCTCGGCGGCAACGCCCCCTTCATCGTATTTGACGATGCCGACATCGACAGTGCCGTCCAAGGTGCGATGGCCAGCAAATACCGCAACGCCGGCCAAACCTGCGTGTGTGCCAACCGCATTTACGTGCAAGACGCTGTGTACGACGAGTTTGTGCAAAAGTTCTCAGCCAAGGTCAAAACCCTCAAAGTGGGCAACGGCTTTGACGAAGGCGTGGTGCAAGGCCCGCTCATCGAAGACTCAGCAGTTGAAAAGGTCGAGCGCCATGTGCAAGACGCCATTGCCAAAGGCGGCAAAGTCATGGCAGGTGGCCACAAGCTGGAAGGCCAGTTTTATGCGCCCACCGTCATTGCCGACGCCCGCGCCGACATGCTGTGCGCCCGCGAAGAAACCTTTGGCCCCTTCGCCCCTGTGTTCCGCTTCTCACATGACCAAGAAGCGATTGACGCCGCCAACAACACCGAGTTTGGCTTGGCCAGCTACTTTTACAGCCGCGACATTGGCCGCATTTACCGCGTGAGCGAAGCGCTGGAATATGGCATGGTCGGCATCAACGTGGGCGTGATCGCCACCGAGCATGTGCCCTTTGGTGGTGTGAAGCAATCGGGCTTGGGTCGGGAAGGGTCTAGCCACGGCATGGATGAGTACCTAGAAATGAAATATTTGTGCCTGGGCGACATCCACAAATAATGACAAAGCCTTTAGAAACGTAGCTCTACGTGGTTTTACTTCTTTTATGACAGTTTTGTTATTTACAATAGAGATACGTTTTACCTATGTAATCAAGGACATACCTAATGGAATCCAAACAAATCTATCTGCGCTTTCTCAACCTCATCCACGCCTTAGATGGACAAGCGAACGCGCCTGTGATGGACTTGGACGCCAAGAAGCTTCTCGAAGTGATTGCTGTTCGTCACGCCTCTGAAAAGCCCTTGACCGTGACAGATGCCATGGCATTGAACACCATTGCCTCACCAGCCACGATTCACCGCAAGCTCGACCAGTTGCGTGAACTGGGCATGATCGACACCGTGTTTGAAGGCAAAAACCGCCGCACCAAATATTTGACGCCAACGCAAATGGCACATGACTACTTCAACCAAGTCGGTCAAGTCATGCAGCAGGCACTGGCTACCGCTTAAACCTCAGCCACGCTCCCCCCTCAAACAGCATCCCTAGCGGATGCTGTTTTCACATCTAAGCTACCTACAATACAAACTCATTCGCGGGTGTCGTTCAATGGTAGGACTCTTGCTTCCCAAGCAAATAACGTGGGTTCGATTCCCATCACCCGCTCCAAATAAAAAAGCCGCTCAAAAACAGAGCGGCTTTTTCGTTGTGTGACGACGATGAATTAAATCAAGGTCACGCCCGTTTTGCTTTGCAAGAACTCACGGGTCACGCCAGGGGCCAGCTCAATCACTTTGAGGCCTTCAGGGACCACATCCATCACCGCGAGGTCGGTGATGATGCGGTCCACCACACCCACGCCGGTCAAAGGCAAGGTGCAGTCTTTCAAGATTTTCAAATCTTCGGTACCGTCTTTTTTCTTGGCCACGTGTTCCATCAAGATGATGACGCGCTTGACGCCTGCGACCAAGTCCATCGCGCCGCCCATGCCTTTGATCATCTTGCCGGGAATCATCCAGTTGGCCAGATCGCCCTTCTCGCTCACCTGCATTGCGCCAAGGATGGAGAGGTTGATCTTGCCGCCACGAATCATGGCGAACGATTGATCGCTGCCAAAAATCGCTGAGCCTTTGATGGTGGTGACGGTTTGTTTGCCCGCATTGATGAGGTCGGCGTCGACTTCATCTTCATAGGGAAACGGGCCAATGCCGAGCATGCCGTTTTCGCTTTGCAGCCACACTTCCACGTGGTCTGGCACGTGGTTGGCCACCAGCGTGGGAATGCCAATGCCGAGGTTCACATAAAAACCATCTTGCAGTTCGCTTGCCGCACGTGCGGCCATTTCGTCTTGAGTCCAAGCCATGGTGGTGTCCTTATTTACGGTCGCGGGTGGTGCGCTTTTCAATGCGTTTCTCGGGCGTGGGGTTGTGCACGATGCGGTGCACATAAATGCCAGGCAAGTGAATGTCGTCAGGGGCCAGTTCGCCCGTGGCCACAATGCGCTCGACTTCCACCACGCAAATCTTGCCGGCGGTGGCTGCCGCGGGGTTGAAGTTGCGTGCGGTCATGTTGAAGCGCAAGTTGCCCGACATATCGGCCACTTCGGCTTTGACCAACGCAATATCGGGCACCAACGAGCGCTCCATCACATAGGTTTGGCCGTCAAACTCGCGCAGCTCTTTGCCTTCTGCTACCAAAGTGCCCACACCAGTTTTGGTGAAGAAGGCAGGAATGCCAGCGCCGCCTGCACGCAGCTTTTCAGCGAGGGTGCCTTGGGGGGTGAATTCAAGTTCTAGCTCGCCAGCCAAGTATTGGCGTTCGAACTCTTTGTTCTCGCCCACATAGCTAGAAATCATTTTTTTGATTTGGCGGGTTTCAAGCAACTTGCCCAAACCAAAGCCATCTACGCCAGCGTTGTTGGAGATGACGGTCAAGTCCTTCACACCACTGTCGCGCAAGGCGTCAATCAGCGCTTCAGGAATGCCACACAAGCCAAAACCACCCACAGCCATCAGCTGGCCGTCGGCCACGATGTCTTTGAGTGCTTCAGCAGCAGAAGGGAAAACTTTGTTCAAGGGAGACTCCAGTCAAAGTACAACAGAATGGCATTACGATACTACGTAACAAACTACGTAGTTCTTCGTAAGCACAGACCCCTTGAAGCCTCTCCCATGATTGATTACCGCCAAGCCTTTGACCTCGCCCCCGTGGGGCTGGTGCTGTCGCGCAACCGAACCATGGTGGACTGCAACCAACACCTGTGCGACATGTTTGGTGCCACGCGCGAGCAGCTGATTGGCCAGTCCTTTCAGGTGCTTTACCCCAGCGCGGATGAGTACGAGCGCACGGGCGCACGCATCAAACTCAGCCTCAACACCAAAGGCCTGTACGCTGACGACCGTCTGATGAAACGCATTGATGGTCGACTGAAGGGCGAACCCTTTTGGTGCCACGTCACAGGCCGTGCGTTGAACTTAGATTCACCCCACGAAGCTGGCATTTGGAGCTTTGAAGACCTCAGCGCCACACGCCCTGTTCGGGCTGAGCTAACCGCACGTGAACGAGAGGTGGCTGCATTCTTGATGGAGGGCATGACCTCCAAAGAAATTGGTAGAGCACTGGGCATCAGCCACCGGACGGTAGAAATTTACCGCGCCAAGCTGATGCGCAAATACAAAGCATCCACCACTGCAGACTTGGTGCACAAACTGGTGGTGGGTTAAATGCGCCCAAATCATGGTCCCAGCCCAAGCCACTTGAAGCCCATCATGGAATGTCGCACCGGATGCGGCGCGTGCTGCATCGCGCCCTCCATCACCAGCCCCCTGCCCGGCATGCCGCATGGCAAACCTGCAGGCGTGCCATGTGTGCAATTGCTGCCCGACATGCGATGCGCTGTGTTTGGCAAGCCCGAGCGGCCTGCGTTTTGTGGAGGCTTGCAGCCATCGGCTGACATGTGCGGAGCCGACCGCCAAGCTGCGCTGCTGTGGCTCACGCAGCTGGATGCGGCCACTGCGCCCGTAGTGCTTTGAAGCCGCTTAAGGCGTGACCATCTCGCGCACCCAATCGGGCAAGTCCACCGCTTTTTGCTTGGGAAAGTCCACCCAAATGGTGGTGGCCCCGCCTGCGGCGTAGATCACACCGGGGTTGGCGGCCTGCTCCATCGTGGCCCAGGTCTCAAATGTGGTGCGGCCAGGGTCGCTGGCATACATCTTCACTAGCACATCACCTGGGTATTCAAGCTGTTTGTAAAAGTTACAAAACGCATTCACGATGACAGGGCCTTCACCCTCGGGTTTGGGTTCGGCGTCGAATTGACGCAACCAATCCACGCGCGCGATTTCAAGGTAGCGAAAGTAAATCGTGTTGTTGACGTGACCCATCACATCCATGTCGCCCCAGCGCATGGGGATGGTGCACTCGTACACCAGCTTTTTGTTCTCAGGAATCTCGTATCTCATACCGAAAATCCATCGTCCGCGGAAATGATGGCGCCGTTGATGAACGCGCTCTCTGCACTGGCCAGCAACACCAGCAAGGCATCTAAATCTTGCGGGTTACCGATGCGCTTGCGCGGCAACATGTTCACCAGCTTTTGACCTTGCTCGGTTTGCCAGTGGTGGTGGTTGATTTCGGTGTCAATGTAGCCCGGGCAAATGGCATTCACGTTGATGCCAAAGCGGCCCCACTCCATGGCCAACACTTTGGTCATTTGAATGACCGCCGCTTTGCTCATGCAATACGGGCCAATTTGCGGCAACACGCGCAGACCGGCGACTGAGGCAATGTTGATGATGCGCCCACCTGTGTAGGTGCCGGGCGCTGCGCCCTTGGCACGGGCCAGCATGCGCTTACCCACTTCTTGCGCCATGAAGAACGAACCTCGCACGTTGGTGTTGAAGGTGAAATCAAAGTCTTCTTCGGTCACGTCTTGCACGCGCTGGGTGGTGCTCACGCCTGAGTTGTTCACCAAGATGTCGATGCTGCCCACCTCAGTCTCGGCATGGGCCACGGCGGATTTGATGCTGCCCAAGGTCGTCACATCCAAACTCACCACATGGGCGTCGCCGCCTTCCGCTTGAATCTCGGCACGCAGCTCTTTGAGCTTTTCCACACGGCGGCTGGCCAGCACCACAGCTGCGCCTGCGCGTGACAAGGTGCGGGCAAATTGCGCGCCCAAACCACTTGATGCACCGGTGACCAAGGCCACGCGGCCCGACAAATCCATGCTGTACGCCATGCTGAGCTCCTGAAGGTTGAGTTATTTCATTATGACAAGTGCATCTATGGCAGGCCCTAAAATCTGTCTCACCTCTGACAAAAGACCGAGACAGATAACAAATGACACAAGAAGAAATCCTCGCCCAGTTCGGCCCACGTGAAGCCATGGAGTACGACGTGGTTGTGATTGGTGGCGGACCCGGTGGTTTGGCCACGGCCATTCGCATCAAACAACTGGCTGCTGAAAAAGGCAACGACGTGTCAGTGGTGGTGCTGGAAAAAGGCTCCGAGCCAGGCGCACACATCTTGTCTGGCGCAGTGATGGACCCCAAGGCCATGACCGAGCTCATACCCAACTGGAAAGAACTCGGCTGCCCACTGAACCAAGAAGTCACGGGCGACGACTTGCTGACGCTGACCGAAACTGGCGTCAGCCGCGTGCCGGGTTGGCTGATGCCGCGCAACTTCCACAACGACGGCTGCTATGTGGTGGCGCTCGGCAACGTGGTGAAGTGGATGGCGGCGCATGCTGAATCGCTGGGCGTAGAGATCTTCCCTGGCTTCACGGCTGCTGAAGTGCTTTACAACGACGATGGCGCCGAGCATGGCGGTTTACCTTCAGTAAAGGGCGTCGCCACTGGCAACTTGGGCATCGGCAAAGACGGTGAGCCCACCGACAACTTCCAGCTCGGCATGGAGCTGCATGCCAAGTACACCATCTTCGCCGAAGGCGCACGTGGCCACTTGGGCAAACAAGTCATTGCCAAATACAACTTGGCCGAAGGCCGCGACCCACAAAGCTTCGCCATCGGCGTGAAAGAGCTGTGGGAAGTCGATCCCTCCAAAGCCAAGCCCGGTTTGGTGGTGCACACCTCTGGCTGGCCCATGCAAGACGACGCCTTTGGCGGCGGCTTTTTGTACCACCTCGAAGACAACAAAGTCACGCTCGGCTTTGTGCTGGGGCTTGACTACAAAAACCCATGGCTCAGCCCCTTTGAAGAAATGCAACGCTGGAAAACACACCCAGCCATTGCAGCCCACCTCGAAGGAGCCAAGCGCATTGGCTACGGCGCACGCGCCATCAACAACGGTACGCCACAAGCTTTGCCCAAAACCGTGTTTCCAGGTGGCGCACTGATTGGCTGCGATGCAGGCTACTTGAACGCTGCACGCATCAAAGGCAGCCACGCCGCGATTAAGAGCGGCATGTTGGCTGCTGACGCAGCCTACGAAGCAGTGTCTGCAGGCCGAGCCAACGACGAGCTGAGCGCCTACCCTGCTGCGTTTGAGAACAGCTGGCTGAGCAAAGAGCTCAACCAATACCGCAACTTCAAGCTGTGGTTCAAAAAAGGCATGTTGGTCGGCACGGTGATGACCGGCATTGAGCAATGGCTGCTGCCCAAGCTCGGCATAACCACGCCACCGTGGACCCTGCACGGCAACAAGCCCGACCATGTGTGCTTGGAGCCCGCCGCACAGCACGCCCAAATCAACTACCCCAAGCCCGACGGTAAGCTCACGTTTGACCGCTTGAGCAGCGTGTTCATCAGCAACACCAACCACGAAGAAAACCAACCCGCACACTTGACGCTCAAAGACGCGTCAGTGCCCGTGAACATCAACCTCGCCACCTACGCAGGCCCCGAGAGCCGTTATTGCCCTGCCGGTGTGTACGAGTACGTGAAGAACGACGACAACAGCGACCGTTTGCAAATCAACGCGCAAAACTGCGTGCATTGCAAAACTTGCGACATCAAAGACCCCACTCAAAACATCATCTGGGTCACGCCTGAAGGCGGTGGCGGCCCTAACTACAGCGGTATGTAAGACTATGAACAAATATCACGCAGAACACACTTGGGTGCGCATCGAAGGCGACACCGCTTTGGTAGGCATCACCCAACACGCACAAGACACGCTGGGCGACATCGTGTTTGTGGACTTCGCAGACGTCGGCAAAACATTTGCACAAGGCACCGTGGCCGGCGTGGTCGAGTCGGTCAAAGCCGCCGCCGACGTGCACATGCCGGCGAGTGTAGAAATCCTCGAACACAACGAAGCCTTGCGCGCTGACCCTTCACTGGCCAACAACGACCCCGAGGGTGAGGGTTGGTTTTATAAGGTGAAGCTCAGCAACCCTGCTGAATTGGATGGCTTGATGGATGCTTCGGCTTATCAGGCTATCGCTGGTTAATTTATAGACCCCGACAAACGAAAAGGCTGCTCAAATGAGCAGCCTTTTTTGTTTGCAAATGCAGGCACTTTAAAGCGCTTGCCCTAACCGGGCGATGCCCTCTTTGATCTTCTCCACATCTGCCGTTGCAAAGCTCAAACGAATCGCTGATGCGTCGGGGTTGTTCGCAAAGAACGGCGCACCCGGCACAAAGGCCACGCCTTTTTCAATCGCGCGTTTGGCCAATTCAGCACCGTCCTTCAACTTGCCGCCTGCACCCGTGAGGTTGGCCCAGAAGAACAAACCGCCTTGGGGCTGGGTGAAGGTCAAGGCATCACCCAGTTCGCGCTTCAGGGCTTCGCCCATGGCTTGGGCGCGTTCGGCGTACACGCTGCGCACGTGCGCCAAGGTAGCGGGCATGCGGCCTGCTTTGAGGTAATGCGCAGCGGTGGCTTGCGCAAAGGTGGAGGTGTGTGCATCGCTGAACTGTTTGCACATGGTGGCGCGTGCCAACAGCTCGGGCGGGGCAATCATCCAGCCCACACGCAGGCCGGGTGACAGCACTTTGCTAAGCGAGCCGCAATACACCAGCCATTCACGACTGCCCGGCACTTGGTCGCTCAAAGCGAGCAACGATGGCGGTGGTGCTTCGCCAAAGTACAGGTCGCCATAGGGGTCGTCTTCGACCACCACGGTTTTGTATTTCACGGCGAGTTCGAGCACACGCAAACGGCGCTCTAGACTGAGGGTGGCACCACTTGGATTACCAAAGGTTGGAATGAGGTACACGAGCTTTGGTTTGTGTTGCACCATCATTTCTTCAAGCTTGTCCACTTGCACGCCGTGCGCGTCGATGGGTACACCCACCACTTGCGGGCCATACAAACGGAAGCACTGAATGGTGGCCAAGAACGTGGGGCCTTCGACCAAGGCCACATCGCCTGGGTTGAGCAAAGTTTTGGCAATCAGGTCCAGCCCTTGTTGGCTGCCGGTGGTAACGATGAGGCCGTTGGCGTCTAAGCCGGTCACGCCTTTGCTGGCCATGAAGGCAGCGAGCTGTTCACGCAGTGGGTTGTAGCCCTCGGTGGCGCCATATTGCAAAGCTGCACCTGGCTCTTCGGTAAGTGCCAAGTTGCTGGCTTCGCGAATGCCATCCACGTCAAACATGGCGCTGTCGGGAAAGCCGCCTGCAAAGCTGATGATGCCGGGCTTGCCCAGCAGTTTGAACAGTTCACGAATGGCGGAGGTTTCAACGTTGTTGAGGCGGTCAGCAAACTTCATAGTTGAGGGCATAGCGTGGGGAATAATGGACGGATGAAAACACAGCACATTGAGCCTTTTTTCGCGACGCTGAAAGCAGCCAATCCGCAGCCCAATACCGAGTTGGAATATACCAGCGTGTTCGAGTTGCTAGCCGCTGTGCTGCTGAGTGCCCAAGCCACGGATGTGGGTGTGAACAAGGCCACGCGCCGCTTGTTTCCAGCGGCCAACACCCCGCAGCAAATTTTGAACCTTGGCCTCGAAGGCCTTGAGGGCTATATCAAGACGATTGGCCTGTATCACAGCAAAGCCAAACACCTGATACAAACCTGCCGCATTTTGGTCGATCAACACGCGGGCCTTGTGCCCCGCACACGCGAAGCACTAGAAGCCCTGCCGGGCGTGGGCCGCAAAACGGCGAATGTGGTGTTGAACGTGGCCTTTGGTGAGCCCACCATGGCGGTGGACACGCACATCTTTCGCGTGGGCAACCGCACGGGCTTAGCCCCAGGCAAAACACCGTTGGCGGTGGAAATGAAACTGATGAAGCGCATACCCGAACAGTACTTGGTAGACGCGCACCATTGGCTCATCTTGCATGGCCGCTACGTGTGCCAAGCGCGCAAACCACTGTGCTGGCAGTGTGGTGTGTCTGAGTTTTGTAGCTTCAAACCCAAGACGCCGAAGCCTTAGTTTGACAACCTAGGCACAGCCACCCACTGGCCATCCAGTGAGTGAATGGCCATGCGTTTGTCAAACACGGCTTCTACGGCACGGTGCGTGGCAGCATCTGCACACGCACCTTGGTGCACCACACGCCCTGCTTGCATGACCACCATGTCGTCTGCATGCAAGGCCATGCCCACTTCGTGCAGCACGCTGATGACGGTGGTGTTTTGCAAGGTCAGGCAGCGCACTTGCTCTAACCAATCCACTTGGTGAGGTAGGTCAAGGTTGGTCAATGGTTCATCCATCAACATCACTTCGGCTTGTACCGCCATGGCACGGGCCAACAACACGCGCTGACGCTCGCCGCCTGAGAGCTGGCCAACTGAACGTTCGCGCCAGCGCCACGCCTGTGTGGCTTTCAAAGCAGTTTCCACCACGGCATGGTCGTGCGCATTGGGCGCAGCCAACCAGTCTTGATGCGGCATGCGTCCGAGCATGACCATGTCCCACACACGCAAATCATCAGATGTTGATTCGTTTTGACCCAACCAAGACAGCTGCTGCGCACGCAGCTTGCGATCCGTCGCCATCAGCTCTTGGTCAAACAAAAAGATGCTGCCCGTGATGGGCAAGAGTCCCGCCATGGCTTTGAGCAAGGTGGACTTGCCTGCGCCATTGGGACCCACGATGCTGGTCCAGCGCCCCGCTACAAAAGACATATCGATGCCGTGCAAAACCTCTTGTCCTGCAAGAGAGACGTGCACATCGTGCAAACGCAGGGCTATTTTTTGCGAGCTCATCGCGCCACCCCCGCCACTTGGCTGCGGCACATCAGCCAAAGCAAATAGCCGCCGCCCAACACCGCTGTGAGCACGCCAACAGGCATTTCTTGCGGTGACAACAACATGCGGGCCAGCAAATCAGCCACCAACAACAACACGCCGCCCATCAAGGTGGACAGCAACACCATCCAGTTGTGCTTGGTCTTCACCAACGATCGCACCAAGTGCGGCGCGGCCAAACCGACAAACGCGACCAATCCCGTTTGTGCCACGGCAGTCCCTGTGGCCAAAGCCAACACACACACCAGCGCCACACGCACGGGCGCGATCGGCAGCCCCAAACTCAAGGCTGTGGACTCGCCCAAACTCAAAGCATCCAGCACGCGGCTGAATGCCAAGGCCAACACCAAGCACACCAGCAACACACCCAACATCAACACGCATGCGTTCCAACCAATGAAGCTGGTGGAGCCCAACAAAAAGCCCTGCATGCCCTGCAATACATCGGGACGCATGAGGGTAATGAGTGACGCCAACGCACCTAACACCACACCCACAATCACGCCTGCCAACAACAAACGCAGCGTGTGTTGCACACCACGCGCCAACACCAAGGTGAGCATCACCGCCAACACGGCGCCCACAAACGCGGCGCCTGTCAAACCCACGCGCACCAACCAGTCAGTGGCAAACGGGTGAGCGCCAAACAGCGCCAAGGCTACGGCCACACCCAGCGAGGCACCAGATGCACTGCCTAACAAATACGGATCAGCCAAGGGATTGCGAAACAAGCCTTGCGCCAATGCGCCTGCAAGGCCGAGCAATGCACCTGCGGCGCAAGCGCCCACGCTGCGGGGCAAACGGATGTCCCACACGATTTGCCAAGCTGTGTCATCTTGCAGAGCGCCTATCCAGCTTTCAAACCCTGTGCTGCCCACGGCACTGCCTGCTGAGATGCCGAGCAAACACAACAACAACAAACTCAACGCCACCAGCACAGGTGACCAACGTGGACCGTGCGTCGTCATGGCTGACCTTTCGGCTTGTCATTGGCTTTGTCAGTCAAACACTTGGCCATCAAACGCGCAGCCTCTGCCATGCGCGGACCAGCGCGCACCAGCACATCAGACTCTTCTGACTTGAAATGACACACACGCTGTGTGCGCATGGCGTGCATGTTTTGCCAACCGGGGCGCGATGCCATATCGGCAAAGTTGCTGTCGCCCACCATGATGATGTCAGGTTGCGCACGCACCACAAACTCGGGGTTGATTTTTGGGAATGGCCCTAGCGACGCAGGCAAGATGTTGCGCGCACCCAAGCGCTGCAAGGTCTCACCAATGAACGATGACTCGCTGGCACCATACGGCGCAGCGCTGACTTCAAAGTACACACGCTGACCTTTGGCTTGCGCAGGAATCGATTGCGCGGCGGCATTCACCGCAGCATCGATGTGTCGCCACACGCGGTCACTCTCAGCTAGCGGCACATCCAAGGCTTGGGCCACGATGCGCATGACGCGCTGCACGTCAGCGTGCGAGCGGGGCTCTAACGCCAACACCGTCAAGCCCAATGCGGCAAAACGCTCAGCACCGCGTGCCGAAGTGGCCATCAACACCAAGTCGGGCTTGGCGGCCACCACGCTTTCAATATTGGGGTCGATGCCGCCGCCCATGCGCGGCAATTTGGCAATAGTCTCGGGCCAGTTGGAATACCGGTCCACACCCACTAATTTTTGGCATTGACCCAAAGCGCAAACGGTTTCGGTGAGCGATGGCAACAGGCTGACGATGCGTTGTGGAGTTTTGATGATGGTCACGTCGACCTGGCGGTCGTCGCGCAACACCTCGGCTTGGGATAGGGTGCAGAACCCCAAAAGCACGAGCCAGGCAATCCGACGAATCGCTGTGAAACGCTCAAGCATGCGTTGCCTCCCACTGCTGAATGATGCGGTGCAACTGCGCCACGCCATCGGTCAAGGCCGCTGGGCCTGGCTGCAAGATATCGGCAGATTTGATTTCAAAAATTTGGTTGTTGCGAACCGCTGGTACGTCTTGCCAGCCTTCGCGTGCTGCTGCTTTTTCAGGGCGAAACTTCTTGCCGCACAACGAGCCAATGATGATATCGGGCGCACGGTCGATGATGGTTTGGCCATTGGCAATGATGCGATCTTTACCCATGGGCATTTGCGCCAACTCAGGAAAACAATCGTCGCCGCCTGCGATGCCAATCAGATCAGACACCCAACGGATGCAACTGATGTGTGGCTCGTCCCACTCTTCAAAATAGACCTTGGGTCGGCGCTTGAACGTAGCCGCTTTTGCTTGAATAGCGTCTAGCTGCGCACGCATCTGTTGCAAATGCGCCAGCCCCTGCTCTGCTTGCCCCACCATCGCAGCGACTTGGTAGAGCATCGAAAAAATCTCATCCACACTGCGCTGGTTGAACACCGTGACCTGCACACCCGCACGGATGAGCAGGGCCGCAATGTCGGCCTGCAAATCAGAAAACCCAAACACGCAATCGGGATTGAGCGCCAAGATCTTGTCAATCTTGGCGCTTAAGAACGCGCTGACTTTGGGCTTCTCGTCACGCGCACGACGCGGGCGCACGGTGTAACCCGAGATGCCCACAATGCGCGCCTCTTCCCCCAGCAGGTACAGCCACTCGGTCGTTTCCTCGGTTAGGCAGACGATGCGTTGGGGGAGAAAATGTGGCTTCATAACTTCAACGGTAGGCGTACTTAAGCCCCATGAAATAGGACCTGCCTGGATTGTTGTACCCGTCCAAATGGAAATAGGTTTTATCCAAGGCGTTTAGAACACTCAGAGTCAGCTTGACATCAGGGCGAACCTTGTGGTCTGCCGACAAATTCAAGACTGCATAACCCGGAACCAATGCAGCGGAACTGAAAGAGCCGGTCATAGGTGTCCATTGATCCGACGTGGCAAGCACCTTGGCATTCAAACTGGTGCGATCGTCCAAGAAGTGGCTGACGGTGACAGAGCCAAATCTCTTAGCTCGATTTTGTATCGGACGACTTGAGTTCAGATTTTCAGGATTTTGAGAGGTATATGCCAATTGAGCCCCCCATGAAGCCCACTTTCTGGCGTAAGCGAACTCAAAACCTTTGTTTTGGGTGCTACTTAAATTCTCAAGTTGTGTGATGTATTGAGCCGCCCAAAATGGATCGCCCACAGGGTTAGTACTGGCAGCGATCATGTCTTTGTACTGAACATCGAAGGCCACCACGCGCCAAAAGCTGTTGTCATCTTTAAATTGCAAGCCGACTTCCGTGGAGGACGAGTGCTCTGGTTTGAGAGCCACATTTCCTCCATAGGCCACGTCGTATAGCTGCCCAACTGTTGGTGACTGGATGGCAGTTGAACGCGTCAAGGTGATTTTGTAATTGCGGTTGAGTTCATATCCTGCTCCAACAAGGTAAGTGTCTCCCGATTGGCTACCTGGCAACTGTTCATAGCTGAGGTTAGCGCGCCATGACCACGCCCCAACTTGTTGATTGACTCCTCCAAAAAAACGTTCTTGACGAACAGATTTTTTGACATAAATGTCGACAGGTGAAGCGTTGTTATCGTAGGAAGTCCGCCCCGTATCAAGCTCAGCTACTTGGTTGCCATAGCCAAATGTAATTTGAGTTTCATTGCCTAAAGCCACCAAGTTATCCCACTTCAACTGTTGCTGACGCGAATTAGAAGTTCCGTAGTCTGCATTCAAGATATCGTTGGTCAATGTGCTCAGCTTAGATATCGACTGACCATATGTCAGTGTGGTTTTCCACACCTCAGAAATACGATGTGACAACTGAGCTCCGCCCAACTCCAATTTAGATTTGCTGCCCCAGCGCTCTGAAGTTGAATTGGCATATGGGTTGTCATAACTGGCCAACGTTGACGTGTTGAGATAGTGAAACGCCAATTGAGTAGCCACTGATAAATTCTGACGCCATCCTAGGCCTAAGCTTTGTGAGTCAAAACCATTGCGATCCGGGTTTACTTTGATGTTGGGTAAATTGGAATATCGGGCTGGTGTCAAAGTGCTGATTCCATCAGAACGGTTGTCGCTTAAGGTGAGGCTAAGTTGACCATCCCCTAGGTTTTTTCGCATTGACGTTTGAAGCGTGCGAGAGTTAAGCGATCCCATTTCTGCTTTTACATCCACGCCCTCTGTCAATGCGGTGGCAGATTGCGTGAAAATTTGAATCACACCCCCTGCAGCCCCCGGGCCGTAGACGGCCGAAGCATTACCTCGGAAAATTTCGACGCGTTCAACCTGCGCCACAGGAATAGCTTCTAAAGGAGAAATAGCACCAATCGCGCCTTGAGATGCAAACGGTATGCCGTCGACCAAAACCAAAGTCTGAGTACTGTTCGCACCACGCATAAACACAGAGGTCGGATTACCTGCCCCACCCGCACGAGTCAGCTGCATACCTGCTTGCCCAGAGAGCAGTTCATATAAATCTGCATATCGGAACTTTTCGATGTCCGACTTGTTGATCACACTGACAGACGGCAAAACGTCCGACAGTTGCTCGTTCACACGGCTAGACACCACCACCACCGGGTTGATTTCAATGTCTTGCGCCTGAACGCTAGCAGCAACTGCCAAAGACAACACAGAAAGCGCAGGCGTAGCAAAGCGCGCTATTGCACGCGCACGCGGACGAATAAATTTCTTCATGATTTAAATACCAACTTTGTGTGCCCTCACCGCCATCCCCGACAGTGCTTGAGCGAATTAGCGGCACGTTTTTTAGACGCACCGCCACCTTGTTGGCCGGTATCCGGGCTGGCGGAGACTACCTCTGTCGCCTTCCCAAGCGCTTGTTCAAGGCGCTCAGTGGCTGTGTGACAGAAGCGGAGCCAAAGGGCTCGTCCGCTTGACCGTTGCGGGGGCAGCGCAGGTTAGGTGTTGTCGAGTTGGTCGACGCCACCCTCCTGCTTCCCGTTGAACTGAGGTATGTGAACCACACCTCGAGCACCAACATTGATAATTTTAACGATTTACCTTGCAGCCACCTTAAAATGTTGTGGCCATGTCACAAACACCCCTGATCGATCAAATTGCCCAGCGTGTCGAGCATTTGTTGCTTCGCCACGAAGAACTTCAACGCACCAATGCTTTGCTGGCAGCCCAGGTGCAAGAGCTCACGCACGAGCGCGACTTGCTCAAGTCCCGTTTAGGCGCAGCCCGACACCGCATTGATGCATTGATTGATCGCCTGCCCCAAGGCACAGAGGCCACGACAAAGGACAACGTGTGAAGCAAATCGAAGTTCAAATCATGGGTCAAGGCTATGTGCTGGGTTGCCCCGAAGGTGGTGAAACTCGCTTGAGCGAAGCGGTGGGTAAGGTCGACCAAGCCATGTGCAAAATTCGCGATGCCGGCAAGATCAAAGCCCGCGACCGCATTGCCGTGTTGGCCGCGCTCAACTTGGCGTTTGACTTAACCGACCGTCCAGCTGCAGTGCAAGCCAGCGGCGACGGCAGCACTTTGAGCAGTGGCACCACCGACCTGCACAACTTGCTGCAGCGCATGGATGCGGTGCTCGCACGCGACAACCAGCTGATCTAAGCGCGCCTACAATCGATTCGTCTGCAAGTCCTTAGGGCTTTATATTTCCTTGAACCAATGCTCATAGAGCTCGGGCTTGGAACATCGGTTGATGAGCGTGATCGTCTCGCGTCAGATGAACCCAACGTTGACCTGACCTCGCCCACCTGAACCCCCGGTTCAGGATGACGGTCCTGGGGAGCCTTGCAGACACCTTTTATTTTTAAGGCCTGCACCTCATGGATTTCCAACCTCAACTGATTCTTGAACTCGTCGCGCTCGGCATTTGCACAGGTTTTTTAGCTGGCTTGCTTGGCATTGGGGGCGGCATGGTGATGGTGCCCTTCATCACCTTCATGCTCTCGCAGCGGGGTGTGGATGCAGACCTCACCGTCAAGATGGCCATTGCCACATCCATGGCCACCATCATCTTCACCTCGGTATCTAGCGTGCGGGCGCACCACAAGCGTGGCGCAGTGCGTTGGGATTTGGTTAAGGCTTTGGCACCAGGCATCGTGTTGGGTAGCCTGATCAGCAGTTTGGGTGTGTTCGCCATGCTCAAGGGCTCTTACTTGGCCATCTTCTTTGGTTTGTTTGTGGGCTTCTCAGCCACCCAAATGTTTTTAGACAAGAAGCCAGCGCCTACCCGTCAAGTGCCAGCCACTGCGGGCCTCATGGGCGCCGGTGGTGTGATTGGTTTTATCTCGGGCTTGGTCGGTGCGGGCGGCGGTTTTATCAGCGTGCCGTTCATGACGTGGTGCAACGTGGCAATTCACAACGCGGTAGCCACCAGCGCGGCTTTGGGCTTCCCAATTGCCGTGGCCAACGTGGTGGGCTACGTCATCAGCGGCATGTCGGTGCAAGGCTTGCCTGATGATGCGTTTGGCTTTATTTGGGTACCTGCCTTGGTTGTGATTGCCGCCTGCAGCGTGTTCACAGCACCCTTGGGCGCTAAGGCAGCACACATGTTGCCAGTGAAGAAACTCAAACGCGTGTTTGCCAGCGTTTTATATGTTCTGGCCGCTTATATGTTGTACAAAGGCCTGTCGAGCTAAACAACAGGCCTTTGACTTGGAGCACCCAGATTAGGCGTCGACCTGAACCTTGGCGTCTTTGATCACTTTGGCCCATTTCTGGGTTTCGCTGCGGATAAATTCAGCAAAACGCTCGGGCGTGCCACCGCCGTCTTCGGCGCCGTATTGGTCAAACTTTTCGATCACATCGGGCATGGCCATGACGCGGTTCATGTCTTCGTTGATGCGCTTGACAAAGGCAGGGTTCATCTTGGCTGGGCCCACCAAACCATACCAAGTGGTGGCGTCAAAGCCGGCAAATCCTTGCTCGTCCATGGTCGGCACATTGGGGTGACCTTTGGCACGCTTGGGGCGAGTTTGCGCCAGTGCAATGGCCTTGCCGCTTTTGACGTGCGGCGTGGCTGAGGTCATGGTTTCAAAACAGTATTGAACTTGACCACCAATCAAATCGGTCAAGGCAGGGCCTGAACCTTTGTAGGGCACATGCAGCGCATCAATACCTGCACGCAACTTGAACATCTCCAGCGCCAAGTGCTGCGCCGAGCCGCCGCCTGCAGAAGCAAAACTGACTTGTCCTGGATTCTTTTTGCACAGCGCGACCAAGTCTTTCACTGTTTTGGCGGGTTGGTTTTCGTTGCAAATCAACAAATTGGGCGTGACACCCACCAAGCCAATGGGTGTGAAATCGCGCTCGACGTTGTAGCCCAACTTAGGCTGCAAGCTAGGGGCCAACGCATGGCTGTTGATGTGCGCCATCAGCAAGGTGTTGCCATCGGCGGGTTGCTTAGCGACGTAGTCAGCTGCAATCACACCCGCTGCACCACCTTTGTTGTCAATCACGATGGTCACGCCCCACATGGCTTGAAGCTTTTGTGCCAGCACGCGGGCCAATGCGTCGGTGCCCCCACCAGGTGGAAAACCCACCACGATGCGAATGGGGCCAGTGGGCAAGGTTTGCGCTTGAATCATGGGAGCAGCCAATGTGACGGCTGTGGCGGCGCTGGCCTGAAGTAGCGTTCTGCGTTTCATGCTGTCTCCTTTGTGTTTTTAAGACCTGACCAAGGGTGGCACGGGGTGTGCCGAGAAAAAGTCCATGGCCGCTTGCACGCCAGAGCCCGCCAACTTCACGCCACTGAGCTTGAGGCCCATTTCGCAAGCGGACAACGCAGCAATGAGCGTCAAATCGTTGCAGTCCCCCAAATGGCCAATGCGGAACATGCGACCTTTGACTTTGCCCAAGCCCGTGCCTAACGAGCAATCAAAGCGCTCGTAAATCACCTTGCGAACGGCGTCGGCGTCAATGCCTTCAGGCGTCATCACGCCCGTCAAGATGGGTGAATACACCTTGGCATCGGCACACTGAATCGGCAAGCCCCACGCGTTCACCGCAGAGCGCACGCCCTCGCCCCAACGCAGGTGGCGTTTGAACACCACCTCCAAGCCTTGGCCCAAAATCATGTCGCAGGCCTCGCTCAAACCGTACATCAGGTTGGTGTTGGGCGTGGATGGGTAATAACCCGTTTTGTTGATCTCCAGCATCTCGTCCCATGCCCAAAACGATTTCGGAAGCGTGGCATGTTTACTGGCTTCAATGGCTTTGGGTGACAAGGCGTTGAAGCCGATGCCAGGCGGCAGCATCAAACCTTTTTGCGAGCCGCTGATCGTCACGTCCACGCCCCATTCATCGTGGCGATAGTCGGCTGAGGCCAATCCTGAAATGGTGTCGACCAACAACAGGGCCGGATGTTTGGCGTTATCGATGGCTCGGCGCACCGCGGGGATGTCGCTGGTCACGCCTGTGGACGTTTCGTTGTGCACCACACACACGGCTTTGATGCTGTGGGTGGTATCGGCCTTGAGGCGCTGCTCGATCATGTCGGCGTTCACCCCGTGGCGCCAGCCCTCGACCCCAGCCATCCCCAGCACTTCGGTCTTGATGCCCAAGCGGGTGGCCAACTTGTTCCACAAAAATGCGAAATGTCCGGTTTCATACATCAGCACATGGTCGCCCGCGCTCAAGGTGTTCACCAAAGCCGCTTCCCAAGCGCCGGTACCCGACGAGGGATAAATCATGACCGGGTGCTTGGTTTTGAAAATCTTTTGCATGTCGGCGATCAGCTTCAAGCCCAACACCGCAAACTCAGGACCGCGGTGGTCAATGGTGGGCAAGCTCATGGCCCGCAAGATGCGGTCTGGCACAGGCGAGGGCCCCGGAATTTGCAAAAAGTGGCGGCCGGTGGGGTGAAAGTCTAAATTGAGCATGAACAAATATCTCCTGAATATTTGTCTATTTTTTGCATACAAAATTCATTTAACAACTATCGAAAACCCTAAATACCTTTTAAATTCATAGATTGACGATCGAATTTTTTGCATACAAAATAAAGCCATGACTGCAGACATCTTGACCATCCCCCGTGCCGCCTTGCACAACCAAGTCACCCACCGACTGCGCCAGATGCTGGTGGAAAACCAAATTGCACCAGGCGCCAAGCTCAACGAACGCACCTTGTGCGAGGCGCTGAACATTTCCCGCACGCCTTTGCGTGAAGCCATCAAGGCCTTAGCAGCCGAGGGCTTGGTGGAGTTGCTGCCCAACCGTGGCGCTGTGGCTGTGGCCTTGACGGAGGCCGATGTGCGCAACACGTTTGAGGTGATGGCGGGCTTAGAAAGCCAATCCGGCATGCTGGCCGCCCAGCGGATCACAGACACCGAACTGAACGAAATTCGTGCCCTGCATTTGGAAATGATGGCGGCCCATGTGCGCCGTGACCTCTCCACCTATTACCGACTCAACGCCGTCATTCATCGCGCCATCAATGCGGCGGCCAAAAACCCAGTGCTATCAAACACTTATGACCAAGTCAACGCGCGTTTGCAAGCCCTACGCTTTCGTTCCAACCAAGATGAAGAGAAGTGGAACAACGCGATGGCGGAGCACACGCAAATGATTGATGCACTGCAAGCCCGCGATGCGCCAGCACTCAGCCGTGTGCTACTCAAACACCTAGAAAACAAACGCGATGTGGTGATTGCCCAATTGCTCGCCCAACAGACCAGCGCCACTACGCTCACCAAACACCCCCTCAAAGCCTGACCATGAACGCCCCTCTGCCCCGCCACATCACCGACACACCCGCCAACACCTACGAACGCGTGGCCACCATCAGCAATGAAGTTGCTGGCAAGTTGGCCGCACGCTTGCGTGCTGAAACCCAAGGCGAGGTG
This sequence comes from Limnohabitans sp., assembly GCF_031539105.1. GTDB lineage: Bacteria > Pseudomonadota > Gammaproteobacteria > Burkholderiales > Burkholderiaceae_C > Limnohabitans. The sequence continues at coordinate 44,346 of NZ_JAVKLM010000038.1, forward strand.
TTGTTCTCTGCCGCCGACCGTGGCCGCTACGCCACCGATGCGTCGATTTACCAGGTCACACCCGTGGGGGTGTTTGTGCCACGTCACGCACACGAGGTGCCCATCGCACTAGAGATTTGTCGCGACTTGAACGTGCCCATCGTGCCGCGCGGCGGCGGCACCAGCCAATGCGGACAAACCACGGGTGCAGGCTTGGTGATTGACCACAGCAAACACATTCGCAACGTCATCCAGCTCGACGTGGAAGCACGCACCGTCGAGGTCGAACCCGGCATGGTGCTGGACCACTTGAATGCCCAACTCAAAGCGCATGGCGTATGGTTTCCAGTCGATGTCTCCACCAGCGCGCAAGCCACCTTGGGCGGTATGGCGGGCAACAACTCGTGCGGCAGCCGCTCTATCGCCTACGGCAACATGGTGCACAACGTGGTGGGCGCCAATGCATGGCTGAGCAATGGCGAATTAATGCAACTCGGCAATTACGGCACAAGCAGCGGACGCGCTCAACAGATGGGCGATTTCGTCAAGCACTTGGCACAAGGCCTGACACCCGAGCTTGAGGCCCATTGGCCCAAAGTCATGCGCCGTGTCGCCGGCTACAACCTCGACATCTTCAACAACCAAAACGAGCGCCCTTACACCCACGATGGCTCGGTGAACTTGGCACACCTGCTGATTGGCAGCGAAGGCACGCTGGGCTTGACGAAATCACTCACCTTGAAACTCAGTGACCTGCCACGCGCCAAAGTCTTGGGCGTGGTGAACTTTGACAGCTTCTACAAAGCCATGGATGCAGCCCAGCACATCGTCAAGCTGGGCGATGGCACGCTCACAGCGGTCGAATTGGTCGACCGCACCATGATTGATTTGTCTCTGCAAAACCCGGCCTTCGCACCCACCATTCGCACTGCCCTGATTGGTGAGCCCGAGGCTGTGCTGCTGGTGGAGTTTGCAGGCGCCAACAAAGAGATGCTGAAGCCGAAAATGCGTCAACTGGTAGAGCTCATGGGTGATTTAGGCATGCCTGGCAGTGTGGTGGAAATGATCGACGACACACCACAAAAGAACCTGTGGGAAGTGCGCAAAGCCGGCCTCAACATCATGATGAGCCTCAAAGGTGATGGCAAGCCCGTGAGCTTCATCGAAGACTGTGCCGTACCGCTGGCCAACTTGGCTGAATACACCGACGAGCTGACCCAAGTGTTCAAACGCCATGGCACCAAAGGCACGTGGTACGCCCACGCGTCGGTGGGCACGCTGCATGTGCGCCCTATTCTGGACATGCGTCGTAACGGCGCGGCCAAGATGCGAGAAATTGCCGACGAGGCCAGTGCCTTGGTGCGCAAATACAAAGGCGCTTACAGCGGGGAGCACGGTGATGGTCTGTGCCGCGGCGAGTGGATTGAGTGGCAGTTCGGCCCCAAGATCAATGAAGCCTTCACGCAAATCAAACAGCACTTAGACCCTTTGAATTTGCTGTCTCCCCAGCGCATCGTCAACCCACCCAAGATGGACGACACCTCGCTGATGCGCTTCGGCAACGACTACAAAGTCATCCCGATTCAAACCGCCCTCGACTGGCGTGCCTGGGACGTGCAAAACGACCCCGCCACCGAGCAAACCACGGCACCCGGCACCGGTGGCGACGCGGCCCAAGGCTTTGCCAAAGCGGTGGAGATGTGCAACAACAACGGCACTTGCCGTAAATTTGATGCAGGCACCATGTGCCCCAGCTACCGCGTCACCCGCGACGAAAAGCACCTCACGCGTGGCCGCGCCAACACCCTGCGATTGGCTTTGAGTGGTCAGCTCGGCGTTGAGGGCCTGAGCAACCCCGAGTTGATGGAAGCCATGGACTTGTGTGTGGGCTGCAAGGGTTGTAAGCGCGACTGCCCTACGGGCGTAGACATGGCACGCATGAAAGTGGAAACCTTGCACCACTACAAAGCCAAACACGGCTTCAGCCTCAAAGACCTCCTGATTGCTTATTTGCCACGCTACGCAAGGCATGCGGCGCGTTGGTCTGGGATGCTGAATTTGCGCAACAAAATTCCGTTGCTGGCTCAGCTGGCCGAACGCTTCACAGGCTTGTCCGCGCAACGCAGCTGGCCCACTTGGCAAGGCCAACATTTCTTCAACCAAGGTACTCAAGGCGTTTCAAAAGAAGCCGTGCTGAGCGCCGATAAACCTGTGGTGTTGTTTGTCGACACTTTCAATGGCTACTTTGAATCAAGCAACGCCCACGCCGCCCTGCGTGTGTTGCAAGCGGCAGGCTACAGCGTGCATGTGGCGTCGAAAAACGAACGCGGCCACGGTGCTGATGCGGGTCATTTGTGTTGCGGTCGCACCTTTTTGGCCAACGGCATGGTGGACAAAGCACGTGAACACGCCCGTGAGCTGATCGACACTTTGCTGCCCTTTGCCGAGCGCGGCATTGCCATCGTGGGCCTAGAGCCCTCGTGCTTACTCACGCTGCGTGATGAAGCACTGGTGTTGGGTTTGGGTGACAGCGCACACCGCGTGAGCGAACAAGCTTTGCTGCTGGAAGAGTTCTTGGCACGCGAAGCCAAAACGGGTGCTCTGGATGAACTGAAACTTCACCTCAAGCCTGCGGACAAAGCCATCTTGCTGCATGGCCACTGCCATCAAAAAGCCTTTGGTTTGATGCCGCCTGTGTTGGATGTGATTCGCCTCATTCCCAACGCTGCGCCCGAGTTGATTGAAAGCAGCTGCTGCGGCATGGCCGGTAGTTTTGGCTACGAAGCCTCGCACTTAGAGGTGTCGATGCAAATGGCAGAGCTGAGTTTGTTGCCCGCTGTGCGTGCCAAGCCTGAAGCGATTGTGGTGGCCGACGGCACAAGTTGCCGCCATCAAATTGAAGATGGTGCGGCTCGCCAAGCCATTCATGTAGCTCAGTTGCTGAGCGACCATCTGAAGTACTGAGCGCCGCAGCCTAAGGCTTATTGAGGCACCAAGCACCATGGTGCTTGGTACTCGACCAAGCCCATCCATAAAGTCCAGCCTGAGCTGGCTGCCAACGCGAAACCTGCCAAACGCACACCCCATGCGCCACTGCGTCCATCCACAGTTTGCGCACCACGCAGGCGCAACCATACCCAAGGGCCAATGGTCAACACAACAGCGCTACCCAGTGCAAATAAAGCCATCACGCCCGCGCCCTCCAAAGGACTGTTGCTGAGTGCCGCCACCAAGAGCGCGCCGTAGAGCAAACCACATGGCATCAAGGCCCACAAAACTCCCAGCACCACTGCGCCACCATTGCGCAGCTTGAGGTGCGCCGTCATGCTTTGCACGCGACGCCAAATGCCACGACCAAAACCTTCGAGCCAAATGGGTTGTTCGCCACGCCAAAGTAAAAGCACACCCACCATCAAGGCCACGATGTGCAACAAAGTCCATACAGGCCGAAACACCGCCGACTGAGTGCTGAGCCAACCCACACCTTGCATGGTGCTGGCCGCCACTGCACCCAATGTGCTGTAGCCAATGATGCGACCCAACTGGAACAAGAGCATGGCTGAGGTGCCCTGACCGCCTGTTTGTTTTTGAGCGGCACGTCCAATGCCGGCGCAGGCCGCACCGCACATGGCCAAGCAGTGCGGCCCACCCGCCAGCCCCATGAGGAGTGCGGTGAGGGCCAGAGTTTTATTCATCAGATGATTTTAGAGAACCTGGCGCGGTTCTGGTTGGCTTGCAGGTATTTGTCAAACACCATGGCGACGCCGCGCACAAAAAACCAACCCAGCTCTGTGACTTGAATGCCAGAGTCGTCGAGGGTTAATAGCCCTTGATCTTGCATGGCAGTCAACGCTGCCATCTCTGTTGCAAAGTATTGCTTGAAGTCCACGAGGTGCGACAACTCCACCGATTCAAACAGCACGCTACCCTGACACATCAGTGCCATGATGACGGTGCGACGCACCAAGTCGTCACGCGTCAATGCCATGCCACGGGCCACAGGCAAACGGCCTTGTTTGAGCAAGTCGTAGTACTCGTCCAGAGTTTTGACGTTTTGGCTAAAGGTGGGGCCAACACGTCCAATGGATGAGACGCCCAAGGCAATCAAATCGCAGTCGGGCTGTGTGCTGTAGCCCTGAAAATTGCGATGCAAGCGACCTTGGCGTTTGGCCACGGCCAAGGCGTCGGTGGGCAAGGCAAAGTGGTCCATGCCCACATACACGTAACCCGCTGCCAGCAACACACGCATCGCGCTCGACAACATGACCAGCTTTGACGCAGCAGGTGGCAAGTCTTGGGTATGAATGCGCCGTTGCGGCTTGAACCGCTCGGGCAAATGGGCATAGGCATACAAAGCAATGCGGTCAGGACGCAGCTGGGTGACTTGCTCTAGCGTGCGCTCAAAAGTCTCTGGCGTTTGCATGGGCAGGCCATAAATCAAATCGACGTTGACTGACTCAAAGCCCAACGCCCGCGATGCGGCCACCAAGTCAAACACCTGCTCTGCAGGTTGAATACGGTGCACGGCTTTTTGTACAGCAGGCTCAAAGTCTTGCACGCCAAAGCTCAGGCGGTTAAAGCCCTGCTCGGCCAAATGGGCCAAGCGTTCACGCGTGACCGTGCGCGGGTCGATCTCGACCGAGTATTCACCACCGGGCGCAAACTGAAAGTTGCGACGCAACATAACCATGAGTTGCGCCAACTCTGCGTCACTTAAGAACGTCGGGCTGCCACCGCCCAAGTGCAGCTGCGACACCACTTGGCCTTGGCCGAGGTGTGCGATGTTGAGAGCCACCTCACGCGCAAGGTAATGCAAATACTCGGCGCCGCGCTCATGGTGTTTGGTGATGATCTTGTTACAGGCGCAGTAATAACAAAGCGACTCACAAAACGGGATATGCACATAGAGTGACAAGGGATAGGGCTTCGTGCCCAAGCCATCTCGCCGCTGCTCTAAGGCTTGCAAGTAATCAGCCTCACCAAAAGCCTCCACAAAGCGATCGGCTGTTGGGTAAGAGGTGTAGCGTGGTCCTGCAACGTCATAACGCTGCAACAGTTCAGGGCTAATCACTAAAGTATTCATAAGATCCGCGTCATATTTGGCCACCATAATAGGTGCGTTGCCACTCTCAAAAGTTGACCTGTATCAACTCAAATACAGTACATGCCGATGAATATCACCGCTATCAAAGTCGCTTGTTCCAATTGCAATTTGCGCGAGCTATGCATGCCGCTAGGCTTGAACGAGAGTGAGATGGCGCGTGTCGACGATGTGGTGGCCACACGCCGCAAAGTCTTACGTGGTGAAAACCTGTTCAGAAATGGCGATAAGTTCAATTCCTTGTTCGCCATTCGTACGGGCTTCTTCAAAACACGCATCTCTGCTGAAGACGGGCGCGACCAAGTGACCGGTTTTCAAATGGCTGGCGAGATCATCGGCTTGGATGGCATCGTGAGCGACCACCACACCTGCGATGCCGTGGCCCTGGAAGACGCCGAAGTGTGCGTGATGCCGTTTGATCGCATTGAGGAGTTGTCGCGCGAAATCACATCGCTGCAACGCCATGTGCACAAAATCATGAGCCGTGAAATCGTGCGTGAAAACGGTGTGATGTTGCTCTTGGGTAGCATGCGCGCTGAAGAGCGCTTGGCAGCTTTCTTGCTGAACCTCGTGCAACGCTTGCACGCGCGAGGTTTCTCTCAATCAGAGTTGATATTGCGCATGACGCGCGAAGAAATTGGCAGCTATCTTGGCTTGAAGCTCGAAACAGTGAGCCGCACCTTCTCGAAGTTTGCAGACGACGGCGTCATTGAAGTGAAACAACGCCATGTGCGCATCTTGAATGCCGACGCACTCAAGCACATCGTTAACGCACAAAACTGCCAATCAAGTTAAGCCGTTAAGGGATCGCGACACACCTCTTGTTTGGGGCAACCATCTGGACGCTCGGTCGGCACCCGTGTGCAACGGTTCATCTCGAAGGGGGACAGCGAGAGCAAAGTGGTCAAAGCACTAGAGGCCGCAGTGACGCTCCAAAACACAAAAAACGACAAGGTATACACACCCTGTCGTGATAGCTCAATGGGTTGACCCAACCATTGCATATCCTGTGGATCAACAAACGCAAAGACCAATACCTCTAAAACGCCCGCCACCAAAAAGGCGGGCCATGCAATCCACATCATTCGCTGAGCCAACATACTGATTCTCCTTACAAGGACTCCAATCAGTCTAGTTCTTAATAGGCCTGAGAAGTTATGGGGTTTTCGTGGGGGTATTTGGTTTGGCAGACTCGGGTTTTGGTGTGACCACATGGTTGCGCGACTGCATGGCAGGCGCAAGTTGCATGTCCTTTTCTGCAGCCAAGGTCTGATTGATGTTCAAACCACGACGGTAATAGTCTTCCGCCAAAACAGGGTCTGGCATTCGGATGGCAATCACCAAAGTGATGAAGCCCGCCACGATGACCACGGCTGGCCCAGAGATGATGAGCCAGACGTGGCCATATTGCCACCAAGGTTTGGTATCGGTTGTATGTTGTTTCATGATGGATTACCTAGGAACGATGAACACAGATTTTTCGACCACAAAGGCATCCGTACCCACGGCCTGAATTTCGAACATGATCTTGTGCGAGCCGCCCTCGACAGAACCGTAAGGAATGTCTGCACGCAACACCACCCAGCGGGCTTGTGCAGGATCAACCATCACCTCGGTCTCAGTCGTGATTTTCAAATTCGGTACGCCTTTGACAGACAAGCGATAGGTTTGAACGGTCTCAGCAGCGTTCATGATTTGCAAGCGATACACGTTCTCCAAAGTTCCGGACTCGGTGATACGCGACAAAGTCGAACGGTCACGCACCACATCCACTTTGAAAGGCGTGCGTAGGCTCAGCGAAACAAACAAACCCACAGTGACTGCCACCAAAATCATGGTGTAAATCTGAATCCTTGGACGCTTCAAACGTTGCCACATTTGTTCGGGCGTCCACTTGTTGTCCATGGCATTTTGCGTGGAGTAACGCACCAAACCTCGGGCATAACCGAGCTTGTCCATGACGGTGTCGCACACATCTGCACAGGCACCACATCCAATGCACTCGTACTGCAAACCATCGCGTATGTCGATACCCGTCGGACACACCTGCACACACAAGGTGCAATCCACGCAAGCGCCCAAATTCAAGCTGCTTGAGTCTGAAGCTTTAGAGCGTGGGCCACGGGGCTCGCCACGCTCTGCGTCGTAAGTGACGATGAGCGTATCGTTGTCAAACATAGCACTTTGAAAGCGCGCATACGGGCACATGTATTTGCACACTTGTTCGCGCATGAAACCTGCGTTGCCGTAGGTGGCGAATGCGTAGAAGAACACCCAGAAAAGTTCCCAAGAACTCATCTGCGTCAGGAAGAACTCCATCGCCAATTCACGGATGGGGGTGAAGTAGCCCACAAAGGTAAAGCCCGTCCAGACCGACAAGAAGATCCAAATGATGTGCTTGTACCATTTCTTGACCAATTTCTCCATGGAGAAATTGGCGTCATCTAAGCGCATACGGGCCGAACGGTCGCCTTCGACCTTGCGCTCAATCCACAAGAAAATTTCGCTGTACACCGTTTGCGGGCAGGCGTAACCGCACCACAAACGACCAGCCACAGCGGTAAACAAGAACAACGCCAATGCTGAAATCACCAACAGACCGGTGAGATAAATAAAGTCTTGCGGGTACAAGACCAAACCAAAAATGTAAAAACGGCGCGATGCCAAGTCAAACAGCACCGCTTGGCGTGTGCCCCATTCAAACCAAGGCAAGCCGTAAAACACCAACTGCGTCAAGACAACACAAATCCAGCGCCAATACGCAAAGATACCCTCGACAGAACGAGGGTAGATTTTTTTCGATGCAGCATAAAGCGAAACCATCGCCTCGTCCGCAGAGCCCGAAGGCTCTGGAACAATGGGGATGGTTTTGCGCTGCTTGGCGTCGTCAGCAGAGTTCAAAGTGTTTTACTTCGTGGTGTCGGGTTTATTGGAGAAGCCCCACACATAAGCCGTCAACACGTGAATCTGTGATTCCGTCAAACGACCTTCTTGCGCAGGCATTTGGTTGACTTTGCCGTTATTGATCATCGCGGTGATGGCTTCTTCGCCCCAGCCATGCAACCAGATTTTGTCGGTCAAGTTGGCAGAACCCAAAGCTTGCATGCCGGCACCATCAGGGCCGTGACAGGCAGCACAAGCACCAAACTTAGACTTACCCAAAGCAGCGCGTACGGAGTCGTGAGGGCTACCCGACAAGCTCAACACATAGTGCGACACATTGCGGATGTCATCAGGCGTGCCCACAGCAGCAGCCATGGGAGGCATTTGGCCAATGCGACCTTTGGTCAAAGTTTCTTTGATCTTGTCGGTGGTACCACCGTGCAACCAGTCTTTGTCGGTCAAGTTTGGGAAGCCTTTAGAACCGTGTGCGTCAGAGCCGTGGCACTGTGCGCAGTTGTTCATGAACAAACGCTCGCCCACAGCCATGGCCTTGGGGTCTTGAGACAGTTGCTCAGGTGTTTGTGCGTTGAAAGCAGCGTACAAAGGCTCGAGGTCTTTGTTCGCCTTGGTCACTTCGGCTTCGTATTGGTTTTGTGAAGTCCAACCCAATTTGCCATCAAAGCTGCCCAAACCTGGGTAAGCCGTCCAATAGACCGCAGCGAACACCATGGTGATGATGAACAGCCACAACCACCAGCGTGGCAAAGGGTTGTTCATTTCGCGCAGGTCTTCGTCCCACACGTGGCCCGTTGTGCCATCTTCTTCATGTGCTGAAACCTTTACTTGGGCCGAGAACCACAGCAAAAATGCGCAGTAAACGATGCCCAAAATGGCGATGGCAGACACAAAGATCGACCAAAAATTACTTGTGAAATCACTCATGATTCGATTCCTTTACAAAGGCCTGTGGCCTTAGTCTTGATCGAGGGGCAGCTTCGATGCTGCCTCAAAATCTTCTTTGTTACGTCGAGAAAAAGCCCACACCATGATGCCGATGAACACAGCAAACGACAGCAAAGTGGTGACGATGCGCAGATCATTGACATCCATGGTCATGGCTCCTTATTTGAGCGCAAGGCCCAAGCCTTGGAGGTAAGCAATCACAGCTTCGATCTCGGTTTTACCCTTGACGTCTTCTGAGGCTTTGGCGATTTCTTCATCCGAGTAAGGCACACCCACTTTACGCAAAGCAGCCATGTTGGCAGGCACTTGTGCAGCGTCCACCAAGTTCTTTGACAGCCATGGGTATTCAGGCATGTTGGACTCAGGCACCACATCGCGTGGGTTGTTCAAGTGAACACGGTGCCATTCGTCGCTGTACTTGCCGCCCACGCGAGCCAAGTCTGGACCGGTGCGCTTGCTGCCCCATTGGAAGGGGTGGTCATACACAGACTCGCCCGCCACAGAGTAGTGGCCGTAACGCAGAGTTTCTGCGCGGAAGGGACGAATCATTTGTGAATGGCAGTTGTAGCAACCTTCGCGGATGTAAACATCGCGACCCGCCAACTGCAACGCGGTGTAGGGCTTCACGCCTGTCACAGGTTCAGTGGTGGACTTTTGAAAGAACAAAGGCACGATCTCAACCAAGCCGCCGAAAGCGACAGCAATCAAGATCAAGACGATCATCAAAAAGTTATTGGTCTCCACACTCGCGTGGGAGAAGCCTTTGGATTTGTTATCAGACATTTATTTCTCCTCAGGCGTGTGCAGGTGCTGGAATGGCAACGCTGACGGTTTGACCGCTGGTTACAGTTTTCACAACGTTCCACAACATGATGATCATGCCGCTCAGGTACAACAAGCCACCACACACACGAATCACATAGAACGGATAAGTGGCTTTGACTGACTCAACAAAGGTGTAAGTCAATGTGCCGTCGGCGTTGATGGCGCGCCACATCAAACCTTGCATCACACCAGCAATCCACATGGCAGCGATGTACAAGACGATGCCGATGGTGGCCAGCCAGAAGTGAACTTCGATCGCCTTGACGCTGAACATTTCCTTGCGACCGAACAACTTAGGAATCAAGAAGTAGATCGAACCCATAGACACCAAGCCCACCCAACCCAAAGCACCTGAGTGCACGTGGCCGACAGTCCAGTCTGTGTAGTGGCTCAACGCGTTCACCGTTTTGATGGCCATCATGGGACCTTCGAAAGTGGACATGCCATAGAACGACAAGGACACGATCAAGAAACGCAAGATAGGGTCATCACGCAGCTTGTGCCATGCGCCAGACAAAGTCATGATGCCGTTGATCATGCCGCCCCAACTAGGCGCCAACAACACCAAGGAGAACACCATGCCCAAAGACTGAGTCCAGTCAGGCAACGCGGTGTAATGCAAGTGGTGAGGACCCGCCCACATGTAAGTGAAGATCAAAGCCCAGAAGTGAACGATCGACAAACGATACGAGTAGACAGGGCGACCGGCTTGCTTGGGGATGAAGTAATACATCATGCCCAAGAAGCCAGCAGTCAAGAAAAAGCCCACCGCGTTGTGGCCGTACCACCACTGCACCATCGCATCTTGTGCGCCAGCGTAAGCAGAGTAAGACTTCATCATGCCGGAAGGAATTGCAGCGCTGTTGACGATGTGCAACAAAGCCACCGCGATGATGAACGCACCATAGAACCAGTTGGCCACGTAAATGTGTTTGACCTTACGTGTACCGACCGTGCCGAAGAACACCACGGCGTAAGCAACCCACACCACAGCGATCAAGATGTCGATGGGCCACTCGAGCTCGGCGTATTCTTTACCTTGAGTGAAACCCAATGGCAAGCTGACCGCTGCAGCCAAGATGACCAACTGCCAACCCCAAAAGGTGAAGGCTGCCAGCTTAGGCAAGAACAAGGCTGTATGGCAGGTGCGTTGCACCACGTAGTAGCTGGTGGCAAACAAAGCGCAACCGCCAAACGCGAAGATCACCGCATTGGTGTGCAACGGACGCAGACGACCGTAGGTCAACCAAGGGATGCCAAAGTTCAGTTCAGGCCAAGCCAGCTGAGAAGCGATGATCACGCCTACCAACATGCCAACCACGCCCCAAACCACCGCCATGATGGAAAACTGCCGTACAACGGTGTCGTTGTAAACGGCGTGCTGTGATGAGTTCATCGGTCACCTTTCATTTTTCAAACCAGTATCTTCAAATAACTCCAGGAAGTTATTGATTCAAATCAATCGTCTCGAAGAATACGCTCGCCTTCTTGCTCCACGCTGTCAAATTGGCCTTTATGAATGGCCCACCAGAGGCCGCCCAAGATAAAAAGCACCAACAGCACTGACAGCGGGATCAACAAATACAAGATATCCATCAAAATCCTTTCGTGAGTCGCAAAGAGTTCAATACGACCCACAACGAGCTCAACGCCATGCCCAAGCCAGCCAACCATGCGGGCAACAAACCCACCACCGCCAGCGGCACACACAAGGCGTTGTAAGCCGCAGCCCACACCAAGTTTTGCTTGACCACCCGCAAGGTGTGTCTGGCCAACTTGACGCTTTGTGCCACTACCAACAAACTGCCGCCCATCAGCACCAAGTCTGATTTGGACTGAGCCAAGGGCACTGCATTGCCAAATGCCATAGACACATGGGCTCCGGCTAAGACGGGGCCGTCATTCAGACCATCGCCCACCATCGCTACCCGTGCACCTTGCGACTGCGCGGCTTGCATGCGAGACAGCTTGTCTTGCGGTGTGCACGCCCCAAATGCCTGAGAAATACCCACCTCTTGCGCCACATGCTGGGCTGATTCGGGCAGATCACCCGACAACAACCACACATCGACGTTGAGCTTTTTCAGCGCTTGCACGGTTTGCACCGCGTCAGCACGGACATCTTCAGACAGCTGCCAGCTCGCTAGCCACTCGTTTTCAGTGCATAAGTGTACTTGGCAAACCTGCGCAACATCGGGTATTCCCTTAGTTCTTGAAATGCAAAACGTCGCAGAACCTAAGCGCAGCAAACCCTCCACACGCCCTTCAAGGCCCAGACCAATTCTTTCGTATACGTCTTGCGCTTCGGGTGCTGCGCCTAGGCCAGATGCCTCATGGGCTTTGACCAAGGCACGCGACATGGGATGCAAAGAATGCTTAGCCAATGCAGTGGCCAAGCCCAAGGCGTGTTCGGGCGTCACACCCTCTGCCGTGAGGACCTGCGTGATGCGCTGACCATCTTGGGTGAGCGTGCCGGTCTTGTCAAAAATGACGGTATCAATCTCGGCCAAGGACTCCAAGGCCTGCAAGTTGCGCACCAGCACGCCGTGTCGCGCCAAATTACCCGCTGCCGCCAACATGGCCGCAGGTGTAGCGAGTGACAAAGCGCACGGACACGTCACCACCAACACAGCCACCGCCACCATCAAGGCATGACCGGGATTGGTGGGCCACCAATACACAGCAGACAACGAGGCCAACACCAACACACCCATCAAAAAGGGCTTGGCAATTCGGTCGGCCAGTTGCGCCAAGCGCGGTTTTTGCAGCGAAGCGTTCTCCATCAGAGACACGATTTGTGAGAACTGCGTGCCCTCACCCACTTGCACCACGCGCACGGTGACGATGCCGCTCAAGTTATGGCTGCCAGCGACCACACAGTCGCCCACAGCACGGACTTGGGGACGCGACTCGCCCGTGAGCAAAGCCTCATCAGCCAAGGTCTGGCCTTGCACAATCACACCGTCCACAGGAAAACTCTCTGAGGGCGAGACACGAATGACATCGCCCACCAACACCCGGCGCACGGCCAAGCGTTCAAACTCGCCGCTGGGCAGCTGACGCTCCACGCTGTCGGGCAAGCGGTTCATCAGCGCTTCCAGCGCACCCGCTGTGCGGTCACGCACGCGTAGCTCTAACCAGCGGCCCGTGAGTAAGAAGAACACGAACATGGTGAGCGAGTCGTAATACACCTCAGCGCCAAATATGCCCTCGGGCTCGAAGGTGGCGATGGAGCTGAGCAAAAAGGTAATCACCATGCCCAAGGCCACCGGCAGATCCATGCTCACACGTTGTGCGCGAATGTCTCGCATGGCGTTGCTGAAAAATGGACCACACGAAAACAGCACCACAGGCAGCGTCAGCACCCACGAGGCCCAGCGCAACAAAAACACCATGTCGGGTGTGATGTCGCCGTCTTGCGCCACATAAGCGGGGTAGGCATACATCATGACTTGCATCATGCAAAAACCAGCCACCAACCAGCGCCACAAGGCGCGGCGCCCTTCTTCGTGTCGCGCTTGACGCAAGCTGCTGTCAGCAGCAGGCAAGGCGCCGTAGCCTGCGTTAGCGATGGCAGCCATCCAAACCGAGGGTTTGACTTGTGCCTCTGACCACACCACTTTGGCGCGGTGCGTGGCTGCGTTCACCTCGACCGACTGCACGCCCGGCACAGACATCAATGCCTCCTCTACCGTGAAGGCGCAGGCAGCGCAGTGCATGCCTTGAATCACCACATGGGAATCCCAGCGGTCTACTTTGTCTTGAGGTGTTTTGGTTTTGTGTGGTTGGCTGAATCGCAACCATTCTTGGCGCTCATCCAGCAATACAGCCATCGAAGAATCTGAATGCATAAGGTCTATAGCCTAACGGTTTGCTTTGACCAGAGCTTGACTTGGGTCAAAACATCCGGGGTCAAACGGAGTAAGCTCGGCTTGAAATCAACAAAAGGAGCAGTTTATGTACAAACGAATTTTGGTGGCCACCGACGGGTCGACTTTGTCAAAGAAAGCCATCGCCAGCGCCATCGAACTCGCTGCGTTGAGCGGTGCTGAATTGATTGCGGTCAAAGTAACGCCCCGTTACCCACAAAGCTACTTCGAAGGCTCTCTGCCATTGACTGCCGCTGAGGTTTCCAAAATTGAAAAAGGCTGGACCGACGGCGCACAGAAAGTGTTGGATGCCGTGTTGAAAGCTGCCAAAGCCAAAGGCGTCACCGCCAAGGCCGTGGTCGTCAAATCTGACATTGTGTCTGACGCCCTGATTGCAGCGGCAAAAAAACACAAAGCCGACTTGATCGTGATGGCCTCTCATGGTCGTCGCGGCATCAAGCGCTTGTTGCTGGGCAGTGAAACACAACAAGTGTTGACACACGCCAGCGTGCCTGTGCTTGTCTTGCGATAAGTCTTCACGGTTCGCCCGCAAAAAAGCCGCTCATCAGAGCGGCTTTTTTTGTTGCGCCTCGCTCAAGCCATCAAGCGGTGCTTGGCCTCTTGGTACTCACGTTTCAAACGTGCCACCAAATCAGCAGCAGGCACCACGGCTTTCACCGCACCAATGCCTTGACCGCAACCCCAAATGTCTTTCCAAGCTTTTTGCGCGCCGCCACCAAAGTTCATTTGGCTGGGGTCACTCTCAGGCAAGTGCTCGGGGTCTAGGCCAGCTTTGACAATGGACGGGGCCAAATAGTTGCCGTGCACGCCCGTGAACAAATTGCTCAAGACGATGTCGTCAGAGTTGCCATCCACCACGGCTTGTTTGTAGTCCTCTGCCGCACGGGCCTCTTCGGTCGCAATGAAGGCAGAGCCAATGTAGGCAAAGTCTGCACCCATCGCTTGAGCCGCCAGCACCGCACCGCCGGTGGCAATTGAGCCGCTCAGCGCCACAGGGCCATCAAACCATTCACGAATTTCTTGAATCAAGGCAAATGGGCTCTTCACCCCAGCATGACCACCAGCACCAGCGGCGACAGCGATGAGGCCATCCGCACCCTTTTCAATCGCTTTCTTGGCAAACTTGTTGTTGATCACGTCGTGCATCACGATGCCGCCATAGCTGTGCGCAGCTGCATTCACATCTTCACGCGCGCCAAGCGAGGTGATGATGATCGGCACCTTGTACTTCACGCACAACGCCATGTCGTGCTCTAAGCGGTCGTTGCTTTTGTGCACGATTTGATTGATGGCAAATGGTGCGGCAGGACGGTCTGGGTGCTCGCGGTTGTGCGCAGCCAGTGCCTCGGTGATTTCAATCAACCACTCCTCCAGCTGCTCAGCCGGACGCGCGTTGAGTGCGGGCATTGAGCCCACAACGCCAGCTTTGCATTGCGCGATCAACAGCTTGGGGTTGCTGATGATGAACAGCGGCGAGGCGATGACGGGGAATTTGAGCGATTGCAAAACCGGTGGTAACAACGACATATCCGCCCCTTATTTCGTCAAAGCTTAAAAAGCGCTCAACGCCAACTCGGTCACGCTGTCCGCGCCGTCCACGATGCTGTCGCGCATGCCTGGTACTTTGGTCAGGATGTGATCGGCATAGAAGCGCGCCGTGGTGATTTTGGATTGCATGAATACGGCATCGTTGCCTTTGGCCAGCTCAGCCTCAGCCACCAACAAAGCACGACCCATTTGCCAGCCAGCCACCAAGTTGCCTGTGAGCATGAGGTAAGGCACGCTACCTGCAAACACCGCATTGGGGCTGGCTTTGGCACCAGCCACCACGAAGTCGACCACATTCAAGAAGGCTTCACGGGCTGCTTTCAAGCGTGCGGCCATTGCCTTGGCGTTGGCGCTGCCGCTCTTGAGCAAATCAGCTTCGGTGTTGGCGATTTGCGCTGCAATGCCTTTAGCGGTTTGTCCACCATCGCGACCTGTTTTACGGCCAATCAAGTCGTTGGCTTGAATGGCGGTGGTACCTTCGTAAATCGTCAAGATTTTGGAGTCGCGGTAGTACTGCGCTGCACCCGTCTCTTCGATAAATCCCATGCCGCCGTGCACTTGCACGCCAAGGCTGGTGACTTCCAAACTCATCTCAGTGCTGAAGCCTTTGACCAGCGGCACCAAGAATTCGTAAAACGCCAAGTTGTCTTTGCGTGTGTCGGCATCTGGGTGGTGGTGCGATGCGTCATACGCCGCGGCAGCCACGGTGGCCATGGCGCGGCAGCCTTCGGTGTAGGCGCGCATGGTCATCAACATGCGGCGCACATCGGGGTGGTTAATGATGGGCGCGCTGGTTTTCATGCTGCCATCCACGGGGCGGCTTTGAACGCGGTCACGAGAAAACGTCACCGCCTTTTGGTAAGCACGTTCGGCAATCGCAATGCCCTGCACGCCCACTGCGTAACGCGCAGCGTTCATCATGATGAACATGTATTCGAGGCCACGGTTTTCTTCGCCGACTAGGAAGCCCACCGCGCCTCCATGGTCGCCATACTGCAACACGGCTGTGGGGCTGGCTTTGATGCCCATCTTGTGCTCGATGCTCACGCAGTGCACATCGTTGCGTGCACCGAGTGAACCGTCTTTGTTGACCATGAACTTTGGCACCACAAACAAGCTGATGCCCTTCACGCCTTCAGGCGCGCCTTGCACGCGGGCCAACACCAAGTGAATGATGTTCTCGGCCATGTCGTGCTCACCGTAGGTGATGTAAATCTTGGTGCCAAACACTTTGTAGGTGCCGTCTGGCTGCGGTTCTGCACGGGTGCGCACGGCGGCCAAGTCAGAGCCAGCTTGTGGCTCGGTCAAGTTCATCGTGCCAGTCCACTCGCCGGAGATGAGCTTCTCAAGGTAAGTGGCTTTCAGCTCGTCAGAACCTGCTGTGAGCAAGGCCTCAATTGCGCCGTCGGTCAGCATGGGGCACAAGGCAAAGCTCATGTTGGCGGAATTGAGCATTTCGCCACAGGCGGCACCAATGGTCTTAGGCAAGCCTTGACCACCAAAGTCTGCGGGGTGTTGCAGGCTTTGCCAGCCGCCTTCGCAATACTGCTGATACGCCTCTTTGAAGCCAGGCGTGGTGGTGACGTGACCGTCTTTGAAGAACGATGGGTTCTTGTCGCCTTCCCAGTTCAAAGGCACGAGCACCGACTCGTTCAACTTCGCGCATTCTTCGAGCACGGCTTGGGCAGTTTCCACACCCATGTCTTCGAAGGCGGGAATTTGGGCCACACGTTCAAGGCCTGCCAAGTGTTCCATGTTGAACACCATGTCTTTGATGGGGGCGATGTAGCTCATAAGGGTGCCTTTTTACAGAAGATTTAAAGCGCAGCAACCAGTTCTGGCACTGCCACAAACAGGTCAGCCTCTAAGCCGAAGTCGGCCACGCTGAAGATGGGTGCTTCTGGGTCTTTGTTGATGGCCACGATGACCTTGCTGTCTTTCATACCGGCTAAGTGCTGAATCGCACCGCTGATGCCGCAGGCCACATACAACTGCGGCGCAACGATCTTGCCGGTTTGACCCACTTGCAAATCGTTGGCGGCGTAGCCTGCGTCCACCGCAGCGCGGCTGGCACCAATGGCTGCACCCAGCTTGTCGGCCAGCGGAATCATGACTTCGTCAAACTTCTCTGAGCTGCCCAAGGCACGGCCACCTGAGACGATGATCTTGGCGGCAGTCAACTCTGGGCGGTCGTTCTTGGTGACTTCGCGGCCTACAAAGCTGCTCTTGCCTGAGTCTGTGGCAGCCGCCACAGTTTCCACAGCAGCAGTGCCGCCAGTGGCTGCAGCTGCATCAAAACCTGTGGTGCGCACGGTGATGACTTTGACCGCATCGCTCGATTGCACGGTGGCAATCGCGTTGCCTGCGTAGATGGGGCGCTCAAACGTGTCTGGGCTGTCCACCTGAGTGATGTCGCTGATTTGGCCCACGTCCAACTTGGCAGCCACGCGAGGCGCCACGTTTTTACCGTTCGCGGTGGCGGGAAACAAGATGTGGGTGTAGTTGCTGGCGATGGCTAACACTTGCGCGGCCACGTTCTCAGCCAAACCGGCTTCGAGGGTGGTGCCATCGGCGTGAATCACTTTGCTCACGCCAGCGATTTGCGCAGCAGCAGCAGCAGCAGCGCCTGCGTTGTGACCTGCGACCAGAACATGCACGTCAGCGCCAATGGCGGCTGCGGCGGTCACGGTGTTGAGTGTGGCGGGCTTGATGGATGCGTTGTCGTGTTCTGCAATAACGAGGGATGTCATGTTCGTATTTCCTGCGCTTGTGTTCTTTAAATAACTTTGGCCACGTTCTTGAGCTTGTCCACCAAAGTGGCAACGTCTGGTACCTTGATACCGGCGCTGCGCTTGGCAGGCTCCATCACTTTGAGAGTTTTGATGCGTGGGGTCACATCCACACCGAGGTCTTCGGGCTTGAACACATCGAGCTGCTTTTTCTTGGCCTTCATGATGTTGGGCAAGGTCACGTAGCGTGGCTCATTCAAACGCAAGTCGGTGGTGATGACGGCTGGCAGGCTGACAGATAGGGTTTCCAAACCGCCGTCGACTTCGCGGGTCACGCTGGCTTTGTCAGCCGTCAGTTCAACCTTGGAAGCAAATGTGGCTTGCGGCATGTCAGCCAAGGCCGCCAACATTTGGCCGGTTTGGTTGCAATCGTCGTCAATCGCTTGTTTGCCCAAAATCACCAAGCCAGGCTGCTCTTTGTCCACCAAGGCTTTGAGGAGTTTGGCCACCGCCAGGGGTTGCAGCTCTTCAGCGGTCTCGACCAAGATGCCGCGGTCTGCACCGATGGCCATGGCGGTACGCAAGGTTTCTTGGCATTGGGTCACGCCACAAGACACCGCGATCACCTCTGTGACCACGCCCTTTTCTTTGAGGCGCACAGCTTCTTCGACCGCAATTTCGTCAAAGGGGTTCATGCTCATCTTGACGTTGGCGATGTCAACGCCCGAGTTGTCCGACTTGACGCGGACCTTGACGTTGTAGTCCACCACGCGTTTGACAGCGACCAAAACTTTCATGGCAAAAGCTCCATTTTTAGGATTAACAGATTGACGTTTACGTAAACGTCACATTGTAGGGATCAAAGACACCATTTTATCGAACGACCGTGCTTTTTAGGGAAGTCCCTAGGTCCACCTCAGCTTGGATAGCGCAGTACCACCTCTTGTGGCGAATGCACCAAGATCACCCCAGCCGCGCGCAACGCGCTCAACACTTCAATGTTGACGCGTGAACGCGTGAGCGATTGACCATTCACAGGGTCTTCCATCCAAAAACTCAGGGTAAATCGCAGGCCTTGGGGCGCCACCTCGGCCAACAAGGCTTGCGGCTCGGGCTCGGACATCACCCATTCAACACCCAAAGCAGACTTCACGAGCAGCGCCTGCACCTGCACCACATCGCTCTCCAGCCCGACCCAAAAGGTGCAGGTCTGCAAGAGATGGCGACTTTCCAGTGACAAGTTTTCCACGCGTTGCGTCAGCAGCAACTCATTGGGCACCACCGATTCACTGCCATTGCTGGCACGCACCAAGGTGTAACGGGTTTTGATGTCGGTCACGCGTCCTTCAAAGCCATCCACGCGCACAAAGTCGCCAATGCGCAGCGAGCGCTCCAGCAAGATGACAAATCCGCTCACATAGTTGGCCGCTAATTTTTGCAAGCCAAAACCAATGCCCACGCCCAACGCACCGCCCACGACAGACAAAGTTGTCAGATCAAAGCCGAGTGAAGACAAGGCAAACAAAGTGCCGATCACCAACAGCAAGACACGCATGGCATTGGATGCCACTTTACGCATGGACAAGTCCTCAAACGCGCGCGTGAGCAGACGTTGCTCGATGATGGCCGACAGCCACAGGGCCAACACCAGTGCAAAACCAGAGGTCAGCACCACCTCCAAAATGTGCGAAATGCTCACGCGGGTCTTACCCAGCATGAAGTCCAAGCTATCCAGCTCATCCATCATGGGGCACCACCAACCCGTGACCCACAAGACCGCCACACCCCATGCCAACCAAGACACGACTTGCGCAATGGCACGGGCCGTGCGCGAGTCTGGAAACACCGCAGCCAACACACGCGCCATCAAGCGAATCAGCACCAATGACACCAACACGGGCAACACCACCTTGAGCACGGGCACGCGCTGAAATTTAATCAGCAGCAACTTCAAGCCAAAGGTGAAGACCAAAGCACAAGCGGGAAACAACACGCCGTCAATCAATTGGCGGCCAAACAAAATGGAGTCAGGCGATGTGAACCGACGCCCTAAGGCCCAGCTGATGAGCCAAGCCGCCACCAAAGAAATCGCCACAGCAACCAGCTCTAACGCCACCGTTGGACTCTGCAAGTCCAACCACAATTCTTGTAATTCGTTCATGGTTTAAATATCAGCCAACACGCGCAAATGCGCTTCTACGCTGCGACTCAGCGCGCTCAAATCGTAGCCGCCCTCTAGACAAGACACGATGCGTCCCTGTGCATGGCGTGCGGCGATGTCACGCAATCGGTGGGTGATCCAAGCGTAGTCTTGCTCGGTCAAGCCCATTTGACCCATGTCGTCTTCGCGATGGGCATCAAAGCCTGCACTGATAAAAATCATTTCAGGCTTGAACGCTTCTAGGCGCGGCACCCAATGCGTTTCAATCAACTCGCGCACTTCCATGCCCTTGGTGTAGGCCGGCACAGGAATGTTGACCATGTTGGCTGCGGGATGCTCGGTGCCGCTGTGCGGATAAAACGGGTGCTGAAAAAAGCTGACCATCAACACACGGTCGTCACCACTGAGGATGTCTTCGGTGCCGTTGCCGTGGTGCACATCAAAGTCGACCACCGCCACGCGCTTCAAGCCATGGCGCTCTAAGGCGTACTTGGCCGCGATAGCGATGTTGTTGAAAAAGCAAAAGCCCCCCGCCTGGCTGCGTGAGGCGTGGTGGCCAGGTGGGCGAATGGCGCAAAACGCATTGGCCAACTCACCCGCAATCACCGCATCGGTCGCGGCCACGGCGGCTCCGGCAGAAGCCAAGGCGGCTTTCCATGTGTAGCTGTTGATGATGGTGTCAGAGTCCAAATGGACATAGCTGGGGCCACCTGCGGCCATGTCTTCAACCAGCTGATCAGACAAGCCGCGCAGTGACGCGATGTACATGCGGTCGTGCGCCAGCTCAATGTCGACCAACGGGGCCTCGGGCGCCTCGATGGCAGTGAGGCCCAAATCCACACCACTGATGAGCAGGCGGTCCTGAATGGCGCTGAGCCGCTCGGGGCACTCAGGATGCCCCTCACCCATCTCGTGCTTCATGCACAAGGGATGCGTGTAATAGCCTGTTTTACTCATCGTGTCAGCCTCGGTTCTTCTTCAAGTCAGCTTACCATGTAGGCCTTGCTTTTTCCCTTGCAAACACTGCGTGAAAACACACACATCCCCGTTATGTATGGCTTTGCAGCCGACCCTGGCGCTTCGTCAAATCACCGCTGCGTTGTTACTGTTGGCCGCATTGACGGCTCACGCCTCAACAAAATCGCATCCGAAAGCACACAAAACTGCGTCGCACAAATCGGCCTCACACAAAGCATCGACCAAAGGCCCTGCTTACGGAAAAACCACAGAAGCCATCGCACTAGCCGATGAGCTAGCCCAGCAATACAACCTGCCTACAGCTTGGGTGCGCGAGCAAATCAGCAACGCACAGTTTCTCAAGAGCGTGCCCAAGATGGTGCTGCCGCCCACGGTGCCCACCGCTAAGAACTGGCGCGCCTACCGCGAGCGCTTCATTGAAAGCCGCCGCATCGATGCAGGCACCCAGTTTTGGCAAACCTACCAAAGCGCCCTCACACGTGCCGAACAAACTTATGGCGTGCCCGCCGAAATGATTGTGGGCATCATCGGCGTGGAAACCTTCTATGGCCAAAACATGGGCAACTATCGCGTGCTCGACGCTTTGACCACGCTCACGCTCAACTTCCCTTCCTCACATCCACGCGCCACTGAGCGCCAAGCATTTTTCAAATCAGAGTTGGGCCACTTCTTGGCACAAGCACACCAACAAGGCGATGCCAGCATCACCGGCAGCTTTGCAGGCGCCATGGGCTGGCCGCAGTTCATGCCATCCAGCGTGGCCAAGTTTGCAGTGGACTTTGACGGCGATGGTCGCATTGACCTACGCAACAGCCCTGTGGATGCAATTGGCTCGGTGGGAAATTACTTCAAATCCTTCGGCTGGCAAACCGGCATGCCCACGCACTACCCCGTGAGCTTTGATGAAGCGCGCTTGGACAAGCCCACGCTTTTGGCCCCCGACATCTTGCCGTCCTTCAGTGTGAGCAACTTCACGGCTAAAGGGGCGGTGCTGGACGAGCAAGCGCAAAAGCACAACGGTGCGTTGGCTTTAGTCGAGCTGTTCAATGGCGATGAGCCACCAAGCTATGTGGCAGGCACTGAGAATTTTTATGTGGTGACCCGTTACAACTGGAGCAGCTACTACGCGCTGGCGGTGATTGAGTTGGGTCAGGCTGTCAAAGCAAATCGGGCTTTGACTTCAATTCAGTCCACCGCACGTTGAACTGATATCGGCTTTTATTTGCCATTTATTTCTCGAATGATGTGGTCCTTGAACGCAAGAGCAATTGGCGAAAGATTTTTGGCTGCTAGGTGAACCAAATGCCAAGATGATTTCAAAGGAAACTCATCCACATCGATGACACGTACGCCGTGTTCTTTTTGATGGCCGTGCAGCGCATATTGCGAAATCACGCCAATCCCGAGGCCACCAGCCACCGACTCTTTGACGGCTTCGTTGCTGCCCAGCTCTAAGCGAATATCTGCGCGAAATTTCTTTCCTCGAAAGTATTGGTCTGCAGTCATGCGCGTCCCAGACCCTGGCTCACGCAGGATAAATCGACGAGTTCTCAAGTCGCTCAAGGTGACATTTTTTTGCTTGGCCAAAGGATCTGTCGAGGCAGCAATCACCACAATCGGATTGGGCATCAACACTTCATCAATGAGCACCACATCATCTGGTGGCATAGACATGATGTAGAGGTCGTCTGTGTTTTGCCGCAAGCGTCCCAGCACGCCGTCACGGTTCAAGATTTCAAGCGAGACATCAATCAAGGGATGCCTTTTGCAAAAAGAACCAATCAATCGGGGCATGAAATATTTTGCCGTGCTCACCACCGCAATGCGCAAGTGACCTTTGGCGATGCCCTTGGTGGCATGGGCGAGTTGCTCAAACGACGCCAACGACTGCGTGATGTCGCGGGCAGTGATGGCCAGCGCCTTTCCTGTTTCAGTGAGAAAAATCTTCTTCCCAATCACTTCATACAAAGGCAGACCAACGGATGCGCTGATGTCTTTGAGCTGCATCGACGCCGTGGGCTGCGTGACATGCATGGCTTTGGCGGCGGCGCTGACGCTGCCGGTTTCAGCCAAAGCTAGGAAAATTCGCAATTGCCGCAAGGTGAAATTCATAGATTTTTATCTATAGATAGTAATTAAAGAATCGATTTTACAAAACAACCGGTGAAACCTACGATGCAGTCAAAGGAAATAAAAATGCAGAATCTTCTAGACCCCGCCATCTTGTTTTTCATCTTTGGTGTGCTTGCAGGCGCCGTCAAATCGAATTTAGAAATCCCACCCGCCATTTCTCGTTTTTTATCGCTCTACCTGCTCATGGCTTTGGGTTTGAAGGGTGGCTTTGCGCTTTCACACTCGGGGTTGACAGCGGATGTCGGGGTAGGTCTTGGGGCGGCTGTATCACTTGCCATTTGCATTCCTTTGCTGGGTTATTGGATGCTCAAGCGGTATGTGGGCGGCTTTGATGCTGCGGCTGTGGCAGCCACGTATGGGTCTGTCAGCGCTGTGACGTTTGTCACGGCCGTGCAATACCTAGAAAACATGCACATCCCCTATGGTGGCCACATGGCGGCAGCCATGGCTTTGATGGAGTCACCCGCCATCATCATGGCCGTTGTCTTTGCCAATTCACTGCGACTCCAAGCAAACGGCGCAAACGCCGTGGTCGCTCAGGCAAAGCCCAGCATGTCGGTGGGCAAGGTCTTGCACGAATCCTTCACCGATGGCGCACAGTTACTACTGCTAGGCGCCATGGTGGTGGGCTTGATCACGGGAGAGTCCGGAAAGGCTGCCATGCAACCCTTTTCTGGCGATTTGTTCAAGGGCATGCTGTCCTTCTTTTTACTGGACATGGGTTTGATGGCTGCACGCAATCTGCCTCAAGTCAAGGGCAAGTCACCCGTTTTGATTGCCTACGCGGTACTGGGGCCTGTGGTGCATGCGGGGCTGGCTTTGAGCTTGTCTTACCTGCTGCAACTCAACGCAGGCGATGGGGCCTTGTTGATGGTGCTTGCTGCCAGCGCTTCATACATCGCTGTGCCAGCCGTGCTGCGGTACGCACTGCCTGAAGCCAATCCCTCTGTGTATTTTGGAATGAGTTTGGGCGTGACGTTTCCATTGAATATTTTGTTTGGAATTCCCGCTTACGTGTCGCTGGCACAAGCGGTTTTGGCTTGAGGCGCTAAGAACATGCCTGCGAAAAACTTATACCAATATCGCAAAGTTGCCTTTTTGACGCAACACGGTAAGCAAACGCTTCTCCGGGATCGACTTGAAACCGTACTAGGCTGCGAAGTGGCGCATACCGATGCCTATGACACTGACTTGTTAGGAACATTCACGCGGGATCAAATCAGGTCAGGCTCACAACTCGATGCCGCAAGAAAAAAGGCCGCCATCGGCATGCGCCTGACCCAAGCAACAGTTGGAATAGCCAGCGAAGGCTCGTTTGGCATGGATCCGTTTGGGGGCTTTGTCCCATGGAACACTGAGTTGGTGGTGTGGATAGATCAACAGCTAGGCATTGAAGTGGTTGGCATCGCACAAGGCCCTGCCCAAAGTCTGCACAAAACCATCCGATCAACCAATCAGCTGCAGGCTTTTGCGAGAGCAGCGAATTTTCCCGAACATCACTTGGTCGTGAGACCTCAACACCAGGACCATCCAGAAATCATCAAAGGCATCGACAACCTAACTGATCTGACTCAAGCTTTTGAGTGGGCCCAGCAAAAATCTGTCGATGCAAGCGTATTCATCGAAAACGATCTGCGTGCGCATTGCAATCCAACAAGGCAAGGCGTGATCCGAAAAGCTGCCGACAACCTCATTCAAAAGTTACTTTCATCATGCCCCCAATGCAACACGCCTGGGTACTGGATCACAGAACAAACGGCAGGCTTACCTTGCAGTGCATGCGGGCGCAAAACGCACCTGCCTATCAGTGAGATCTGGTGCTGTTCAGCTTGTAAATTTGAAGATCACAAACGTCTGAGCATTCATCAATTGGCAGACCCAAGTCGTTGTGATTTTTGCAACCCCTGATGCATCTAGGTCGCACACTACGGAAGTTACTTAGTCTTTGGGCAGTCTTGGTTTGTCGTGGATTTCCCGCACAACAGCGTCTTCCACCACATTAACTTCACGACCTCGCTGCTGGGCATCCCCTTGCTCTTGATGCCATTGACCATCACCAGTGCGAGACCAACTCGACCAGCGTGCGCCTTGACCAGTCTGCATCCCTTTGCGCATCGCCTGAATTTGTTGCCACATCATCAGCACTTGCGGCTTTTGCCCCGTCAATAGCCAACGCAAGCAAGCAAATGCCGCATACAGGACCAACCAACACAACACGCCCATGGCAAACAAAACGGCAAATGCCATGCCAATCAGCGCGAATATCAAACGGGTAAAGAAAGCCATGGCTTGATATTAATCGGGCGCAACGAAATGGGCGTCTAAGCCTTGCATCAAAGCCCACTGCACATGCTCACGCACCACCTCACTGGCGTGTGTGAGATGCGCCTGTAATGCTTGGCGCAATGCTTCATCCTGAGCCTGACGCAGCGCATTGCCCGACGCCACAGCCAAGTTACGCAACCAGCGCACATGACCTATACGACGAATGGGGCTGCCCTCGGTGTAGCGCAAAAACTCTTCTTCGCTCCACGCCAACAAGCGCGTGATGCCCTGCCCTACCAAGCCCGCGCGCACATCGAAGTCGGGCAAGGTCGAGCTTTGCGCAAACTTGTTCCAAGGGCAAATCAGCTGGCAGTCGTCGCAGCCGTAAATGTGGTTGCCCATCAAGGGGCGCAGCGCTTCGTCGATGGAACCTTCGTGTTCAATCGTCAAATACGAAATGCAGCGGCGCGCATCGACCAGACCTTCAGCCACGATGGCCTTCGTGGGGCACACATCCATACACGCCGTGCATTGACCGCAGTGGCCACTGGTGGGCTCGGACGCGGGCAAGGCCACATTCAAAAAAATTTCGCCCAAGAAAAACATCGAGCCCGCTTCACGGTTCAACACCAAGCTGTGTTTGCCGCGCCAGCCTTGACCGCTGCGCGTGGCCAGCTCAGCCTCGAGCACAGGAGCTGAATCGGTGAAGGCGCGGTATTCAAAACCATGAGGCTTCAAGGTGTCTACCAACAAGGCATCGATTTGCTGGGCCAGTGTGTCAAGCCGGTTGCGCAAAACCTTGTGATAGTCGCGCCCTCTGGCGTAGACCGACACCACGGCCTCGTTTGGATTGCGCAAGCGTTGCCACTCAAGGTCTTGCCAGCCCTCAGCTGTGTCGCGCGGCAGGTAGTTCATACGGGCGGTCAGCACGCTCAAGGTACCGGGCACCAGCTCGGCAGGCCGCGCGCGCTTCATGCCGTGGCGGGCCATGTAGTCCATGCTGCCGTGGAAATTTTGCGACAGCCAATGCTGCAAATGCGGCTCGGCCGAAGACAAATCCAAAGGGGCCACCGCAATTTGCGAAAATCCCAGTGTTTGTCCTAAAGCCTGAATTTGCGTGAGCAACAATTTGTAATCGATGGACAACGGACACCTTTGAATAATCTGCCTGAGTAATCCTGTGATTGTAAAAACTCTTGTTTGGCCCGATGAAGCCGCCACCGATGCGTTTGCCACGCAGCTGGCCGCCGCATTGACACGCGCCAACTTGAACGCTTGCATTGCTTTGCACGGCAATTTGGGCGCGGGCAAAACCACCTTGGTACGCCACCTTTTACGCGCCTTGGGGGTGGAAGGCCGCATCAAAAGCCCCACCTATGCTGTGGTTGAGCCCTACACCGTGCGTGCAGGCGAGGTGTGGCACTTTGACTTTTACCGCTTCAGCGACCCACGCGAGTGGGAAGACGCTGGCTTTCGCGACATCTTTGCCAGCGCTGGCTTGAAGCTGTGCGAGTGGCCTCAAAACGCCGCTGGCGTGATGCCAACGCCAGACCTTGAACTCGACATCCAAGTAGATGACACCGAGCAACGCCAGGTGACCATCAAGGCACGCACACCGCGTGGGCAGGAGCTGCTGGCATGACGCAGCACAACGACGATCAGAGCCATCGCGGGATAAAGCGCCGCAGTCTGTTGCAAGGCGGCTCGCTCGCGTTGCTGCTAAGCAGTGCCGATATTGCTTGGGGCGCCAGCATCGTGGCGGTACGCGTGTGGCCCGCCGCAGCCTACACCCGCGTGACGATTGAGAGCGACACAGCATTGAAGACCGTGCCGATTTTTGTGGCCAACCCGCCCCGCTTAGCCGTAGACATTGAAGGCATCGAGCTCAACCCTGCGCTCAAAGAACTGGTGGGCAAAGTGCGCTCGGACGACCCATACATCACGGGGGTGCGCGTCGGCCAATTCGCCAATAAAACCGTACGCTTGGTGCTGGACTTGCGCCAAATGGTCAAGCCGCAGGTGTTCAACTTGCAACCTGTCAAAACGGGCAACACCCAATACCAGCATCGCTTGGTACTCGACCTCTACCCTTCTGATGTGGCCGACCCGCTGGAAGCTTTGATCGTGGACAAGCTCAAAGGTGGCACCACTTACAACGCCCCGTCGATGACAGCCACGCCCATGCCGCCACCCGCCTCTAAGCTAGGCACCCATGCCGACCCCGTGGGCGATTTGATGGCCAAGCCCAATTCATCCATCGAGCCCGATTCATCCCCTACGTCTGCGCCCATCACCACGGCTGCATCGGTGAACCAACCACCGAATGGCGAGCGCTTCATCATCGTGGCCCTCGACCCCGGACACGGTGGCGAAGACCCGGGCGCCTCAGGACCCAGCGGCACGCGCGAAAAAGAGGTGGTACTCAAAATTGCACACCGCCTGCGTGACCGCATCAACAACACCGTGATCAAAACCAAGAACGGCAACTTGCCCATGCGGGCCTACCTCACGCGTGACGCCGACTACTTTGTGCCCTTGCAACAACGGGTAGAAAAAGCCAGACGGGTGCAGGCCGACTTGTTCATCAGCATCCATGCGGACGCGTTTCAGACCCCAGAGGCCAAAGGCGCCAGTGTGTTTGCACTGAGTGATGGCGCAGCCTCCAGCGCCGCAGCGAAGTGGATGGCCAAGCAAGAAAACCGCGCCGATTTGATCGGCGGCTTGAACATCAAAACACAAGATGCTGCTGTGCAACGCGCTCTGCTCGACATGAGCACCACCGCACAAATCAAAGACAGCCTCAAGCTCGGCAGCGCGATGCTTGGGCAAATCAAACACATTGGCAAACTGCACAAAGGCCGTGTGGAGCAAGCAGGCTTTGCCGTGCTGAAAGCACCCGACATTCCCAGCGTGTTGGTGGAAACCGCCTTCATCAGCAACCCAGAAGAAGAACGGCGCTTGGTCAGCCCGCAATACCAAAACGACTTGGCCGATGCGCTGATGAAAGGCATTGAGCGCTACTTCTCGCGCAACCCGCCGCTAGCCAAAACACGCAACACCTAAAGCCATGACCGACACAACAGCGCAGCCACGCAACCCCTTACATGGCAAAACCTTAGAAGCCATCGTCACCGAACTGGCTGATTTTTATGGCTGGGAAGGCTTGGGCGAGCGCATCAACATCCGCTGCTTCACTCACGACCCCAGCGTGGGCTCGAGCCTCAAGTTTTTACGCAAAACGCCTTGGGCGCGTGAGAAGGTGGAGAGCCTGTATTTATTCATGTTGCGCGACATGCGCCGCGAGGAGCGCGGGTTTTAATCAGCGTTGACTTGCGCTGAGCGTGAGGCCTTCCAAGAGCCATAGAGGGCCAATGCACCTGGAATAAAAATCATCGCCCAGATGATTTTGTCCAAATGGGTTTTGACCCACGGGATGTTGCCAAAGAAATAGCCAGCGGTGACGATGCCGCCCACCCACAAGGCGCCGCCCGTGACGTCAAAGAAGGTGAACTTGCGGCGCGTCATCTGCGCCACACCCGCTACAAACGGCGCGAAGGTGCGCACAAAGGGCATGAAGCGAGCGGCAATCAGGGTCACACCGCCATAGCGCTCATAGAACGCATGGGCTTGGTCAAAAGCGCGGCGGTTGAAAAACTTGGAGTCTTCCCACGCAAACACCTTGGGGCCAAAGAAGCGACCAATGGTGTAGTTGGTTTGGTTACCCGCCACAGCAGCGGTCAGCAGCAAGGCCACGGACAGACCGTAGTCCATCAAACCCACGCCGCACATGGCGCCCACCACAAACAGCAGCGAGTCGCCGGGCAAGAAGGGCATGACCACCAAACCGGTCTCCACAAAGATGATGAGAAACAGCAAGGCGTAGACCCATGTGCCGTTGGCCTGCACAAAGGCTTCCAAGTAGCGGTCCACATGCAGGATGAAGTCGATCAAGAAGGTAATGAGTTCCATAGTGAGCATTATCCCTGCCTCTAAAATGACCCTGTGCACCCTGCTACCCAACCCCCACGCGCCATCCGCGAACTCCCAGACGAACTCATCAGCCAAATCGCTGCTGGTGAGGTGGTCGAACGTCCCGCGTCTGTCGTGCGCGAACTGGTGGACAACGCGCTCGACGCGGGTGCCACGCAAATCACCCTGCGCTTGCTTGCCGGTGGTGTGCGCCTCATCAGCGTAGAAGACAACGGCGTAGGCATTCCCGCCAATGAGCTACCCGTGGCGTTGAAGCGCCACGCGACCAGCAAGATCACCAGCCTGAGCGAACTTGAATCGGTGGGCACCATGGGTTTTCGGGGCGAGGCCTTGGCCGCCATTCAATCGGTGTCGGAGTTGTCGGTGCTGTCACGCACTGCCGCGCAAGACAACGCCATGCTGCTCGATGGCCGCAGTGGCGAACTGCAGCCTGCCGCGCGCGCCCAAGGCACGACGGTGGAAGTCAAAGAGCTGTTCTACAGCACGCCTGCACGCCGCAAATTCTTAAAGACCGACAACACCGAGCTCGCCCACTGTGTGGAAGCCGTGCGCCGCCATGCTCTCACACGACCAGAAGTGGGCTTTGCCATTTGGCATGAAGGCAAGTTGGTCGAGCAATGGCGTGCACAAGCGATTGATGCCGCATCAAGTGAAGACCTGAACACGCAATACCAAGCTGCGCTAGACCGCCGCTTGGCAGATGTGTTGGGCGATGACTTTTTACAAAACTCAGTCAGCGTGCATTACCAATCGGGTAACGTGACGGTCGTGGGCCGCGCAGGAATTCCAGACGCCGCCCGTTCGCGTGCCGACCACCAGTTCGCCTATGTGAATGGCCGTTATGTGCGCGACAAAGTCATCACCCACGCCGCACGCAGCGCCTATGAAGATGTGCTGCATGGCCACCGCCAACCCATCTATGCGCTGTACGTGGAGATTGAACCCACACGGGTGGACGTGAATGTGCACCCCACCAAGATTGAAGTGCGTTTTCGCGACGGCCGTGAGGTGCACCAAGCCGTGCGCCACGCCGTAGAAAACGCCTTGGCTGTGCCGCGTGCCAACATGCTGATGGCCAATGCGCTGCTTAACCATGAACTGCCCATGGCTGGAACTGCACAGAGTTCTGCTTTTAACTGGCAGCAAGCCCCCATGCCCTTGGCTGGCACTCGCGTATCCGATCTGGGTGCGCTGTGGCAGCCCACGCCACGCGCGGGCTTGCCCGCCGAAGAACCAACTGCGCAAAGCTTTGCACCTAGCGCATTCAGCACAGCCAACACACCTGCGCCCTCGCTGCAAGAGGCTGCGCCTGAGACTTGGCCTTTAGGTAAAGCCATTGCACAGCTCCATGGCGTTTACATCTTGGCCGAGAACGCCCAAGGCTTGGTGCTGGTCGACATGCACGCCGCGCACGAGCGCATCGTGTATGAACAACTCAAAGCACAAATCGATGCTCAGCGCATCAGCAGCCAACCGCTGTTGATTCCCGCCACATTCTCTGCCACCGCGCAAGAGGTGGCGACTGCCGAGGCCTGTGCCGAAGCCTTGCAAGAACTCGGCTTAGAAATCTCCAGCCTATCAAGCAAAACCATGGCCGTGCGTGCCGTGCCCAGCACCTTGGCACAGGGAGATGCGGTGGCTTTGGCTCGCAGCGTTTTGGCCGAGTTGAGTCAACACGACGCCAGCACAGTGGTGCAACGCGCACGCAACGAACTACTGGCCACCATGGCCTGCCACGGCGCAGTGCGCGCCAACCGAAAACTCACGGTCGATGAAATGAACGGTCTGCTGCGCCAAATGGAAGTGACCGAGCGTTCAGACCAGTGCAACCATGGCCGCCCCACGTGGCGACAACTGTCGATGCGTGAACTCGACGCGCTGTTTTTGCGCGGCCGTTGATGTCGCCCACGCTCATCATCCTTTTGCTGTCGATGCTGCTGGGCATTCAGCCCGTGGCCACCGATTTGTATTTGCCTGCACTGCCCGCCATCAAGGCAGAGTTTGGTGCGGAGTTGTCTCAGGTGCAGCTCACCCTCAGCGCCTTGCTCTTGGCCTTTGGCACATCTCAGCTGGTGTGGGGTCCGTTGTCAGACCGCTTTGGCCGTCGCCCTATTCTTTTGTGCGGCTTGGCAACCTTCACCATGGCAGGCTTGGGCTGTGTGTTGGCCAGCAGCATGCACGAGCTCATCGTGTGGCGTGCTTTGCAAGGTGCCGCCATGGGTGCGGTGGTGATGTGCGCACGCGCCATCGTGCGCGACCTGTACACACCCGAAACGGGCGCAGGCGTGATGTCGAAGGCGCTCACAGGCTTGGGCATCTTGGCTTGTGCCAGTGCACCTTTGGGTGGCTTGTTGACTGACCTGTTCAGCTGGCATGCCGCCCTGAGTTTGGTCATGGGCTTTGGCGCGATCACGCTTGCATTGGTGGCTTGGAAATTCAAAGAAACCGTGCACCGTAAAAACCCACACGCGTTGCAGGTCAAGGTGTTGGCCAAGACATGGTGGGACATCGTGCGTCACCCCACGTTTGTGGCCTTTTCGTGTGTGTCGATCGGTTCTTACGGCGGCCTGTTCACTTTCTTGGCTTCGTCTTCATTTGTGTTCATTGGCTTGCTGGGTTTAGCCCGCTGGCAATACGGCTTGCTGTTGTTCACCATGGCTTTCACGTATTTGCTGGGCACGGTGTTGTGCCGTCGCTTACTGCTTCGCTTTGGCGTGGCAATGACCGTGGCAATTGGCGGTGGTTTCAGTTTGGTGGGCGGCGGCTTGATGGCCCTGAACGCATGGCTGGGCTGGCAAAGCGTGGTGGGTTTGATGGGGCCGTTTTACTTGTTCATCTTGGCCCATGGCATTCACCAACCTTGTGGCCAAAGCGGTGCTGTAGGGCCATTCCCCAAAGCCGCAGGCGCGGCCTCTGCGCTGGGTGGCTTCTTGATGATGGCCGCTGCCTTTGCAACCGGCTTGTGGTTGGGTGCAGCCAAAGACGGTTCGGCCATGCCAATGGCGCAAAGCATCGCGTTTTGGTCTGTTATCACCGCACTGTCGGCTTGGCTGCTGGTGCTGCGTCGTGGAGGCTCGCGTGTCTAGCGCCCCGCATCACGCCCAAGGCTGGACAGTAGACGCCATCGCCTTGGTAGGCCCCACCGCCAGCGGCAAAACAGCAGCGGCTTTGACCATTGCGCAACACTGGCCGGTTGAAATCATCAGCATCGACTCCGCTTTGGTGTACCGCGGCATGGACATTGGGACGGCCAAGCCCAATGCCGAGGAGTTGGCACAAGTGCCGCATCACCTGATTGACATTCGTGACCCGCTACACGCCTATAGCGCCGCAGAATTTGCACGCGACGCCACCGAGCTGATGGCCAACATCCGTGCGAGGGGCAACTTGCCCTTGCTGGTAGGCGGCACCATGCTTTACCTGAAGGCTCTACGCGATGGCATTGATGACTTGCCCACCGCACAGCCTGAATTACGAGCTGAGATTGAGCAACAAGCCTTCGCCATGGGTTGGCCTGCGATGCATGCCGAACTGGCAAAGGTGGATGCCATCACCGCTGCACGTTTGGCACCCAATGATTCGCAACGCATTTCACGCGCCCTTGAGGTGTGGCGCGTGAGCGGTAAAGCTTTATCGCAATGGTTTGCAGACGGTGAAGCGACACGTGCTGCGCAACCCTCATTGAACATGCCTCTTTTGTCGCTAGAACCGATTGACCGTGCATGGCTACATGCCCGTATCGCGTTGCGCTTTGAACTGATGTTGGTTGAGGGATTCTTGGCCGAGATGCAAACTCTGCGTGCGCGGGGCGACCTGCACATCGATTTGCCCAGCATCCGCTGCGTAGGGTATCGGCAAGCGTGGGAGTTGCTGGACCTTGCGCAGGCAAAAGGTGCATCCGTTGAAAGCATCTTGCCAAAGTTACACGAGCTAGGTGTGGCTGCCACACGTCAGTTGGCCAAGCGTCAACTCACCTGGTTGCGCGGCATGGATGATCGCATCGTCATTGCGTGTGATGCGCCTGATGCACTGGCGCAAACTCTGGCCGCTGTAGGGCGGTTTACTGCAGCGGCTCTTTGAGGGCGTCGGGCAGTGGCAAAGGCATGACAGCGATGCCTTCGTCAATCAACTCTTCGGTTTCTTCAGGTGTGGCGTGGCCGCGAATGTTGCGTTGCTCGGCTTCGCCATAGTGCATCTTGCGGGCCTCTTCGGGAAAGCTGCTGCCCACGTTTTCGGTGTTGGCCACCACGTGGCGCACCATCTTGAGCAAAGCGGCCTGCAGTTGCGCGGGTTCTAAGTTAGCTACTTCTTGCAGGCTAGGCAGTGTGGGAGAAGCAGGCGTAGATGCAGGTGCGGTGTCAGCCTGATGACTCCCTACCCTATCGACTGAATTGCTGGCTGCACGCGCGGCAGTCTCGGGTTCGCCACGCGTGGTGCTCAAGTTCAATCGCGGAGCGCTGAGCTTTTTAGTCACGCTCGCATCGCCGCACATCGGGCACGTCACCAAGCCACGTGCGAGCTGGCTTTGGAAATCTTCTTCGGAACCAAACCAGCCTTCAAACACATGGTGTTGGCCGCATTGAAGGTCTAACACTTTCATGGCTCAATTATCCCGCAGCACGCATCACACGCGTTGCCACAGTCATATGCTCTGCCAATGCAGGGGCCATGCACCGCTGAGGTGATTTTGAAGCCAAAGCAAACCCGTCAAGGTTTTGGCATCGGTCAGCTGGCCATCGCGCGACCATGCCAACAGCTCATCCATACTGGCATCAAACACATCAAGGAATTCACCGTCGTCTAACTGGCGCTCGCCTTGGGTCAGGCCACGCGCGAACCAAATGTCGATGAACTCGGTGGAGTAGCTGATGACAGGGTGCAACACCCCAGCATGCGCCCACTCCGCCGCGCGATACCCTGTTTCTTCGAGCAGCTCGCGCTGGGCACACACCAAGCGGTCCTCACCAGGGTCAAGCTTGCCCGCAGGAAACTCAATCATCACCTGTTGCACGGGGTAGCGGTATTGACGCTCCATCACCAAACGACCATCGTCGCGCATGGCGATGATCATCACCGCACCGGGGTGGATGACAAACTCACGCGTCGCAGTGTCGCCGCTTGGCAAACGCACCGTGTCGCGAAAGGCATGCAGAAAATGGCCCTTGAGCAACTCGACGTGGTCAAGGGTATGTTCGATCAAATGGTTGTCAGCGCTGGGTTTCATCATCATGAAAAAAGCCAGCTCGAGAGCTGGCTTTTTGAAAGTTGCAAATGCTTAGGTACCCAAGGTACGCACGATGGCGTTGGCACACAAGGCCATCAAGCCACCGGGCAAGATGCCCAAGATCAAAATCAATGCACCGTTGATGGTCAGCACCACACGCACATCGCTGCCAGCTGACACGGTGGTCGCCGTGAGCGGTGCATCAAAGTACATGACCTTGACGATGCGCAAGTAGTAGAACGCACCAATCAGCGACATCATGACAGCGAATACCGCCAAGACGATGGCACCCGTTTGACCAGAAGCGATCAAGGCTTGCAACACCGACAACTTGGCATAAAAGCCAACCAGCGGAGGCACACCAGCCAACGAGAACATACAAGCGGCCATCACACCTGCGTAGAGGGGGCTGCGCTGGTTCAAGCCTGCGAGGTCAGAAATCTCTTCACTCTCAAAGCCTTCGCGGGCCAACAACAAGATGATGCCGAAGGTGGCCAAGGTCGTCAGCACATAGGTGATGACGTAGAACATAGCTGAGCTATAAGCGTTGGCGGCAGCAGCGGTGTTGCCGTTAACCACACCAGACATCAAGCCGATTAATACAAAGCCCATTTGCGCAATGGTCGAAAACGCCAACATGCGCTTGAGGTTGGTTTGTGCCACAGCGGCCAAGTTACCAATCAGCAAGGATGAGATGGCCAAGACCATCAACATTTGCTGCCAGTCCACAGCCAAGGGCAACAAGCCCTCCACCAACAAACGGATGGTCATGGCAAATGCAGCCAACTTAGGTGCGCCACCAATCATCAAGGTGATGGCAGTTGGGGCACCGTGGTAAACGTCAGGAATCCACATGTGGAAAGGCACCACGCCGAATTTGAATGCCAAACCGCACACCACAAAGACCAAACCCAACACCAACACTTGGTGCTTGATTTGGCCCGAGGCCACAGCCTTGAACACGGTAGTGATGTCGAGCGAACCTGTCGCGCCGTACAACATGGATAAGCCATAAAGCAAGAAGCCGCTGGCCATCGCACCCAACACAAAGTATTTCATCGCAGCCTCACTGGCCAAAGCGCTGTCGCGGCGCAAGGCCACCATGGCGTAGCTGGACAAGGTCAGCAACTCCAAGCCGAGGTACAACACCAGGAAGTTGTTGCCCGAGATCATGACGAACATGCCCAGCAAAGCGAACAACCCCAAGGTGAACAACTCGCCACCGCGCAGCATGTCGCGCTCAGCAGCGTAAGGGCGGCCATAAACCAAAGTGACCATCACAGCCAAAGCTGCAAAGCACTTGAGCCAGCTGCCCATCGGGTCAGATACCACCATGTTGCCAAAGCTATAAACCGTTTGGCCTTGTGTGGCGGCCACAGCCTCCAAGTACGCCACAGCACCGATGGTGATGAGCGACAAGGCATAAGTGGCGGTGCGACGTGGGGACTTGACGAACAAGTCCACCATCGCAATCACGATGGCCATTACAGCCAACAAGATTTCGGGATAAACCGCAGCGATGCTCAGTTTTTCAAACATTTTTCAATCCCTCTTTATTGGGGCAACTTGGAAATGGCCACGTGCTTGAGCAATTCAGCCACGGACACATCCATCACGTCAGTGAATGGCTTGGGGAAGATACCCATGGCCAACACGGCGATTGCCAACAAGGCCAACATCACAAACTCACGGCTGTTGATGTCGGTCAATTCTTTGACGTGGTCATTGGCCACTGGGCCCAGATACACGCGCTTGATCATCCACAAGGTGTAAGCCGCACCAAAGATCAAGGCAGACGCAGAAGCAAAGCCAACCCAGAAGTTGTATTTGATGGCACCCAAGATAACCATCCACTCACCCACGAAACCTGCCGTACCGGGCAAGCCGCAATTGGCCATACCGAACAACAAGGCAAACGCAGCAAACTTAGGCATGGTGTTGACCACGCCGCCGTAGCTGGCGATTTCGCGAGAGTGCATGCGGTCATACAACACGCCGATAGACAAGAACATGGCAGCAGACACAAAGCCGTGGGCAATCATTTGCACCAAAGCACCCGACACACCGATGTCATTGAAGATGAAGAAGCCCAAAGTCACGAAGCCCATGTGCGCCACCGATGAATAAGCCACCAGTTTCTTCATGTCTTCTTGCACCATGGCCACCAAGCCCACGTAGACCACAGCCACAAGTGACAAAGCGATCATGAGCCATGCGTATTCGTGCGCCGCATCGGGAGCGATGGGCATTGAAAAACGCAAGAAACCATAAGCGCCCAGCTTCAACATGATCGCGGCCAACACGGCCGAACCACCCGTAGGCGCTTCCACGTGCACGTCTGGCAACCAAGTGTGCACCGGCCACATGGGCACCTTCACAGCGAAGGCGGCAAAGAAGGCAAAGAACAACAAAGTTTGTGCAGACATGGGCAATGGCAGTTTGTGCCACACCGCCAAATCAAAGCTACCACCCGATTGCGTGTAGAGGTAGATCAAGGCGATCAACATCAACAATGAACCCAGCAAGGTGTACAAGAAGAACTTGAACGCCGCGTAGATTTTGTTAGGGCCACCCCACACACCAATGATCAAGTACATCGGGATCAAGGTAGCTTCAAAGAACACATAAAACAGCATGCCGTCGGCTGCGCAAAACACGCCGATCATCAAACCGCTCAAGATCAAGAACGCACCCATGTATTGGTTCACGCGCTCGGTGATCACTTCCCAACCGGCGATCACAACGATCACGTTGATGAAAGCGGTCAACAAGACAAACCACATCGACAAGCCGTCCACACCGAGGTGGTAGAACACATTGAAGCGCTCAATCCACATCGACTTTTCAACAAATTGCAAAGCGGCTGTGCTGTTGTCGAAACCGCTGAACAACGGCAAAGTCACAGCCAAACTGACCACAGAACCAATCAACGCGATCCAGCGAACGACCTTGGCGTGTTCGTCACGCCCGAAGGCGAGCAAGATGACACCAAACAGAATTGGCGTCCAAATGGCAAGGCTCAATAAACCCATTTTTTATTCTCCTTATTTGAGCCAGACGAACCACGTCATCAGCAAGAACACGCCCAAGATCATGACCAAAGCGTAGTGGTAGAGGTAGCCGGTTTGCAACTGACGTGTCAGCGAAGACACCCAACCCACCAACTTCCAAGAAGCGTTCACCACACCACCTTCGATGATGGCTTGGTCGCCGCCCTTCCACAAACCCGTACCCAAAGCGCGAGCGCCGCGAGCCAAGACGTTTTCGTTGAACCAGTCCAAGTAGTACTTGTTCTCGAACAAGACATAGATCGGGTGGCACACACGTTTGATCGCCGCAGGCACTGCTGGGTTGATCATGTACATGTAGTAAGACGATGCAACACCGGCCACAGCCAACCAGAACGGCGCAGTGCTCAAAGCGTGCAAGGCCATCGCGACAGCGCCGTGGTACTCGTGCGCCAACTCGTGCATCACCGGGTGCTTATCGGCGTTGATGAAGATGGCATCGCTGAAGAACTCACCGTACAACAGTGGGTCAATCGTGTAGAAACCAATCAGCACCGACGGGATGGCCAGCAAGACCAAAGGCACAGTCACCACCCATGGGGACTCGTGTGGTCCGTGGTCATGGCCGTGATCGTCATGACCATGATGGTCATCGTGCGCATGATGGTCGTCGTGGTGGGCGTCTGGGTTTTGGTCGTAACGTTCTTCGCCGTGGAACACGAGGAAGTACATGCGGAACGAGTAGAACGCTGTCACGAACACGCCAGCTAACACAGCGAAGTGGGCAAAGCCTGCACCAGGCAAGGTGCTTTCAGCCACAGCTTCGATGATGCTGTCTTTGGAATAGAAGCCAGAGAAGAACGGTGTGCCAATCAAAGCCAGCGAGCCTAACAACGACGTGATCCACGTGATAGGCATGTACTTGCGCACGCCACCCATCCAACGGATGTCTTGGTTGTGATGCATACCCATGATGACGGAACCGGCACCCAAGAACAGCAAAGCTTTGAAGAACGCATGGGTCATCAAGTGGAACACGGCCACTGAATAGGCAGACGCGCCCAAAGCCACGGTCATGTAGCCAAGCTGCGACAGTGTGGAATAAGCCACCACGCGCTTGATGTCGTTTTGAATCAGACCCAAGAAGCCCATGAACAAGGCTGTGATGGCACCGATCACCAAGATGAAGTTCAGCGCAGTGTCTGACAACTCAAAGAAAGGCGACATACGGGTGACCATGAAGATACCGGCTGTCACCATGGTCGCGGCATGAATCAAGGCAGAGATGGGTGTTGGGCCTTCCATGGAGTCAGGCAGCCACACGTGCAGCGGGAACTGAGCTGACTTGCCCATCGCACCGATGAACAAGCAGATACAAATCACGGTCACCAACATCCAGTCGGTACCAGGGAATGTGAGCGCGCCCAACTCAGCAGCTTTGGCGAATGCTTCCGTGTAGTTCAAGGTGCCGCCGTAAGCAGCGATCAAACCAATACCCAAGATGAAGCCGAAGTCACCCACGCGGTTGACCAAGAAGGCCTTCATGTTCGCGAAGATCGCTGTAGGTTTGTTGAACCAAAAACCGATCAACAAATAAGACACCAAACCCACTGCTTCCCATCCAAAAAACAGCTGGAGCATGTTGTTGCTCATGACGAGCATCAGCATGGAGAAGGTGAACAAAGAGATGTACGAGAAGAAGCGGTTGTAGCCTTCGTCTTCTTGCATGTAGCCAATGGTGTAGAGGTGAACCATCAATGACACAAAGGTCACGACGCACATCATCATGGCGGTGAGGCCATCGACCATGAAGCCGATTTCCATTTTCAAATCGCCCACCACCATCCAGGTGTAGAGGGTTTCGTTGAAACGTGCGCCGTCCATGGCCACGCTTTGCAGCGTCATGGCAGACAACACGAAGGCGATGAACACGCCCAAGATGGTGAGCGTGTGGGTCAAGCCGCGGCCAATTTTGTTACCGCCAAAGCGCGTACCAAAAATACCAGCCAAAGCCGAGCCCACCAGCGGTGCCATGGGCACTGCCAACAATGTAGAAGCTTGCAGGGTTTGTGACATGGTGAATTAACCCTTGAGCGTGTTGAGTTCATCCACGTTGATGCTGGACTTGTTGCGGAACAACTGCACCAGAATCGCCAAACCGATGGCAGATTCAGCAGCCGCCACCGTCAAGATGAAGAAAACAAAAATTTGGCCGTTCAAGTCACCCAAGTAGTGTGAGAACGCCACGAAGTTCATGTTGACAGCGAGCAACATCAATTCAATCGCCATCAACAAGACGATCAAGTTTTTGCGGTTCAAAAAGATGCCGATCACGGAGAGTGCGAACAAAATTGCTCCCAGCGTGAGGTAATGGCCTAGGGTGATGCTCATGCTTTTGTCTCCTCTGCGGCGGGGGCTGCTGGTGCGGGCTTAACCGCATCCATCTTCACCAGCGACACACGGTCACGGGCCTTGACGCGAACTTGGTCGCCCGCATTTTGGAATTTACTGTCTTTGCGTGCGCGCAAAGTCAAAGCGATGGCAGCAATCAAGGCCACCAACAAAATCAACGCCGCTACTTGCACGGGGTACAGGTACTCGGTGTAGAGCAAGATGCCCAAGGCTTTGGTGTTGGAGACTTGTGCCACCACCACATGGCCCACATCAGAGGCAGGCGCTGAGGTCAGTGCAGCAGAAGCAACATCCAAAGCAGCAGAGGCTGCGTCCACGGGTGCCACAGCAGACACTGCCGCAGGCGAAATAACCTGTGCGGCCAGTTGCTGTCGTGGCTCGCTGATACGGAAACCACCCAACAACACCGCTGCCAATTCGAGCGCAATCACCGCACCCACAGTGGCTG
This sequence comes from Limnohabitans sp., assembly GCF_031539105.1. GTDB lineage: Bacteria > Pseudomonadota > Gammaproteobacteria > Burkholderiales > Burkholderiaceae_C > Limnohabitans. The sequence goes on from NZ_JAVKLM010000038.1 coordinate 84,883, forward strand.
CGAGTGGGAAGTGCTTCCAAAAGCCTTGGCGAATACTGTCAATGTTGATGTCAAGCATCATCACCACAAACAAGAACAAGACCATCACTGCGCCCACGTACACGAGCACGAGAGCGATGGAGAGGAATTCTGCTTTGAGCAGCATCCAAATGCCCGAGGCTTGGAAGAATGCCAAGACCAAGTAGAGCGCGGCATGCACAGGGTTACGCGCCGTGATGACACGGAATGACGCAAACAGCATGACAGCTGAAAATGCGTAAAAAAGAGCCGATTGAACGTCCATCATGAAATCTTTCAACGGTATTTGGCGTCAGCTGCTTTGTTGGCAGCAATTTCGGGTTCGTAGCGGTCGCCCACTGCCAACAACATTTCTTTGGTGAAGTACAGGTCACCGCGTTTTTCGCCGTGGTATTCAAAGATGTGTGTTTCAACGATTGAATCAACGGGGCAGCTTTCTTCGCAAAAACCGCAAAAAATGCACTTGGTCAAGTCGATGTCGTAGCGTGTGGTGCGTCGGCTGCCGTCTGCACGTTGGTCTGACTCAATGGTGATTGCCATTGCTGGACACACGGCTTCACAGAGTTTGCAAGCAATGCAACGCTCTTCGCCGTTTTCGTAACGACGCAAAGCATGCAGGCCGCGGAAGCGAGGTGACAAAGGTGTCTTCTCTTCCGGAAACTGAATCGTGATGCTGCGAGAAAACATGTATTTGCCGGTGAGGGCCATGCCTTTGAACAGCTCGATCAACAAGAAGCTCGACAAAAAGTCGCGCCACGAGAAGGGAACGGAATGTGTAGTTGTTGTCATGACTTAATTCCAGATATTCCAAGGTGTTTGGATCCAAATACCCACCACCAACAACCAGATCAGGGTGAGCGGAATGAAAATCTTCCAACCCAAACGCATGATCTGGTCATAGCGATAGCGTGGGAAAGTGGCACGCACCCACAAGAACATGGTCACGACCACGAAGGTCTTAAGCCCGAGCCAAATCCAGCCAGGAATCATGTTGAACAGTGCGTTGTCGAAGGGTGACAACCAGCCGCCCAAGAACATCACCACGGTCAACATCGAGACCAAGATCATGTTCGCGTATTCAGCCAAGAAAAACATGGCGAAGGACATGCCCGAGTATTCGATCATGTGGCCAGCCACAATTTCAGATTCACCTTCCACCACGTCGAACGGGTGACGGTTGGTTTCAGCCAAACCAGAGATGAAGTAAATGATGAACACGGGGAACAAAGGTAACCAGTTCCAAGACAAGATGCCCAGGCCCTTGTCAGCCATCATGCCTTTGGCTTGACCCATGACGATGTCGGTCATGTTCAAGCTGTTGGAGATCATCAAGACGATCACAAAGCAAAAGCCCATGGCGATTTCGTAGCTCACCATTTGCGCCGATGCACGCATGGCGCCAATGAACGCGTACTTGGAGTTGGATGCCCAACCCGCGATGATCACACCGTACACCTCAAGCGACGTGATCGCCATCAAGAACAGCAAACCCGCATTGACGTTGGCCAAAGCCACATCAGGGCCAAAAGGAATCACAGCCCATGCAGCCAAGGCTGGCATGATGGTCATGATTGGACCCAAGAAGAACAAGCTGGTGGTCGCTTGGGTTGGGATGATGATTTCTTTGGTGAGCAACTTCAGCGCGTCAGCGATGGGTTGTAACAAACCACCAGGGCCTGTGCGGTTTGGACCCTTACGGATTTGGGTGTAACCAATGGCTTTGCGTTCCCACAAAGTCAGGTAAGCCACGCAACCGAGCAAAGGCAACAGCACCGCCACGATCTTGAGCAAAGCCCACAGCACAGGCCAAGCCAGTGTGGTCCACCACACATCGGACAGCAAGCCAAAGCCTGCGTTGTAAATGTTGTCAACCATCACAGACCTCCTTGCGACTGGGCCGCAACCGCAGGTTGCTTCGCATCAGCGGTAAGTTGCAGCGATGGTGCGCGACGCACCAAGCTGTCGAGTTGGTAAATCGCCGCACAGGCAGGCTGACCTTCTGCTGGGCTCACGTCCACGCTCGCAGAGCATGCGTTAGACAGCAAGGCTTGCATATCCGCGGGGATCGCTTGGGCACGTACTTCGTCGATGGTCTCGAAGTCGAAACCAGGCACGTGGAGCATGGTGCCCAACACGCGCAAGACTTTCCATGCAGGACGTGTCTCACCCAAAGGCTTGACCACGCCATGGAAGCTTTGTGAGCGACCTTCGGTGTTGATGAATGTGCCAGCAGTTTCAGTGAAGGGCGAGATGGGCAGCAGCACATCGCTGATGTCCATGTTGGCCTTGAAAGGAGACAAGGTGACCACCATGTCGGCTTGGCCGATGGCTTGTGCTCCAGCAGCGCCCTTGGCAGCGTCGAAAGCGGGCTCGGTGTTGAGCAAGACCACCGCCTTCAAACCACCTGCCAACATTTGGCCAGCAGTTTGACCGCCCGCTTTTGGCAAGGCCCCCACCACTTGAGCGCCCACCGTATTGGCGGCTTCGCCGAGGTAACCCACGGTCGCACCAGTTTGTGCGCCAATCCAGTTGGCCAAGCTCAGCAAGCTGGACGCTTTGGCATGATGCGCCGCTGCGTTGCCCAACAAAATGGCTTTGCGCTCACCGCCTGTCAATGACTTGGCAATGGCTTGTGCTTCAGCGTTGTTGGCGTTGCCAGCCACTGGTGCAGCCGCTCCGGTGATGGCACCCACGGCCGCCGCGATGTCGGCCAAAGCTTGCACCCAGTTGGCAGGATCTGCCACCAAGGTGTTGGCCACAGGCATGGCCCAGTCGTAGGCTTGTTCGTTCAGTGCATTGACCTTGCCGCCGTTGCGCACTGCTTGACGCAGACGTTGGGCCAACAAAGGTTGGTCTTTGCGGATGTTTGAGCCAATCACCAATGCACGTTGCAGTGAGGTGAGAGAAGCCACAGACGTCCCCAACCAACGCACTTTGCCGTCGGTTTGGAAATCAGCAGCGCGCAGACGTGTGTCGATGTTTTGGCTACCCAAGCCGCGCGTCAGCGCTGCAGCCAAGTACAACTCTTCAGCCGTGCTGTGTGGGCTGGCCAAAGTGCCGATGGCTTGTGGGCCGTGCTGGGCTTTGACACCTTGTAAGCCGTTGGCCACGTACTCGAGGGCAGTTTGCCAATCGACTTCTTTCCACTCGCCGCCTTGCTTGAGCATCGGCTTGGTCAAGCGATCTGCGCTGTCCAAAGCTTCGTAGCTGAAACGGTCGCGGTCAGCAATCCAGCATTCGTTGACGTCTTCGTTTTCTAAAGGCACCACGCGCATGACTTTGTTGTTCTTGACTTGAACCACCAAGTTAGCACCCGTCGCATCATGCGGGCTGACCGACTTGCGACGGCTCAATTCCCAGGTACGTGCGCTGTAGCGGAATGGCTTGCTGGTCAACGCGCCCACGGGGCAGATGTCAATCATGTTGCCTGACAACTCAGAGTCCACCGATTGACCCACGAAGGTTTCAATCTCAGCGTGCTCACCACGGTGGGACATGCCCAATTCCATAATGCCGGCGACTTCTTGGCCAAAGCGCACGCAGCGTGTGCATTGGATACAACGGCTCATCTCTTGCATGCTCACCAAAGGACCCACATCCTTCGGGTGTACCACACGCTTTTCTTCTTCGTAGCGTGAGGTAGATCCGCCGTAGCCCACCGCCAAATCTTGCAACTGGCACTCACCGCCTTGGTCGCAAATTGGGCAATCCAACGGGTGGTTAATGAGCAAAAACTCCATCACCGACTGTTGAGCCTTGATGGCGCGTTCGCTCTTGGTGCGAACAATCATGCCTTGCGTCACAGGCGTGGCGCAGGCAGGCATGGGTTTAGGGGCCTTTTCTACATCGACCAAGCACATGCGGCAGTTGGCTGCGATGCTGAGTTTCTTGTGGTAGCAGAAATGCGGAATGTAGGTGCCGGCCTTTTCAGCTGCGTGCATGATCATGCAGCCTTCTTGGACGTCAATTTTTTTACCGTCGAGTTCGATTTCAATCATGGCACTTATCCGTGTCAAACGTAGGCAGCGACCGTACAGGTCTTGTGCGTGATGTGGTGTTCAAACTCATGGCGGAAGTGCTTGATCATGCCGCGCACGGGCATGGCTGCTGCGTCTCCGAGGGCGCAAATGGTGCGGCCCATGATGTTTTCCGCCACGTTGTCGAGCAAAGCCAAGTCGCTTTCGCGGCCCTCACCACGCTCAATGCGATCAACCATGCGCCACAACCAACCTGTGCCTTCACGGCAAGGTGTGCATTGGCCGCATGACTCGTGCATGTAGAAGTAGCTCAAGCGCAGCAGGCTCTTGACCATGCAGCGTGAGTCGTCCAACACGATCACCGCACCTGAACCCAACATTGAACCGCCGTCTTTGGCGATGCTGTCGTAGTCCATGGTGAGCTTCATCATCAAGTCGCCAGGAACAACTGGCGAAGAAGAACCGCCAGGAATCACTGCCTTGAGCGTGCGCCCTTTGCGAACACCACCGGCCAACTCCAACAACTTGGAAAACGGTGTACCCATGGGCACTTCGTAGTTGCCAGGACGCTCCACGTCGCCGCTGACCGAGAAGATCTTGGTGCCACCGTTGTTGGGCTTGCCACATTCGAGGTAAGCCTGACCACCGTTGTTGATGATCCAAGGCACCGCTGCGAATGTTTCGGTGTTGTTGATGGTGGTGGGCTTGCCGTACAAACCAAAGCTCGCTGGGAACGGTGGCTTAAAACGGGGTTGACCTTTTTTGCCTTCGAGCGACTCGAGCAAAGCTGTTTCTTCGCCGCAGATGTAGGCGCCAAAACCGTGGGCCGCGTGCAACTGGAAGCTGAACGTGGAGCCCAAGATGTTGTCACCCAAAAAGCCAGCTGCGCGGGCTTCTTCAAGGGCAGCTTCAAAACGTTCGTAGGTTTGGAAGATTTCACCGTGGATGTAGTTGTAGCCCACGCTGATGCCCATGGCAAAAGCAGCGATAGCCATACCTTCAATCACGATGTGAGGGTTGTGTTGCAAGATCTCGCGGTCTTTGCAAGTACCGGGCTCGCCCTCGTCGGAGTTACAGACCAAGTACTTTTGACCTGGGAACTGGCGGGGCATGAAGCTCCACTTCAAACCGGTGGGGAAGCCAGCGCCGCCGCGACCACGCAGGCCAGATTCTTTGACGGTGGCGATGACTTCATCTTGTGTCATGCCGGTGGTCAAGATCTTGCGCAGGGCTTGGTAGCCGCCACGTGCGACATAGTCTTGCAACGACCAGTTGTTGCCGTTTAAACCCGCCAAAATTTGTGGGCCGATGTGGCGGTCGTGGAAACATGTTTCCACCGCAGTCGTTTGGAATTGAGAGAGAACTTGTAAAGCTTGGCTAGAGGTCGTCATGCTTATTCCTTCACAGCACGCAAGCCTGCGACCATTTGGTCGATCTTGTCGTCGCTCATGTAGCTGCACATGGTGCGGTCGTTGACCAACAACACAGGCGCATCGGCGCAAGCGCCCATGCATTCGCCGG
>NZ_JAVKLM010000039.1:0-3310 GCF_031539105.1 Limnohabitans sp.
AGCGGCAGCTGTTTCGCCTTTTTGAGCAGCCAAAGCGCCCAACACCACTGCGGTGCGAGACATAGGCGACATCAACAAGCCACACAACTGAGCCAACAACACTTCTTTCGAAGGGATGCTTGCCAATTGCTTAACGCCGTTCGCGTCCAAAGCTTTACCACCGTAAACGCCTGCGCGGATCACCAACTTGTCGTTGGTTTTCGCGAAGTTAGCCACCACCTTAGCGGCAGCAATTGCGTCAACAGAGAAGCCATAGATCAGCGGGCCGGTCATCTGGTCGGCGACAACTTCAAATGAGCTACCAGTCACAGCACGGCGTGCGAGTGTGTTTTTCAACACGCTCAGGGTCACCCCGTTGCTGCGCGCTTGGTTGCGCAATTTGGTCATGTCAGCGACCGTGATGCCGCGGTATTCCGCAATCACCAGCGTTTGAGCTTGGGCGGCGAGCGTGGTCACTTCTGAAATGACCGCTTCTTTCTCACTGCGATTAAGACTCAAGGTCTACTCCTTTAAATGTGTCTTCAGGCAATTGCCCTCCAACACGCCACTTTTGCAGCGACCTAACTGTCAGGAAGAATTCCGTCGAGCGGGATCGCCATCTGCGTTGGTCAATCAAATTAAGCGGGGCAAACCCCGCACCAACGGTCTTGGATGGCCTGTGCAACTCCGAGAAGTTGCCTCAGCCCACCACTCTGGGCGCTGCTTACGCAGCCCCCGGATTTACGATCGTCGCCTTAGGCGCCGACGGTTTGCAAGTCAACGCGCACGCCCACACCCATGGTGGAGGACACGGCGACTTTGCGCAGGTAAACACCCTTGCTTGAAGCAGGCTTGGCCTTGTTCAAAGCTTCGATCAGTGCAGCCAAGTTGCCTTGCAATTTGTCTGTGTCGAATGAACGACGACCGATGGTGCCGTGCACGATACCGGCTTTGTCAACGCGGAACTGGACTTGACCAGCTTTGGCGTTGCGCACGGCGGTAGCGACGTCTGGTGTGACGGTGCCGACTTTGGGGTTAGGCATCAGGCCACGTGGACCCAAGATTTGACCCAAGGTACCCACAACGCGCATGGCGTCAGGCGCTGCAATCACCACGTCGAAAGGCATGTCACCGGCTTTGACCATGGCGGCCAAGTCGTCCATACCCACGATGTCAGCACCAGCGGCTTTGGCCTCTTCAGCCTTAGCGCCTTGAGCGAAGACCGCCACGCGAGCAGTTTTGCCAGTGCCGTTAGGCAGCACAACAGCGCCGCGCACGACTTGGTCAGACTTCTTAGCGTCGATGCCGAGTTGCACTGCAACGTCGATTGACTCATCGAACTTGGCAGTGGCGCACTCTTTGACGATGCCCAGAGCATCTACCAAAGCGTACAGCTTTGTGCTGTCCACTTTGCCTTCGAAAGCTTTTTGTTTTTTAGTCAACTTGGACATTTACACGCCCTCCACAGTCACGCCCATCGAACGGGCAGAGCCGGCGATGATACGAACAGCTGCGTCTAAGTCGGCAGCATTCAAGTCTTCCATCTTGGTTTTGGCGATTTCTTCGAGCTGAGCGCGCGTGATCTTGCCAACTTTGTCGACGTGTGGACGGGCAGAACCCTTGTCCAACTTGATGGCCTTCTTGATCAAGGTCGTCGCTGGAGGCGTCTTGATGATGAAGGTGAATGATTTATCTGCAAACGCAGTGATGACCACTGGCAATGGCAGACCTGGCTCAACGCCTTGGGTCTGGGCGTTGAACGCCTTGCAGAATTCCATGATGTTCAAACCACGTTGACCCAATGCTGGGCCAATAGGTGGTGATGGATTAGCTTTACCTGCTGGAACTTGCAGCTTGATAAAACCGACGATTTTTTTCGCCATGCTTTTCTCCTTACGGGTGCAAACGTTCTTGCGAACTCCCCGGGGTTAACGACTCACTTCACATGCTTGGCGCCGAGTCGGGAAGCGCCAAACCACTAACTTTTCAACCGATCAGGTCGGTCAGTAAAAGACTTACGTCTTTTCGATCTGACCAAATTCCAATTCGACAGGTGTTGCACGACCGAAGATGGTGACCGAGACGCGCACTTTGCTCTTCTCGTAATTAACCTCTTCCACCGTACCGTTGAAGTCGGTGAACGGGCCTTCTTTGACACGCACCAACTCACCCGCCATGAACTCAACCTTGTGACGAGGCTTATCAGCACCGTCTTGCATTTGGCTCACGATTTTCTGAACTTCAGCCTCAGAGATGGGTGCAGGACGGTTCTTAGCACCACCCACGAAACCCGTCACTTTGTTGGTGTGCTTCACCAAGTGCCAAGACTCGTCATCCATCACCATCTCGACGAACACGTAGCCAGGAAAGAACTTGCGCTCAGCGGTACGACGCTGACCGTTTTTCATTTCGACCACTTCTTCGGTAGGCACCAAGATGCGACCGAATTTGGTATCCATGCCAGCGCGTGCAATGCTTTCGCGAATGTTGCGCTCCACAGCCTTTTCCATGCCTGAATAAGCATGAACCACATACCAACGCAAATCAGGATTCACGTAGGCAGGTGGCGTTGCAGCCGCATCAGCTGCGGCGTTGTCGATGATGTCGCTCATTATTTTTTCCAGCCCAGAATCAGGTCGTAAAACACCCATTCGAGGGTCTTATCAGTCAGCCACAAGAACAGCGCCATGATCACCACGAAGGCAAACACATACAAAGTCATTTGCGTTGACTCTTTGCGAGTGGGCCACACAACCTTGTTGACTTCACGCCATGCGTCATTGCCAAATGCCACCAACTGGCGGCCAGGCAAGGACAACAAAAACACCACCACCGCAGCCACCAAGCCGCCGACCAATGTCAACCATTGAACGATCTGACCCTGCGCAGACAGCGTGTAAAAACCGGCCAAAGCAGCCACGACCAAAGCCACCACCAAGACAAGCTTGGCCTTGTCGGCGGTCGTCGAGACGTTTTCAATATTTGCTGCAGACATGGATGAGGGTTTTCCTGTACCGTTTTTTATGCGTTATTTAAGACACCGAAGCCCGCCATCTTGGCGGGCTTGGTAAACCACTGAGCTTTAGTGCTTTAGTGGCAGGGGCGGAGGGAATCGAACCCCCATCGACGGTTTTGGAAACCGCAACTTTACCACTAAGCTACGCCCCTAAATCTAGCGCTTAAATTTGTTGATTAGGCAATGATCTTGGCAACCACACCGGCACCAACCGTCTTACCGCCTTCGCGGATGGCGAAGCGCAAGCCTTCTTCCATCGCAATGGGGTGGATCAACTTCACAGTGATCGACACGTTGTCACCTGGCATCACCATC
>NZ_JAVKLM010000040.1:0-3915 GCF_031539105.1 Limnohabitans sp.
GCATCAATGAGAACACCAATGGTTTTCTGCGTCAGTATTTCCCGAAGGGCTCCGATTTGAGCGTTCACTCGCAGGAACATTTGGACGCTGTCGCTTGGCGACTCAATACACGTCCCAAAAAATCTCTAGACTGGAAATCTATACTCAACCTTTCGCAACCCAGTGTTGCACTTCTACCTTGAAACCGCCCAGTTTTTGGCGAAGCCCATAAGATCTGCAAAACAAGAGCTGCAAAACCGTGCGTGTAAGCAATACTGGGCGTAGCAACCAACCAAGGATATTTTGATGAACTTTTCACTCACGCATCTTTCAGCCATTCTCAAGTACGGCGGCATCAGCTTTATTGCGGGCGCGGTCAACCACGGATTTTTTAGCGAAACACGCTCGCTGTGGACGGCTGGATTGGGTGTGCTGTTCTATCTGGTTGGCGCATGGTTGGAAATGCGCAACCATCCCACTGCGGCAATAAAGTGGCGTGACGTGCTGGGCGCAGGCATCGTCTTTTCTATTGGAATTGGATTTTTCACGGGTGGATTGCAACATTTCCCCGACTCACCGCAGCGCAGCGCGTGGGTTGTTCCGCTGGGCTTTGTACTGAGCGTTTGGGCGATGTACTTTATGGGCAGCAAAGCGCAAAATTCTAAAAACGCATGGTGCTATGGCGTGCTGGCAAGTGTCCTTGTGGTGGCAGGGGCGCTGTTGGCTTGGCGCGTGCTGGGCGATACGGCGGCGGGAATTAAACACGATGAACATACGCACAGCTATGCTGCGCCAGTTGCTGCCGCTGGGGATTCTGAAAATGCGTCTGCTAATGTTCCCGCTAGTGTGCGTGAAGTAGCGATAGAGATGCAAGACAATATGCGCTTTTCTCCCGAGCACCTGCAAGTCAAACAGGGTGAGACGATTCGCTTTACGCTTAAAAATCTCGGAAAAGTGCGTCACGAATGGGTGATTGGTAGCGCCAAAGAATTACAAGAACACGCGGCGCAAATGAAAAAAATGAAAATCGACACGCACAATCAGGCGCACAAGAACACGGACAGCCACGAACACGCGCACGGCGGCGACGCTCAGGCGCTCTCGCTAGCGGCGGGTGAGCAAGGCACGCTAACTTGGACTTTTAACCAAGCAGGTGATGTCGCCATGGCTTGCTTTGAGCTGGGCCATTATGAAGCGGGTATGCGCGGCGTGATTCATGTGATGTGACTACAACTGCGCGATCAAATCTAGGAAGTGCAAGGAACGGACAGCATCTGGGGCGGCACGGGTGTCGCCCACCTCTTTGGCGGCGGAGGCTTCAAGGTAGAAGTGCAACACTGGGTTGAGAAGGGTTAAGTATAGATTTCCAATAAGCGAGAGCGTCGAACGCACCTTCAGGCAAGAAGAGCTCGGCAGGGCACTTCCAAGCTAGAGATTTTTTGGGACGTGTATTGAGTCGCCAAGCGACAGCGTCCAAATGTTCCTGCGAGTGAACGCTCAAATCGGAGCCCTTCGGGAAATACTGACGCAGAAAACCATTGGTGTTCTCATTGATGCCGCGCTCCCACGGGCTGTGTGGATGCGCGAAGTACACCTCAACGCCCGTGTTGTCTTGTGCGACTTGCGCAGCAAAGCAACCACCTCAGAGCGCAACTGGCCACGCGGCATAGCGTAGATGGCGCTGTAAATGCTCTCGTGACTAATGCGCCCTGTGCTGTCCATGCGTTTGGATAGTAAGCCACTGACTTGCTCGGGCGATAGCCCCTGGGACAAGCCATGCAGGACGCTGTCCCAAAGCGGCGTTCCCACAGCCATGCGGCGCGGTACGCGAGGAAGGTGACGTAAGCGGCAAGCGCGTTGGCTCGCTTCTAAGCAGCGATAGCCGCCAGCCAGCGGCGGCCTCTGCCACACTGGGTGTGGGCTACTTGTCGCAACGGAGTCGTTGCGCCGCAATTCGCGGCAGTCGGTCGAGGCGGCGTGATTCAAGCATCGTTTGAATCAATGCGCGCTCCTCTGTTTGGAGTTGGGTGTAATGTTTGGAGATGCAATAATTTCCTTTCGAAAATTGTTGCACTTAGACTTTGAGAGCGGCGGGTTTTTAATCATGCCTCAAGGCATCGCGCTGTTCAAACAGTCACTTCAGTTGGTTTTCATTCCCAATTTACCCAACAAGGCTTGATCCTTCGCCCAATCAGGGTTGCCTGTGGTCAGCAACTTGTCGCCATAAAAAATGGAGTTAGCACCAGCCATGAAACACAAAACTTGAATCGCTTCGCCCATTTTTTGACGACCCGCCGACAAACGCACACGCGCTTTAGGCATCGTGATGCGAGCGACCGCAATGGTGCGCACGAACTCTAACAAATCCAAGGCATCTGTACCGAACAACGGCGTACCCTCAACTTGTACCAAGTTGTTGATAGGTACTGAGTCAGGGTAAGGGTTGAGGTTAGCCAGTTGGTGAACCAAGGCAGCGCGCTGCGCACGTGACTCCCCCATGCCCACAATGCCACCGCTACACACATTCATGCCAGCAGAGCGAACACGCTCAAGTGTGTCCAAACGATCTTGGTACACACGGGTGGTGATGATGTCACCGTAAGTCTCAGGCGCTGTATCCAGGTTGTGGTTGTAATAGTCAAGACCCGCCTCTTTCAGCGTATTGGCGTGCATCGTCGACAACATGCCCAAAGTGCAGCAAGCTTCCAAGTTCAGATCTTTGACCGCTCGGATGAGTTCAGCCACTTTTTCAATGTCGCGATCTTTCGGTTCGCGCCAAGCTGCGCCCATGCAAAAACGGGTTGCACCATTCTTTTTAGCCTCTGTAGCTGCCGCTTTGACGGTTTCAACGTCTAGCAACTTAGACGCTTCCACGCCAGTGTCGTAGCGCGACGCTTGCGGGCAATAGGCACAATCTTCCGAGCACCCACCGGTCTTGATAGACAACAAGGTGGAGAGCTGAACTTCGTTAGGGTTGAAATTCTCGCGATGAACTTGCTGCGCTTTGAACATCAAGTCATTGAATGGCAAATTAAACAAGGTCTCCACAGCGCTCAATGACCATGCATGATCGGTCACGACTAGGGCTTGGGAGGGTTTAATGAAATGAACGGGTTGTTCATGGTGCAGAGTCGATTGCATACAAAGAGCTTCTAAAAAATGATCATTGACTATAGCAAGGCGGATTCAAGTACGAGGTGCGACACGGGGATTGTCAGAAATTCTGTGTTTAAGGCGGAATAAAGATTAGAAGCCCCAGGATTTCAAATTTGGATTTGGCGATTACTTTAAACAGCTGTTTGGCAAGCGCTAGCGCGCGTCAGATCACGAAGCGCGGTGGGCAGGAGTGTTATCCACCGTGCACGGATGTACCAAACACCCCGCGCACCGTCAGTCCCCTTGCGTACATGACGATGACGGGCTCATTAAAGCCCATGAGTCGGCTTGCTTGCTATCAACTGCTGCTCGTAGTTGCCTGTGCGGACGCGCGGGATGGCAATAGCCAGCATTTTCTTTGACTTACGAAGTAGTCAAAATAGAAAGTTCGTAAATAGCTGATGGGCGCAGTCTAGCTCGGCTATAAGCGGCCATTCACCGATTTATCTGGTATGTAATCGGTATACTGCGTTCACGCTCCGGGGTGTCCACATGGTGTGGGCTGAGATGACTTGTCCAAACCCGAGAACTTGATCCGGTTCATACCGGCGGAAGAAGAGCATTTCCCCCTGCCCATGCTGGTCGCGCGCCTGCAAGGTGTCTAGGGCGTCCTTCGGAGCGTATTGACTGAAGGACTCCGCCCGTGAATGCTCCCTCCAAATTCGATGCCCAATCCGCCTCTGTGGATGCGGCAGCGATTGCACCTTTGCCTAGTTCGCGCAAGATACACATACTTGGCTCTCGCCCTGACCTGATGGTTCCCATGCGCGAAGTCAGCCA
>NZ_JAVKLM010000041.1:0-96542 GCF_031539105.1 Limnohabitans sp.
AAGGTGGGTGAGTTCACCCGCGCCAAGGTGGTGGCGACAGACGGTCACGATCTTGTCGCATTACCGATTTAAATTCATAAAAAACAAAAGCCACCTGAGAAGGTGGCTTTCATTTAACTTATATTGGTGCCCAGGAAGGGCACCGCTCCTCAAGTAATGCCCTGTTATCCCAATCCATCGTAACGAGCATGTCGAATTCTTCAAAATCACTTTCCTGAACTGATCTAGCTCTTAAGCTCGATAGGTCATAGCCTCGGAGAAGCGCATGCTTTTGGCTGCGTTCATCAGGCGGTGAGTTAGGGTGGTAGTTGTGGGTTCCAGCTGAGTCGATTTGAACTTTTTTCAAAAGGCCTACATCTGTTATTTTTTTGCGGAACACACCTTCAGCTGTGGGACTGCGGCAGATGTTGCCCATACAGACAAAAAGTATTTTGAGATCGGCTTTGCTCATTTCTTACCTTCATGCAGTTCAATGCCTTCGTGGAGCGCAATCTTTTCTAAGGCGTTTTCAAACAGAGATCTTGCTGAACCTGAGATGGAACGTAAGTAGGCGTGTAGGTGCGCATCATCAGCGTTCTTATTCAAGCACTCTTGGCTGTATTCCTCAAAGCTGGCAAGTTGTGAGATCAGTTCAGCAACGTGTCTTGGGCATTCGCACAGAACATTAGTAGAGATGCCAGCAACACGCGTTAACGTTTCATCTGAGTATTTGCGGCTTGAAATCACGTTGCCCGAGGTACCAAACTCTTGCGCTCGCGCTTGATCTACGAACAATACGGATTGAATCAGTTCGGCTAATTCACTGTCTGAGATGGGCTCGCGTCTGACAATTAGCCCTGAAAATTTCATGGCCTGGACCACCGGTTCAGGCGCAAAGTTGTAGATGACGATGGTCTGTGCAAACTTGTGCTTTTGAATCAACCCTTGTATGGCAGCGTGAACCGTCGTTTGAAGAGTATTTACCTTGATCAACAAGACTTGTGATTGTGCAGATAGTGTTGCTTTGGTTGCAGTGTCTAAGTCCACCACTACATCCGTCACTTTGACTTTGTTTTGCCTTAGCGCCGCAGCAAAGTTTTTGGACTCGATGCGATTTGCCATGGACAGCCCAACGACCGTAAGCGTTAGCGGCTCTCCATCGTTTGCAATTTTGCGGTGAGCACTGTTATGCAGATTGCTCATTCGGCGCAATTGTTCTAAATCTAGTTGAGCTATCGCGCTAATTGAATGCCCTTCGCCTGAGAGATGCTTGAGCAAAAGAGCTCTTGAGACGTCGCGCTCTTCGAATAATCGTTGCTTGCCTTCTGTTTTGATTGGGCTAAACGCTGCGTAGCGCGTCTCCCAGATCCTGAGGGTGGAAACGGGTACACCTGTTGTTTTAGAAACTGCACCAATGCGAAAAAGCGCACTTGTGTTGAAGGTTGTTGACATCAGATCTGTTCTATTGAGTAGTTGTTGAGTAGATAATATGTCGAAAATTTGATTTAATCTACAAATAATTAATTTTGCGTAGGTAAAAGTCTCAAAATCCTACTCATTAGAAAGATGAATCATGATTTCAAAGAAAACTATCAACGCCATTGAGCTGTGCGTGCTTTTGGCAGGCCAGAGGGGGGAGGGCTATCTGACCACCACAGATCTCTCGCCGCGTCTTGATTTGTCGGTCTCGTACTTAGAGAACATTCTCAAGCCGTTGAAAGACAACGGTATCGTCTTATCCATGAAGGGACCCGGTGGGGGATACATGATCAAAGGCGACGTCTCGCTGATCTCCATCTGGGATGTTGCCTGCGTCTTCGAGAAAACCTTGGTTGATGCCAAGAGTTCAAGTGAGGCTAATCAACATGAGTTTTATGAGATGGAACTTGAGCAGGTAGCCATCAATACCTTGAGGAGTTTCACGCTTTCAGACTTCGCAGATTTCTCAGCTTCTGAGGCCAAGTCTTACGCTGACGCTGTCGGCAGGTTCAAGTTCAAACCCATGCCTATGCCATTCATCCCAAAAGCGCCTAACTCAGTTTTTCAGCTTGCCATGTCTTTTTAAACGTGCAATGAAGTTTTCATACATGCTTCACAACAGAGACGGTCGTGGCCGTCGAGTACCTCGCGGACAAGCTTGGCAGTGGATTCATGACGTGGAAGACGTAGACCACTTAGAACCAATTCTTGACTGGATCCAAGTTCGTTTGACGGTTGATCGACTCTGTTTGTTGAATGTCTACCTAGACCACATTGAAATCACAGCCCCCAAAAACGCTGAGATTTTGTTTGGTTGTAAAGATCAGATCACCTACAGCAAAGTGACCAAGCCTGATCGGGTAATTGAGATGAACAAAGTTACCCATGTGAAACGTGAACAAAATTTATTGCTGCCTTGCAAAACTCACTTGTAAATTTAATTGGCTTTGGAGATTTCTATGAATGAAGACCCAAGATGCTGTGGCACAGGGACCTGCATCATCAATGAAGATGGTTTGTGCTGGTGCGGCCAGCTATGGGATGGAGAAAAGATGTGTTTTCCTAAAACAGATGAGATTTTGTATTTTGATGTTCAAGTGTCTGAGAAGTCAAATTCAGCGGTTAGTCAAAAAAATTCATAAGCTATGTATTTGCCTGAATCCATCGCCAACTTCGCATTGAATGCAATAGGTGATCGTGTTCGTGCGATGACTGGCTCTAAATCAAATTTAGACGACTTCATGACGCCGAAAGGGGACAGGGGATTATTTGGACCCGAGTCAATCATTTGGAGGGTGCATGCAAACTTCACCGCCATGATGGTCGGTGGACTTTCCTCTTTGATAGTTCAGTCGCTGCATTCAAGGGCTTTGTCAGCAGTCTGGGATCACTCAGATTTCAGAAATAAACTTAAAGAGCGTCTGGGGCGAACTGCTTTCTTTGTTGCTGCAACCACCTACGGTAGTGAGGCTATGGCAATGGATGCGATTCGGCGTGTCAATGCGATTCACGCCAACATTTGCGGCGTTGATCTTCTTGGACAGCCTTATGTTGCAAACGAACCTGACCTGATTCGTTGGGTTCATCTGGCAGAAGCGAGTTCATTCCTAAGCGCTTATCAACACCTATCAAAGGCGCCACTATCTGAGCTTGAGTGCGATCAATACATTCGTGAAATGGCTCAAATTGGACATTTGTTAGGAGCAATTGACTTGCCATTGACTTGGCAATCAACAAAAGACGAATTAGCTGGCTATATCAGTGAGCTGAAATTTGACGACCGAGCAAAGGAAATTCTCCGAATAGTTGAGAGCTATCCAGCTGACTTATTCGATAAGCCTTTCATGCATCTCACATTGAAAGCCGCTTTTGATGTCATGCCTTCTTGGATTCTTCAACTTATTGAAAAGAAAACCTCTTGTGTATTCGAAGCGCAGGCCACCAAGCTAGCACTCAACCTTGGGTCTGAGCCTCTTCAATGGATGCTTGATCAGCGTGGTGTTTGCGCAGTAGCAATCGAAAGAGTCAACAAAGGAGCCACCTATGCTTGAGTTAGCACTTGTAAGTTGCTCAATCGCCTTGACTCGAAAAATCTCTCGTGCTTTGCCTAACTTGGCTTCCTGTATGAGAAGTTTTGAAAACTTGTATCAATTGTCTTCGACCAGTGTCAAGTTTGATCTAGTCGTCGTTCATCATCCTTATGGTGATTTAGATGAAGGTACGCGCAACAGTTTTGAACGGTACTTACCCCCAAATACACCTGCCATTGTCATCATCTCCGAAGACCACCTTGATTGTGCTGTGCAGTTGTTAAACGCTGGTGTTGACAGATGTTTACCGGCGTCATTTGACCAGAGTTACTTTAGTGCGGTTGCTAGAGCTTTGATAAGGCGCAGCAATGGACTCGTTACTTCGGTCAGCCAATACGGTGTCTTGAGTTTTAACCACGAAACGAAGCGGACTTGGGTCCTTGGTAACGAGGTAGAACTTACCAAACGTGAAGGCCAGGTTTTGGAAATCTTACTCAAGCGTGTTGGGAAAATCATCGCCAAGAAAGATTTCGTTGATCAAATGGATCCAGATTGCACCGAACTTAATGAGAGTGCTGTCGAAGTCTACGTTCATCGGCTGCGTAAAAAAATCAATAGTGAGTACCTTCCGATAAGAAATATAAAGCGATGTGGCTACTTTTTACGAAGGTGTGACCCGCCTGTTGACGTATTTAGTCAATTGGATTTTCAATCTTGCTATTGATACGTTATCTGCGTGTCGTGTGAATTCTGGTTTCTCGTCGTCTCTAATTTTTGAACTTACTTACGGAGCTTTTATATGACCCATCCTGCTACGCCAAGCCCATTATTTGGCAGGCCTTACAAGGCACTCGTCCTAGGTGCAAGAGGTGCAATTGGTCATGCTTTTGTTGAGGCTTTTCAGGCCGACGCTAATTGCATCCATGTCGAGGTAATTTCCAGATCTGTGAATGGTTTTGATTTGCTCGACGCTGAATCAATTCGACAACAGGCTGCAATTTGTCAGGCTGCTGGCCCCTTTGAAGTCATCATTGATGCAACAGGTGCATTGACTATTGAGGGTGTTGGACCCGAAAAGTCCCTGGCAAGTTTGCGTGAAGATGCCTTGTTAAGAAATTTTCAAGTTAACGCTATCGGCCCGATATTGGCCATACGTCACTTTGCACCTTTGCTTGCATCTGGACGCTCGATTTACGCGAAGTTGTCAGCACGCGTAGGAAGTATTTCTGAAAATACAAAAGGCGGTTGGTACGGATATCGTGCAGCTAAAGCGGCCCTCAACATGCTCTTGCAAACGGCTGCAATTGAATTACAACGAAAAAATCCCGAATTACGCGTGGTTGCTCTTCAGCCAGGAACTGTGCGTTCTGAACTGTCTAAGGTGTTTTCTAGTTCTGTTCCGCATTTACTTGAACCAGCTGAATCAGTAGCGGGTATGTGGTCAGCACTTCAGTCATTGCAGGCCAAGAGCGGAGCTCATTACGTTGACAACACAGGTGAACAAATTAGTTGGTGAAGAGACACTCATATGGGACGCAGAAATTCACCTAATTCCATCAAAGGACTGGACGACTTGAGCTCGCTCAGCAGCATCGTTGTTGATAAGCGACTGGGTCAGAGATCTATGGCCAAGAAAAATCGTCGCAATCGGCACTATGAAAAGCAATTCATTCGTAACGCTCTTACTCAGAAATCGAGCGATGATGGATCTGAGTTTGTCTCACTCACAGGTAGATGACTTTTGGTAGTGCAATAAGCTCGGTATCAGATTTAGGAGTTAAGCCGATTGCGAAGAGTGGCATACGAAGTGAAACCGTGAAATCGACTGTGAGATTATTCGCACTTTGAATTTTTTAGATTAAATTTTCTTGAAACAGCGCACTAAAAAAGGGTTACGTTTTACCGTAACCCTGACATTCGAATGAGCTTCTATGCGCTAACTCATAACTACATTTGATCTAGTTCTTACCAATGACAGCGCATGCAATTCTGGGGCCGGAGTTGCCTGTCGGTTGTGTCTTGTAGTCGTCAGGATCTCTGTGAACAATTAGTCCTCGACCCACAATACTTGCAGATCCTCCCTCAATGCTGATACCGGAAGTTTCGAAGTTTAATTTCGCAACACCATTTGCATCAGCAACCAGCGAGGGCAGATCGCCTACGTGATGACTTGCTGAACCATGTGCGCCGTGAGATTGTGTTGTTGGGTTGAAGTGTCCCCCAGTGCTCATGCCATCACCGCTCGAACAATCCCCTTTTTCATGAATATGAAATCCATGCTCGGCATTTGGCTTAAGTTCACGAATTTCTGCGACAACTAAAACCTTGCCGCCAGATTGCGTAAAAGTTACAGACCCGTTTGCAGCGTTCCCTTTTGTTGGAGAAAGTCGCGCACTAGCCGATGGGCCAGTGTTTTGTGTGGCACAGGCGGATAGAAGACACAAAAAGAAGGCGAAAAGTAATTTATTCATGTTTGTACATTCATGGTTTCAGTTGAGCTCTGATTTCGCCGCCCTTGTTGCTTGCGCTGTGTACGTTGACATACAAATTACCATCTTTGAATGCTTGGTACTGAGCCTCAGTTAGTTTTGCACCAGCCGCAATTGACCAAACGTTGTCACCCGTTTTCATCATGGGAACAATGACAGGGCCATTTTGACCTGCGGCTGCCATATGAATGTGGGCCATCGTTCCTTCCACACCCATTGTCGTTACGCTGCCGCTCACTGACATGTCTGGCGCGATCATGATAGTTCCAGAGCCCGATGCTGCGGTTGTGACGGCTGGCACCTCTTGCATTCCTGTTAACGCAAACTTGACAGTCTGAGCAGATACAACTGCTGACGTCATGGCCATAGTGAGACCAAAAACCAATCTAAGTTTAGAAAACGTCATATTCAACTCCTGTTAAAAGTGCAGATCTGTAAAGAACTATAGCGATGAAACAGTTTGTCTGTTTGAAATTCATAGCTTTAGACCATGCTGCAAGGTCTTTAGTCTTTCTATGCTCAGAGTGCCACTGGGTGTGGCTCGCCATAGAAAATCGAAATAATCCACGCCGTAACACTAATTAAGCCGGTAGCTGCCTTTTCGCTTTACATAAGCTATTAACTCAGCAAAAAACGGATGGCTGCAAAGCGTTGACGAATCGCCCACCAGCAGCAACTTGCGCCGTGCACGGGTCATGCCCACGTTCATGCGGCGGATGTCAGACAGGAAGCCGATTTCGCCTTGGGGGTTGCTGCGCGTCAAGGTGATGGCAATGATGTCGCGTTCTTGGCCCTGAAACGA
Organism: Limnohabitans sp.; assembly: GCF_031539105.1. GTDB lineage: Bacteria > Pseudomonadota > Gammaproteobacteria > Burkholderiales > Burkholderiaceae_C > Limnohabitans. The sequence continues at coordinate 6,780 of NZ_JAVKLM010000041.1, forward strand.
ATCGACGGTGCCCACGCTGAGCCTGCGTTGCAGCAGCAAGCCGTTCAGCACTTCGCTGTCTTCGATCGCGTCTTTCAAATAGTTGATTTGGGCGCGGTACGGTGCAATGACGCCGATGCTCAGCGCGGTGTGTTGGTGTTCGTCGTGTTCGGCTGCGTCGTAGGGCGCCAGCAGCTGCGCCAGGCGCTCCAGCAGCAAGTGGGCTTCATCGGGGTTGGCGGTTGAACGGCTTTCGGGAATGGCGACTTCTTGATAACCACAGCCCGCCGTGTCGATGAATTCCACTGGCAAGTCGGGTGCAAAACGCAGGTCATAAGCCTCCAGGCCCGCGTGGCGCACGCTGGCGTGCGGCACCAGTTGGCCGCCGTAAAACTTCTCGGAGCTGAAGCCCATGATGTGCTCGTGCATGCGGTATTGCGTGGTCAGCATGCGGGCCGTGTTGGGTTGGCGCTGGATGCACTTTTCAAACAGGGTTTCGCGCAGGCCTTCGCGGGCGGCTTGTTCGCTTTTCACCGTGGGCGGCAGTTGGTGGTGGTCACCCGCCAACACAATGCGCTGGCCCTTGGCAATGGGTATCCAGCAACCCGGCTCCAAGGCCTGTGCGGCTTCGTCAATGAAGACGGTCTCAAAGCTCAGGTGGCGCATGTGGCGGTGGCTTGCGCCCACCAGCGTGCAGGTGATGACCTGCACCGATTCGAGCACGTCCTCGGTCATGAAGCGCTCTAAGTCGTCGGCGGCTTGGCGCAGCGTGCGCGCTTCTTCACGCAGCCATTGGCGGTGCTGTCGCTCCTCAAAGCCAAAGTGGCGCACATGCTCGCTGGCCGTATCGCGGTGCTGCTCAGCGGTTTGGCGCATGGCGTGCATCTTGGCGTAGCTGGGGTGGGCCATCACACCGGCATCTAGCGTGTGCTTGAGCAGCAAGTCCGACACGCGGCTGGGGTTACCCATGCGGATCACATTCACACCGCGCTCGGCCAACTTTTCGGTCAGCAGGTCCACGGCGGTGTTGGAGGGGGCGCACACCAGCACGCGCCGCTCACGCCGGATGGTTTCCAAAATGGCTTGCACCAGCGTGGTGGTTTTGCCCGTGCCGGGCGGGCCGTGGATGATGGCCACGTCTTGCGCCGAGATCACATGGCGCACCGCCACCAGCTGCGAGTCGTTGAGCGCACTGGGGTAAAACAAGTCGTCGGCTTGGTGCTCGCGATAGCTGGCTTGCCTGACGCCCAGCAGCACGTCGCGCAGTTCGGCCAAGCGGTTGCCGTGTGCGCCAATGACGTCGTTCAGGGCCTGGTGCATCTCGCGGTAGCTCACCTCGTCAAAGGTCAGGTCAATGCCTAACGTGCTTCCGGTTGGGGTGCTTCCGTTTAAGGTGCTGCCGTTCATCACCCAATCGGGCAGCTCTTCTTTGGTGGTGGTCAGCACAAGCTTGTTGCGCCGCACGCTGGTGACAATGCCGCTGAGTGTGAGCCTGTCAGAGTCCTTGTGGCCAGCTGCATTGCTGAACAGCGAAGCGTTCTTGCCCACCTGAAACAAATGCAAATCTTGCCGATGCGCAGGGCGCTCTAGCTCCAGCACCACCTTGCCACCAAAACCAATGTCTTCTTGAGTGATGGTGACGGGGTACCAAGTCAGGCCGCGCCGACGGCGCTCTTTGATGCTGGCACTGGCGTTTTTGAGTTTGAACTGCGCTTGATCTTCCTTTTGCTCCAGTTGCATGAGTGCACGCACATGGCGTAACTCATTTTGAACAGTCCATGCTGTGTTGGAGATCAGGTCTTGGTTAGTCAAATGTTGAGGAATTTAGCTGCTCTTGTTTTAATCATATGAAGGACTCTAACCCAATAGATTGATGGCTTATAAAACCATCAAGGAGCCGGTCTGACCATTTGTAGGCTCCGATATCAGATGCTATTCATGAGGGCATTGATTTGAGGGAAGATCTACGCACCTTATGTTCCGATTTACCTACACAAAACATGACATCATCCTTGGTCCCTTCCGGCATTGTTTACTGGTTTAGAACTGACCTTCGCCTGCACGACAACCCTGGCTTGCAACAAGCCGTGGCATTGGCCAAGCAACTCAGCACATGGCTACTGCCGGTATATGTGCACGACACCGCGTTGCATCTGACCAGCCCTTGGGGCTTTGTTCGTACAAGTGAGCACCGCTTGGCCTGGACTGCGATGGCCGTGCAGGATGTGTCAAAACAGCTGCTGGCATTGGGAAGCCAACTGCTGCAGCTCACGGGCGAGCCAAGCGAGGTGTTGACCGAGCTGATGACGCGCATAGGCGCAAGCACCTTGGTGTGCGAAGACATTGCGGCCCCCTATGAAGAGGCCCACATCCAAGCCCTGCAGCAACGTGGAGTCGACGTGCAAACCGTGTGGCAGTCGACCCTCATGGCCCCCGACCAACTGCCGTTTGAGCCGCACGACGTGCCCGACGAGTTTTCTAGTTTCCGACGTGCGGTCGAGCGCCAAACGTTTGCGCCCGCACAACCGGTGGCCACGGTGACAACAATGCCTGCGCTGCCGGATCAATCCGCCTTGGATTCAGTGCGCGAGATGCAACATGTCACTGAACACACCACAGACCCCCGCGCGATTTTGAATGATCCACGTTCGGCGTTTCCTTGGTCACAGCCTGAGTTTCATGGGGGTGAACGTGCTGCCGTCGCGCACCTGGCACAGTACTGCAGCCGTGATTTGCCACACACCTACAAGGCAACACGCAACGGACTGGTGGGTGCCGATTACTCCACCAAGTGGTCGCCTTGGTTGGCCACCGGCGCATTGTCTGCACGTCAGGCGTGGGCAGCAGTTCGCAACTTTGAAGCGCAACACGGGGCCACCGACAGCACGTATTGGATTGGCTTCGAATTGCTGTGGCGCGATCACTTTCGTTGGCTACACCTCAAATACGGTGAGCGCCTGTATTGGCAACGCGGCCTGTCCGACGCGCCACTGCCCACACGCCCCCACAACGCACGCGGCTTTGAGCACTGGCGCAGGGGCCGCACCGGCCACCCCTTCATTGACGCGGGCATGCGCGAACTCAACGCCACGGGCTATTCGTCCAACCGCATGCGACAAAATTTGGCGAGCTTTTTGATCCACGATTTGCGCTGCGACTGGCGTGCCGGTGCCGCTTGGTTTGAATCGCAACTGATTGATTTTGACGTCTACAACAACCAAGGCAACTGGCTATACCTGAGCGGTCGCGGCACCGACCCCAGAGGGTCCAGGCGCTTCAATCCAGACAAGCAAGCCAACGACTACGACGCTGACGGCGCTTACCGCACTCTTTGGAGCTGAGTGCATCTCCTCAGATGAGGCTGGATCAACATCTTGTAAGTTTAAGCACCGCTTAGGCGGCTTTTTTCCCTAATCTCGCAACCTGAGTCTCTTGATTTGATGACGCCATTTGACCTAGCTAATGCGTTGATACTTTGACATTTTCAGCACTGACATATATTTGTTTATTTGAAAGAAACAGTTTGCAATTCAAAGCAGTTCAGTAGTTCTTCAGGCGTGCCGTAAGATTTTTGGCCCAAGTATGTTCTGATGAAAGGACCTGATTTCCAAGGTGCTGTGATGCCACTCCAGATCGCGTCATCCACTAGTGTTGGGTCCTTATCTAGGTTTTTAACTGTTACTACTGCAGGCAGGAGATTTTCAAACTCGACTTCCGCCACGCCCCAAGTCCCAGAAGTCCATACGTGAATAGCTTTGATTGGGATTGAATCTGGTGGGCTGAAAGATTGAATGGCTGCTTTGACCATCCTGAGCTTCGGATCTTCGCTGTCAAGCTCTGCAACCGTTTTGCACGAGTTGGTTGCTATACGCCATTTGTCTTTAATGACGCCAACGAAATCAACATCTCTCCCATCAACGTTGAACATCAATCCGTTGTCTTTTTGGGACCAACTCACGTGCGTCAACACGACCACAGGCGCAAGCAGGACTAAAAGTGCTAACGCTACGTTATTTTTCATTTCAATAGCTTCCTCTTACTTTTGAGTAGGTGTTGTTGAGGTCTTCAGTTGATAATTTGGGAAGCTGGGCTCGAAAACTAGAAAAGACGCGGCTTGCTGTGAAAATCAGAAATATGGATTTGAGCCTCATTATTTCCAAAAAAATACGCCTCGCAGTTGATGTGTGCATTTTCATAGCATCCCGTGGCCGTTCTTGTCACATCACGAGTCTCGAGCTATCGCCGAAGCTGGGGATTTCTACTTCAACTCTAGAAAACATCCTGAAGACTTTGAAGGCAAGCCGCTTAATTGACTCGTCAAAAGGTCCTGGAGGTGGTTTCAAAATCTGCCGCCATCCCACAACAATCTCAATTTGGGACATTGTTGCTGCATTTTCAGTGGCAGATGGCGGTGATGATGCAGAAATCAGATCTGTCAAACGAACACAACTCGCTAGCTACGAGCTCGCTTTGCAAGAGGTTGTAGCTCAAACTTTGCGCTCGTTTAGTTTGGCTGATTTCTCCTACCCAGAGGAACCAGAACTGCCTGACGCGGCCTTTTACTCTTCGTCAAATCCGTTTAGGCTTATGAGTCCCGAGCCAAGCATTATTCCGAATGCGCCTAACTCTGTATTCGAGCTGGCAGCCTTTTTGAACGTTAAAAAGACGTGAAAAGTCAAAAGCGTTCATTGTTAAGGTTTTGCGTAGATAAATATTGAAATACCTACTCATTGTGTTATATTTCATGCATTGAAGAAAAGCTAAACATTCCAGTGAACTAATTGACTCTCCCAATAAGTTTGTTTTGTATGTCTAAAGAATAGCTAGCTCAACACAACCGCCGATCAGTCTTTTATCAAATGAGTCGTTTCGACTTGTTGCTGTTACCGGAAAGATTTTTGAAAGTCTCCTTATGTTTGCAATGTTTACAAGAGGCGTAGAAGCGCTGCGTCAGCCTGATCGCAACCCACGTTGCTACGAACTTACCGATCACGAAAAGTTGGTCAAAGTCAAAGAATGGCAAGCCCGCAATGTCTGGAATTCTCCAGAGCATGCTTTACTAGACAAATTTAATCAGCACGTGAGTGCATAAGTAATCGTATGTTTTATCAAGTTTTTGGAACGTTTGAAGGCCTGATGAGCTTGGGCATCATCTCTACAGCGATTGGCTCTATGTTCACCGCCTACAAAGTGGTGGTAGCCAAGATGGGGCCTTCAATCAATTAATGTCTTTCGTGTTCGGCCATGAACTCACTATCCCCTTTTTTAGTGCGTGAACTGCGCTCCGATCACGCAGGTGAAACAGGCGCTGTAAGTATCTACAAGGGAATCTCGGCAGTAGCTAAACTTCGGCGAGACGATGAGTTGTTGGCCTTTGCATCTGATCATGGAAAGACTGAAGCCGAGCATTTGGCTCTCATTGAGTCCTTACTTCCCAAAGCAGAGCTGAGTGCACTCTTAGGCCCTTGGCGACTGGCTGGGTGGCTAACTGGTGCCCTGCCTGCACTTTTCGGGCGAGGTGCAGTCTATGCAACGATCGCTTCAGTTGAAACTTTTGTTGACTCACACTACCAACAACAAATCGATCACCTCAAAAAATTTGGTGGTCCAGATAATCTCTTGCCTTTGTTGACGCAATGTCAAGCAGATGAACAGCATCATCGTGATGAGGCTGCAGGACTCCTTCTGGATCCTCCTGGCTTGATCCTTAGAGCTTGGTGTTGGCTGGTGGGTTTCGGATCAGAAGCAGCTGTAATTCTAGCCCGCCGCGTTTGACCTGCAGCCCGAAAAATGGTTTTGTTATCCAGTTTCAAGCGCTCAACAGAAACACTACACAAGACACTTGTATAGTCAGCCTGATCAGTGCCTTTTGTCAGATTTCCACGTGCCGCCATATCGATAGTTTGCACGTCCTTCAACTTTGATCCTGCATCCATCGCAAATCAATGCCCAAGTGCCAGTTTGATCGTGCATAACTCGATAGAGCACAGTGCTCACTGTTCTGCAATGTTCACAAGTTTTTACGCGGGAGCGAACTGGCTTTGACATTCAAGATCCTAGATAACGCTCAGATTACGATTCGTGCTTCATCGACCTAACAAGCAATTGTTGTCTCTGGCGTGCAAGTCTTTGAACTGTGAAAGAACTGATTTTATAAGCGCAGACTGAAGTTCAGTATGAAAAATAGATTAGAAACACCCAATGAAATTCGTCATCAAATTTGGAAAGAGCTCGGTCGTGCGACGCAAGACAGACACCATGCTTGGCGAACGCCGGTGTTTGCTACTTCGAGCTTGGAAGGCGGTGTCAACGCTCGAACAGTCGTTCTCAGAGCAGTTGATGCTGACGCAAAACTATTTCAAATCTACACCGATGCCCGCAGTTGTAAGGCGGAGGAGCTTTCATCGCAACCGAATGCGGTCTTTGTTTTTTGGAGTGCGCGTCTTAGATGGCAGCTCAGAGCTCGAGTCAGCGTGACTTTGCATACAAGCGGTCCGCAAGTTGAGCGTTTGTGGTCGCAAGTAAAAAATACGTCTTCAGCGTCGGATTACCTCAGTCCTGTACCGCCCGGTGCACTCATTACTCAATACGATCAGTCTGACGTTGGTAGGGCAAAGAGCGCAAATCATTTCGCTCTTTTGAGCGCTCATGTTTTGGATCTTGATTGGTTAGAGCTATCAAGTCTAGGACATCGACGAGCCAGAGTGAAGGACGATGTTTGGGAATGGCTGGTGCCATAACTTAACCTTTGAGGTCTTGAGCGTAAAGCACACTATGACTTGGTTCTAAGCCTTTGACTTTTCCGTGTTTTCTCAAAAAAATCATTTGGCTTTGTGCTGATCCATTTAATAAATGAACTCATTTGCTCATGTGTCTGCAGCAAATCTACGGTGTTTAACTGCCGAGCAAGTTCTGTCTCTGTGAATAGCGCGTGTATTTGACGATGACATATGCGATGGAGGACTACTGTTTCCCTTCCACCGCGTGACTTTGGAGTGAGATGGTGTGCATCCCTTTGAGAGGGGGGAATCTTGCGATTGCAAAGTGGGCAGACTAATTCTTTGCTGCCGTTAGTGTTGGAATCAAGCAGGCTCAGTTGAGCTTTCAACAATTTCTTCTTGATGCGTCCAGGCAAAATTCTAAAAATTAATGAGTCGTCTTGCTTAGCTTGATAAGCGGACAAGCACTACTGCAGACGCAACGATATGGGCTAGGGTGATAACGACGGATAAACCATGCAAGACCATAAATCGTACCCAGTCATCCGTATCAGTTGATTTGTTGATTGCGGGCATGAGGACTTGCCTAGTTGGAATTGTGGTCAGGGCAATCATCCCTAAAACTGCTGAGCTAATTGAGTCCTGTTGGGCTGTAAGTAGGGCAGCCGTTGCAGATGTCGCAATGACATATAGATAGAAAAAAGGAAAAGCTTTTCTGATGATTACCCGTGCGTCTTCAACGGGCATAACTTTAAATAAAAAAGCGGCAAAGCTGCCAGCAAACAGCAACATGCCACCGAACAGGAAAGCTGTTGTTAGCAAGGCAGAAATTTTGAGTGCAGAGTCCAACATTTTTTGCTTCTGTAATGATTTGAAAAGACTTGGATGGATTGCCATTGTTTCGGTTTAATTGTCGCTAGTCACATCTTTAATTGCTGAAAACAGCAAAGCAACTGCCTACTGTGCAGGGGTATTATTCTTATTCGATCAGAGCATCTATCTTTTGCATTCTCTTCAATGGATCAAGCTCGCAAAGCAGTTCAAGCTTCTCTTCGGTGCTGATGTCCATTGCTTCTGCATATCGGTTTGCAACCCATCCACACTGATCAAGCTGGTAGGGTTTGAAGATGGGAAGTCTGTGACTTTGCCCTTGCTGCTGGGCACTTGCTATTACTTTACCGAGCCTGTCAGCATGGTGTTGCAAGTAGGGCGGTAGTTCAATCTCTTCATCGTTGGGCAAATAGACAATTTCACCTTGCCAGACACTCAAAGGGCCGGGGTATGTGTTGCGCAACTCAAAACGAATCCCACCTTGGCAAATCACACGAAATAAGTTGGCTTGTACTTGTTCAAAGTTTCGGATGTGTGCGGTACATCCATGCATGTGTAGCAGAGGTATCTCGCCTGGCACCTGTATCTCGCTGCCTTTTTTTAACCAAACCACACCAAATGGGATTTGTTGTTGATAGCAGCGCTTGATCAAATCAAGGTAACGAACTTCGAAAATTTGCAGCGACAGCATGCCATCTGGAAATAGCCCGTGGGAAAGTGGGAACAGAGAAATTTTTTCAGTCATGTCGTCGTCTCAAACATCTTTCTGAGCTGGATGACATGTTGCTTATGAGATCCAGTTATCGCTTTTTTGACGATCTTGTAGATGTCTAGATCAAACTCTGCCTGACCAGATTCAGCCAAGCTGTAGAGCTCATCATGATCGTTTGCAATGCCAAGGTAGCACCACTTGTCAATTACCACCATGCTGTCGCCGTCCTTGATGGCTATGGCGCCCTCGAAAGGCCACACCTGAACTTTGTAAAGGTTGAGTGCGGTTTGCAATTTCAAATGGTGCATATCCAAAGACACTTTGCCAATGCAAGCCCCTTGGCATTGTTTGACTTGGTAGCCAAAGCAAGGCTTTCCTTCCACTGCTTTTTCCAGGCCCAGCAGGGCTTCGCACAGCTGGTATTTTTTGGCGACCGCGGCCAAGTAACTATGGGCTTCTTTTTTGCTGTAAAAAAGTCCATACAAATTGTCTTGCAGGCCGGGTTGCAACTGCGCGTGCGTCACCAGCGTTGGCTTTTGAACGCCTGCGCTGTCAGTGACCAATTGCCATGCGCACAAATCTTTTGATTTGCGCAGCTTGATGTTCATGCTTGGCATGCGCTCTTTGATGAGCCTTGATTCAAGAATCAGCGCGGTCAGCTCGCCACTGGTCTGGATCCAGTCAATGTGAAACACCTGCAGCGACAACTTCATTTCTTTGCGAACGGTGAGGGCACTTTGAAAGTGGCTCATCACGCGGGTGCGCATGGCAATGCTTTTGCCAATGTAGAGCGGCGCGTTGTGTTCGCCATAGAACATATAGCAACCCGGCGTGTCGGGAATGCTGTCGATCACAGATTGGTTGATGTTGGGCGGTAGGCTGACACTTGCAGTCAACTGGTGGACGGCTTCTAGTAGCCGCGCTTTGCCAACTGCCTGTTCGCACACACGCCAAAACTGCAAGAGTAAATCAGCGTCGCCCATGGCCCTGTGTCTGGCACTGACCTCTAGTCCGTGGGTTGCAATGAGTGTGTCTAAGTTGTGCCTAGGCTGTCCGGGAAATAACAGGCGCGACAGCTTTACCGTGCACAGCACCTTAGGCCTGAAATCCATGCCCAGTCGTTTGAACGACGCTTTGATAAAGCCGTAGTCAAACCTCGCGTTGTGGGCGACAAAAATTTTGCCTTCCAGCTCTTCCTTGAGTTGCAGCGAAAGCTCTTCAAACGTGGGCTGGTCGGCCACCATGTCTGGTGAAATCCCTGTCAGCCTTTGGATATTTAGTGGAATAAAAGTTTCAGGATTGATCAGGCTTTCCCATTCGATCACATCAGTGGGAGTCAGAGTTTTGATGCCGATTTCGGTGATGCGATCGCGCTCGAAGTGAGAACCAGTTGTCTCGATGTCTACAAACGCTAGTACGGGTGATGTGTTCTCTTTGTTCTTCACCGCTAGATCTCCAAAAGTTCTGGATCGTCAATATTTATCCACTGCCGTGCAGCATCGGCTTTTTCGAATTTGCTCGTTCTATCAACGGTTTTGATCGTGGTACCTGGATTAAAAAAATGCACTCTAAAGTGTTGATGTTGCGTCTTAGTAGGGCCTTCGAAGTTTCAAACCACGCTTGATGGGCATATGGCATGTCTTTTGCCGTTGGTGCCAGCTGTAGGTGCAATTTTTGTCATAAGTTAAGTTCTGCGCGCTCTTGCAATGCTGTACGTATATCCAGTATTATATATTTATGAAAGCATCTAAATATTTAAACGACAAGCCTGCCAAGCTGTTTTACAAGCGTCTCATGCTCAACGTATGTAACTGGGCTGTGCATGCAGGATTTCCCTCGCCAGCAGCTGATTACGCGGAAGAGCAGATTGACCTAAACAAGCACTTGATTCGCAACAAAGCCGCAACCTATGTGTTTCGCGTCAAGGGCGACAGCATGACGGGTGCAGGTATCTATGAGGGTGATGCGCTTCTGGTAGACCGTAGCATGGACCCTAAGCACAACAACATCGTAGTTGCCCAGTTGAATAACGAGTTCACGGTCAAGCGGCTTTACCGCCGTGGCGGCGTGGTCAAGTTGATGGCGGAGAACCCCATCTATCCACCTCGCCTCATCAAGGAAGAGGATGACTTTGTGGTCTGGGGTGTGGTGACCAACAATATTCACAAGCTGTGTTGATCGATGACACATCCAAGCGTGACCGAGCACAAGATTGATCCAGCCAGTCTGGCTGCATTGCCACGTACGCCAGGTGTCTACATCTTCAAAGGGGAAGGGACGTTGCCTCTGTACATTGGCAAGAGCGTCGACATTCGCAGCCGGGTGATGAGTCATCTCCGAGCACCTGACGAAGCCAGCATGATTGCGCAGACACGACGCATTGACTTCGTTGAGACAGCGGGTGAGATTGGTGCGCTGTTGCTGGAGTCACGCATGATCAAAGAACAAAGCCCGCTGTTCAACCAACGGCTGCGCAGGGTCAGAACGCTGTGCTCAATTCGCCTGACCTCAACGGATAAAGGTAACTTGCCAGAAGTCGTGGACAGCAAATCTGTCAACCTCGGCGAGACAGCAGGGCTGTATGGCCTGTTCTCATCCGACCATGCCGCTAAGGCCATGCTCAAAGAGCTGTCTCAGCAGCACAGACTGTGCATGTCTGTTCTGGGGTTGGAGAAAACTTCGGCACGCGGCTGCTTTGGGTTACAGATTAAAACCTGCCTTGGTGCGTGCGTGGGCAAGGAAGATCGGCATACCCATGACCAGCGTCTCTTGTCTGCGTTGGTAGATTCACAGGTAGAGGTCTGGCCTTTCAGCGGCCCCATTGATGTGATCGAAGAATCCGACGGATGGGTGCAACGACACCGAGTCAACAACTGGTGCTACTTGGGCACACAGTGCTCCAAGGTAGGCACAACCAGCAAGCTCAACGCATTCAAACAAAATAACTTCGACCTAGACAGCTACAAGATTTTGGTCAAACCCATCATGCTGAAAACGGTGAAGGTTGAAACGGTCGACCCATGAAGCAGCAGCTTGCATTGGTGGACTGCAACAATTTTTATGTCAGTTGCGAACGCGTGTTCCGGCCTGATCTGAAAAACGTGCCCTTGGTCGTGCTGTCCAACAACGACGGTTGCGTGGTGTCGCGCTCAAACGAAGCGAAAGCCTTGGGCATCAAGATGGCGCAGCCGTGGTTTGAGTGCAAAGCACTGGCAGAAGAGCACGGCATCCTTGCCCTGAGTTCCAACTATGCCTTGTACGCCGACCTGTCAAACAGGGTGATGTCTATCCTCAGCACTTACTCACCCAGGAGCGAGGTGTACTCGATTGATGAGTGCTTTGTGGACCTCACAGGCACGCCTCAATTGAAAGAGGTCAGCTATCAAATGCGCGAGCGCGTGATGGCGTGGACGGACATTCCTGTGTGTGTGGGCATTGGACCTACCAAAACATTGGCGAAGCTCGCCAACCATATTGCCAAGAAGCATCCCAGATCCAAGGGCGTCTTCAACTACAACGACTTAACCGACGCGCAACAAGACAAGTTACTTAGCCAAATCGAAGTGGGCGAGGTCTGGGGCGTAGGCCGCAGACTGTCTGCGCGGCTGGCGGAGCATGGCATCCAGACGGTTCAAGATCTACGCGCAGCACACACAACGACCTTGAGAGCTGAGTTCGGTGTGGTGATTGAGAAAGTGCAACGCGAGCTCCAAGGCACGGTCTGTATTGATTTGCAAGAAATGGTGCCTAACAAAAAACAAATCGTCAGCAGTCGATCGTTTGGCCAAATGGTCCGAGAGGTGGAGGTGCTCAAAGACGCCATGAGCACTTTCGTCGCCAACGCTTGCACGAAGCTGCGCGCACAAGGCTCCCATGCTTCTTTGATTCAAGTGTTCTTGCACACCAACCGTTTCAGAAGCGACTTGCCTCAATACAACCCATCCTTCACCTTGCCGTTGCCGCAACCGACCAACGACAGCTTGGTGGTCAACCGTTGGGCCGATTACCTAGTGGGGCGTTTGTTTAAACCTGGCTATGAGTACAAAAAAGCGGGGATCACGCTGGGTGAGATTGCGCCAGTGGGACAGTACCAAGCGGATTGGTTAGAGCCTAGCCAAGCGACTGACACGCGCTTGATGGATGCGCTGGATGGCCTAAACAAGCGGTTTGGACGTGGCACGGTCAAAGTCTCCACCCAAGGCGCCTACCAATCTTGGCAGATGAGGCAGGAGCGCAAGTCGCCGAGTTACACCACTGATTGGGACTCCGTTCCGTGTGTCTGATGTAATACAGCGAATCGAGGTAATTCCTAGGTGTCTCGTTTTAGCCATAGAAGCTGCTAGTGACCGAGGGCAAGCTTGGTACGCCGTGATTTACCCCCTAAGTTACACCGCTTATTAATGCGCGTTGATTACTCCAGTCGATGGGTAGGGGATGTCTAGTGAACCATTGAATGTTTAAAGCTGCTGGTTGAGTGCCCGTAAGAATGCTCTCAACGATTGATGGATCCAGCAACGTTAATCGAATTAGCTCGTTTACTGAGCTAACTTCGACACCTTCTTTTTTGGCAATTTCTGAACCACTTTTGACTACGCCATTGTTGATAAGGTGGGCCCAATAAAAAGCCTTTGCAATCGCATTGATCAACACGCTATTAGTCCCCGGCTTTATTAAATGCGTCTCAACTGATTCTGCATTTGGAGAAATGATCGTTTTTCTTCTTCCGCGTTGTTTAAAAAGAATCGGGTTAAAGGGAAGTACCTCTGCTGCTTTAGCCGAGGTTTTAGGCGCATCTTTCTGTTCGACGTTCACGCTACCTCCAACACTTCGATGTGCAGCCTCGAGTCCTTTGAGGTGATGGCTTTTACAAAATCACCTAAGGCTTCATAGCGCATCAGAACTTCTGCGCCGTTGTGCCTGACGGTTACCCGCTTAACCAAGCTCTGAATAATTGCGATTTTCATGACTGGGAAAAATTGGTTCCACAGCTCTGCCGTTCTTCGAAAGAGCAACATGACTGCTTGTGGTTCATCAATGCCTGGGTTGATCTTTTGGATCTGCTCCCAATACTTGTCCACCATATGGTCACTGCGTAGATATTCCAGCAACTTCTCCATCACACCTGTCTCCAGTTGGTCTGCATTGAAGTTCCATGATTGGCTTGTTTCTGCCCCCATGTGCAACTTCTTGTTGATGACGTAGTACCGATAAACCTTGCCGTTGGGCTTTTTTGTAGCCGTAGGTATGAGCAAGTCGCCATCTTCCGTATATGCGATGTTGCGTAACAAGAAGTCATGCTTATCCTTTCGTTCCCATGTCTTGCGGTTACGCAAACGCTTGTCGCTGGCTAGGATTGCATGCGCTTCATCCCAGAGGTTTTGGCTAATCAATCTTTCGTGCTGAGCGGGGAAGCTCTCGCCTTTATGTGTGATTTCACCGATGTATGCACGGTTGTGGAGAATCTTGTAGATGCCTTGCTTACAGAATGACTTCTGCTTCTTTGTCTGAATCCCTTGTTGGTTCAAATCTTTAACGATTTGTGTCGTCGACTTGTTGTCAATAAACTGCTCGAAGATTCGTTGAACCAATTCGCCTTCCTGCGGTTCGATTATGAGCAAGCGGTCTTTAACAATGTAGCCCAGTGGTACAGGACCTCCCATCCACATACCTTTGCGCTTAGACGCCGCAATCTTGTCGCGAATTCGTTCGCCCGAGACCTCTCGCTCAAACTGTGCAAATGACAGTAGGACATTGAGCATCAAGCGTCCCATTGAGGTCGCTGAGTTAATTTGTTGAGTGACTGAACTAAAGCTGACGTTGTAATGGTCAAACACTTCGACCATCTTGGAAAAGTCAGCAAGCGAGCGCGAGAGACGGTCGATTTTGTACACCACGACGATGTCAATCTTTCCGGCTTGGATGTCTTTGAGCAGCCTTTTCAATCCGGGGCGTTCCATGTTGCCGCCAGAAAAGCCCGGGTCTTCATAGAAATCAGGTGCGAGCTCCCAGCCCTCATCCTTTTGACTCTCAACAAACGACATGCCAGCCTCTCGCTGTGCATCAATTGAATTGAAGGATTGGTCAAGACGCTCATCCGAGGAGACTCGGCAGTAAACCGCGCATCTTTTACGTTTGATCTCACTCATTGCTTACCTCCTTGAGTTAAACCAAAGAAGGCAGGACCTGACCACTGCGTTCCTGTGATTTGCCGAGCAACTGATGAGAGGGACGGGTATTTGTAATCACCATACTCAAATCTTCCGTCAATCGTGACAGTGACGCGGTGATCTTGGCCACCATATTCACGAATCAATATCGTGCCAGGCAGCAGCGCCGTGATGGGGCGTGTACTGGTCTTGATTGAAGACAGGCGTTCACCAAAATTTGCTAACAGGTCTCGCGTGGCAGGCTTGAGCCCCCCAAAAGCTAGCTCTTGCAGGCGGTAGGCAAGGCGGGACTCAAGATGTCTGCGGTTTGGGTGCGTGGGACGCTCTTTGAAATGCTGATCCCACAGGCGCCAAAGATCGGGCATTTTTAGAAAACTGAGGGCAGTAATTTCACTTCCGATGGTGTTTATTTTTTCCATAGATCTTTGTTGTCGATCTTCTGATTTCATGAACGAACTCCTTTGTTTGTTGAGGGGTTCGTATTGACGCTCTGGTGGGCATTGAAGTCCAGAAACTCGTCTCTGTCAGTGGCATAAATCTGACTCTTTGAGGCTTCGCTCAAATCGTTCTTGGTCATTACCGCTGCATGTGCCATGAGCTCTGAAATTTGATTAAGAGTCATGTATTTGCACTTTTCAGCATGACCGTTTGAACGGGGGCGAAATGCGATGACAGAAGGAGGAATTTGTGTTGATTTCATGGCTAGGTTGGTTCTATTAAAACTGGCCTGAAATCGTAGGTCTGACACCTTTAACGTGTAACTCCAGATGGCGGGAATGTTGGCGACATTGGGGCTTGAAACGCCGGTAAATAGGAGATTTCAGTCTGAATTTGGCGTAATTTCGCGGCTTGCGAAGATGGTTTTGACAGATTCATCAAATACTGTATATTTATACAGCAAAGCGCAAATTTTGATCTAAATTGACAAGCTTTTTGTGGGGGTCAGTAAAGGTCAATTTCCAGGAATAAAAACAAAAAGGAGACAACGTGAGTAAGCCACAGTCTTACGCAGACATCTTGCTGTGCCTGCCCGTCGACGAGACGCTCAAAACATTTATGGTTCGTCATGAACTTCCCTTGCCCCAGGGATGGACATGGCAAGACAACACCTGCACCTCACGTACGCTGGTAAAGCTCATCCAGAGTTACCAAAACACGATCAAGCGTGACCGCATCATCGCTGGCCTACATGCAAGTTCAACACTCGCTCATCCCTTGGGCAAGCAGGCCATGTTTCAAGTAACCAATGACAAGCCTAATGAGCTTGTTGGGCTTATCGGTTGCATGAACGACTTACATCGGTCCTTCTGGCTCTATGTCAACCACCCAGCATTGTTTGAGGCTGCTGCTGAGATTGAGTATTTGGATCAGCACAGTCAGCAAGCTCAGCAGCATGACCTAGGGCTGCGTCGTGAAGTGAATCGCGACGAGCGTTCCATCGCGAGCTTTTGCGATGCCATCAAAGTTTTTTACCAGCGTGAGCTAGGGTGTGGTGAAGTATGTGTCGTCAACGTGTTAGATCGTGCTAAGGGTACGCAACTCATCACGATTCACGCTAAGGACCTTGCAACAGCTCGTCTCGAGTTTGAAGGCTCACAGTTGCAGCGTCGTGTTGGCAGTCCCAATATTCACATGGTGTTGGAGTACTCGCAGATTACAGGTGTTGCTAGAACAATCATCAGAGGTGGAGCCAAATACCACGCGATGTTGTGTGAGGCTTTCGCCACCCATATGTTGGGCGTTCGTGCGGAAGCGCAACGCATACAGCGCCCTGTGCTTGATCTGTCCAAGCTCAGATTGGGGTTGCAAATTCCACAGGCGTTTGATGATGGCTTTGTAGGTCTTCAGGTCAAGAGCTTGCACTTGCTAAGCCCGTGTGAGCGCCTAAAAGTCGAGTGCACAGCAAGTGGCTCAACGGATCGGCAATGCGTGACTGATTTGATCGGTGAGTACTTTCAGAATGAAAATCCTTTGAGCCGTGGATGGGAAATTCATGCCGCAACGCTGAATCTTTACATGGCGCCTGCACAGGGTAAATCCAGAAGTCCACTGGTGAGTGTTGAAGTGACAAGCAAAGGGCGTTTGAACCTGCACAAGTTCGATGAGAAGTTGCGCGCCCAACTCGAAGGCTATTTAGTTCATCTTGAGATCCTTGAGCCCAAGGATGCGCTGGAATACCAACTCAGTAATGCAGCGAGCAATGCTCGTCCTATGAGCCTTTTTGAGTGAGGGGAGTGGTCATGCCTACTAACAAGAAAGCACTGATCTTGGCTGGGTTGCTCATGACTCGTGGGGGATATTCGTATGAACGATCGATTCCTAAAGGTCAGGTCTCTGGGTTGAAGTTGCTGATTGAACTCAAAGCGATCGTGCCTGGTCCGCTGGATTCGCGCTATGCCAGTTGTTCATTTTGTGGATTGCATCGTGGACCCGTCTTTCGATGTGATGGTGAGATGCATGTCCAGTGCCCTGACTGCGGTCCCTACAAAGTAGATTTATCAGAGCAAAGAAACTGGTCGCTAGACATCGACTGGATGATTAGAAAACTACGCGCAGCTTTAAACATTGCCGCACACGTCGCAATTCAGAAGCTTTATGAGGGCGTGTGGCAAATCGGGTTGTACAAGAAGCGAGCTGTGATCTTGGCGGAACGTATTGAGCTTGTCGTTGCAAACGCCTTGAATCTGTTTCACGGAAAAACGCCTCGCCTTGACAGTTGGGTGATCACGCCAAGGCCATTAAGTCGAACTTCATTGGATCCGCTTTTAGGCACGGCGACTTGGTGGCATCTTGAAGATTGCTTTGCTATTCATGGCAATGGACTTCGATTTGTAGGCGAGGAGGGGGGTGTGATTGAGGCATCGGTTGAGCCTCGATCCGTCGCAGTGCACGGACCATTTTCTGAAACCTTTGAGTGGGTCCATATTCCGGATTGGTCAAATGATCCCATTCGGTTGACGGCAGCGCAGGCAGCAATTTTTGAAGTCCTCTGGCGGTACCGAGGACAGCCTCAGTCTGCAGAGACGATCATGAACAAGGCGCACTTGGCTAGCGACAAGCTCATCGATGTGTTTAAGATCAAGGCGGCTAACAGAGGTGATCCAACGTATGAAGGTCCCATGCATGCCTACGAAACACTTGTTGTTCGAAATCGTCGAATGGGGTTGTATTCTTTGAGCGAGTTTCAATAATGTTAGACAGATCTGAATATTCTTCGCAACCATTCAACCAGAAAAAAAGACCTGTAGCGTTCCATTCGTTGCGAGCATTCGTTCAATATAGGTCAGTGGCTGGTATGCAGCGATTGCGGTAGCCAAGTGACTGTGCCGATAGACTGCAACCGGCCACTAACGGTCAGCCGGGGCCATGCCTGATGGCAGTAGTTCGCAGCCTGAATGGCCTCCAGAGCTGACATGTAAGGTCGGCCCGGCAACTGGATAACCCTTGCCAGCAGATGGCTGAATAGATGAGTGTAGAGATTGATTCAACATGTAGAATAATCTACATCATGAATTGGCTCTGCTTCATCACCAGCCTGCCCACAGAAAACGCCACTCTGCGTCAGCGTGCCTGGCGGGCCCTCAAGTCATCCGGTGCCACGGTGCTTCGCGATGGCGTCTATTTGCTGCCCGATTTGTTTGGCAATCGGACGCTCCTGGATGGCATCGCTCAGGATGTGTTGGCGGGAGGTGGCACAGCCATAGTGCTGGACACCATCGAACCTTCTGGAGCTAATTTCAAAAGCCTGTTCAATCGGTCGGAAGAGTACTCGATCCTTTTGCTTGACTTGGCCAAAGCCGCAAGCGATCTGACGCCCGTCTCGGTGCAAGACGTTCTCAAGCAAGCCCGAAAGCTGCGCAAGACATTTGATCAGCTCAGCCAGATCGACTTCTTCCCCGGTCAAGAGCGCGCTCAAGCCGAATCTGCACTGGTTGAGTTGGAAGTGGATTGCGCACGTCTGGTGTCGCCAGATGAGCCTCGTGCCGCCAGTGGCGCTCTCTTAGCTCTCAGCATTACCGACTACCAAGGCAGAACATGGGCTACGCGTGCTAAGCCTTGGGTGGACAGGTTAGCCACGGCTTGGTTGATCCGCCGCTTCATTGATCCTCAGGCTCGCATCCTCTGGCTCAAAAGCCCCAAGGATTGCCCCAAAGAGGCCTTGGGATTTGATTTCGACGGGGCCAGTTTTTCTCATGTCGGGACCAAAGTGACTTTTGAAGTCGTGCTGGCCAGCTTTGGATTGATCAACCCGGCCTTGCAGCGTTTGGGCCTGTTGGTGCATTACCTAGATGTGGGTGGCGTGCAGCCACCCGAGGCTGTGGGTGTGGAGGCCGCGCTGGAAGGCCTAAGCAGCACGATCACCGACGACGATCAATTGCTCGCTCTGGCCAGCGCCATTTTTGATGGGCTGCTGACCACATTCCAGAAGCCAACTGACAAGTGAGACAAGCCATGACTGAAATCAAGACCCTGAACACCTATTCCCTCTGGCAACTAACGCTGTATTTCCTGCGACTGGGCACCCTCGGCTTTGGTGGCCCTGTGGCGCTGGTGGGATTCATGCACCGCGACCTGGTGGAGGAGCGTAGCTGGATTTCCGAAGCCGACTACAAGGAAGGACTGGCCCTGGCTCAAATTGCACCAGGGCCACTCGCAGCGCAACTAGCCATTTACCTAGGCTATGTGCATCACCGCATCTTGGGAGCGACGGTGGCGGGCTTGGCCTTTGTGCTGCCGTCGTTTGTCATGGTGGTGGCTCTAGGCATGGCCTATGTGTCCTATGGAGGATTGCCTTGGATGCAAGCGGTGTTCTATGGCGTGGGCGCTGCGGTGCTTGGCATCATGGCCATCGGCGCACACAAGCTATCAACCAAGAGCATCGGCAAGGACAAACTGCTATGGTCCATCTTTGGTGTGCTAGCCGCCGTCACCATCATCACGCAGTCCGAGATTGCCTGGCTGTTCATCGCAGCAGGACTTTTGGTCTGGGTGATCCGATGCAAGCCCAGCTTTGGAAATAAGGCCATGGGACTGGGTTTGGTGCCTCCAGTCGATGCTGCTCAACTGGCTCCGGTTGTCCTTGATCCTGCATTGCTGACCCAGATTGGACTGTTCTTTGCCAAAGCCGGGGCATTTGTCTTTGGTTCTGGTCTCGCAATTGTGCCGTTCCTCTACTCGGGCACCGTGACGGAGCACCATTGGCTTACCGACCGTCAGTTCGTTGATGCCGTGGCCGTGGCCATGATCACGCCGGGGCCTGTGGTTATCACGACAGCGTTCATCGGCTATCTAATTGCTGGCTTGCCTGGTGCCACCATGGCTGCCGTGGCTACCTTCCTGCCTTGCTACCTGATCACCATCGTGGCCGCACCCCACTTTAAGAAATGGGGAAAGAATCCTTCGGTGATTGCATTTGTGGATGGCATCACAGCTGCTGCCATTGGGGCCATTGCAGGCTCGGTTGTGGTGATTGCGCAGCGCTCCATCAGCGACATCCCCACTGCATTGCTGGCTGTGGGTGCCACGGCGCTGCTGTGGAAGTTCAAGAAGATTCCTGAGCCACTACTGGTCATTGGCGCAGCACTGATCGGATTGGTTATCTACCCTCTGGTGAGCCATTGATGAAAGTCGTATTTAGCCTGTTACCCCTCTCTCTGGGCTTGTTACTCCAGTGCAGCTTCGCTCACGCTCAAGACCGCAAGATCGAGCAAGCAATCAAGCATCGCAAAGCAGCGTTCACCTTGATGGCAACCTATGTCAATCGGATGGTGCAGACCGTGGACGGTCATCGACCATTTGATGCAAAGCAAATGACCCAAGATTCCCGAACGGTGGAGTTGCTGAGCAAGTTACCCTGGGAAGGATTTGTCGAAGGCAGCGAACGTGGTGACACGAGAGCCAAGGATGACATCTGGTTTGAAGAGGATAAGTTCAAGCGGTATGCCAATGAATTGCAAGTCAAGTCTGCGGGTGTAACCGCTGCTGCTGAATCTGGTGATCTCAAGCGGTTTAAAGCCGCATTGGGGCAAATGCGGGATGCCTGCAATGCTTGTCACAAGGCTTTCCGTAAGGATTGAAAACAGAAATACATCTCAAAAATTTCCTTTGCAGATGGCCTTTGATGGTGTGGTGTCTTCGAGGGATTTGGGACGAAGACCTGATCGAATGACAGCATTACGGATGACCCAAAGACAGCAGTGGGTCGATAGCTGTCGATGGTCACAACGATTGGCTTAAAGTTCATGGACCAATCGATTGGTTATTTCCTCAAAGCTGGACCAAGACTCCTCGAATGTGAACTTTCCTTCGCCATAAACCAATGGCAATAGCACTCCGTGATATTCATGATGTGATTGCGTGTCACTTCCTACTTGATGCAATGCCGTAGTGAGAATAGTCTTCGGGTCAGCCGCAAATTCAGCATCTTGGTACCCAAACTCGTCCACATCACCAGCAGTAAGAGTAACAAACGCTGCAATGGAATCGTCTAAAACTTCAGGTTTTTTCGAGATGATGCAATGCACATCGTAGATATGCCGTACAAGTGCCGTATCCCAATGCCGTTGCATCCTCCCTGCTCGATGCTGAGCGAATCGTCTCAAAAAAGATAAAACCTTTTCTGCCAAAGTTTCTGCAACCGAGACAACAGGTACTGGAAACACCATCCCCCTACGCGCTGCGAGTTTGTCGGTCAAAGTTCCAAGCGATGCGATCTCTGTCGGCAAAGTAGGAGCTCGAGCTATCAATTCCAGCTGCAGGTTTGGCCGTAGGGCAGCGACGCCATCGTATGCGCGCTGGTAGGTCCATTGGCTATGGTTATATCGATTGTTGTTTAGTGATCGTTGGAACTCTTTGTCTTCAATAAATCCGATGTGTTCAAGTGTCTTGATTACTTGTCCTCGAACTTCATCACCAAGGTAGCGTCTTAATTGATTCTGTGACCAATTTGCAGTGTCGTGCGACAGCACAATTTTGATATCAGCATCTTCTGACATGCGCTCAATGAGTCCATGTGCTTTTGACAGACTTGTACCGCCACAAAATACTAACGACGCATGTTCGAACTTAAGGGCAAAAATTGCCTGCAATGCGGCTGTCAAATGTTCGTCTTTTTCAAGCAGGGCTGCGGTAATCCCGCCAATGTCAGCCTCAGCAACCAAAGCGTCGATGAGTTCTAGTCGCTCAGCTGATAGTGTTCTCATGCGTGCTCATACTTTAAGAACTTTCCATTGAAACCAATTTTTCGACTGATTCGTTGTTTGCCAATGTTTACAACGATACCAGTGGGTATCTGAGTGCTTCGACCAGAGTTGTACTCAGCAGTTTGGAACGATTCTTTAAGACGAACACCAAGTTTGGCTAAAGCTTGTGGGCCAAGCACTTCGAGTGGCTGAATTGGGATTGGTTTGCCGGAGATCACGCTGGGTTTTGCCTTGGCATAGATGCCCACACCAAGCCGTACCACCACGCCAATGTCTGTGAGTTCCCTTAGGGCGCGCTTTACCGATGCTTCGCTGCCAAATGGCAGGAAGTCAGTGGGCCGAAACACTAGGTCGGCACGACTCCGAATGGAGCGTCTGATGCGATCGGTGATGTTCATGGCAACATTTATGGCTCATTAACCATTGATTAATAATCATCGTAAGTGATTGATTTATTTGAATTAAATCACTCAAATACAGATCAATGACCGAATGATACATTCTTTACGGCAAGTCTGCAATATGACGCAAAAACCTAGCAATTTGGGGTGAGGGAGTCCGCCGCACTGACCTCAAACCCTAGACATGGCAAGGCTTGGCGAATTTAGCGCTATTTTCACAAGCCTATTTGATAAGCAGGGGGCTTAAGCGGTGCTCCAAAAGAACGGTGAACTAGAGATATCGCACAAGTTCACCAATCAGTTCCTTATCAGTTCTCCATTGATTTCCTGAAATAGAGCCGTTGTCCCTCTACTGAATCAAAGGAGTAAATATGCGGTCTACAACACCAGCCCGAACCGGGCGTACATCCCCTCTGGGCTCTTTTTTGAATCAACCCCTCATTCACACATTCATTGGATTTACACATGTACCAAGAACAACACGCCTCAAACGCTATCAGCAGCTGGAACGACTTCAACGACGCCGAAGCCCAACAAAGTGGCTTTGACCTGATTCCTAAGGGAACCCAAGCCGTGGTGCGTATGACCATCAAACCTGGTGGCTATGACGAACCCGATCGCGGATGGACGGCAGGCTATGCAACTGCTTCACATGAAACAGGAGCTGTTTTCCTGTCTTGTGAATTTGTCGTTCTGCACGGCCAATACGCAAAACGCAAGATCTGGAGCAATGTGGGCTTGCACTCCAACAAGGGGCCGACTTGGGGGCAAATGGGGCGCAGCTTTATCAAGGCGGTGCTCAACAGTTCACGCAACATCCACCCGGATGACAACTCGCCAGAGTCTGCGCAAGCACGTCAAATTCGCAGTTTTGCAGACTTGGATGGCGTGGAGTTTCCCGCACGCATCCGGGCAGGATTGTTGGAGTTTCGACGACGGTGTGAAACCTTGCAGCATGGCGTGATCGTGCATCAGTTGTGCCGTCCGATCTGGCGCGCGTGGATGCAACAAGCGGTGCTCGAGGGCAAGCTTGATTTGCCGAACTACCGCACCAAAGCGCGGGAGTACCAAGCAGCCAAGTGGATCCCTCAGGGTTGGCAATGGGTAGATCCCGAGAAAGAGTTCAAGGCCATGCAATTGGCTATTCGCTCTGGCTTGATGAGTCGCTCAGAAGCTATTTCATCCTACGGCTACGACGCGGAGTCCATCGATCGGGAGATCGCAGCAGACAACGCGCGCGCCGATTCGTTAGGTCTCGTGCTCGACACCGACCCGCGCTTAGTCGCACGCAATGGAGCCACAAACCAAGCGGCTCCCTCACACCCACCGGACGTGGCAGACCCGCCGCTGGTGGACCAATAAACCTAGACACGGTTTTATCTCCTAACTCAGAGGTCCTATGACAAATCTTCCGACGATGCCGTATCTGGCTTCGCGGGTTTTTGGCACGCCTTTGCTCATTCATCCCCGCAAGCTTGAGGTCATCCTCTCGGTGGTGGGGCCACGTATGGGCATGGTCGTTCCAGAAACCTCAGCGCACCAGCTGGCGCAAATCACTCCACCTGAGCGCGTGATGCGCTCAGATCTACAAACCCCCAACATCGCAGTCATCAGCATCCTTGGGACGTTGGTGCGACGCACGGGTGCCATGGACGCTGCGTCAGGTTTGACCAGCTACGCCTCCATCAGCGCACAAATTCAAGCAGCCATCAATGACGTAAGCGTGGATGCTGTGTTGCTTGATATCGACTCCCCCGGTGGAGAAGCGGGTGGGGCTTTTGATCTTGCAGACGAGATCGTGAGTGCACGAAGCACCAAGCCCATCTGGGCAGTGGCCAACGACGATGCGTTTTCTGCTGCGTATGCGATTGCCTGTAGTGCCGAGCGCATCTATCTGACGCGCACTGGTGGAGTTGGATCGATTGGTGTGATTGCACTTCACGTGGATCAGACCCAACGCGATGCGCTCGATGGTTATCGATACACGGCCATTTATGCAGGCGACCGCAAAAACGACTTGTCACCACATCTACCGCTCTCCAACGAAGCATCGACCGCACTTCAAACAGAGGTGGATCGGCTCTACGAAATGTTTGTCACAACGGTGGCCACCAACCGAGGGTTGGATGTGCAAACCGTACGAGACACACAGGCAGGACTTTTTTACGCGGGTGACGCCATTGAGGCTGGGTTTGCAGATGCCATTGGCACGGCAGACGACGCCATGCGCGCGCTGGCTATGGAAGTTCAACAACGCAAATCTGCCATCGCGCGATCGTTTGGATCGGGGCGCGAGATGGAAGTCTCACAACCCGATCCAGTTCTTTCTAAGGAGAAATTGATGTCGCAAACATCGACGCAGCCATCCGGCCCGCCTGCAACCACCGCTTCGACAGAAGCTGCCCCTGTCACTTCCACCGTTGTGGTTCCTGAGGATTCGAATCTTCAAACGCCAGAACAAGAGTCGGAACTGCCAGCTGGCGCCGAAACGCCAACTGGCGAAGTCGTTGAAGTGGCGCAGCCTGAAGCCGCGACTGCTTCGGCTGCAGCAAGCCATGACATCCGTAAAGCAAGTGCCAACGTGCTGGCTGTAGCTGAGATGTGTTTGCTGGCTGGCAAATCAGACATGACGCTTTCTGCACTCGAGCGCGGTTTGAGTGTGGAGCAAGTGCGAAATGAATTGCTGGCTGCCAAAGCTGATGCGAGTCCTGAGATTCGCTCACACATCATGCCGCAAGCCGGTACCCAAGCTACGGCCAAGCCAGAAGTGAGTCCTGTGGTGCTTGCGGCACAACAGCGCGCTCAAAAGCTCGCCGCCAATCGTCCTTCTTACAAATCCAACTAGGAGTTTTAAATGTCAGTTCTCGTCAATGAGTTGACCTTGGGCGATTTGCTCAAGTATGAGGAAGAGTCCCTCTATTCCCGCGACCAAGTCACAGTCGCTGCAGGCCAGAACTTGCGCATCGGTACGGTCCTTGGCCGTGTGGATGCCAACGGCAAGGTCAAAGCACTTGATCCCGCAGCCACCGATGGCACCCAAATCGCCACAGCAGTTTTGTTGCAGTCCGTAGATGCCACAGCGGGTGACAAATCCAGCGGCATCGCTGTGACGCGTCAGTCCATCGTCGCGCACCACGCACTCATGTGGCCCGCAGCCATCACCGCCGAAGAAAAAGCGACTGCCACAGCGCAGCTCGAAGCCGTCGGCATTCTCGTTCGTCAAGGAGCCTAAGCAATGAATAATCCTTTCCAGTCCCCCGCGTTCTCGATGACCGCATTGACCGCCGCGATCAACATCTTGCCTAACCAGTTTGGCAAGATTGAACAGATCAACCTCATGCCTGCCAAGCCTGTGCGTTTTCGCCAGATTGCCATTGAAGAGCGTGATGGCGTGTTGAACCTCTTGCCCACATTGCCTGTGGGTGCCCCTGGCACCGTGGGCCAGCGCAGCCGCCGCAAGTTGCGCTCGTTCATGATTCCTCACATCCCACACGACGATGTGGTGTTGCCCGAGGAGATTCAAGGTCTTCGCGCTTTTGGCTCTGAGACAGACACCGAGACCGTGGCCAACGTGATGACTGATCACTTGCAGTCCATGCGCAACAAGCATGCGATCACTTTGGAGCACTTGCGTAACAGTTCTAACCTGCATCACATCGACGACAGCTGCAGGCTGGGTACGGTCGTTCGCCGTTCTAAAGCGAATGTCAGCGGCTGCCGAAACCGGTCATTGACTTTTCTCGTGCGAAGCGATTCCCCTCTCCGCCGACAACTCTCAGTCGGAATCTGTAGCCTGTCCGGTCAGCTCAAGAGAGAATGACCTTGGTCTTCGTGCAAAACTCCGTAACCAATAGTCCTATGTCATAACGCCACGCGTCAGTCCGACTGACGTGGAGTTTTCCTTAGAGCTTGTGCCCCTTGAGCAGGGGGCATTGTGGCCAAAGCGGATCGAGAATGAGCGTGTGGATTTTTGCTCGCGTGATGCCGACTCGAAGCACACGTCGGCTTTTGGGATACGGGGCAGCGTCGCCTCGCCAAACGAAAGATGATTCGACGGCGGGGCCGGTCCGACGAGCTTCGCGGACGAGGATGACTCCGTCGAACTGTTTACCCTTGGCCTTGTGGAAATTCATGACTTGCAAGCCCATCGGCGGCTCCACGCCGTCGAGGATTTGCTCCTGTGCAAGAGCCAAGTCGAGGGCGGTCCGGGCATTGGTGTAGGCGCCATCGCGAAGCCATTCATCAGAGAGGGCAGCCGAGATGCGATGTCCCCGACGGAACGCCACTAAGAAGTCCAACTGCGCAGCAACCCGAGTGAGTTCGTCTTGATTGGTCGACCGCAGCTCATGTTTGACCGTAAGCCAGTCCTCGGCAGGATCGCCGCTGAAATCGTTGGCTGCCAAGCCTGAAATCAGGCCGCGCAGCGCGTTGGCGATATTGATGTTCAGGGCCTTGCCTCCCTTGATTTTGTTGGCCTGCTCCAAGAGTTTGGCGACTTCCTTCCGGCCCTGTCCCGTCGCGCGCCTCGCTGCGGCGATCATTTCCATGCTGATGGCGACATCGGCCTCCAGTTGGGCGAGGTCCTTGGGCTCCAGCAAAAAGGCCGCGAAACGAGCTGACAGAAGCGCTTCGGCCTCGTCGAACAGCAGCTTGTGCCGAACCGGCTTCCCGACATTGGCCCCCAACGCGTTGAGGGCGTTGGACATCTTCAACGCACTGCGGTTGTTGGTGACCAGTATTGCGATCGTCTCCACCTTCTTGTCGCTCTGAGCCCGAATTGATTTCAAGAGCTCCCCGAGGGCTCGGCGCAGCAGATGATTCCAGTTCGGCGGTGGCTTCTCGGGGCGGTAGGCAAGGGCGGATACGCCCTTGTAGGGCGTGCCGCGTGGCTTGGTCGTTAGGATGTCATTGCCGAACGCCAAGATCTCGGAGTCCGGGCTGCGGTGGTTCTGCGTCCCAAGGTCGATCTCGTGCGGCTTCAACGCCTCCCGGATGGCGATCACGCGCTCCGGGCCGACGCCTGGCAGGTAGTCGAAGATTTGCTGCTCGAGGTCTGCCAGGCACAGCACCTGTGTGTTTGGCGCGAGCATCTGGATGCACTGCCACGCGTATTGGCCGGTGTCCTGGGCCTCGTCCACGATGATGATGGGATGCCGATGGGCGATCGACGCCAAAAGATGTGAGCAGCTAGCCAACAGAGCTGTCGCATTGGGCGCGAACAGATCGAACGCGATCCGCCCTTCTTCGCGAAACAGCCGCTCACGCTCGACGAGCCACTCGTCCCAGCCGTCATCTTCGTCGCCGAGGCCACCAGACAGGGCCTTCTCGTCGTGTGGCAGCAAGATCGAAAGCCTATGCGGTGCCCCAAGCAGGTAGGCGTGGGCTTTGAGGATGTCCCAGAAGAACGAATGGAACGTCTGGATGGAGAGCTGGTCCTGTTCGGCTTTAGTGGACTCGAGCTTGGCAGCATCCAAGATGCGCGCCACTGCCGCCCGCGAGAAGCTCAGGAACAAGGCCGACTGCCCCGGAAGCATGCCCTCGCGAATCCGGGTGACCGCTTTGCGCAGCGCGAGCGTCGTCTTGCCGCTGCCGGGGCCGCCGATGACCAAGGCATGGCCCTCGCAAGCCATGACGCTTTCGCGCAGCTTGCAAGGCTCGTTCATGGTGCGGCAGCAGCTGCGGCCGGTTCGGGTGGTGCTCCGTCGCCGTCGTCGATCGTGGGTGGAGGTGGGAACAGTGCGAACACTGACTCTAGAAAATTCGTCACCGTGGCCGGCAGCTCGTGGAGTTCGCACTCTTCAAACAGGCGCGCCGACCAGCCGGCGCCCTTGTTGCCGCCAAGGGCTTCTTTGGCGATGGCCTTGACCGCGTCGTCGTTCGGGCGCGCATCGGGGATGGCGACGTTGCCGTTTTCATCATTGGCTTTTAGACCCGACAGGAAGGACCAAAGCCGATCCACGGGCACCTCCGCAATGACGAGGTCTTCGAAGCCCTTGTAGGCGTGCTCGACATTGATTTCGAAGTTGTCCGCCAGAGCCTGCGCCTGCTCGGCCTTGCGCTTCTTTTTGTAGTCAAGGTCGTAGAAGGCGAAGGTGCGTAGCCCCAGCGTCTTGAAGAACTTTCCGAATTTGGGCATGTTCGACTCGCCATCAGCGTCGAAGAAGGCCACACCCGCGATGTCCAGCGGCTGCAAGTTCGGATCGCATTCTTCCATGCGCCGTGCGACGACGGGCATCGCATGCAACTCGGTAACGCCTTCGACGACGATAGCTGCTCGTCCCAGCATGCATTCAGACAGGCCGGAGCGAGAGAAACGCTTGTAGTCGTTGTCTTTGAGGCCGGTGGCGTCGGAGACTTTTCGCGCCGTGACCACGCCGGCATTGCGAGCCAGCAGCAGTGTCTTGGATGGTTCGAACTTCTCGATCACGAATGGCGAGTGGGAGGTCACGAAGGCCTGCGTCGTCTTGGTCAGCAGGTATTGGGCGATGCGTCGCTGGGTGTGCGGCGGCACCGCGATCTCGGGCTCCTCCATGGCGAAGATGACCGTGTCGGGCTTGAGGTCGGCGATGAAGGAGAGCAGCGAGAGCACCAGCGTGTTGATGGTGCCCGTGCCGGCGTGGGGGAATGGGACGTGTCCTTGGTCCGCCGACAGCGCCAAGAAGAACGTCATCGTCTTGCGCAGATGCTCGCGCGTGAGCTCCGAGACATGCAGCTTGGTTGCATTGCCGGGCGACTCCAAAGCGATGTAGCGGGCCAGCCGCCTCTCCACGGATCGCAGAACCGGCGCGATCTCGGCCGCGTCGGCTTCGATGTCGAGGCCGCGCAGGCGCTCGATGGTCTTCTCCCACAGGCTGGTGCGCACGCCCTTGGTCCGCAGGATGATGTCGAGAAGCGACCCACGCTCCAAGCTCAGCGCCCGCGAGCCGGTCCGAAGCGCCCGCAGGTAGAGGAAACCAAACAGTCGCTTGATCGGCTTGGGAAGCTTGGTCAGCTCCCCGGGGGGAGCGTCGGGACTATGGGAGAAGTAGGTGCGTGCCTCGAACTCGTCTTCCTCGGGGTTGTATTGGCCGATGGTCTCGATCCGAAGGCAGGGGACGGCATGGGGCAAATTGGCGGCGTCAGCCTCTCCCGGCCCGAGCAGTCTTTGCTCGGCTACATGCCAAAACTCGATGTTTCCGCCGCACTTGGCTTCGATCTCGGCGCCGGGTTCAATGAGGACCGCCTCGATCCGAAGCGGAGTCGGCAGCCGCTCCGCGCCTTCTTCTGCAGCAGGGGCCAGGTATTCAGCGTTGTAGAAGTCGAACTCATCGACCGGAGGGAAGCGGTTGAGCCGGTCGGGGCCCAAGACCAGGTCGAGGGCTTCGCAGAGAGTGCTCTTGCCGACATTGTTGGAACCCACCATCAGGGTGTGCCCGTCAAACAGGAGCTCCGCCGACTTGATGCCGCGAAAGTTCGAGATGGTCAGCCGGACAACCTTCATGTCTTCTCCCGTATTGGCGTAAGCCTTAGTTTGATGTTGCGGTGGTAATCATAAAGAGGCGCGCAAGGCATTCTGCTCAAGCCAGCCTGTAACGGCCGCTTTGTGGCGGTCAGCATCAGTTGATCTCGCAGCAACGGCTGACAGCACCCGCTGCAGTGCGAACTTCATGTGAGATGAACCGTCTGAACAGATTAAAACTCACGCTTGTTTCAATAGAACTTGGATTTCTCCAGAACTTATGTAGTGTTCGAGCTTTTCAAAATCCATGAACAGAGGCTCGGCACTTGATCGATACGAAACTGTGCGAATTCAGCGAACTGTATTTTACTACAAGCACTTGCCGATACGAGCGTGATCGAAAACTGAGCGAAGTGTGCATAGTTTTATGAATAGTTATGCTCGCGAATAAGTGGTGGTAGGTGTGCCGGGGGCACCCACTGGGCGAGGGACTGTATTTACAAAAATTTTAGGCGGGGTTGCTGACAATAAATTTTCTAAGCATGCATCAATCTTTGCTTTGGAAACTCTCCGCTGAAAACATGTAACAGTGATTTCACTGCGTGTGGCTGTGCCGCGTTCTTGCAAGAAATTCAACACACGGTTTGCGAGTTCAATGGTCTGCGCCAGTTTGATCTCTTCACTGGCACTCACAAAAACGTACCTCACTGAAGCCGTGGCGTATTGCGTCCATGCCATTGCGGCCTCAATGTGTTGAGCATTAATCTTAGTTTGAAGATCAGTCAATGCAAACAGCATTGCCAAGCGCAACAGCATTGGCGCACGTATCTCTAGCATGGAGCTGATTAGTTCGCTACCAAGGTCCTCGTTCAGTTCGGATTGGTAGAGTTGTGCATATCGCCTCTGGGCTTGAGGTGAAAGCTCCATTTGAAGGCAGTCACGTTGATTATGTTTATTCGATCCGACGAATTCAAGCATTTCTAATACCTTGCGAGCCATCAAATCCACACTGACTTGCGGGGTCGCTTTTGGAAAAGGTAGGATTTGGGACCGCTCGGCCCAGATCATCAAAAACCGATTGGCAAAGCCGTTGGTCAATTCACGTGTGGACATCAGCCCAGTTAGCTCTCCGGGTGAAATCGCTCCGCTGAGACAGACATGAGGGTGGCTGGCGAACATGCGGTTTGATTTGGTCGCTGGTTTAAGACTCACGCCATCCCAGCAATCTCTAAGTGCTGCTGATAGGGTGTTGCCTTCGCGACGTCCTTGGTGCAATACATTTGCAAACTCTGACTCAACAACCCATAGTCGCTTGTCCTCGATGGCAGGTAATTCCTGTTTGCCTTGCCGATACTCATCATGCATGAGGGCAACGAGTCCTTCGCGTGTAGAAAGGCCGCCACGGTGAATCTGCGGTGCAAAACTGTCATCTAGTTCACGGAGTGCTTGATCAATGCGCATGACCAACTGCACAGCATCACCTTTACGGCCTCGTCCAGAGCGTCCGATATGAAGGCAAAACAGTCTGGCGTGGTGCCATGTATTACCTACCGGCAAGTAAACCCTTCGACCAAGGGCGCATGAAAGGTAGACCATGAAATTGGCTGCAATGGCATATGGATTCGTTTCTGTTCCATCGCTGCCAGCGAGAGCAACTTCCCCAACTAACCCGTACAAACAGTCCGGGTTGGGAGTAGGAGCATTGCGATGATTACCTGTTTTATTGTGCTGAGTCGATATCAACTCTTCAATTGCATGACTCATCCGAAACTCTGATACTTTACTGATTGTCCAGAGATGTCGTTTGCACGATGCTGGAAAACTCGCGCAAAATGTCAGGCGTGTTTTGAGACAAAAACCTGATCACGGCTTCATTGCCCAGCAGCTTGGCCAAGTAGCCTTTTGCCAATACAAGGTTAAGGACATCTTGGCCATAGGACTGCTCGATCAACTTGAACTGCCCCTCAAGATTGGCCATTTCACGCTCCATCTTCAGCATCTGTTCAGGGGTGACACCCTTGATCTTTTTCTGAGCCCCTTCATTGACCAGCAAACTGCTGTGTGTTGCTGCCAGCAAGGCCTGGGCATATGGCACGGTGATGTTGTTGGTCGCCACCATAAGTTCAACGCACTCAACTTGACGGGTTGGCTTTAACTTGCGCAGAACGGGACTGATGTTGGCAGAGAAGTGCTTGTCTCTTAGTAGCCGAACTGCTTCAGCGCAGATGCCGTCGAGCAGGTTGATCTTTTTGGTAATGAGCTCAATATCCAACTCTAATGACTTTGCCAGCCTTGCAGGTGTTACTCCACGATCGACTGCACGGCGAATCATGAAGTGCTCTTGAATAGTCGATAACCGGTTAATTCGGTTGTTATACGTGTAGCTTTCATCGTCCGTGGCAACTAGGCATGGCGCGTCTTTGAAACCTAACTCCTGGAGCGCAAACATTCGAATATGACCATCCAATAGCAAATGCATGCCGCTGGATTTATCGACTTTAGTCACGGTCAGTGGTTCGATCAATCCAATGGAGTCGATTGAAGAAATAATTTGTTTGAATTTTCGTGAGCTCATCAGCCCATCAGGTGCCTTGCGCGATGGCAACAACTTTTCAAACGGAATGGTCATGGGTGTTGGTATAAAGCCCAGAGACATCTGTGTCATGCTGCATTTCCTCCGTTCCAAACACGCTCTGCAATGTATTTCGGTAAGGTGTCTAGACCCTCGGCTCGCAGCAGATTGGTGAAGTTTTCATCTGCCATGAGTTGGCGCATCCCTTCGGCGACGAACAGCAATCGTTGTTGAGCAAATTCAGCTTTTTTGACCATTAGTTTTTGTCGCTCAACTTCCTTTTGGTAAGTACGGATCAGACTTGACGATGTCACATCGGGTGCTTTTCGAGGGGCCCCTTTGGCGATGCTGCGACCAAGTGACCTACGTTTTTCAATGACTTTTCTGGCATTGATCAGGTGGTTGCCACGCAACTCACCACTTTCATAAGCTTCTTGTAGCGCCGTTTGAATATCCTTGTCACTGCTTCCTGCACCAGCGATAGCCAAGGCTGCATTCAGAGGAATCCGCCCGCTTTCCACGGCGATGAGCAATCGCTCCTCACCGTTATCGAGCAATTGCAAAATGCCGTGAACGTAGTCTTTGCTCAGTCCTGTTTTTTCACCAATGGTTTTTTTGTCATAGCCTTGGTCGCGTAGTTTTTCAATGCCAGCTAATAGCTCTAACGTGCGGCCTTGACGGCGAGCGATGTTCTCTGCCAAGCTCATGATGAATGCATCTTCATCGCTGACATGAACAACCATCGCAGGGATGGTGCTTTCACCTAATGATCGGAATGCTTTGAGGCGCCCCTCGCCGCAGATAAGCATAAACTTTTCATTGCCTTGCGGATCGGTGCGAGGTGTCACCGTTATTGGCTTTTTGAGGCCAATGTTTTTGATGTTGCCTACGATCTCGTCAAAAACTTTTCCGTTACGTTCGCGTGGATTTAGAACTTCGATCTTGTCGATCGGAATCATCTGCAATTCACTGGCTGGGTGTTCTTTGCTCATGCCGCTCTCCTGACGCGTGTACGCTCTGCCATTCCATGGAGATAGTCCAGGCTGTCAAAACGATAACTTTCAAATTCAATGCCGTTGTGCTCAGCCAGATTGATGCGCGGCGATCCAAAGTCCAATCGCGGTAGCAGGTAGTAATCCAGTGGGGTTTGATTGGTTTGATCTAACCGTAAGGCGACCGTGATGTCGGGGCAGAGGCTTGTGTCAAAACGTACTTTCCATCGATGGCGTCCGCTGTCCGTAGTCTGGCAACGTGCCAATACGATAGAAACACTGAATTCGCGATTGAGGTTCAGGAGGTCAGTTGCTGGATCCCGTATGACCGAGCCTCCGAGATCTGCAATAGCTCGCTCAGTCTGAGTAATGATTTCAGGGTGCAGTTTGCGCAAAAACTTATTGACCTCAAGGAATCGGTAATCACGGTCGGGTGTAAATCCAACGGCCTCATAGGCTCGAATCAGGCTACCAAAACGATGAATGTAAGCAGCTGCCGATGGCATGCCTTCAGCTTCATCAATGATCAGGCCCGATAAAAAGCCTCGGTGTTGATACAGGTTGCGCAGTTTCTCAATCAGCTCCTCACTGCTGAAGCGGTGGGCTCTCGCGCGAACGATTCCTTGCGCCATGTAGAACATCTCTGGTGGAACAATCGCTTCGAACGCGCCTTCCTTCTTGATCCACATGTCAGCTTGGTTTGTGATGCGGTGTTTTTTGAGCTTGAACGAAATTCGGTTGTAGACGTTGTTGCCGATATATTTTTCGTTGGTCAGTACTTCACGCACCGTTGCACGCGTCCAGTAGCGATCCAAATCGGTTCGGATGCCATCATCATTGAGTCGCTTTGAGATCTCAGATTCGGACACGCCTTCATCTGTGAACCAACGATAAATCTGGTTCACCACATGCACTTCTGGATCAGGTCCTGGCATCAAAATCACCCGATCTGTTTGCAAGCTCTTGTGCTCACCCCGTGACAGTTCACCTTTGACTGAGCCAGACTGATCGATCAATACTCGGCGTAGCCCAAATCCAGCCGGGCCACCTTGGCGAAACCCAAGCTCAATCAGTCGGCATTGGCCCGCAAATACCTTAGCTGACAGTTCTCGGCTGTATTCGCCTGCCATGGCCCGTTTCACGCCCTTTACGATGGTGGAGACAGGAGAACCATCGTTCTCAAACTGCTCTGCTACGTATTGAACGTGAATGCCTTTGCGTTTGAGGATGTACTCGTAATAGGCGGCTTCGTCAGCGTCTTGAAATCTGCCCCAACGACTGACGTCATAGACCAAGACTAAATTGAAATCAGCATCCCCTGACTCAACGTCTTTAATCAACTGCTGCAAAGACAGGCGACCACCAATATTTAAGCCACTCTTGCCTGAATCAGTATAGGTGCGAACGATTTCGATGCCACGATATGTAGCGTACTCCCGTATCTTGTCGGATTGGTTTTCTGTCGAGTACTGCTGATGTTCTGTCGACATCCGAACGTATTCGGCGGCTCGAGTAATGGATGGTTGGTCCAGTACCTCATTGGTGGACTCGTCTGCTTGCATAAGACCCGATCGCTCAATATTTTTTAATTGTTTCTCACGGACCTGCGTTTTCACTTCAGCTGTAAATAGGGTGCTGGTGGTGACCAGTCCCATTTGCAACTGAAGCGATTGCCATGCATGGTGCCGAAAGCTCAGTGGGACGCAACGGTAATGCTGCTAGTCCGAAATGGCTATCAAGTCCTATCTTTGCAAGCGTCTATTTTGCAAAAGCAATCGCATTTGACAGGTCTTATCTCCACAATCCACACGTCTGTTTTGCAATTCGCATCTGCTTGAATATGTCTGATTCGATAGATGCCAGGTGGTATTTCGTTCGGCGTTGTTGACACATCAGACGTTTGCTTTTCCAATGCCTGACCTTCTTGCGATCTAGATCGTTGTTGCTCTCGGTTTTTTTGCGTGTACTCAGGATTGACTGCACGGTAATGACGCGAATAGTCAGGATTACGAGTGCGCCAAGCCCGTTGTGCATCCTGTTGGTTTTCTCGGTAAAAGGGATCGTCCAGTAGTTTTTTGCGTTGCCATTGCTGTCGCCGCTCACGTTGACAAGCTGGGTTGGTGCAAAAGGCTTGGTTGGGCACTTGGGGGCGTGCGACAAAAGGTTCGCCACAGCAGGCGCAGATTTTGGTGACCATCAGATTTCTCCATACAAAATCTGTATGGGAACTTCCGACGATTGAGCGCTTGTCTATGACCGAATCTGATGCCTCTCAAATTTGAAGCGTGCGGGCTGTTTGCATTGGAAGATTAATGGGTTCTTTAATGGCTTGCATTTAAATTAAAGAATCCTTTAAAATGAAAAATCAAATTAAAAATTCATTAAATATGATCCGTGCGGCAGGTACTTACGAAAAATCCACCACCCTTGGGGAGGAGGTGAACGCGTTTGTCCCGTTTTTGCTACCTCCGGAAAAACCGAGCATTGATCCTCAGAGCTATGAAGAGCTCAACCGAAAAGCAGAGATGGCGCTGGCTCGTCTGTCTGCGGTGTCCGGACTTGTGCCATCTGTGGATTGGCTGCTTTACAGCGCCATACGCAAAGAGGCACTTCTGACCTCTCAGATTGAGGGCACTCAGGCGACCATCACGGATTTGTTTGATGAGGAAGCGGGACTTGATGTCAGCAACACCGATGACGTTGAGGAGGTGACGAACTACATCGCAGCCTACAAACTGGTACGTGAGAATTTGAGGAATCCCAAGGGACTGCCAATCAGTGTTCGGTTGATGTGCGAGGCCCACAAACTCTTGCTGAATGGTGTTCGTGGGACTGGCAAGCAGCCAGGGGACCTACGACACTCACAAAATTGGATTGGTGGGACACGTCCCGGCAACGCTGTTTTTGTGCCACCTCCTGCAGATAAAGTTCCAGGGTTACTAAGTGACTTGGAAAAATTTATTCATGACTACTCGGTCGGCGGATCTGCCCTGCAGGGCAAAGAGGGGACATTGCCTGCATTGGTCGTGATTGCATTGGTGCACGCACAGTTCGAAACGATTCACCCATTTCTGGATGGAAACGGACGTATTGGGCGGCTGTTGATTTCTGCGTTGTTCGAGGACATGGGCGTATTGCCTGAACCGCTGATGTACGTGAGTGGCTACTTAAAACAGCATCAGGTGGAGTACTACCGACTGCTGTCCGGTGTTCGGAAGGACGGTGACTGGGAGTCGTGGATTACGTTTTTCCTTGAAGGCGTGTGCGTTGCTGCAACCGATGCGGAGAAAAGCATTGTTCAGATTGCCACCTTAGTAGCCGCTGACCGGCGCAAGTTGCTTGAGTCGCCCAAAGTCAATGCGGCAGCGTATAGGCTATTTGAGTTGTTGCCGATGATGCCAAGATTTACGGTTGAGAGGGTTCGCAAGGCTTTGGACACAACATTTCCAACTGCCAATGCGGCGGTCAAAACTCTGGAAGAGTTGGCACTCATTGGTGAGACAACGGGGAATAAAAAGAACCGGAGTTTCAGCTACTCGGCCTATATCAACTTGCTGTCTCAGTGAGTTTCGCGTCGCAGGAGGGTCTAGAAGTCGTATGTCACTGGTTGGTGAAGAATATCGACGCTGGTTCAAATTCAATGTTGCACGAAATAGGGGAACTCGATCTGGGCTTGAACAAAGGCGCGAAGCAGGTCTGGTGCGCGAAATTAGCAAAATCAGCGAAATTAGTTTTATGACAAGGACTTGCGCTTGAAATTGGTTTGCGAAATTAGCGAAATAATTCCCAACGTGTTCCATGATTAAGTTGTGGACGAGGGTTCAAATCCAGAACTTTCAAGCGCACAATATTGGTGCAAATTTCGCATTTAAGTTCTTACCGCGCATTACCGCTTATTTACTTTTAATTACTAAGTGGTCGAAATAGCTGGTCATTAGTTAGTCAACCACCCACCACCATTTGAAACGACAAAGGCCGCTAGATAGAAATATCTGGCGGTCTTTTGTTTTTTCATTGGGTTTCAGTGCCGGCTGTAAACCAAGCCTGAAGCCACACCACCAAACAAGTCGCCCTCGACCAAAGGTACGCCTGCAAACTCATTTTGCAGTGCCTCTTGGAACGTGCGAAGTGCCGATGAGCCGCCAGTCAGGTAAATGGCATCAGGTCTGCCGTTTGTCAGTCCTGCGCGCTGCACGCATTCGCGCGCGCAGTCCACCGCGTTGGCCAATAGCTGTGCCAAGTGGGTACGTAGGTCGGCAGCGTCGAGCGAGGCAACTAAACCCGCTTCGACATACGACAAGTCCATGGCTGCGTTGTTGTCTGTTTGCGAGCAACGGATTTTGGCTTGCTCCACATCATGTGCCATGTGATGGCCGTAGCGCTCGTTGAGCACGCGCATCAAGCGGTCGTGCAAGCGCACATCGGTGTAATTCACTTGCAGTGCTTTGGCTTGCGCCATCGCCTTGGGCTGGTATTGCCAGTTGATCAAGTGCCATGTCGACAAATCAAAGAACACGCGGTTTGGCACTTCTCGGTTTTGAGGGCCCATGTGGCCATAACCTAGCAGTGGCATCAGTAAACCGAGACTGAGCTTTTGATCAAAGTCGGTGCCGCCAATGTGCACGCCGGTAGTGGCCAGCACATCATCAGCGCGGTTGTGTTTGTGCATGCGTTCGGGGCCTAAGCGCACCACAGTGAAGTCAGAGGTGCCACCGCCAATGTCGGCCACCAGAACGGTAGTTTCACGCGTGAGGCGTTGCTCGTAATCTAGCGCAGCGGCAATGGGTTCGAGTTGAAAAGCAATTTCATTGAAACCCACTGCTTCAGCTGCGCGACGCAGCGAGGCTTCAGCTTGCGCGTCCCGCGTTGCATCGTCGTCTACAAAGTGCACGGGGCGGCCCATCACCACGCGCGTGGGCGCTGTACCCAAGTGGCGCGTCGCACGTTCGCGTAAGGCGGCCAAGTAGGTGGTGATGATGTCTTCAAAATTCACGAGCTGGTTGTTGATCAGCGTGGTTTCATTCAGCAGTGGGCTGCCCAGCAAGCTTTTGAGCGAGCGCATCAAGCGGCCCTCGGTGCCTTCTAGGTAATGCGTGACGGCCTCGCGGCCAAAGTGGGTGCTGCCTTCTTCGCCGTTGTAAAACACGGCAGTGGGCATGGCCAATGCATCGCCTTCTAGTGGAATAAGTTGGGCTGTGCCTTGAGGCGAAGCCCATGCGATGGCGGAGTTGGAGGTGCCAAAGTCAATGCCCAAAATGCCATCGGCACTTTGGGATTTTGGTGTGGAAGCGGTCATGAAAGAAGTTAACTCACCAGCCCCACATAGACGTTTTGCACATCGTCGTTGTTGTCAATCGCTGAGAGGAAGGCTTCGACTTCTTCCAAAGCTTCGGCGCTCAGGTTCGCTGGGTCCACAGGATTTTTCGGCTTGTAGCCGAGCTTGGCCGACAACACATTAAAGCCGTGTGCGGGCAGGGCGCGGCTCACCAAGTCCAGGTCTGTTGGCTCGGTGATGAAGACCGTTGTGCCTTCGTCACCGGCTTCCAAGTCTTGCGCACCCGCTTCGATGGCAGCCATTTCGGCATCTGCATCGGGGGCGGTGGGTTCGGCTTCAATCAAACCAATGTGGTCAAAGTCCCACGACACCGAGCCCGAGGTGCCGAGCTGGCCTTTGCGAAACAACACGCGCATTTCGGGTGCCGTGCGGTTGACGTTGTCGGTCAAGCACTCGACCATCACTGCCACTTGGTGTGGTGCGTAGCCTTCGTAAATCACGCGTTCAAACTGCACCGATTCACCCGTCAGCCCTGCACCTTTTTTGATGGCGCGGTCCAGCGTGTCTTTGGGCATGGACACCTTGCGGGCTTGTTCCATCACCATGCGCAGGCGTGCGTTGGCTGCAGGGTCTGCACCGTTGCGCGCAGCGACCATGATGTCTTTGGCGAGTTTGCTAAAAACGCGGCCTTTGGCGTTGGCGGCTAAGTCTTTGCCTTTGGCTTTCCATTGAGCGCCCATGTGTGTGTTCCTTTGAGTTTTGTATTGGGTGTTTAGTTGTCGGCACTCGCGCTCCAGCGCGCGTCCCATGCATGTTCAATTTGGCGGCGGTCACGCTTGGTGGGGCGGCCGTGCTCAATGCTGTGTGCAGGCTCTGCTGCCATGCGGTTTTGTTCGGCTAACTTCGCGCGCAAAGCGATGCTCTCGGACGTTTCTTCGTACAACAGCTGCGCCACCGGTGCGGGGCCGCGTGCTGCGCTGATGCCTTTGACTTCAACGGTCTTTGTGATGTTGCCTTGTCGCACGGTGAGGGTGTCGCCCACTTTCACTTCGCGCGCAGGTTTGACGTCTTGGCCATTGATTTGCACGCGGTGCTTGGTCACCTCATCACACGCGAGGCTGCGTGTTTTGTAAAAGCGAGCGGCCCATAGCCACTTGTCGATGCGCAGGGTTTCCATCAGTGGTTGAACACGTCCAACACGCGTGTGAGGTCGTTGCCTGTGTAGCTGGGTTGTGGGCCAATTGCTTCGAAGGGTAAATGCTGTCGGTTCACCCACAGGGTCGTGAAGCCAAACCAGGTAGCCCCTAACGCGTCCCAGGCATTGCTGGACACAAACAAAATGTCTTGCTTCTCGGCGGGAATGGTGTGTTGCACCAAGCCATACGCTTCAGGTGAAGTTTTGAAGAGGCGAATTGGGTCGACGGAGATGACATGGTCAATCAAATCTGTCATGCCTGCACTCGACACCGCCGTGCTGAGCATCTCAGGGCTGCCGTTGGACAGAATGGCGGTGGTGAAGCCACGTTCTTTCAAGCTTTGCAAAACGGTCAAGTTCTCTGTGAAAGGCGTGAGCTTGGCGTATTGGCCCATCAGGGCATCAACATGTTCGGGCTTGGCGTCAAGTTTGAAACGCTCTAGCGTGTAGAGCAACGCGCTGCGCGTGATGTCCCAAAACGATTGGTAGTAGCGGCTGCCTTCCGCACGGTGCGGGTCAGACATGGTGATGAGCCGCGTGTAGTCAATTTGCTTGTCACGCCATAGCACAGAGATGGCTGCACCTTGGCCTGGATACAGCTGTTCCGCCAACGCGCCGATGGAATACACATCGAACAGCGTGCCGTAGGCATCGAACACCACCGCTTGGATAGACATCTTCAAACCTCGTTGGGCAGCAAGCAGCAGGTGTCGCCGCTGGCAGGGCGCTCAATCTTGATGCGGTGTATGTTGGGCAACGCGCCCTTGAGGTCGTTGTAGATGAAGGCGCACAGATTTTCTAGCGTGGCGGGGCCGAGGCCTGCCACTTCGTCGAGGAAGTGGTGATCCAGTTTCTCGCGTACTTTTTCGACCTCTTGGCGCAGAAACGCGAGGTCCATCATCATGCCGGACTCGGGGTCAGGCTTGCCGGCAATGGTCACTTCGGCGTGATATGTGTGGCCGTGGATGCGCAAACTGCCTTCTGCGTCAATTTTTCGACGAAGCGTGTGGGCGGCTTCAAAGTAGAAACGCTGGCTGAGTTCGTAGGTCATCGGATACCAATCAACTTATGGGTTTGCACGCTCAAACGCCAGCGTGGGTTCGCTTGGCAATAGGCCACGGCTGCAGCGGTATTGGCCGCTGCGTCGGGCCCATCCATCGGCTGCAAGTAAAAATTTTCAAAATTCAAAGACTCATACAACGCGGGCTCTGCACCCATTTGGGGAAATACCAGTTTGAGTTCTTGGCCAGTCTCTACCAGGCGTTGGCTGCCAGCCTTGGGGCTCATGCACAGCCAGTCAATGCCTTTGGGCGGCAGCACCGTGCCGTTGGTTTCTACCGCAATGGAGAAGTGACGGGCGTGCAAGGCTTCGACCAAGGCCTCGTCTACTTGCAGCAGGGGTTCGCCACCCGTCAACACCACAAAGCGGTGCTGGGTGTCGCTGGCGGGCCAAAAGCTGGCAATGGCCGAAGCCAAGGCTTGGGCGCTGTCGAACTTGCCGCCATGTGTGCCATCGGTGCCCACAAAGTCGGTGTCGCAGAACTGGCAAATGGCCGAGCTGCGGTCTTCCTCCCTGCCGCTCCACAGGTTGCAGCCGGCAAAACGGCAGAACACGGCGGGTTGCCCTGCATTGGCGCCTTCACCTTGCAAGGTGTAAAACATTTCTTTCACGCTGTATGTCATTCCGGTATTTTCGCAGCAAGTTACGTGTCACCTTTTTGTGAGCCAATTGGGTCCACTGGGCGCATGGTGAGGCATCACATTGAAGGTGCGACACTTACGCGGTTGACAAATTAACAAAGGCTTGGGCGATGGACGTCTTGACGACGCAAACCCTCTCAGGGGTGCAGACGAGTATTGAAGTAGCAGGCACGGTGGCCTTCGCCTTGTCTGGCGTGATGGAAGCCGCCCGTAAAAAACTCGATGCTGTGGGCGTGTGCGCCGTGGCCAGTGTGGCCGCATTCGGTGGCGGAACCCTGCGCGACGTGCTGCTAGACCGTCGCCCCTTGTTTTGGATTGAACAGTCTTGGTATTTGTGGTCGGTGTTGGTCCTATGTTTGGCCGCCATGCTGTTGATGCGCGCCAAGCATTTCAAACCTACTGAAAAATCCATGCAATGGCCAGATGCCTTGGGTCTGGGGCTGTTCGCCGCCAGTGGTACCCAAATTGCACTAGGGTTGGACATGCCTGCTCTGATTTCGGTGCTCATGGGCGTCATCACAGCCACCTTTGGCGGCGTATTGCGTGACATCGTGTGCAACGAAATCCCCACCGCTTTCCACGACCACCACCCCTACGCCGTTTGTGCGTTTGCTGGCGGCTGGGTGGTAGTGGTGTTGCACTACTTGGGTTTTGACCCCAATTCGGTGGTGACGATTGGCGCACTCACGGTCACACTGTTGCGCTTGGCTGCATTGCAGTTTGAGTGGCGGCTGCCGACTTGGAAGATTGAAGATTGAATTAGTAGTTTGTTTTTGTGTGAAGCACGGTTTACTTCGTCGCCACTTCATGGTGTGCCATCAACTCCAGCGACTTCACCAAGGCTGAGTGGTCTAGCTGGCCCCAACCGTTCGACGCACACGTTTGCATGAGTTGCGCAGCCGATGCAGTTTGTGGCAGCGACACGCCAATGGCTTTGGCCCCATTGAGTGCCAAAGCCAAATCCTTTTGGTGCAAGGCAATGCGAAAGCCGGGATCAAACGCACGCTTGATCATGCGTTCGCCATGCACTTCCAAAATACGGCTAGAGGCAAAACCACCCATGAGTGCTGCGCGTACTTTGGCTGGGTCGGCACCGGCTTTGCTAGCAAACAGCAAAGCTTCGCCAACGGCCGCAATATTCAGAGCGACGATGATTTGATTGGCCACCTTCGTGGTTTGACCATCGCCATTGCCACCCACGAGCGTGATGTTTTTGCCCATCAATTCCAGCAAAGGCTTGACGGTGTTGAAGGTGTCTTCTGAGCCGCCCACCATGATGGTGAGGTTGGCTGCTTTGGCGCCGACTTCACCGCCGGACACGGGTGCGTCTAAATATTCGCAGCCCAGTGTGTTGATTTTTTGTGCGAAGGTTTTGGTGTCCATGGGCGAGATGGAGCTCATGTCGACCACGATCTTGCCTTGGCTTAAACCTTCGGCCACGCCGTCTTTACCAAAGAGCACGGTATCCACATCGGGCGTGTCGGGCAACATCAAAAAGATGATGTCTGCGGCGCGAGCCACATCGGCATTGGTGGCGCACACATGGGCATTGGCCAATTCCGCAGGCACTTTGCTACGTGTGCGAACGAACATCTCGTGCTTGGCTGCCAACAAGTGTTGAGCCATGGGTGAACCCATGATGCCTAAGCCAATGAAACCGATTTTCATGAAAAATTCCTTTGTGAAATTAGTAGGTGCCAGACGATGTTGTCGTCTTTGAGGTGCGCATTTTTGAAATAACTTGTTGCGCACCTGCCGCCATCAAACGTGCATCTGAGCTGACGGTGACGAATTGAAAACCTTTGGCGATGCGTTTGAGGGCAGACTCTGGCGTGCCGTTGTGAATGCCAGCGACGACACCATGTGCTTTGGCGCGTGCCAAGATATGGTCCACCGCTTCGGCTGCTTTGGGATCGAGGTCATCAAAGGTGGGGTTGCAGCCTAAGGCCAAGGAGAGGTCGGAGGGGCCGATGTAAATCGCATCCAAACCTTCGACACTCAGGATGTCATCCAAGTTGTCTAAAGCTGCTGCAGTTTCAATCATGGCGAAGGTGACGATGGTGTTGTTGGCATGCTTGGGGTAGTCAGCACCGCCGTAGAGCAGAGCGCGCACGGGGCCAAAGCTGCGTGTGCCTTGGGGAGCGTAGTGGGTGTAGGCCACCAGTTTTTGAGCGTCTTCTTTGGTGTTGACCATGGGGCAAATCACGCCGTAAGCGCCCGCGTCCAAGGTCTTCATCAATATACCGGGCTCTAGCCAAGGCACGCGCACCACAGGGACAGTGTCGGTGGTGGAGATGGCTTGCAGCATGGTGACCATGGCTTGGTAGTCGACCACGCCGTGTTGCAAATCGATGGTGAGCGAATCCCAACCTTGATGGGCCATAGTTTCAGCGGAAAAACTATTGGGAATGGCCAGCCAGCCGTTGACGACGGCTC
This sequence comes from Limnohabitans sp., assembly GCF_031539105.1. GTDB lineage: Bacteria > Pseudomonadota > Gammaproteobacteria > Burkholderiales > Burkholderiaceae_C > Limnohabitans. The sequence goes on from NZ_JAVKLM010000041.1 coordinate 50,400, forward strand.
CGCCTGCTTGCCAAATTTCGCGAAGTTTGTTGGGGCGCATGGTGTGGGCTTAATTTGAAAATGTTTAACGAACCATGCAGGGACGTTTGTGGTCAAACTTCCAGCCGGGAATGAGGTATTGCATGGCCACGGCGTCATCGCGTGCGCCCAAGCCGTGTTGCAAATAAAGTTGATGTGCTTTCTCGACTTCCACCATGTTCAGCGCCACGCCCAGGCCTGGCTTCTTGGGCACTTCCACATGGCCATTGACGATTTGCAAAGGCTCTTGGGTGAGACCTTGGCCGTCTTGCCAAATCCAGTGGGTGTCGATGGCCGTGACCTTGCCTGGTGCAGCGGCTGCGACATGCGTGAACATGGCCAGCGACACATCAAAGTGATTGTTGGAGTGCGAGCCCCATGTCAGGCCCCAATCACGACAGGTTTGCGCTACACGCACCGAGCCGGCCATGGTCCAAAAGTGGGGGTCTGCCAAGGGGATGTCCACGCTTTGCAGCGAAAGCGAATGCACCATTTGTCGCCAGTCGGTGGCCACCATGTTGGTGGCGGTCGGCAAGCCGGTTTCGCGACGGAATTCGGCCATCACTTCGCGACCGCTGAAACCGTCTTCCGCACCGCAGGGGTCTTCGGCATAAGCCACCACGCCGCGCATGTCACGCATCAAACGCACAGCGTCTTTGAGCAGCCAGCCGCCATTGGGGTCTAAGGTCACGCGGGCTTCTGGGAAGCGGTTGTGCAGGGCTGTCACCGCTTCAATCTCTGCCTCACCCGCAAGCACACCGCCTTTGAGTTTGAAATCGTTGAAGCCATATTTTTCACGTGCCGCTTCGGCCAAGCGCACCACCGACTCGGGTGTCATCGCTTTTTCGTTGCGCAGGCGGAACCATGCGTTGTCTGCGTCGTGTTCGGTGCGATAGGGCAGGTCGGTTTGGGTACGGTCGCCAATGAAAAACAAATAGCCCAACATTTCAACCGAGTTGCGCTGTTGCCCTTCGCCCAAGAGCGCAGCCACTGGTACGTTCAAATGCTGACCGAGTAAATCGAGCAAAGCAGATTCAACAGCAGTCACGGCATGGATGGTGGTACGCAAATCGAAGGTCTGCAAGCCGCGACCCCCGGTGTCACGGTCTGCAAATTTTTTTTGTATGGTGTTCAACACCGCTTGCACATTGCCAATGCTTTGGCCAACCACCAACTCTGTGGCGTCTTCCAGAGTGGCTCGAATTTTTTCACCCCCAGGTACCTCGCCTATACCGGTGCGGCCTGCGTTGTCGGTGAGGATGAGCAAGTTGCGCGTGAAGAAGGCACCGTGTGCGCCAGAGAGATTCATCAACATGCTGTCATGCCCCGCAACGGGAATGACGCGCAACTGTGTGATGACGGGGGTGGTATGAGGCATGAGGTCTTGGATGGCCAACTTAGTCGGCTTTGATATTGCGGGTTTCAATCAGCTTTTTCCAGCGTGCAAATTCAGCAGCTTGGAAAGTGGTGAATTGCTCGGGCGTGTTGGCCACAATTTCAAAACCTAAATCGAGCAATTTGGTTTTGACTTGTGGGTCATTCAAGCCTGCCACGATGGCTGCATGCAGCTTGGCTTTGATATCAGCCGGCAGACCTTTGGGGGCTGCAATCGCTTGCCATGAATACACATTCGATTCTTTGATGCCCAACTCTTCGAGTGATGGCACAGTGGGTAACAAGGGCGAGCGCTTGGCACTTGTGATTGACAGGGCGCGCAGCTTGCCAGCCAAGATTTGCGGCATGGCGGTGTTGATGTTCATGAACGACGAATCCACTTGCGCCCCAAGCAAATCTGTCATCACTGGGCCACCGCCTTTATAAGGCACATGGATGCCGGTGGTGCCGGTTTGTAACCAGAACAACTCAGCAGTCAGGTGGTCGCTGCTGCCATTGCCCGAAGATGCAAAGGTCATCTTGTTGGGGTTGGCTTTTTGGAAGGCGATCACATCGGCCATGGATTTGTGTGCTGAGCCTGCGGGCACAACCAAGACATTGGGCGCTTGCACGGCAATGCTGATGTAGTCGAAGTCCTTCAGTGCGTCATAAGGCACTTTGGCCAGCAAATGCGGCGCAATGACGTAAGGCCCGAGCGATGACACCAACAAGGTGTGGCCATCGGCAGGAGCACGCGCCACAAAGCCTGCGCCAATCGTGCCAGTTGCACCGGCCTTGTTGTCAGTGATAAAGCTGCCGCCAAGTTTTTCTTGCAACTTGGGAGCCAAGGTGCGGGCAATCAAATCGGTGGCGCCACCGGGTGGGAAGGGCACCACCAAGGTGACAGGTTTGTCTGGCCACGCATGCGCAGCGCCCATGCTGCAAAGGCTAGTCACGATGGCTAAGAGCAGATGACGTTTTTTCATGGTTGTTCTCTTGTGTTGGTGTCTGACGTTGATACTTAGATCGCACCGCGTGTGTTGGTGTAAATGGCATACAGCGAATGGCTGCTAGCCATGAAAAGTCGGTTGTGTTTAGCGCCGCCAAAGCATAAGTTGGCGCAGCGCTCAGGCAAATGGATATGGCCTATGGCTGTACCGTCGGGTGTGAACACGCGGACGCCATCAAGTTCTTCGGGCTTGGCATGTGCCGAGCCGTCGCTTCCCCAGCCGCACCAAATGTTGCCACTGATATCCACAGTGATGCCATCGAGTGCACCTGGTCCTTGTGCATCAATTGCCAGACGTTTGTTGGACAAGCCACCTTGTGCGTTCACGTCATACGCCCACACTTTACGGTGGGGTTGTGCACGGCTTTCAACCAGATATAACACTGACTCGTCTGGCGAAAAGGCCAAACCATTGGGGCCTTGCACATCGGTTAAGACTTGTTGCAATTGACCGTCGCTGGGGTTGATGCGGTAAAGCGCATGGGGCAACTCGGCTGCTGCAGCGTCGCCCTCCCAATCACCTGAAATACCGAACGGTGGATCGGTGAACCACACAGCACCATTGCGTTGGCAGACGATGTCGTTGGGTGAATTCAGGGCTTTGCCATCAAAGCGGTCGGCCAACACTGTGACCTCACCCGAGTACTCAGTGCGCGTGATGCGCCGTGTCTGGTGTTCGCAGACAAGCAGTCGACCCTGTGCATCGCGGACTAAGCCATTGGCGTTGTGCGATGGCTTGCGAAACTCACTCACGTGGCCCGATGCATCGTCCCATCGCAAGATGCGGTTGTTGGGGATGTCTGAGACCAGCAAATAGCGACCATCACCAAACCACACGGGCCCTTCAGCCCAGCGCATGCCTGTGGCTAACTGTTCCACGCTGGCACTGAACAAGCGCAGCTTTAAAAATCGTTCATCCAAGACCTCGACGCGAGGGTCGGGGTAGCGGGCGTTAGTTTCAAAAGCAATCGCAGGTCCGGTGGTCATGGTGTTATTTCAAAATTAAGTTGGGCAGCCACATCGAGAAGGCCGGTACGTAAGTAACCATCATCAAGGCAGCAATCAAACCGCCGTAGAAAGGCCAAATGGTTTTCATGACGGTTCCGACAGAGACCTCACCAATCGTGCAACCTATAAATTGCGTCGTGCCAACGGGCGGGGTATTCAAGCCCAACGCACAGTTGATGAGCATGACGATGCCAAACTGCTCAGTGCTCATGCCCATTTGTTGGCAGATGGGTAAGAAGATTGGCGTGCAAATCAAAATCGTGGCAGCCATGTCTAGGAAAGTGCCCAGCACAAACAAGATGATGTTGACGCACAAGAAAATCACCCATGGTGTGGAGCTCAGACTTGTCAACATTTGACCTGTCAGCTCAGCCACACCGTATAGGCCAATCAGATAGCCAAACATAGAACTGATACCAATCAGCAGCAAGACTGAGCCCGTGCTTTTGACTGCTTTGGCCGCAGCTTTGAAAAGCTGCTCGCGTGTGAGTTTTTTGTACACGAAGGTGGCCAAGAACAGCGCCCAAAGCACCGCAACAGACGCTGACTCGGTGGCTGTGAATGCGCCGGACAAAATGCCCGCGATGATGATGACGACAACAAACAGGCCTGGCAAAGATTGCGCGAAGGAGTAACCCACCACTGACCAACCCGGGAAAGTGCCAGCGGGGTAGCCACGCTTGACAGCCACGGTATAGGCCGCGACCAAATTACAAATAGTCAACACAATGGCTGGCACGATGCCTGCCAAGATCAAAGCCGCAATGCTTACCTTGCCACTGGCTGCCAGCGCGAAGATGATGAGGTTATGGCTGGTCGGCATCAAAGCCCCAACCAAAGAGGCATGGGTGGTGACGTTGACCGCATAGTCGGCGTCATAGCCTTCTTTTTTCATTTGTGGAATCAACACTGCGCCCATGGCTGACACGTCGGCCACGGGGGATCCAGACACGCCACCAAACAACGTACAAGCCAGCACGTTGCTCATCCCTAAGCCGCCACGCAGATGGCCTGCAAGAGATTTGGCGAAATCCACAATCTTGTCGGCGATGCCGCCGTACATCATGATTTCACCCGCGAAGATGAAAAAGGGAATCGCGAGGAAGGAGAACGGGTTCATGCCCGAAATCATTTGCTGAAAGCCAACCGCCAGGGGCATGCCCTCAAACAACAAGGTCGCCAATGAAGACAAGCCAATGGAAAAAGCCACGGGCACGCCTAGCAACAACAGCAGCGTGAAGCTCACGCAAAGAATGGTCAATGCCATGATGGCTCCACCTCTTCACCGCGCACCAAGGCGATGATGTGTTCTAAAGAAAATAAAGCAATTAAGAAACCAGCAAAAGCTGGCGGTGCGTATTTAAAAGCCTCGGACAAGCCGAGGGTGGGGATTTTGTAATCCCACACGCTTTGTGCCAGTACGGCGCAGTTGTAGGCCATTACCAAGCCAAACCCCAAGACGAGGGTGTGGATCAGCAGCTCCATCTTGAGGCGTATCCCTTCAGGCACAAGCACCAACAAAGATTCCAAGCCAATGTGCCCCGCATCGCGCACGCCAACGGCCATGCCCAGCATGGTCACGTAAAGAACTAGCAAGACCGCGCCACTTTCTGCCCACGTGGGTGTGTCATTCAACACGTAGCGGCCAATGACTTGATAGAGCACGGCGGCAATCAGCAGCATGAGACCGCCAACGCCGACCTTCAAACAAAGCCGCGCGAGGGCGGCACAAAAGCGTGTGTACATGGCTTACTTGACAGCGTTGATGCGTTTGACCATGTCTTGAAGTTTTGGATCCTTCAAGAACTTGTCATACACAGGCTTCATCGCAGCTTGGAAGGCGGCTTTGTCGACTTCAATAATTTCTGCACCGCCAGCTTTCACGATGGCGAGAGATTTGGTTTCGCGCTCATCCCACAGCTTGCGCATGTAGGTCACGGATTCTTTCGCGGCTGCACGAATTTGCTTTTGCTCGTCAGCAGACAGCGTGTCCCAAATCTTCTTAGAGAAGAGCAAGATTTCTGGGGCCATGGAGTGCTCGGTCTTGTTGTAGTACTTGGCGACTTCAAAGTGGCGTGAGCTCTCGTAAGACGGATAGTTGTTTTCAGCTGCGTCGACCAAACCTGTTTTGAGTGCTGTATAGACCTCGCCATAAGGCATTGGGGTGGCGTTGGCGCCCATCGCTTCAAGCAAGGACACCCATAAGTCGCTTTGCTGCACGCGCACCTTCAGACCTTTGGCATCGGCCAAAGTTTTGATGGGTTTTTTAACGGTGTAAATCGAGCGAGCGCCTGAGTCATAAAACGCCAAGCCCACAAAGCCTTGGGCTTCACAGTCTTTCAAGATTTCTTCGCCGATAGGGCCGTCCAACACTTTGCGCATGTGGTCGGTGGAGCGGAACAAGAAAGGCATGGTGGGCACCATGGTGGCTGCGCAAATGTTGTTCATGGGTGCCACGTTCACGCGGGCCATGGCAATGGCGCCGAGTTTGGTTTGCTCAATCGTGTCTTTTTCGTTGCCCAAAGCAGATTTAGAAAACACTTTGATGCTGTGTTTGCCGCCTGTGGCCTTGCTGAGCTCTTCACCCATGTGGCGCACGGCTTGCACAGTGGGATAGTCGTCGGGATGGATGTCTGATGAGCGGAATTCGGTGGCATTTGCAGCCATCGCAAAAAGCGAAGTTGCGGCAGCAGCGACCAAGGTCTTGAGTAAATTTGAACGAACTTTCATGGCTGTCTCCTGTTGTGGTTTGAAATTCAGAAAGGACCGGCTTTGACAAAACCACCGCCTTGGTAAATCACGGCGGGGTCATTCAAATCGAGGGTGAGTTGCTTGGCTTCTAGTGCAACGCGGAAGGGCTCAGAGCTGTCGAGCGGACGGTAGCCAATGTGTTTGGCGGGCGTGTTGTCCCACCACACATGGTTGTTGTCAGACATGCCGTAAATCACGCTGTAACCAACAACGGGGGAGTTGAGGCTGGCAATCACCAAGCGCTCTAGGTCATCGAAGCTCATCCAAGTGGCGAGCATGCGGCGGTCTTTAGGTTCTGCAAATGAGGAGCCAATGCGCAAGCAAACGGTTTCAATGCCATAACGGTCGAAGTAGAAGCGTGCCAAGTTTTCACCAAACGCTTTGCTCAGGCCGTAGTAGCCATCGGGGCGCACGGGCATGTTGGGGTCGACCACTTCGTCTTGGCGATAAAAACCGGTGACGTGGTTGGAGCTGGCAAACACGATGCGTCGTGTGCCGTGCGTTCGGGCTGCTTCGTAGAGGTTGTAAGCGCCAATGATGTTGGCTTGCACGATGTCGTCAAACGGTTGTTCGGTCGAGATACCGCCAAGATGTACCACCGCATCGACACCTTCCAGCAGTTTGAAAACGGCGGGGCGGTCTTGCAAAGGGGCGGGCATGACTTCTTCACCATCACTGGCCGTGCCCAAATCGCCCAAATCGCTGACACGCAAAAAATCGCAGCGTGCTTTCAAGCGTGGACGTAAGACGCGCCCTAGGCCACCGGCGGCGCCTGTTAATAGCAGTCGTGAGTACATGTGTGAGGAAGTAGCCATAGACAGATGAGGTGAAGTGAGAGTTTTTAAAATTTTGTCTTTTGATTTAATTGGTAGCGCTACCAAACTGATTCAACGCATGTTATCCACGGCAAAACTAGCCGTCAATGGTTTTTAGCTAGGGTTTTCTCTAGGGGCGGGTGCTGTCGCGTTCGATGATTGAAAAGCCAACATCCACGATGCGTGGCTCAACTGCGCGGTCTTCAGCACGATCCATCAAAAATTGCGCTGCGAGCTTGCCAATCTGCCCGCCATTGATGCGCACGGTGGTGAGTGCAGGCACCATGTCTGCCACAAAAGGAACATCACCAAAGCCCATCACAGCGATGTCGTCTGGCACGGCTAGTCCACGTGCACGGGCCTCGGTCATCACGCCCAGAGCTAGTAGGTCTGAGCTGCAAAAAATGGCTTGGGTATCTGGCGCTTCTACCAAGATGCGAGCCATGGCTTCGCGGCCGCTTTTGAGTGAACGCGAGGCGCCCACGTTGGTCACAAATACGGGAGGCAAATTTTGCTGAGCGACGGTCTCTTGAAAAGCTGTGGTGCGGCGGTCAGCGCGCTCATCTTCGGCGCGTACGATGGCGAATTTTTTGTAGCCTTTGTGCATCAGAAATTGAGCCACTTCACGTCCAATGTCCGAGTGGGAGAAGCCAATCAGCATGTCAATTGGTGTGGGGGTCAAGTCCCAAGTTTCGACGACTGGAATGCCCGATGCCATCAGGCGCGTGCGCGCCTTGCCTGGCGGCAAGATGCCTGTGATGAAAATACCGTCTGGGCGGCGACCAATGATGGCCTCAAGCAGCAGTTCTTCTCGCTCGGCAGAGTAGCCTGATTGGCCCAGCATCAATTGGTAGCCCGCGTCAAACAAAGTGCCGTTCAAAGCCTCGATGGTTTCCATGAATACCGACACCACCGTGCTTGGCACCACTGCAGCAATCAGACGGCTGCGCGAAGAGGCCAAACCACCCGCCATGCGGTTGGGCACATAGCCGGTGCGCTGCACAGCCTCTTGCACTTTACGCAGCACATCGGGCGAGACTTGGTTGGGCGTATTGATGGCCCGTGATGCCGTGATGGGAGCAACACCGGCGAGCATGGCCACATCGCGCAGGGTCATGGCACCGCTGCTGCGGCGCGAACGTTTGGGTTGTTCTTTGTCGGTCATGAAATTCTTTGGCTCTGCTGGATTGCATGTTTGTTTATGGTACCGCTATCATTGCGCTTGTACAGGCTTTGAACCCAAGCCAAATGATAGGAGACATCGATGACCCCACTCACCATACGCATGCAGCCTCAAGACAACGTGGCAATTGTGGCCAACCACGGTGGTTTGCCCGCAGGCACTGTGTTGCCTGACGGCTTGTGTTTGCGTGACGCCGTGCCTCAGGGGCACAAGGTGGCTTTGGTCGACATTCCTGCAGATGGCGCGGTGCTGCGCTATGGCATCGCGATTGGCTATGCCTTGAAAGACATTCCCGCAGGCGGTTGGGTGCATGAGCGGTTGCTGCAAATGCCCTCAGCACGTGAGTTAGATAACTTGCCGATCGCCACTGTGAAGCCAGAACCTTTGCCAGCGCTAGAGGGCTACACCTTCGAGGGCTATCGCAATACCGACGGTTCGGTGGGCACGCGCAACATTTTGGCCATCACCACCACGGTGCAGTGCGTCTCGGGTGTGGTTGAGTTTGCTGTGCAACGCATCAAGGCTGAGCTGTTACCCAAGTTTCCCCATGTGGACGATGTGGTGGGCCTTGAGCACACCTACGGCTGTGGCGTAGCCATAGATGCCGATGGCGCAGAGATTCCGATTCGAACGCTTCGCAACATCAGCTTGAACCCCAACTTTGGCGGTGAAGTGATGGTGGTGAGTTTGGGCTGCGAAAAACTGCAACCTGAGCGTTTGATGCCACCTGGCGCCATCCCCATCAACGACCAACGCGGCGAGGCACTCGATGTGGTGTGCCTGCAAGATGACGCGCACGTGGGCTTCATGTACATGATTGATTCGATCATGACAACTGCGCAGCACCATTTGCAACGCCTGAACCAACGCCGTCGCGAGACCGTGCCTGCGAGCGAATTGGTGGTGGGTGTGCAATGTGGGGGCAGTGATGCGTTTTCGGGTGTCACAGCCAATCCTGCCGTGGGCTATTGCACCGATTTGTTGGTGCGAGCTGGCGCAAGCGTGATGTTCTCCGAGGTGACCGAAGTGCGCGATGGTATCGACCAACTTACCTCACGCGCCACCACGCCTGAAGTGGCGCAGGCCATGATTCGTGAGATGGCTTGGTACGACGCTTATCTGGCGCGTGGCCGTGCGGACCGCAGTGCCAACACCACACCTGGCAATAAAAAAGGCGGCTTGTCCAACATCGTGGAAAAAGCCATGGGTTCGATCGTCAAGTCGGGCTCTGCGCCGATTTCAGGCGTGTTGTCACCCGGTGAAAAGCTCAAACAAAAAGGCCTCATTTATGCGGCCACGCCTGCGAGTGATTTCATTTGTGGCACGTTGCAATTGGCAGCAGGCATGAACCTGCATGTGTTCACCACAGGGCGGGGTACACCTTATGGTTTGGCTGAGTGCCCGGTCATCAAAGTGGCCACACGCACCGACCTAGCGCGTCGCTGGCATGATTTGATGGATGTGAATGCCGGCACCATTGCCGATGGCTCCAAGACGATTGAAGAAGTCGGGATGGAGCTGTTTGAGCTCATGCTGGATGTAGCCAGTGGCCGCAAAAAAACATGGGCCGAGCACTGGAAGCTGCACAACGCTTTGGTGTTGTTCAACCCAGCACCCGTGACTTGATGCCTGTTAAACGATTTTCACGCTGAGGTTAGGCAAACCGTCGATGTGCATTTCAATCACATCGCCGCGCACCACGGGGCCTACGTTTTCTGGAGTGCCCGAGTAAATGATGTCGCCTGGGAACAGCTCGAACGCTTCTGACAGCTTGCTAATTTGCTCGGCCACAGACCAAATCATTTGGTTCAAATTAGCTTTTTGTTTGACTTGACCGTTCACTTTGAGCCAGATGTCGCCTTTGAGGAAATGGCCTGTTTGCGCCAGTTTGTGCACAGCGCCGATGGGCGCTGATTTGTCAAAACTTTTACCGATTTCCCAAGGTTTCTTTTCGTCACCCATGCCGCGTTGCAAATCGCGGCGCGTCATGTCGAGGCCTATTGTGTAGCCATAGACCAAGTCGAGTGCTTTGTTGACGGGAATATTGCGCCCACCTTTGTCAAGAACAGCGACCAATTCGGCTTCGTAGTGGTAGTTTTTGGTTAATGTGGGGTAGGGGTGATCAGCCACCGTGCCCGCTGCCACATACTGAATGGCATCTGTTGGCTTTTGGAAGAAAAAGGGTGGTTCGCGTGTGGGGTCCGATCCCATTTCGCGGGCGTGTGCCGCGTAATTGCGACCGATGCAGTAGATGCGTCGCACGGGAAACATTTCGTCCGAGCCAACGATGGGGATGAAGGTGGCTGGCACTTTGAAAGGTGTCTTCGGACTACCGGAGGCAAATCCAGGTGTGGCGCATCCCACCAATGCGCCTGAGGTGACGAGCGCAGAATTTTGAAAAAATTGACGACGTTGCATGGTTTGTCTCCTTGGCTGAATGCGCCTGTTTTAAGATCTGTTGTGCAAGCCATTCTTCCTGATGACATTCAAACTTTCCAGTACGGACTGACGCCTTGGTTACTCGGTTTTACTCATGCATTTGCTTTATTCTTTTCGCCGTTGTCCCTATGCCATGCGTGCACGCTTGGCCTTGCATGTGAGTGGTGTGAGCTACGAGCACCGCGAAGTGGCTTTGAAAAACAAACCTGCTGAGATGTTGGCGGTGTCCCCCAAGGGCACGGTGCCGGTGTTGTGCTTGTCTACAGGCGAGGTGTTAGCGCAAAGCCTAGACATCATGCGATGGGCTTTGCAGCAAAGCGACCCGCAGACTTGGCTGCCTACAACGCCTGAGACTTGGGCGTTTGCACAGGAAGAAATTGCGTTGAACGATGGCGAATTCAAAGCGCATTTGGACCGCTACAAATACCCGCAACGCTTTGGTTTGACGGATGGTGTGACGCATCGCACGCAAGGCGCTGAGGTGTTGATGCGTTGGCAAAAACGCTTGCAAGCCCATGCGTGTTTGTCTGGCGCCCAGTGGGGTTTGCTCGATGCGTGCGTGGCACCGTTTGTGCGCCAGTTTGCGCGAACCGACCGCACGTGGTTTGACGCGCAGCCTTGGCCTGAGTTGGTGCAATGGCTGAGCACATTCGAAGCCTCAGAAGACTTTGCAGCAGTGATGCACAAGCATCCGCTGTGGGTGCCGATCTAACTCGCCGCTTTTAAAAAGTCCATCACTAATTGCCATTGTGCAGGCACGTTCAACGCCGGCGCATGACCGCAGCCATCAATCTCTTCCGCACGTAACAAAGCTTTGGCACCCGGACCACGTGTGTGCATGGTTTGAATGGTGTCAGGGGAAATCAAGTCTGAGTTTGCACCACGCATCACCAATACAGGAATGTTCAGCGCGTCGTATTCAGCCCACATGGGGTACTCAGGCACCTCACGGAAAAACTGCTGTGTGATGTTGGGGTCGTAGTGCGGTGTCACGCGACCGTCTGGCAAGCGGCGAGTGGAGGTTTCTGTCAGGTGCGTCCACTGCGCATCGGTTTGCTGGCCGAAGGGTGCGTAGGCCGCGCGGAAGAAGGCCTCGAGTTCGGGCACGGTCTCAAACGCGGGCGGCTGGCCTGCGTAGGCTTTGATGCGTTCCACGGCAGTCGCAGAAATTTCAGGTGCGATGTCGTTCAGCACGAGACTGCGCATGCGGCCTTTGAAAGCGGGCAGTTCTATTGCTGCGGCACATACCAAGCCCAAAGCGCCACCCATCGACGTGCCAATCCAGTGCGCTTGTTCAATGTGCAGTGCATCCATCAAGTCAAGCGCGATGCGCGCGTAAGTGGCAAAGCTGTAATCGTCCTTTGGCGCAGAGCTCCACTGGCTCAGGCCTCGGCCAATGGTGTCGGGGCAAATCACGCGGTAGTCAGCGCTCAGTTGTTCGGCCAATGCATCAAAGTCTCGTCCTGTGCGCGCTAAGCCGTGCCAGGCAATCACCACGGGCAGGCACGCATCGCCCCACACGGTGTAGTGGATGTTGAAGCCGTGGCATTGCAAATAGTGTGAGCTGGGTTTCATGGTGTGCGCCTTTGTTTCAAAGCTTAAGCGATTACGATTGGCATATGCAATTGCAAGATATTTTGTATTCCCAAGGTTTTGGCACGCGCCGTATTTGCGCGGGCCTCATTCAACAGGGCTACGTGCAGGTCGATCTGGGGGAGGGCTTGGTCACCTGTGACGATGCACTGGAAGACGTTGACGTGCACGAAGGTCTGCCGTACTCGGTGCAAGGCGTGCTGTGGCCGTATCACGCCAAAGCCTATGTGCTGCTGCACAAGCCCGCAGGCTACGAGTGCTCTCACAAGCCTTCGGCGTGGCCCAGCATGTACACCTTGCTGCCGCCGCCTTTGCGCTACCGCCCACAAAAAAGCGCGGTGCAAGGTGTGCAAGCGGTGGGTCGCTTGGACCAAGACACCACGGGCATGTTGGTGCTGACCGACGATGGCCCACTGATTCACCGCATGAGTTCTCCCCGCCACCACGTGCCCAAGGTGTACGAGGTGACCACCGATGACCCTTTGGACGATACACAAGTGCAACGCCTGCTCGACGGTGTGGTGTTGGACGATTCGCCCAAGCCTGTGAAAGCTGCAGCGTGTATGGCGGTGGCTGAGCACCATTTGCGTTTGACTTTGACCGAAGGTAAGTACCACCAAGTCAAGCGCATGTTGGCGGCTGTGGGCAACAAGGTGGTGGGTTTGCACCGCTCACAAATCGGCGCCATGCCTTTACCTGCTGATTTGGCGCCTGGCCAGTGGCGCTGGATCAGCGAAGACGAGTTGAAGCTGTTAGCTACAAACGCTTAACTTCGCTCGGCCCGTGTGGCTTGTTTGCGCTGCGTCAACGAAGTTCGGCCCAATTGAAGCCCCACTTGAGCTGGGGCTAGACCCTGCTCGTTACACTGAGAGCAGATTTTTCAAGGTATTTTTTGTGTTTTTGATTCAACGTTTGTCGCTGGTTTTTGCCAGCATGCTGCTTTTGGCAGCCAGCGCCGCTCAAGCGGCCAACCCTATTTTTGTGCTCAATTCTTTAGAAGCCAATGTCAGCGTCATTGACCCTGTCACTTGGAAAGAAACGCGCCGCATCCCCACGGGCAAAGAGCCCCATCACATCTACCTCACGCCCGACGAAAAATCGGTCATCGTGGCAAACGCCGGTAGCGACTCGTTGACCTTCATCGACCCTCGCACAGCCGAAGTGCAACGCGTGGTGCGCGGCACGATTGACCCTTACCAGCTGCGCTTCTCGCCCGACATGAAATGGTTTGTCACGGTGGCCAACCGTTTGAACCACATTGACATTTACCGCTGGGACGGCCAAGAGCTGACGCTCGCCAAGCGCATTCCTTCTGGCAAAACGCCCAGCCACATTTGGATTGACACCAAAAGCACCACGGCCTATGCCACCATGCAAGACAGCAACGAGCTGGTCGCGGTGGACTTGGCCACACAAGCCATCAAATGGCGCATGAAAACAGGCGAAATGCCAGCCGACGTATTTGGCACACCCAACGACAAATACCTATTGGTGGGCCTGACCGGCGACAACCATGTGCAAGTGTTTGACGTGTCGGGCACAAGCCCCAAGTTATTCAAAACCATTCCCACGGGTGACGGCGCCCATGCGTTTCGCGCAGCGGGGGATGGCCGCCATGTGTTTGTGGGTAACCGCGTGGCCAACACGGTCAACAAAATTGACTATTTCAATTTAGAGTCTGTTCAGCAATTCGCAGCACCAGGTGGGCCCGATTGCATGGAGGTCACGGCAGATGGCAAGCTGCTGTTTGTGTCCTCGCGCTGGATCAAAAAAGTCAGTGTGATTGACACCGCCACAGGCCAGCTGGTGCGCCAAATTAAAGTGGGCAAATCACCGCACGGCATTTGGACCTTGGACCACGCCAAACGGTATTGACCATGAGCCAACCGCAGCAGCGCCCCTTGTCCTTGAAGCGCCCATGCGTTTCATGGCGGGCGTGGGCGGTGGCTTGTTTGGGGCTGTACTGTGCTGCCGTGCAAGCGACGGTGCCTTGCAGCAAACCGCTGTACCTCACCTTTGACACCGGCCACATGGGGGTGGCACCCTTGATCGCCGATGTCTTGAACCGTCAAAATGTCAAAGTCACTTTTTTTGCGGCCAATGAGCCGACCAAAGAGGGCGATGGCTCGTTGGGCGATCACTGGGCTGCCTGGTGGAGTGCTCGCGGCGCAGAAGGCCACGCCTTTGCCTCCCACACCTTTGACCACGTTTACTGGCGATCAGACCTGCCACGCGGCAGCTGGCAAATGCGCCCTACCGCGGGTCCTAACAAAGGCCAAACCGAAGTGTGGACCAGCCAACGCTATTGCGACCAGCTTCAGTTGTCCAACACTCGCCTAGAGCAAATCACAGGCGTCAAGCCTTTGCCTTTGTTTCGCGCACCTGGCGGTAAAACCTCCCCCTCGTTGTTAGCTGCTGCCAAACAATGTGGTTTTGCACACGTGGGCTGGGCCGATGCGGGCTTTTTGGGCGACGAGTTGCCCAGCGATAAATTCCCCAATGCCATGCTGCAGCAACGTGCGTTGAACAACATCCGCTCGGGCGATATCTTGATGGCGCATTTGGGCATCTGGTCGCGCCAAGACCCTTGGGCACCTGCTGTGTTGGAGCCATTGATTGAAGGCCTCAAAGCCAAAGGGTTTTGCTTTGCCACGCTCAAAGAACATCCACAATTCAAACCATGGATACGTTGATTGATTTTTTTGCCAACACCCAAGCCACTTTGTATGAAGGCGTGATGCAGCCCCTCGCGTTTGCACTGGGCCTTGGCAACCGTTTGGAGGATGTGTTTAACGGCACTGGGTGGCTCCTGGTGGGGCTGATACAAATCATCGTCATGCTGGCCGTGATTGGCCCTCTGCAACGGTGGCGTCCGGTTGAGGTGATGCGCGATTCAAAGGCCATCCGCACCGACGTGATTTACACACTCATTCACCGATTGGGGCTGTTTCGCGTGGCGCTGTTTTTGTTGGTCGACCCGGTGCTCGACACCCTGATGGGAGAGTTGCGCGTGCAAGGTATTGGCACGTTCCATTTGGAAGACATTTGGCCCGGGGTGACTGATGGGCCGTTGACCAGTTTTGTCATTTATCTCGTCGTGTTTGATTTCGTCAACTATTGGCTGCACCGCGCGCAGCATCAGTGGAACTGGTGGTGGGCCTTGCACGCACTGCACCACTCGCAGCGCCAAATGACGCAGTGGACCGACAACCGCAACCACTTGCTAGATGATTTGCTAGGTGCCGTAGTTTGGGTGTTGATTGCGCAGCTCATTGGCATCGCACCCACGCAGTTTGTCGCAGTGGTGGCCATCACGCAGCTGTTTGAAAACTTTCAGCACGCCAACTTACGTGTGAGCTTTGGCAAGTGGGGCGAGCGTGTGTGGGTCAGCCCGCGCTTTCATCGGCTGCATCACGCCATTGGCTTGGGACATGAAACATCCCAAGGCGCGAAAACCGTTCTGGGCGGACATAACTTTGGCGTGCTCTTGCCTTGGTGGGATGTGATGTTTGGCACGGCCAACTTCGACCTGCGTTTTGAGTCCACCGGCATCCGCGACCAAGTGGAGCAGGGGGTTGATTACGGCGAAGGTTTCTGGTCGCAGCAGCGATTGGGTATCAAACGCCTCATGCACGCATTGGGTTTTTCATCCACGCGTTAAATACCTGCGGTATGCTTTTGGCATGCGTTTGTTTTTGGATTCTTTTTGGCGTGCACTGGCTTATTGCTTGATGCCTCGCGTAATGCTCCTCTCTCTGTTGCCCCTGGCCATGTTGCTGGTGCTGTCGGTGAGCTGGGGTTACTTCTATTGGTCGCCCACCCAAGACTGGGTGCGCGAGATGCTGGCTTCGTGGCAAGTGTTGCAAGGCATGATGGATTGGCTGCAAGACAAAGGTGCGACGGAGTTGCAAGCCGTTATGGTGCCGCTGGTGGTGATTTTTGCCATCACGCCCGTCTTAGTGATCATCTCGTTGCTGGCCGTGTCTTTGATGATGACGCCCGCTTTGGTGGACCTCGTGGTGCAGCGACGCTTCGCGCATTTGGCGCTCAAGCATGGGGGCACGACGTTCACCAGTTTGGCTTGGACGGTGGGCTCGACCGTGATTGCCATGGTTGCCATGGTGATTTCTTTACCGCTGTGGGCGGTACCGCCCTTGATGTTCATCGTGCCGCCGCTCATTTGGGGTTGGCTCAGCTACCGCGTGATGGTGTTTGACGCCTTGGTCGACCACGCCAGCCGGGAAGAGCGTTTGGCCATTGGCCGTCAGCACCGCGCTGCATTGCTGACGATTGGTGTGCTCACAGGCTACATGGGCGCGCTGCCTAGCCTCGTGTGGGCGTCCGGTGCGGTGTTTGCGGCGGCGTTTTTGGTGCTCATTCCCTTGGCCATTTGGATTTATGCCTTGGTGTTTGCATTCACTTCGCTGTGGTTCACGCATTACAGCTTGGCTGCCCTAGAAGCCCTGCGGGCGGAGTCGGGCACTGTGGTGATGGGCGCCTCGGTGCCGCTACCCACGGTAGCATTGGCGGATGACCCAAGCAGCACACCCCAACCCCCAAGCGTCTAACGCTCAGCCAGCAAACCGGCCCGAGTTCGGCCTCATCATCGTTGGCGATGAAATTCTCTCAGGCAAGCGTGCCGACAAGCACATGCCCAAACTCATTGAGCTTCTCAACGCACGTGGTTTGTCCCTCGATTGGGCTGACTACGTGGGCGATTCGTCCGAGCGCATCACGCGCACGCTGGCTCGCGCGTTTGACAGCAACAGCATCGTGTTTTCTTGTGGCGGCATTGGTGCAACACCGGACGACCACACGCGTCAATGCGCAGGCAAGGCTTTGGGGGTGGACATCGTGTTACACAATGAGGCTGAAGCCTTGATTCGCGAGCGGATTCAAGATACGGCCAAAGAGCAGGGCGTGCCGTATGAGCCTGACCGACACGACAACATCCATCGCCTCAACATGGGTGTGTTCCCCTTGGGCGCGCGCATCATTCCCAACCCGTACAACAAGATTCCCGGCTTCAGTTGCACCGGCGCTGGCGGTGGCGTCGTGCACTTTGTGCCAGGCTTTCCGGTAATGGCTTGGCCGATGATGGAATGGGTGCTCGACACGCATTACCCGCATCTGTTTCAGCACGATGCTTGGATTGAGCAGTCCATCGTCATCTATGGCTCGATGGAAGCCACCATCACGCCGCTGATGGAAGCTTTAGAGCGCGATTTTGATGGCATCAAAATATTCAGCTTGCCCAGCGTTGACCACCCCGTGCATGGGCGTCACATTGAGTTGGGCGTGAAAGGTGCGCCAGAAAAGGTCGCAGTCGCTTATGCCGCGATGCTCGCGGGCCTTCAACCATTCGGCTTCAAGTTAGGCCCAGAAATGGTGCGCAAATAAGCGTGATTCATTTTGGTGCAAAATTGCACCAAAAAAGTGCACTGCAATTTGCGGCATTTGCGCACCAGAATGCGTTTTTGCCGCTGATTAGCGCCAATCTCGGTGCAAAATAAGCGTCTTGACGCTGAAGCTGATGACTGGCCATGTGTGGCGCTTGCTGGCACAGAAACTGCATCCTTCATCTTCGAAACACTTTTAATCTAACAACCCTAGCAGGAGAACTTGATGGCCAAGACCGTCGCAGACGTAATGAAAATGGTGAAAGAGAACGAAGTTAAATTCGTTGACTTCCGTTTCACCGATACCCGTGGCAAATGGCAGCACATCACTGCGCCCGTGTCGCAGTTTGACGAAAGCAAGTTCGAAGAAGGTCAAGCGTTTGACGGTTCTTCTATTGCTGGCTGGAAAGGCATTGAAGCCTCTGACATGTTGTTGATGCCTGATCCAAGCAGCGCCATCATCGACCCCTTCTTCGAAGAAATCACTTTGGTTTTGATCTGCGACGTGATCGAACCTACAGACGGCAAAGCCTACGAGCGTGACCCACGTTCGATCGCCAAGCGCGCTGAGTCTTTCCTCAAGCAGTCTGGCATTGGCGACACCGCTTACTTCGGTCCAGAGCCAGAGTTCTTCTTGTTCGACGAAGTGCGTTGGAGCACTGAGCCAAACAACACGTTCTACGCCATCAACGAATACGAAGCCCCTTGGAACACCGGCGAGAAAATCGAAGGCGGCAACCGTGGTCACCGTAACCGCGTCAAAGGCGGCTACTTCCCAGTGCCTCCTGTCGACAGCACGCACGACATGCGCAGCGAAATGTCGTTGTTGCTCGAGTCCGTGGGCATCCCCGTCGAAGTGCACCACCACGAAGTGGCTGGCGCTGGCCAATGCGAAATCGGTACACGTTTCTCAACCTTGGTTGAGCGTGCTGACTGGACATTGCTGCAAAAGTACGTGATCCACAACGTGGCCAACGCTTACGGCAAAACTGCCACGTTCATGCCTAAGCCCTACGCTGGCGACAACGGTTCTGGCATGCACGTTCACCAGTCCATCTGGAAAGACGGCAAGAACTTGTTCGCAGGCACTGGCTACGCTGGTTTGTCTGACTTGGCGCTGTACTACATCGGCGGCATCATCAAGCACGCCCGTGCTTTGAACGCCATCACCAACCCAGGTACCAACAGCTACAAGCGTTTGGTGCCTCACTTCGAAGCGCCAGTGAAATTGGCTTACTCGGCCAAGAACCGCTCTGCTTCGATTCGTATTCCTAACGTGGCCAGCGACAAAGGTCGCCGCGTTGAAGCTCGTTTCCCAGATCCATTGTGCAACCCTTACCTCGGCTTCGCAGCCTTGTTGATGGCTGGTTTGGACGGCATCGAGAACAAGATCCACCCAGGCGAAGCAGCCACCAAAGACTTGTACCACCTCCCTCCAGAGGAAGACAAGTTGGTGCCAACCGTGTGTTCTAGCTTGGACCAAGCTTTGGACGCATTGAACGCAGACCGCGCTTTCTTGACCAAAGGCGGCGTGTTCACCGACTCGTGGATCGACTCTTACATCGACTTGAAGATGCAAGAAGTCAACCGCAGCCGTGTGGAAGTGTCTCCTGTCGAATACGACATGTACTACTCGCTGTAATTTTTGCAACGACATGTGCAATAAAAGGACGGCGCAAGCCGTCCTTTTTTGTTTCAACTGCCCTTAAGTGATGACCTCTTTGTTGCACCGTTCTTTTTTGATAGGTATTTGTTTGGCTGTGTGGTCGGCATGCGCCATGTCTGAACCGCAGCGCATTTACCGTTGTGGCAATGCCTATACCAACCAACCTGACCCCGCACTCAACTGCAAGCCTTTGGCTGGCGGTAGCGTGACGGTGATTGAGGGCACGCGTGTACAAGTGCCGCAGGCAGTGTCGCCAATGCTCAATGCCAGCGGTGGTTCTGCCAAAGTGGACAGCAGCGAGCAGCGCCAACGTGATGCACAGGCCCAGGCTGTGCTGCAAGCTGAATTACAAAAAGCACAGCGCCAACATGCCGAGTTGCTGCGCGAATGGCACAACGGCGAGCCCGAGCGGCGCGCGGATGAACATCGCCAACCCCAAAAATACCAAGACCGCGTGGCGCAGTTGCGCGGTGCCTTGCAACGTACAGAGGCTGATGTGGCGGGGCTGCAGCGCGAGTTGTCGCGCTTGGGCCTCCCAGCCCAGACCGGAGTCAAACCATGACAACGTTTAGCCAAGCCCAGCCTAGCTATGCCCAAGCTTTCGATTTGCTGGCCACCTTGGTGGCCGTGGTCCGCACCGATGGCGTGGTGCTGTTTGCCAATGCGGCCCTTGAGGATGTGATGGGTGTGTCACGCCGCACCATCGAAGGCTCGGCACTGACCAGCTATTTCACTGAGGCACAGTCGTTCAATAACGCGCTGCAAGGTGCCCAGACCAACGCCTTTGCCACCATGCGCTACGACGCCCATTTGCGCCGCCCGCTGCAAGACGCCATGCCCGTGCACGTCATCGTGGCGCCTACAGATGTGAAGGGTGAGGTTCTGGTCGAACTGCTGCCCTTAGAGCAGCAAACCCGTCAAGACCGAGAAGAGCGCTTGATAGACCAAGCCCAAGCCAACAAAGAGCTGATTCGCAACTTGGCTCATGAAATCAAAAACCCTTTGGGCGGTATTCGTGGTGCGGCGCAATTGTTACAAATGGAAGTCGAAAGCAAAGACCTCATTGAGTACACCCAAGTCATCATCCACGAGGCTGATCGCTTGCAGCTGCTGGTCGACCGCCTGCTGGCGCCGCACCGTCGCCCGCATGTGGTGGGCGATGTGAACATCCACGAGGTGTGTGAGCGGGTGCGCAGCCTGATCTTGGCTGAGTTCCCCAAGGGGCTACGGGTGGTGCGCGACTACGACACGTCCATTCCCGAATTCCGTGGTGACCGTGAGCAACTCATCCAAACTGTGCTCAACATCGTGCACAACGCAGCCCAAGCGCTGGCGGACCGTGTGCTTGAAGGAGACGCTGAGATTGTTTTACGCAGCCGCATCAGCCGACAAGTGACTTTTGGCAAACAACGCTATCGGTTGGCACTGGAATTGCATGTGATAGACAACGGGCCCGGCATTCCGCAAGAAATCAAGGACAGGTTATTTTTTCCCTTGGTTTCTGGACGAGATGGCGGTTCTGGCCTGGGGTTGAATTTGGCACAAACGTTTGTGCAACAGCACCATGGCTTGATTGAGTGTGACAGTGTGCCGGGACGCACGGATTTCAAAATCCTCATCCCGTTGCCTTGACGCCTCGCGTGGCCCCTAACTTAGAACAGAAAGTGCCGAGATGAAATCGATTTGGATTGTGGACGACGACCAGTCAATTCGCTTCGTGCTGGAAAAAGCGCTGTTGCGCGAGAACCTGCCCACGCGCAGCTTCACCAGCCCACGCGAAGTGCTGCAAGCGCTCGACTCGGTGAGCGAGGACGACGGCCCGCAAATTTTGGTCAGTGACATTCGCATGCCGGGTGGCTCGGGGCTCGATTTGCTCACCAAGGTGAAAGAGCGCTTGCCTGCATTGCCCGTCATCATCATGACGGCTTTTTCTGATTTGGACAGCGCGGTGTCCGCCTTTCAAGGCGGTGCGTTTGAATACCTACCCAAGCCGTTTGACTTGCCCAAAGCTGTTGAGCTGATTCGTCGCGCTTTGGACGAAAGCCAACGCGAACAACTACAAAGCGAGCAACAAGATGCCACGCCTGAAATGCTGGGCCAAGCGCCCGCCATGCAAGATGTGTTTCGTGCGATTGGCCGTTTGAGCCAAAGCAATGTGACGGTCATGATCACGGGCGAGAGCGGTTCCGGCAAAGAGTTGGTGGCGCGTGCCTTGCACAAACACTCACCTCGCGGCGACGCGGGTAACAAAGGCCCGTTTGTGGCCATCAACACCGCTGCGATTCCCAAAGACTTGTTAGAGAGTGAGCTGTTCGGGCACGAACGTGGTGCATTCACAGGCGCACAAACCACGCGCCGCGGTCGCTTTGAGCAGGCCGAGGGCGGCACACTGTTTCTCGATGAAATTGGCGACATGCCCTTTGATTTGCAAACCCGTTTGCTACGCGTGTTGAGTGACGGCACTTACTACCGCGTGGGCGGCCACAACGCCATCAAGGCCAATGTGCGCGTGATTGCGGCCACGCACCAAGACTTAGAAAAACGCGTCAAAGATGGCGTGTTTCGCGAAGACTTGTTTCACCGCCTGAACGTGATTCGTTTGCGATTGCCTGCCTTGCGCGAGCGCCGCGAAGACATCCCCACTTTGACGCGCCACTTTTTGCAGCAGAGTGCACAACAATTGGGCGTGGAATCCAAACGGATCTCAGAAAGCGCACAAACGGTGCTTGACCAATTTGCGTTCCCGGGCAATGTGCGTCAGCTGGAAAACATTTGTCATTGGCTGACCGTGATGGCGCCCTCGCAAGTGATTGAGCCCAAAGACTTGCCGCCCGAGGTCATGCTGTCGGGTGATGCATTGGCTGCACTTAACCACACAGGGCAAGACACATCAGGGTTCAGTGCACCCGTGTTGCAAGACGTGAGTCATGTGGCACCTGTTGCGGCGGTTTTGCCTGACAGTGCTGTGCCCGTGGTGCTCAATATGCCGGGTGCCGATTGGGAGCAGGGCCTAGAGGCAGAGGCCATGAGTTTGCTCGTGGCGGGCCGCACGGATGTGTGGGATGTGTTGGTCAACCGATTTGAAGCGCGTTTGATTCAAACTGCCTTGGTCAACACGCGGGGTCGTCGCATCGAGGCCGCGCAGAAGTTGGGCATTGGCCGCAACACCATTACTCGCAAAATTCAAGAATTGGGCTTAGACGATTGATTGGCCCTAGCCCTTGCGTGCAAGGGCTGTGGGTTGATTAAGCGAGCGTCACCACAACGGGTGTGTGGTCGCTGGGGCGCTCGTTTTTGCGCGGCGCTTTGTCAATCACACATGCTTGGACGGATGGCTTGAGCGCATCGCTGACCAAGATGTGGTCAATGCGCAAACCACGGTTGCGGCGGAATGCAAACTCGCGGTAGTCCCACCAGCTGTAGCTTTTGTCGGCTTGCTCAAACAAGCGGAAGGCATCGT
This sequence comes from Limnohabitans sp., assembly GCF_031539105.1. GTDB lineage: Bacteria > Pseudomonadota > Gammaproteobacteria > Burkholderiales > Burkholderiaceae_C > Limnohabitans. The sequence goes on from NZ_JAVKLM010000041.1 coordinate 73,115, forward strand.
GTGTGCCAAGGTCGATCAAAGCTTGAAAGTGGTCACGTTCTTCCACTGTGCAGTGGATGGTGTCTTTCAAGGCAACAGGGTCCCACACATCACGGTCGTCCACGGTGATGTTGAAGTCGCCCATCAATACCAGCTTGGGGTGTTGTTGGAGTTCTTCGCGCAGCCAGGTTTGCAGGGCTTTGAGCCAGCGCATTTTGTAAACAAACTTGTCGCTGTCGGGCGCTTGGCCGTTTGGAAAGTAGGCGCCAATCACACGCACGTCATCGACCGTGCCTGCAATCACACGGGCCATGTCGTCTTCAAAGCCGGGGATATTTTTCACCACAGCGGTTGCTTCGCTGCGTGAGAGCAGGGCGACACCGTTGTAGGTTTTTTGACCGAAGAAGGTCACCTTGTAGCCTGCAGCTTCAATGGCTTCATGCGGAAATTTGTCGTCGGTGCATTTGGTTTCTTGCAGCACCAAGGCATCGACGGGGTTGGTCGCCAACCAGTCCAGCACTTGAGGTAGACGGACGGTGAGTGAGTTGACGTTCCAGGTGGCAAGTTGCATGTGTGAGTTGTGTGTGTTGAATTAAGGCGTGCGCGTCAAGGTGACGAGGCTGTAGCGCAAGCCGTTGGCCGCAGTGTGTGATGTGCGTTCAGCTTCTTGCCAGCTGAGATCAAAGGTGGGTGCAAAGGCGTCACCTTCAAAGTCAGCATCAATCTCGGTCACCACGGCGCGAGCTGCCAAGGGCATGGCTTGCGCGTAGACCTCTGCGCCGCCAATGACCCACACCTGCGTGTCAGATGGGCAGTGTTGCATCGCTTCTTCTATGGAGTGGGCCACCACAGCGCCCTCAGCTTGCCAACTGGTTTGGCGCGTGACCACGATGTTGGTGCGCCCGGGTAATGGACGAAATTTAGGGGGGAGAGATTCCCATGTTTTTCGGCCCATCACCACGGGTTGGCCAAGCGTGGTTTGTTTGAAGTGGGCCAAGTCTTCAGGCAAGTGCCAAGGCAGCGTGTTGTCTTTGCCAATGACGCCGTTGCGTGCGCGTGCAAAAATTAAATTCAAAGTCATGGCTTAAACCGCTGCATTCATACTGCCACGGGGGCTTTGATCGCACCGTGGCATTGGTAGTCCAACACCTCGAAGTCTTCAAACTGGTAGTCGAAGATGGAATCAGGTTTGCGCTTGATGTGTAGCGTGGGGTAAGCAAAAGGCTCGCGGCTGAGTTGCAGCGCCACTTGTTCATGGTGGTTGCTGTAAATGTGGCAATCGCCGCCGGTCCAGATGAAGTCGCCCACATCCAAGTCGCACTGTTGGGCCACCATGTGCGTGAGTAGCGCATAGCTGGCGATGTTGAAGGGCACGCCTAAGAAAATGTCGGCACTGCGCTGGTACAACTGGCAGCTGAGCTTGGCTTTTTCGCCTGGGTTTTGTGCAGGTGCCACATAAAACTGGAAGAACGCATGGCAGGGCATGAGGGCCATCTTGTCGAGTTCGGCCACGTTCCACGCACTCACGATGATGCGGCGGCTGTCGGGGTTGTTTTTGAGGGTGTCGATGACTTGCTGAATTTGGTCAATGTGGCCACCATCGGGCGTGGGCCAGCTGCGCCATTGCACGCCGTACACAGGACCGAGGTCACCATCTTCACGGGCCCATTCGTCCCAAATGCTGACATTGCGCTCTTTCAGCCAGTTGTTGTTGCTAGAACCGTTGAGGAACCAAAGCAACTCTTGAATGATGGAGCGCAGGTGGACCTTTTTGGTGGTGACCAGCGGAAAACCTTCGTTCAAATCAAACCGCATTTGATGGCCAAACACGCTTTGGGTGCCCGTTCCGGTGCGGTCGGTCTTGGCCACACCGTGGCTGGACACGTGTTGCATGAAATCTTCGTATTGGCGGCGGATTGGGCGCATGTGGGTCATTTGGTAAGAATCTATGACCAAGTTTAAGCGCTAGTGGTGCTCCAGCCGTTGGGATGACTGACTGGCTAGAATGAGTAGTTAAGTATGCTACGCCACCTGGCGTATTGACGCTTGTTGCACGCACTGCGACATTAGCCCTTTATTTCTTTCAAGTTGTGACAAAGCTGTCTTTTATGACATCCAACGAATACAAAAATCCAAAGCGTAGTGTCTACGACACATGTGACCCTCAATACCTTCGCGGTCTGCGTGAGGCGGCGAACGTGGATATCTTAGTGTTGGCACGAACCGCGTGTTTGTCAGTTGCGCAAGTTCGCCAACTTGAGAGCGATGACAGCGACGGTTTGTTTTATTCTGATGCGATCAAGCGCCAAGCTTATAAACGTTTGTTGATGATTTTGGGGGCCGAGCCACCGTCCGTTGAAGTGCCTGAAGATTTGCGTGATGCTGCCAAAGTGGCGGAGGCGCATCTGAACACCCTAGACCAAATTGTGGCCATGAGCCAGCAGCCGACGATCAATCGTTCTACTTTCGACGAGCTAAGCGCGCTGTTTGCCAAACTCAAGCGACATAAGCAATTCATCGGTGCTTTGTTGTTGCTCGTTGTTGCGGTCGTTGTGTTCAGTTTGTATGGACCGAAACGTATCGAAGATGCTTCTCTTTTGGCTTCTTCTTCTAGAGCTGAGTCCACACCAGTTCTGCCTGCCTCAACACCAGCCATATCCGAGATGGCTGTCGTGACATCGACCCCAGAACCCATCCGTGCAGCCTCTGCCGTCAGCGCTTCATCGACCGTTGCAGTGGCTTCAAGCCCATCGACCACTTGTGCGTTTGCCGATGAGGTCATGCCTGAGTTGACCCCGTTCATTGCGCAAAAAGAAGGCCGCTATGTGTATGTGGTCAGCACCAGCAATGTTGACATTTGCGTCGTTGATGGCAATAAGCAAGCGACCGTGTTGCAAATGAAGGCAGGCGAAAACCGCAGTGTTTATGGCGTGTCGCCTTGGCAAGTGTCGAGCTCTCATTTGTCAAAGGTTCAAATTTATTTCCAAGGTGGACGTGTGTCCTTGCCTGACGCTGCGACCCGTGTGAAGTTGCTAGAAGTTTCTGTGGCTCGCTAAGCTATGTTTAGAAAAATGACGTTTGGGCAGTCTGAGTCATCTGCCGCCACTGAGAAAACCATCATTGGCCAGTCGGCCGTGGTCGTTGGCAACATCGTGTCTCAAGACTTGGTACAACTCAAAGGCCATGTGGTGGGAAATATTGATGTCAATGGCAGCCCAAACGCTCAGTTGTCCGTGCTGTCTCAGGCGCATGTCGAAGGTGATATCAATGCGCAGCAAGCGGTGGTCAATGGGGTGGTGACCGGCAACATTGAATCTACAGGTCGCGTCGAGCTGCACTCGGGTGCTGATGTGAAAGGCAATATTTCATACGCCACCATGGCCATTGAGCATGGTGCCAAGCTTTACGGAATGATGAGTAGCAACCATGTCAAACCCCTCTGACCGTTTACAAACCTTAGGTCATGTCATCGTGATTGATGACGATGCTTCTGTGCGCCGCAGTTTGTGTACGATGCTTGAGCGTTCAGGCTACGAGGTGAGCTTGTATGACTGCGCGGATGCATTTTTACAAAACCCCGTCGTTCCTTCACCGGCCGTGATTTTGCTGGACATGCGCATGCCTGGCACCACGGGTGTTGGCTTGCAGTCGCAGCTCAAAACCTTGGCTCACAACGTGCCCGTAATTTTTGTGAGTGGTGACAGCCGCCCCGAAGAAATTATTGTCGCTATGAAGCAGGGTGCGGTTGATTTTTTGCTCAAACCCTTCACGGCACAAGCCATGATGGATGTGATTCAGCGCGCCATGCACCTGTCACAGCAAGCGGTGGTTGTGGCGCAGAAGAGCATTCAAGTGTCAGAACGCTTAAAGCGCCTCACGCCGCGTGAAATGGAAGTCTGTCATTGGATGGTGCGTGGGTACTCCAACCAACAAATTGCCACCGTTGATGGCGGGGCATCGGCCACCATCAAACTGCATCGCGCACGCGTGATGGAAAAAATGGCGGCTGGCACTTTGCCCGAACTCATTGACATGCTGACTGGCTTAGATATTCCAGCCCCTCAGCGCCAAACGGCTTAAGCCTGAGGCGCTTCGCTCAAATCGTTGTCTTTCGCGTGTTTCAAACGCAAGCGCACATGCAAGGCGCAGGCTGCAAACAAGACAACGCACAAGAACACCTCCACCATGGCAAAGTAGTTGCTCGGCGCGGCATCACCCCAAGCGCGAACCACACCCTCGGTGAAATACAGCCAAATCAGTAAGCTCAGCCAGCGGTATGTGTACATGCGGTTTTTCAGCAAACCCGTGAGAGGAAAACACAGGGGCAGCACCTTGAGCGCCAACAGCGTTCCGCCCGGACGTAAGGGGGCCAACCAGAGCTCCCAAGCCAAGCCCAGCAGTATGAGGCCCAGCAGGCTGATCACGGCAATCAAGCGCGTGAATGTCACGTGACGGAGCGAATTTTCTTGAAGGTTCATGGGGAACTTGGGTAGAGAAAGTGGGATGATTCAGTCCATGATTGTCCCGTATCTCCAGAACTTTTTCGATCGCCTCGCTCGATTCCCTTGGCGCAACACCGCCCGCACTTTGCGTCTGCGTTTTCGCGATGACCGTTTGGGACAAACCGCCGGTAGTTTGACCTTCACCACCACCATCGCCTTGGTGCCTCTGGTGACGGTGGCCCTGGCTGTATTGACCGCATTCCCCATGTTTGCCGATTTTCAAACTGTGCTGCAAAAACGCCTGGTTGAAAGCTTGGTCCCCGACAACATCTCTCGCCAAGTGCTGGGCTATTTGACGCTGTTTGCCAGCAAGGCCAGCAGTTTGGGGGCTGCTGGTGTGGCGGTATTGCTTATCTCCGCCTTGGCTTTGGTGTTCACGATTGATCGCACGCTCAACGCCATTTGGCGCGTGCGCAAGCGCCGTCCTTTCGCACACAGCATGCTCCTGTATTGGACGGCCATCACCTTGGGCCCTTTGCTGATGGGCGCGAGCTTGGTGATGATGTCGCAGTTCATGGCGGCGTCGCGTGGTGCGGTGCCTGATCTGCTTGGAAATCTGCGTTGGTTTTTTAGCGTGCTGGAGTTCTTTTTGTTGGCATGGGCCGTGAGCGCGCTTTACCGTTTCGTGCCCTACACCCAAGTGCGTTGGGGTCATGCCTTGGTGGGGGGTGTTTGGGTGGCGGCTGCCAGTGAAGTGGCGCGCAAAGTGTTGGCGTATTACTTTGGACAAATTCCCACTTACTCGGTGGTGTACGGTGCGTTTGCGACTGTGCCAATTTTGTTGGTGTGGATTTATTTGGCTTGGACGATTGTGCTGATTGGTGCTGTCTTGGTCGCCAACTTGCCTAGTTTGCTGGCAGGCATCTCGCGCGATGGCCGCAGTGTGGGCTGGCGTTTTCAGCTGGCGTTGGAAGTGTTGCAGCGTTTGCAACTGGCGCGTACCACCGATGAGCACGGGGCAAGCTTAAGCACCTTATGCGAAGTCTTGGCGCTTGACCCTTTGCAGCTAGAAGATGTGTTGGCCACCTTGGTGGACCTCGATTGGATTGCTCGCTTGAGCGAGTCGGTTGACGCCCGTCAAACCCATGTGCAAGAAGCCCGGTATGTGATGTTGGCCGACCCGCACCGCACGCCGTTGGCTCCATTGATGGAGCGTTTGTTGTTGGTTCGCAGCCCCGAGGCTGAAGGCCTGTGGATGACGTGGCAAGACTTGCGCTTGCGCGATGTGCTTTAAGTGGCCACGCTCAAAAATGCTTTGAGGGCATTCAAGGTTTCTTCTGGTGATTCGCTCATTTGGTGATGGCCCATGGGCACCTTCACCAGGCTGAAGGTTTTGCCAGTAGCTTTGGCTTGGTCCATCAAGCTCTTAGCTGCGCGTGGTGTTGTCATCTGGTCGTTTTTCCCCAAGACAAACAACACAGGGCAGGTCACGTCAGCTATCGCCTCTAAGCCGTTGGGATAGCTGTCGCAAGCCACAAAGCCTCGGTGAAAAATATTCACCTGGGTATTACTGGCCAGAACGCGTCGGCCCAAAGCCATCGAAGCACCGTATACCCATGTGCCAGGTCCGAGCGCTGAAGGTGGCGCAGCCAGTGTGGCGCGTGAAAAGACATTCACCATCTTCAGTGCTTTCATGGGCTCATTCAACGACGCCTCAATCAAGGCGGGTGAAACCTTCATGGGGAAGGCGGTGCCGATCAAGGCCAGGTGTGTGATCCGTTCTTTCAAACGTGCGGCAGTTTCAAGCGCAATCAACGAGCCCCAGCTGTGGCCAACCAAACTCGCTTGCTTTACACCTGCTGCATCCAATAAATCGGCGATGAATTGCGAAGCTTCTTCCACGCTGGATGGTGCATCGCCACCGCTGCGTCCGTGGCCTGGCAAGTCGACGGCCAACACATTGAATCCGTGGTGCGCGAGGTAGCGCGTTTGCAAAATCCACACGCTGTGGTCGTTGAGCACGCCATGAATGAACACGAGCGTGGGCTTGGCTGCATCAAACGTTTTGCCGCCTGTGTAGGCGTAGACCTCATAGGCCTTGCCGCTGGCTGTTTGGAGTTGGAATTGCATGGCCATCTCTTTTCAGGCTTGGGACTTTGGTGAGGCTTGTTGGGCTAAGCCACCCGCTTTTTCTGCGGCCTTCAAGGCGCGTTTCAAATCGTCTATCAAATCGGCAGGGTCTTCTAGGCCAATGGACAAACGAATGGTGCCCGGGCCAATGCCTGCGCTGCTCAGCGCATCGTCGCTCATGCGAAAGTGCGTGGTGCTGGCAGGGTGAATCACCAGGCTGCGGCAATCGCCCACATTGGCCAGATGGCTGAAAATTTGTAGCGCTTCAATGAAGGCTTTGCCTTGTTTGCGCGAGCCTTGAATGTCAAAGCTGAACACCGAGCCAGCGCCCCGTGCACCAAAGCGCAATAGTTTTTCAGCCAATGCATGGCTAGTGTGGCTCTCGATGAGTGGGTGGCCCACACGGTTGACCAACGGGTGGCTGGCCAAAAACTGCACCACTTTTTCGGTGTTAGCCATGTGGCGCTCCATGCGCAGTGACAAGGTTTCGATGCCTTGCAAAATCAGCCACGCACTGTGCGGGCTCAGGCAAGCGCCAAAGTCGCGCAGGCCTTCGCGGCGGGCACGCAGCAAGAACGCCCCCACGGTGCTCTCCTCACTGAACACCATGTTGTGAAACCCTTCGTAACTCTGCGTGAGCTCGGGGAATTTGCCACTTTTTTCCCAATCAAAACTGCCACCGTCCACCACGATGCCGCCAATCACCGTGCCGTGACCGCTCAGGAATTTGGTGGCTGAGTGGTAAACCAAATCGGCCCCCAGCTCAAAAGGCTTGATCAAGTAGGGCGTGGTGAGCGTGCTGTCAACGAGCAACGGCACACCCGCTTCATGGGCTAGGCCTGAGAGGGTGGGGATGTCCAACACATCGAGTCCCGGGTTGCCCACGGTCTCGCCAAAAAACAATTTGGTGTTGGGGCGCACTGCGGCACGCCATGCATCGATGTCGTTGGGGCTAACAAAGGTGGTTTCAATACCAAAGCGGCTCAGCGTGTAATGCAACAGGTTGTGCGAGCCACCATACAAAGCCGTGCTGGCCACGATGTGCGAGCCTGCCCCCATGAGTGTGGCAATCGTCAAGTGCAGCGCCGCTTGCCCGCTGGCTGTGGTGATGGCACCAATGCCACCTTCAAGTGCTGCCACGCGTTGTTCTAGCACTGCGTTGGTGGGGTTGCTGATGCGGCTGTAGACATGGCCTGCGCGCTCTAAGTTAAACAACGAGGCTGCATGGTCGCAAGACTCAAACACAAACGAGGTGGTGAGGTGAATGGGCACCGCACGTGCACCTGTGGTGGGGTCGGGTGCTGCGCCTGCGTGTAAAGCGAGCGTGTCAAAACTGGGATCGTTATAGCCGGGCATGGTTTTCTCGGGTGTTTTGTCAGAATTTGATTGGTCATTGTGGGCTATATTTCGACCATAACCAGAGGAGATAAACCATGAAAGTCAGCGACATCTTGCGCGTCAAAGGGCAAAGCGGCGGCACTTTGTTCACCATTGATCCGATGGAGCCTTTGGTCTCCGCCGTTGACATCATGGCTGAAAAAGACATGGGCTCCCTTTTGGTCATGGAGCACGGTGATTTGGTGGGTTTGTTGACCTTCCGTGAAGTGATTCAAGCGCTCCATCGCAATGGCGGCAACTTGGGCGACTTCACAGTGCGTAGCGCCATGGATGACCATCCCCTCACATGTACCCCCGAAACCGACATTGACGATGTGCGCCGCATGATGCTCGAGAGCCATGCGCGCTACATGCCTGTCATTGGCAACCGCCAACTCCAAGGTGTGATTAGCTTTTACGACGTGGCCAAGTCGGTGGTGGACAGCCAAAACTTTGAGAACAAGATGCTCAAGGCCTACATCAAAGACTGGCCAAGCGGAACGCCAGACCCAGACGATAAGTAAGCCAGGGCGCCTCGTGGTGGTGGGATAATCTCGCCTTATGAGCGGCAATACCTTTGGAACCCTTTTCACCGTCACCAACTTTGGTGAATCCCACGGCCCAGCCATTGGCTGCGTGATTGACGGCTGCCCACCGGGCATGCCACTGTGTGAGGCAGACATCCAGCATGACTTGGACCGTCGTCGCCCCGGCACCAGCCGACACGTGACTCAGCGCAACGAACCCGATCAAGTGCAAATCTTGTCCGGCGTGTACGAAGGCAAAACCACCGGCACCCCGATTGCGCTGTTGATTCAAAACACCGACCAGCGCAGCAAAGACTATGGCAACATCTTGCAAACCTTCCGCCCGGGTCACGCAGACTACACCTATTTTCAAAAGTTCGGCATTCGTGACCCACGCGGTGGCGGCCGTTCTTCGGCACGTTTGACTGCGCCCACGGTGGCAGCGGGTGCTGTCGCCAAGAAGTGGCTCAAAGAAAAATACGGCACCACGTTTGCCGGCTGTATGACGCAAATTGGCGAGCTGCCTATTCCCTTTGAGAGCTGGGACCATGTGGGCCATAACCCGTTTTACGCCCCCTGTGCTGACGTGCAAGCCTTTGAAAACTACATGGACAGCTTGCGCAAAGCGGGTGACTCCTGCGGCGCACGCATTCGCGTGGTGGCCAGCGGCATGCCTGTGGGTTTGGGCCAGCCCATTTACGACCGTTTGGACGCCAACATCGCTTACGCCATGATGGGCCTCAACGCGGTGAAAGGCGTGGAGATTGGTGCTGGGTTTGCCAGCGTGGCGCAACGTGGCACCACGCATGGTGACTCACTCACGCCCCAAGGTTTCGTGACCAACAACTCAGGTGGTGTGTTGGGGGGCATCAGCACGGGCCAAGACCTAGAGGTGAGTATTGCCATCAAGCCCACCAGTTCCATCTTGAGCCCGCGTGACTCGATTGACCAAAACAGTCAGCCCACCGAGGTGGTGACCAAGGGCCGTCATGACCCATGTGTGGGCATTCGCGCCACGCCGATTGCCGAAGCCTTGTTGGCTTTGGTGGTGATGGACCATGTCTTGCTGCATCGTGCCCAGTGCGGTGATGTGCAGGTGACCATGCCAGCCATTGCGGGCCATATCAGCTCTTGATGGCCTTGCACTTAGGCCTACTTTGACATCTCCCACCCCACAAGCGCGTTCGAGTAACGCGCTTTCTCGTTTTCAGCTCTTTCCGTTTGCGGCGTTGTCCGCCAGCTACTTTGCGCATATCGGGTTTTTCAACCCGTACTTGCCGTTGTGGCTCAAAGATTTGGGCTTCTCCATCACCATCATTGGTTTGCTCACCGCAGTGCAAGCCGCTACGCGCGTGCTGGCACCTTATGGCTGGGGCTGGCTAAGTGACCACACGGGCGAACGTGTGAAGCTGCTGCGCTTTTGTGCAGGTTGCGCATTGGTCTGCTCGGCGGGGTTGTTGATCGAAGGGGGTGCAGTTTGGATTGCTGTGGTGTTGCTGCTGATGTTCATTCACACCAGCGCCATGATGCCCATGAGCGAAGCCGCTTTGGCGCATTTGGTGAGTACCGACCAAGGCTTTGACTCACGCCGCTATGGCCGTGTGCGCTTGTGGGGCTCTCTGGGATTTTTGGTCACCGTGTTTGTGGCGGGCGCTTGGTTTGAAGTGCAGGGTATGCAAAGCTTTCCTGCATGGTCTGTGGGCTCGTTGGTGTTGCTCAACCTGAGCGTGTGGTGGCTGCCCAACCGCAAAGAAGCGGTGCACCACGACGAGGTTCGGCTGTCTGTGATGCCTGTCCTTCGCCAGCGCGCGGTGCAATGGTTTTTCGCCTCGGTGTTTTTTCATGTGCTCTCGCACATTGGCATCTATGTGTTTTTCTCGCTTTACCTAGATGCGCTGGGCTATAGCAAAACCATGATCGGCGTGTTGTGGGCAGTGTCAGTGGCGGCCGAGATTGTGTGGTTCTTCACGCAAAGTCGTTGGCTGCCCAAGTTGAGCTTGTCGATGTGGATGTTCATGTGTGCTGTGGCCATGGTGCTGCGCATGGTGCTCACCACTTGGGCCGCTGAATGGTTGTGGGCTTTGCTGTTTGCTCAGCTGCTGCACGCGCTGACCTTTGCCACGCATCACACGGCGTGCATTGCTTTGTTGTCGCACCATTTCCCGGGTCGCTTGCGGGGCAGGGGTCAAGCGCTGTACGCGTCGATTGGCTATGGCCTGCCTGGTGTGTTGGGTGCTTTGGGCGGCGGCGCATTGAGCGATGCCCTGGGGCTATCGTCTGTTTATGCCGTGTCGATTGCGACGGCTGCGTTGGCTTGTGTTTGCGCTTGGCAATGCATGCGACAGCATGCCAAACACTGACACCCGTTTGTCAGCGGGCTAGGCGAAGAAAAAATTGCTTGGTTTTTTGCGAGACCCAATGGTGCATTGGAACTTCTGCTTTTTCATGCAGAAACAAGCCCATAGCGACGCAGCACAGCCATGCAAACGTTGTCAAAGCCAAAGCCATGCTGGGATCGTAGAAATAACTTTTATTCCACATGTCGCTGAAGAGCACGATCACACCGAAGTGCGTCAAGAACAACACATAAGCACTGTTAGACAAGCGGTGGACCACACGCTTGAGAGGCGTCCAGTGCACCAAACCTTTGGGCTTGATGACCAACCAAACAGCGGTCAGCAAGGCGAGTGATAAGCGCGTGCGGTATTCGACCCACAAAGCGCCTACAACCAGCAGCGCGGTGAGCCAAAACACCTTGGTTTCAAATGCTGAGCGTTTGGCCCATGCAGCCAACACGCCCAATCCATAGGCTGCAAAAAAGTAGATGGCCCAAATGTCCAATTCATCCACACGGTTGAATTGCCACACAGAGGCCACGCACAGCAAAGCAACTGCGATCGACAGACGTTGGTTTGTCTTTGTCTGCAAGGTGTAGCAAAGCAGAATCAAGAGCGCATAGAGCTGGAAATCAATAGCCACATACCAAGCGCCGCTGGAGAGGGCTTCAAAACCAAAGATGTCATGCAGCAACAAGCCGTGCGCCAAAAACTGCAACAAGGTCGGCTCACTCGGCAGCCAGTCAGCATGGATAGTGTTGCGAGACACCGCCACGGCAAGGCTGATCAGCGCCAGTGCGAACGCATAAAACGGCACCAAGCGCAGATAACGCTTGGCAATGCTGACCAACGGATTTTGGATGGGTTTGTGCATGACAGACTGCGCCGCTAAATAGCCGCCGACCACTAAGAACACTTGCACTGCCAGGCGTGCGTATCGATACAGCCATTCCATGAGGTGCGGCCAAATCAAGGTCATGGTGTCTGCCATGGGGCCGTAGGCTGAGAAGTGGTGCCACACAATGAACTGTGCAGCCACGACTTTCAACACGTCCACTGTGAAGGAGCGTTCTAACAACTGAATGGATTCCGTGTGTGTTTAGTCGTTTGGTTTGAAGACCAGCAGCAGCGGCGAGTGCACGCGACCGTCTGTGTCGCGCGGCAAGATTTCGGTCTTGTCGATCGCCTTAAGTACGGCGTTGTCCCATGCCGAATTGCCGCTGGACTTGACCAGTTTTTTGCCGACGATGGTGCCATCTGGGGAGCAACGCACTTCCACTTCCGCGGCGGGGTTGCCCACCACCGAACTTGGATCGAATGTGATGTTTGGCTTTACCTTTGCACGAATGCGACCGCCGTAGGTGTCGGACGGGCCAGAGGCTTTCATGGCAGTACCCGTGGCGTTTTCGTTGCCGCTAGCACCTGCCAGGCCTGCGATGCGCTTCATGTTTTCTTTGCGAATGGCGTCGAGCTTTTTGGCTTCTTCTGCGGCAGCTTTGCTGTCTTTTTGCTCGGCTTGCTTCTTCGCTTCTTTTTCTTTGCGTTCCTTCTCGGCGCGTTCTTTCTCTTTTTCTTTCTCTTTACGCTCTTTTTCCTTGCGCTCTTCTTCCTTCTTGGCTTCAAGTTTGCGCTTGTCTTCGTCGAGCTTGGCCTTGGCCTTTTTCTCGGCTTCTTTCTTCAGCTCATCTTTGCGACGTTCTTCGGCTTTCAACGTGTCTTGAAGTTTTTTATCTTCTTCTTGCTTGCGCTTTTTCGCCAATGCAATGTCTGCATCGCGGTTAGGCGCTGGCGGTTCTGGGGCTTTCACCACCGGCTTGGGAGTGGGTTCAGGCTTGGGCGCGGGAGGTGGCGGCGGTGCTTCGACCTCGACCAACTTGGGCGCAGCAGCCATGGGCACGGCAGACCACAATTCAGCCTCTACTGACAAGCTGTTGTCTTGCTTCCATTGAATGCCAGCCGTCAAAGCCACGATGAGCAAAGCATGCACGACCAAAGCTGCACCCACCGAACGGCCCGTGCCTTGCGGTGGCGGCGGAGCAAACTCTAGATGCTTGGGCAATGCGCTCATGGCTTAAGAATCAGTCGACCAACTGAACCGACAGGCCCACGCGTTGCACGCCTGCGCGTTGCAGCGTGTCCATGGCTTTGACCACGGTTTCGTATTTGATGGTGCGGTCTGCCGTGATGACCACGGGGCCTTGTGAGGTTTCGCCTTGCAACTCACGCACGTCGCGCGCGAGGCCTAACAACGTGCTGCTGACCGACTTGTTCACCGTGCCTGTGCTTTTGACGGTGATGCGTTCTTCTTTGCTGATCTCAACGTGAATCACTTGGTCAGGCACAGTGGCTGCTTTACCCACGCTGGGCAAATCAATCACACTGGGCGAGATGAGCGGTGCGGTCACCATGAAGATGATGAGCAACACCAACATCACGTCGATGAACGGCACCATGTTGATGTCGTTCATGGCACGGCGGCCGCGTCCTGAGCGAGGGGAGATAGAAGCCATGCTGCGTCTCCAGCTCAGTGAGTCATCGTGCTGGCGCTGTTGCGCTGCAGGATGTTGCTGAACTCTTCGATGAAGGTTTCCAACTTGATGGACACGCGGTCAATGTCGCGTGAAAAACGGTTGTAGGCCAACACCGCAGGAATCGCGGCAAACAAACCGATGGCGGTGGCCACCAGCGCTTCGGCAATGCCAGGCGCCACTTTGGCCAAGGTCACTTGTTGCATGCCAGCCAAGCCTGTGAAGGCGTGCATGATGCCCCACACCGTGCCAAACAAACCCACGTAAGGCGACACCGAACCAACGGAGGCCAGCATGGAGAGGTTGGATTCAATCGCATCCATTTCGCGTTGGTAGCTTGCACGCATGGCGCGGCGTGCGCCGTCCATCAAAGCACTGCTGTCGTTGATGCGGCGTTCGCGCAGTTTTTGGTACTCGCGCATGCCGCTGGCAAAAATGCGCTCCATGGGGCCAGAGGTTTTGGCGTTTTGCGCAGCAGCAGCGAACAGCTCGTTCAAGCTGGTGCCCGACCAAAAGTCGCGCTCGAACTCGTCATTGAGTTCTTTGATGCGCTTGATCGAACCAATCTTGCGAAAGATCGCGGCCCAGCTCACGATGGAGACGCCCATCAGCATCAACACCACAAGTTGAACAACCCAACTCGCGTTGAGCAATAAATGAACGATGGAAAAGTCTTGTGTCATGTCAGGCGTTCCAATACAGAAGAGGGGATTCTCGCAGGCTTCATCGTGGCGGCATCGACCCATCCAATACGAATCGTGCCTTCGCAAAGCAAAGTCTCGCTCAGCCATGCTTGTTGCGCAATTACCAGGCTGGCGCGGCCACCTTCGGCCAGCTTCGCGGTGACGCGCAACTGGTCATCCAGCTTGGCGGGGCGGTGGTATTTGACAGCGGTTTCACTCACCACAAACATACCGCCGGTTTCTTCGCGCAAGGCGTGCTGGCCGATACCTAGCGCGCGCAGCCACTCGGTGCGGGCGCGTTCAAAAAACTTCAGGTAATTGGCGTAAAACACGATGCCACCGGCATCTGTGTCTTCCCAATACACCCGAATGGGGTGTTCGAAAACGGTGCTCATCAATTAGCCCAGCAAGATTTGTAAACGCCCAATCGCTGCTTGCAGTTCGGGCAAAGAGCGGGCGGTGGAGAAACGCACAAAGCGCGAGGTGTCGGCATGGCCAAAGTCGCGCCCTGGTGTGATGGCCAGATTGGCTTTGTTCATGACTTCAAAGGCAAAGTCCCAGCTGCCTTTGACGCCCAGCTTCTCGGCTGCTGCCGCGCAATCAGCCCATGCGTAAAACGCGCCATCGGGCATGACAGGCACATTCAGGCCCAGTGCATTGAGGGCGGGCACAAAGTAGTCGCGGCGAGCTTTGAACTCAGCGCGGCGGCGTTCGTACTCGGCAATGCTCTCGTCTTCAAAGCAAGCGAGTGCGGCGTGTTGCGCCACTGTGCTGGCACAGATGAATAGGTTTTGTGCCAAGCGCTCCATCACCGGCACGAGTGCATCGGGTACGACCAACCAACCCAAGCGCCAGCCCGTCATGTTGAAGTACTTGCTGAAGCTGTTGATGCTGATGATTTGGTCGTCGATGCCCAGTGCCGATTGGCCATACTGTGGGTCGTAGCTCAGGCCCAAATAAATTTCGTCAATCAAGGTGGTGCCGCCGCGTTGGGAAACCTCGTTGTGAATGGCACGCAACTCGTTGGGGTGGATCGAGGTGCCGGTCGGGTTGGACGGCGAAGCCAGCAACACACCGCGTGTGTGAGTCGTCCAGTGGGTGCGCACTTGTTCTGAGCTGAGCTGAAAGCGTTCAGCTGCGTTGGTGGGCACCAACACCGCACGGCCTTCGGCGGCACTCACAAAGTGGCGGTTGCAGGGGTAGCTCGGGTCGGGCATCAGCACTTCGTCGCCAGCTTCAATCAACGCCAAACAAGCCAGTTGCAAAGCAGCGGATGCACCCGCAGTGATGACGATGCGTCGCGCTGGGACGTTCACACCAAAACGTGTGCTGTACCAAGCGCTGATGCGCTCGCGTAATTCTGGAATGCCGAGTGCCGGTGTGTATTGCGTCACGCCGTCGTGCACAGCGCGGGCCGCGGCTTCTTGCACCAAGGGCGGTGCGGTGAAATCGGGCTCGCCGATGTTCAAAAAGATCATGGGCGCATCGGTGTGCGCCACCAAGGTTGCACGCTCTGCGGCGGCCTTGGCCACCTCCATCACATAGAAAGGTTCTATGCGTTGTGCGCGCTGGGCGATTTTCATCATCAGTCGCTGATCAACTTTGGGTTTTGCCTTTGGCGCGGTCAGACTCTACTTCTAGAGCGCGCAACTTTGGCGCCAAGCCGTTGAGCACGCCGTTGACGTACTTGTGGCCGTCAGTGCCGCCAAATGATTTGGCGAGCTCGATGTATTCGTTCAGCACCACGCGCCATGGCACGTCGATGCAGTGTTGAAACTCATAAGCGCCCATCCACATGATGGCGTGTTCGATGGGAGATATTTCGTTGAGCTTGCGGTCGAGCAAAGGTTCAATCAGGGAATCCAAAATTTCGCGTTGCTCAATGCAGCCGTACAACAGCGCGTCGTAATGCACCGAGTCGGATTTGTGAAAACCGCTCAAGTCGCGGGTGAACACATCAATGTCTGCCGCTTCGTTTTGGCCCACCAAAAATTGGTAGAGGCCTTGCAAGGCAAATTCGCGCGAGCGGCTGCGGCCCGATTTGGCGGCGCTTTTGGTGGCGCCATTACTTTCCGATTTGCTGGCTGTTTTGCGCGGGGCTTTGTCGTCTGTGGCGGTTGGGGCCGAGGTTGTGGTGTGTTGAATGTCGTTCATGCCAATTGCTCCAACAACAAGGCCATTTCAACGGCTACGCGTGCGGCGTCACGACCTTTGTCTGTTTGACGGGCCACAGCTTGCGGCATATCTTCGGTGGTGAGGATGGCGTTGGCAATTGGCACGTGGTAGTCCATGCCCACACGGGTCACGCCTGCGCCAGATTCGTTGGCCACCAACTCAAAGTGGTAAGTCTCGCCACGGATGATGCAGCCCAGCGCAATCAGGGCACTGAACGGTTCGGGGTCTTCAATTTGCGCGAGTGCGGCCAAGGCCAAAGGCACTTCGAGGGCGCCCGGCACATGCACATGGGTGATGCGGTCATCTGCCACGCCCATGGCTTTGAGTTCGGCGATGCAGGCCGCCGCGAGTGCGTTGGTGATGTCATCGTTGAAGCGCGCTTGGACGATGCCAATTTTCAAAGCGCTGCCATCGAGCGTGGTGGTGGAGGCGAGGTTGGAGACAAACATAATTTTTATTCTTTGATCGTTTTATTCTTTGGACAGGTAGCCTGTGATTTCAAGTCCGTAGCCAGTCATGCTGGGCATGCGGCGTGGGTTACCCATGAGGCGCATTTTTTGAACACCGCAGTCGCGCAAGATTTGCGCACCCACGCCGTAGCTGCGCAGGTCCATGCGGCCGCGTTCGGGTCCGTGGGCCGAGCGCGCGGTGCCATCAAATTGGTTCAGCAGCTGTTCGCC
This sequence comes from Limnohabitans sp., assembly GCF_031539105.1. Lineage (GTDB taxonomy): Bacteria > Pseudomonadota > Gammaproteobacteria > Burkholderiales > Burkholderiaceae_C > Limnohabitans. Next base: position 89,972 of record NZ_JAVKLM010000041.1, read on the forward strand.
GCTTTCACCGCAGTTGAGCAACACAACCACGCCAGTGCCTTGCGCGCTGATGCGAGCCAAGGCTGCGTCTAAGCCCCATGAGTGCATGACGCGGTTGGGTTCCAGCGCATCGAGCACAGAGAGTGGTTCGTGCACACGGGCCAACACTTCGGCATCAGAGCCCCACGTGCCTTTGACGAGCGCCATGTGCACAGCGCCACTGGTCATGTCTTTGTAAGCGTTGGCAGTGAACGCACCGTGCGCCGTATGCATGGGGCGTGAGCTGACTTTGTGCACCAACGATTCGGTGCGGCTGCGGTAAGCAATCAGGTCGGCGATGGTGCCAATCTTCAAGCCGTGTTCGGCTGCGAAGACTTGCAAATCAGGCAAGCGGGCCATGGTGCCGTCGTCTTTCATGATTTCGCAAATCACGGAAGAGGGCGAGCAGCCAGCCATGGCGGCCAAGTCGCAACCCGCTTCGGTGTGGCCTGCGCGCATCAGCACGCCGCCGTCCACCGCTTGCAGCGGAAACACATGGCCGGGTTGCACCAAGTCGGTTGGCTGGGTGGCTTTGGCCACAGCCACTTCGATGGTGCGCGAACGGTCAGCGGCAGAGATGCCGGTGGTCACGCCCTCAGCGGCTTCGATGGACACGGTGAACGCGGTGCTGTAGACCGTGCCGTTGCGCGCGGCCATTGGGGGCAGCTTCAAATATTCGCAACGTTCGCGGGTGAGTGTGAGACAGATCAAGCCACGACCAAAGCGGGCCATGAAGTTGATGGCTTCGGGCGTGACGTGGTCGGAAGCCAGTACCAAGTCACCTTCGTTCTCGCGGTCCTCTTCGTCTACCAAGATGACGATACGACCAGCCTTCATGTCGGCCACGATATCTTCAACAGGAGAGATGGCGACGGGCGATTTGCCCGATGCGTTGGCGATGCTCATGCGTTGGCTTTCAATGCGGCAGCCTCACCCAGCAAGGCGTCGACACGCAACATGCGTTCAACGTAGCGGGCGACGGTGTCAATTTCGAGGTTCACTGTGTTGCCCGTTTGGAGCGAGCCCAAAGCGGTGTTGTCCACGGTGTGAGGAATCAGGTTGATGCTGACTTCAGAGCCGCGCAAGCCCAATGGGCCGTTCGCGTTGAAGAAGTCTTGCACGCGGTTCACCGTCAGGCTCACGCCATTGATGGTGATGGAGCCCTTGTAGGCCAAGTACTTGGCAAGGTCGGTGGGGGCCATGATGCGCAGCTCCCAGCTTTCGCCGATTTGCGCAAAGTGGCTCACATGACCAATGCCATCCACATGGCCCGACACGATGTGGCCGCCTAAGCGGTCATGGGCGCGCAACGCTTTTTCAAGGTTGACGCGGCCAAGCTCAGTTAAGCCACTGGTGCGAGCCAGTGATTCAGCAGAGATGTCGATGGTGAAGGTGTGTGTGTCGAGGTCGAAGCTGGTGACCGTCATGCAAGCGCCGTTGAGCGCGATGCTGTCCCCCAGTGTGACGTCGTCGAGATACGCGGCAGGGGCCTCAATGGTGAGACGCTTGCCGTGGCTTAAAGAGCTACCCAGGTCGTGGACAGCGGTGATGCGCCCCACGCCGGTGATGATTCCGGTGAACATGGGTCATATTTTCGCAGGTTTACAGCCTGCTTACCGGCTGAGGCGAGCCAATATCCTTAAATCAGGACCGATTTGTGTCACTTCGTGAAACGACAGGGCTTTTGCATCGTCCAAACTTGTGAAAGGTCCCAAATTCGTCATGCCTCGAGCTTGGCCCATGAGTTTGGGCGCAAGGTAGGTGAGCAGCTCGTCCACCAAGCCTTCGCGCAGCAAAGAACCATTGAGCTTGTGGCCCGCTTCGACATGCACTTCATTAATTTGTTTTTGACCCAAGTCTTTGAGCATGGCTGCAAGATCGACCTTGCCGGAGTCATTGGGCAGGCACACCACTTGGGCACCTTTGGCCTCAAGTGCCTGGCGGCGTTCAGCATTGTCTAGCGCGCAGTAAATCCACACGGGGCGTTGTGGGGTGAACAGTTTGGCAGTGGGTGGGGTTTCCAGTTGGCTGTCCATCACCACGAGCGTAGGCTGGCGCTGTGTGGTGACAGCGCGTACATCGAGTTGAGGGTCGTCTTCCACCACGGTGCCGATGCCCGTGAGTACCGCGCAAGCGCGGGCACGCCAAGCGTGGCCGTCGTCACGCGCGGGGGCTGAGGTGATCCACTGGCTCACGCCGTTTTCCAGCGCAGTTTGTCCGTCGAGCGAGGCGGCTATCTTCATACGCACCCAGGGTGTGCCGTGCGTCATACGTTTGAAAAAACCGATGTTGAGTTCGTGGGCTTGCGTGCTGAGCAGCCCCACATCGACTTGCACACCTGCATCACGCAAACGAGCTATGCCTTGGCCTGAGACTAATGGGTTGGGGTCTAGGACTGAAACCACCACACGCGCCACACCGGCGGCTGCCAGCGCATCACAGCAAGGGCCGGTGCGGCCTTGGTGGCTGCAGGGCTCTAGCGTCACATAAGCGGTCGCGCCTTTGATAGGGTTGTTTCTGGTTTGTGCATCACGCAAGGCCATGACTTCGGCGTGCGCTTCGCCTGCGCGTTGTGTGTGGCCGCTGCCGAGCTCTACGCCGTCTGCGCCCACGATGACGCAGCCCACGCGAGGGTTGGGGGAGGTCAAGAACAAAGCCTCGCGCGCCAGGGCCAAGGCGCGTGTCATGTGGGTGATGTCGTGCGCAGAAAATGTCATGACGCAATTATGAACGGCTAGGCTTGGCGCTGATACGGTTTATTGACTCCAGCACTGCGCCGCCGTTTGGCTGGCGCCTTGCACGCTGCGCACACCTAAATGGTTGACGGTCAAAATGCCGCAGCTATCGGCCGCTTGTGTGCCCAAAGGCGTGGCGCTGAGTATGTAGCTTTGCGCGGTGCTGGTGATGGTCATCTTGTAATGCTGTCCATCAACCTGCAGCACGCTGGTGGGCACATCGGCTGCCAAAGGATAGCTGCCATTGGCGCTGGCGGCGCGTTCAAACCAGTGCGCTGCTTGCAGCAATGAAGCACGCGCTTGGGCGCGTTGGCTTCGCAGAATCAAGCTTTGGAAGCTAGGCCATGCCAGGGTGGTGAGCGCGGCCACGCAGGCGAGGGCGATGAGAAGCTCAATGAGGGTGAATCCTTGCGATGAATTTGTGCGTGTCATGGGCCTTAGTCGTGCAGCACATGCCAGCTGTGCCATTGGCCTGTGCTGGATGTGGGGGTTTTACGAACCCAAATGGCTTGCAGCACAGTGGTGCTGCCGGGCATGACGCCATTGGCCAGTGTGGTGATCCGGTAAATGAATGGCGCAGTCAATGATGCGTTGGGGGAGTTGGTGCTGTGCTGCGGAAAAACTTCGACCCAATACCAAGCGGTGTTGTCGCCATAGGGTGTGACTGTTGCGCTGACAGGCAAGGCCGTGGTGATTTGTGTTTTCCAGTAGCTGGCTTTGGTCGTCTTTGCATCAAGTGTGTTGGATGCGCAAATGCCTAAGCTGCAGGTTACCGTCATAGCGCTTAATCGTTGACGCAGCAGGGCGTACTCAGCCATCGAGTTGGGAAAAAATGCATGGGTTAGTGTGGCGCTGCCTGGGGTGTGGCGAAGGTTTGTCGTAGCTTGTGCGTTGTTGTTGGCTGCAGCACCCAAGATGTCGGCCAGAGCGACAGGCAACACGGCTTCGGCTTTGTATTGCGTGCGAAGCTGGTCAGCTTCGGCGTTCAGTAGCTGGTCATTCACCCACAAGTTACGCAAAGCTAACAACGTGGCGATGTTGGCCAGCGCAAGCATGACCATCAAGATGGGCAATGCAAAACCTCTGGCGGTCATGGGGAGGAGGGTCTGCCTATGGCGATACCTTAGGCCCTTCACGGCATAACCCCATCTCGGTTGCGTAAAGCAACCACGCGTTTGAAGGTGCGACGCACACGTCCGTCAGAGGCAAGGGCCTCACCTTGGCAGCCTTTTAGGCTTGTGCTGGGCTTGCTGTTGTGAACGGTGTTGATGCTGGCCACGCGCAAACACACCTCGATGGCCAATACCTGTGTCATGCTGGTCATTTGATTGGCGGTTTTCCATTGAATGGTTTGCGTGCTTGGGTTGACTTCGGCGTAGCGCACTTGAAAGTCTTCTACGCCTTCGGCCAAGGCTTGGTAGGTGCTGTTGGTGAGGTTGAGGTCTTTGCAGCTCAGCTCTTTGTTGGCATTGAGCTTGTAGTCGTTGCGCACGCTGGTGTGGGTGCTACCGGTATTGCCTTGGCAGTCGATGGCGTCTAGCGCATGCCAATGGCCGAGGGTGACGCTTTCGACGGATTTGTTGCCGTTCACGCCCGCAAGGGCAGCTTGCCCAGTATCGTCGCTGGTTGAATTTTCTACAGTGAAGTCGCCATCGATGTTGCTGGCGGGCTTCAGGTATGTTGCCCCTGCCATCTGAGCTTGCTCGCGTATGTTGCGCAGCGCCACGCGTGCGTTAGCGTGGACCGCATCTGCAGCGGCCATGGCGTTCCATGTTTGTTTGCTGGTGCCGTAGGCTGTCGTGGCGGCAGCGATGACCAGTAGGCTCAGTGCCATGCCGATGACTAGCTCGGGTAGGGTGTAACCGCGTTGCCCATGTGTGGTGTGTGTGAGTGGGCTCATCGGTCGGGTCTAAATAGCAAACGCCAACAGCTCATGTCCGCGGGGCAGGCCGGCGAGCCAGAAGCTGTGTCGGTGCGGTAAGTTTCATTCGCATCGCGCCAAGCAATGACGATTCCCCACCAGTCTGCCGCACCGGTCAAGGCATATATGGCGGCGTCGCCTTCTGGTAATTGGGTTTGCAAAGTCAGTTGCAATTGTTGTTTGTCCCAGGCTGCTAGGTCTTGACGCGTGCAGGCGGTGGTCGCGCAGTCAGGCGCTGAAGTGGGGGCATCGCCCCAAGTCTTGGCGTACATCGCACGTTGCGCTGCGTTTAAAAAAATGCGTTCAACGATGTCGTCGGCAATACCTATCGCCACGGATCGCATGAGTTGCTGTCGCTGTTGGGTCAATGCCTGCTGGTGCATCCACAACAGACCCAGCACCCCAAAGGCCAAGATGACCAATGCCACAAGCGCTTCTAGCATTGCAATGCCAAGTTGCCGTTGTGTGGCTTGTCTTTGATGCGGTACGCATTGCAGCTTGAGCGAATTGTTCAGTTGCTGCATGAGTCGCCCGATTGCCAGCGCAAACGACTGGCGCTGCTAAGGCATAAGACGTTGGCGATGTTGAGTGACGCTTGGCGTGACTTGATGACCCAGCGATCGCCGACGGTGCCAAGGTCACCACGTTGGCTGATGTCCAGTGGTTCTAATTTGGCAAAGGTCACTTGCATAGGCGTTTGCACTTGCGAGGTATGCAGAACGGTTTGATTGGTTTTGACGATGAGTTGCCAGCCGCAACTCCAATCGTTGTTGGCTGATGTGGCCCAGGTGCAATCACGCAAGCGTGTGAGTTGCAAAGTTTCGCTACGTTGAAGGGCGCGTAAGCGGGCGGTTTGCAAATCGTTCATCAGTTGGTCGCGTGCGGCTTCAATGCGGCTGCGTTCTTGAAGCCGTTGCCAGCTGGGAATCGCAAACGATGCGATGACCGCGAGCATGCCCAAACACACCAACAGCTCCACCAGCGTGAAGCCTCGTGAGTTTGAATCCCGTAAGCGCCGGAGATGAGTCGTAAAAAAACCTAGCGATTGCATGGTGCAAATGCTAGGTTTTGAAGATGCATCAGCACATGGCTGAGACTCGAAAACTACTTGCGAACTTCGTCCACCAAACTTTTGAAGTCATCGATGTCTTCAAAGCTGCGGTACACGCTGGCAAAGCGGATGTAGGCAACCTTGTCGAGCTTTTTGAGTTCGCGCATGACGAGTTCGCCAAGGCGTGTGGAGGGTATTTCGCGCTGACCCAAGGACATGAGCTTTTCTTCGATGCGCTCGATGGCGTTGTCTACCTGTTCGGTGCTGACGGGGCGTTTGCGCAGGGCCAAGCTCATGGAGTCAAGGAGTTTGGAGCGTTTGTATTCGGTGCGCCGGCCGTCTTTCTTGACGATGTTGGGGAAGTTAACGTCTGGTCGCTCGTAGGTGGTGTAGCGCTTTTCACAGGCGCCGCATTGGCGACGGCGGCGAATGGAGTCGCCGTCTTCGGACATTCGGGTTTCGACGACTTGGGTTTCTAGGTGACCGCAGAAGGGACATTTCATATGTTGTTCTCTCTTTTGCTTTTTGTATTTTTATTTGCTGGGCTCGCTGAGGGCATTTGGTATTGGCCGCTTCCTCATGCTGGAGTAGCAGAAATCGTCAGCGGCCAATACCAAACACCCTCAGCCTGCGTCATGCTTTGCTTCGCTCGCATATTTCACTCGAACCATTGGTGCATAAACAAAGAGGAAACGCTCGAGAGAAATATTTCAAACCAAAACAGCGCGGGTTGCTGGTACGGCGGGTGTTTATTTGTGTTACCAGCATGAATAAACCGCCCTAACAGCAACCCGTGCGGTATACGGCGAGAAATATTAACGAGCGAACCCCGCACCAAAAACCAAA
>NZ_JAVKLM010000042.1:0-200661 GCF_031539105.1 Limnohabitans sp.
AAAAAGGCAAACGGGTCTGGGTCCGGCGCGAACCATGCGTCTATGGCTGAAGGTCCAAAGTTTCGATGCTGCCCCACAAGGGTTCGCCAAGAAGCACCCAAGGTTTTTCGTTGACGAAATTCACTCAGGTTAAAAGGTACAAAAATGGATAACACAAAGTCGGAATCGCATTCCGCAACCGCCGCTGGCGGTCATGCACAAGAACTCATGGGCGCTGAAATCCTCGTGAAGGCGCTCCAAGCTGAAAATGTCAAGCACATTTGGGGCTACCCCGGTGGTTCTGTTCTCTACATTTACGACGCGCTTTACAACCAAAACACGATTCAACACGTGTTGGTTCGTCATGAGCAAGCCGCGGTTCATGCAGCTGACGGCTATGCCCGAGCCACGGGTGACGTGGGTGTGGCGTTGGTTACATCTGGCCCAGGTGCCACCAATGCCGTGACAGGTATTGCTACAGCGTATATGGACAGCATTCCTATGGTGATCATCACCGGTCAAGTGCCTACGCATGCGATTGGTTTGGATGCATTCCAAGAGTGCGACACCATCGGTATCACACGTCCCATCGTTAAACACAATTTTTTGGTCAAAGACGTACGCGACTTGGCCTTGACCATGAAAAAGGCGTTCCATATTGCACGCAGCGGACGTCCGGGCCCTGTGGTGGTGGACATTCCAAAAGACGTGTCTTTCAAGAAGACCGCTTACGAAGGCTACCCTGCCGAAGTGCATATGCGCTCATACAACCCCGTGCGCAAAGGTCACGGCGGTCAAATCCGTAAGGCTTTGCAGCTCTTGATGGCGGCTAAGCGTCCTTACATTTACACCGGCGGCGGTGTGTTGTTGGGTAATGCCTCGCAAGAGCTGCGCACTTTGGTCGACATGCTGGGTTACCCCGTGACCAATACTTTGATGGGTCTCGGTGCTTACCCCGCCAGTGCGCCTAAGTTCTTGGGCATGTTGGGCATGCACGGCACGATGGAGGCCAACAACGCCATGCAAAACTGCGACGTGTTGCTGGCCGTTGGCGCACGTTTTGATGACCGCGTGATTGGCAATCCCAAGCACTTTGCGCAGAACGAACGCAAGATCATCCACATCGACATTGACCCTTCCAGCATTTCTAAGCGCGTGAAGGTCGACATCCCTATCGTGGGCGATGTGAAAGACGTGTTGGTCGAGATGATCGACATGATCAAAGAATCAGGCATGAAACCAGACGCGGCTGCATTGAGCGGCTGGTGGGAAACCATCGAAGCTTGGCGCAAGCGCGATTGCTTGAAGTACGACCGTGGTAACGGCGAGGTCATCAAGCCACAGTACGTCATCGAGACGTTGCACAACATGACCAAGGGTACCGACACCTACATCACCTCTGATGTGGGCCAGCACCAAATGTGGGCTGCGCAGTACTACGGCTTTGATGAGCCGCGTCGTTGGATCAACTCCGGCGGCTTGGGCACGATGGGTGTGGGTATTCCTTATGCCATGGGCATCAAACTGGCCAAGCCTGACAGCGAAGTGTTTTGCGTGACAGGCGAGGGCTCGGTGCAAATGTGTATCCAAGAACTCTCGACTTGCTTCCAATACAACACGCCCATCAAGGTTTTGGCTTTGAACAACCGATACCTCGGTATGGTGCGCCAGTGGCAAGAAATCGAATACGAAGGCCGCTACAGCAGCAGCTACATGGACGCTTTGCCTGACTTTGTGAAGTTGGCAGAAGCCTATGGCCATGTGGGCATGTTGATCGAGCGTCCTGAGGATGTCGAGCCTGCCTTGCGCGAAGCTCGCCGCCTCAAAGACCGCACGGTCTTTATCGACTTCCGTACCGACCCCACAGAGAACGTGTTCCCGATGGTCAAGGCCGGCAAGGGCATCACCGAAATGCTGCTCGGCAGCGAAGACTTGTGAACGGGAAGGATGACAACATGAAACACATCATCTCCCTGATGCTCGAAAACGAACCCGGCGCTTTGTCGCGTGTGGTGGGTTTGTTCTCAGCCCGCGGCTACAACATTGAATCTCTGACTGTGGCGCCGACCGAAGACGCCAGCTTGTCACGCATGACCATCCAAACGCACGGTTCAGACGAGGTGATTGAACAAATCACCAAGCACTTGAACCGTTTGATTGAAGTGGTCAAAGTGGTCGACCTCACCGAAGGCGCTTACACCGAACGCGAGCTTATGCTCGTCAAAGTGCGTGCCGTTGGCAAAGAGCGCGAAGAGATGAAGCGCATGGCCGACATCTTCCGTGGTCGCATCATTGATGTGACCGAGAAGAGCTACACCATTGAGTTGACGGGTGACCTATCTAAGAACGATGCATTCTTAGAGGCGATTGACCGCAGCGCTATTCTTGAAACTGTTCGCACGGGCGCTTGTGGCATTGGCCGCGGTGAGCGTATCTTGCGCGTTTAAATTCCAACCCTTTTCAAAGTATTTTTTAGGAGAACCCTGTGAAAGTTTTTTACGACAAAGATTGTGATCTGTCCCTCATCAAAGGCAAGACTGTGGCCATCATCGGCTACGGCTCACAAGGCCACGCGCACGCACAAAACTTGAACGAAAGCGGCGTCAAAGTCGTGGTCGGTCTGCGTAAAGGTGGCGCTTCATGGGACAAAGTGGCAAAAGCCGGTTTGACCGTGATGGAAGTCAACGATGCTGTGAAAGCAGCTGACTTGGTCATGATCTTGTTGCCAGACGAAAACATCCCAGAGGTTTACAACAACAACGTTGCTCCCAACATGAAGCAGGGCGCGACTTTGGCGTTTGCTCATGGCTTTAACGTGCATTACAACCAAGTCATTCCACGCGCTGACTTGGACGTGATCATGGTTGCGCCCAAAGGCCCAGGCCACACCGTGCGTTCTGAATACCTCAAAGGCGGCGGCGTGCCATCTTTGATCGCTGTGTACCAAGACAAGTCTGGCAAAGCCCGCGACTTGGCTTTGAGCTACGCCATGGCTAACGGTGGCGGCAAAGGCGGCATCATTGAAACCAACTTCAAAGAAGAAACAGAAACCGACTTGTTCGGCGAGCAAGCTGTGTTGTGCGGCGGCGCTGTTGAATTGGTGAAGATGGGCTACGAGACATTGACCGAAGCTGGTTACGCGCCTGAAATGGCTTACTTCGAGTGCTTGCACGAGTTGAAGTTGATCGTTGATTTGATGTACGAGGGCGGCATTGCCAACATGAACTACTCGATCTCGAACAACGCCGAATACGGTGAGTACGTGACCGGTACTGAAGTGATCAACGAGCAATCACGCGAAGCCATGCGTGCTGCGTTGAAGCGCATTCAAACAGGCGAATACGCCAAGATGTTCATCTTGGAAGGTAAGACCAACTACCCAAGCATGACAGCACGCCGTCGCTTGAATGCTGAGCATTCGATCGAAATCGTGGGTGAAAAATTGCGCGCCATGATGCCTTGGATTTCCAAGAACAAATTGGTTGATCAAACCCGCAACTAAGCGCACGCTTTTTGCACTGACAAAGGCCACCTCGGTGGCCTTTGTCGTTTCAGGCAGCAGTTGACGCAGCGCTTACACTGTAGCCCTACTTTTCGGAGCGATACGCATGACAGAACAACAAGACCAGACAGAAGAATTTGTGCCCCGCAAGCCCCGCAAAGGCATTTATGTTTTGCCCAACTTGTTCACTTTGGCTGCGTTGTTCGGTGGTTTTTATGCCATCGTCATGGCGATGAATGAGCGCTATGAAATGGCTGCTATTGGTGTTTTTTGTGCCATGGTGTTGGACAGCTTGGACGGCCGCGTGGCTCGCATGACCAATACGCAAAGCGCGTTTGGTGAGCAAATGGACTCCTTGGCTGACATGGTGTCTTTTGGCGCTGCACCTGCCTTGATCTCTTATGAATGGGCGCTCAAGGGTTTGGGCCGTTGGGGTTGGGTGGCGGCTTTTGTTTATATCTCTTGCGCAGCCTTGCGTTTGGCTCGTTTCAATGTGAACACGGCGGTGGTGGACAAGCGCTTCTTCCAGGGCTTGCCTTCGCCAGCCGCGGCTGCATTGGTGATGGGCTTCATGTGGTTGATGACTGAGATGGGCGTCTCAGGCCCCGACGTGGCATGGCCTATGTTTGCCTGGTGCCTCTACTCTGGTTTGACCATGGTGACCAATGTTCCGTTCTACAGCTTCAAAGACGTGCAGATGAAGAAAAGTGTGCCGTTTGCCGTGATTGTGATGTTGGCTTTGGTCATTGCCGTCATCAATATCCACCCACCCATTGTGTTGTTTGCCTTGTTCATGATTTATGGCCTGAGCGGCTATGCCTTGTACGCTTGGCGTCGTGCCAAAGGCATGCAAACCAGTGTCATCAGCACCTCGACCGATGAGCCTGATGAAGCCGGCTTGCACAAATGAGACACCGCGTGTCGCAAGCGCTTTGGCTTTGTGCTAAATTAGATGCATGACAAATTTTTCGCTGGCCCTACTACTTCTATCCCACACCGGGCGGAGTTGGTAGCGCACGCGCAAACCCCACAAGGCCCGTATGCACATGCAGCGGGCCTTTTGCTTTGGGGCTAATTCAAACGTTGCAAGTTTTTAAGGAATCTAGGAGTCCTGACCATGACCGACAAGCTCATCATTTTTGACACCACTTTGCGTGACGGCGAACAGTCGCCCGGCGCTTCCATGACGCGCGACGAAAAACTGCGCATTGCCCGTCAGTTGGAGCGATTAAAGGTTGACGTCATTGAAGCCGGCTTTGCAGCCAGCTCTAACGGCGACTTCGAAGCTGTGCAGGGCATTGCCAACGCCATCAAAGACGCCACTGTTTGCTCACTGTCACGCGCCAATGACCGTGACATCAGCCGCGCGGCTGAAGCACTCAAAGGTGCGAACAGCGCCCGTATTCACACCTTCATCGCCACGTCTCCCTTGCACATGGAAAAGAAGTTGCGTATGTCGCCCGAGCAAGTGCTTGAGCAAGCCAAGCAGTCGGTGCGCTTTGCCCATAACTTGGTGGGTGACATCGAGTTCAGCGCCGAAGATGGTTACCGCAGCGAGATGGACTTTTTGTGTCGCGTGGTCGAGGCCGTGATCGCCGAAGGTGCGACCACCATCAACATCCCAGACACCGTGGGCTACGCTATTCCAGAGTTGTATGGCAACTTCATCAAAACCTTGCGTGAGCGCGTGCCCAACTCTGACAAAGCCATTTGGTCAGTGCATTGCCACAACGACTTGGGTATGGCGGTGGCCAACTCCTTGGCGGGTGTGAAAATTGGCGGTGCACGTCAGGTGGAATGCACCATCAACGGACTGGGTGAGCGCGCTGGTAATTGTTCCTTGGAAGAGGTGGTCATGGCCATCAAAACCCGCCGTGATTACTTTGACCTCGCCATGAACATTGACACCAAGCAAATCTTGGCAGCCAGTCGCATGGTGAGCCAGACTACGGGTTTTGTGGTGCAGCCTAATAAAGCGGTGGTGGGTGCCAATGCTTTTGCGCACGCTTCAGGTATTCACCAAGACGGTGTGCTCAAAGCACGTGACACCTACGAAATCATGCGTGCAGAAGACGTGGGCTGGAGCGCCAACAAAATCGTGTTGGGCAAGCTCAGTGGGCGCAATGCCTTCAAGCAACGCTTGGAAGACTTGGGCGTGCAAATGGAAAGCGAAGCCGACATCAATACGTCTTTTGCCAAGTTCAAAGAGTTGGCTGACCGCAAGAGCGAAATTTTTGACGAAGACATCTTGGCCTTGGTGAGTGAGGAGTCTGTTGGTAACGCCAGTGAGCAGTTCGCTTTTGTGTCTTTGTCGCAACACAGTGAAACCGGTGAGCGTCCGCACGCCAGCGTGGTATTTACTGTGGCTGGCAAAGAAGTGAAAGGCGACTCAGATGGCAACGGCCCGGTGGATGCGTCTCTTAAAGCCATTGAATCTCATGTCAAGAGCGGTGCTGAAATGGTGCTGTATTCAGTCAATGCCATCAGCGGCTCGACGGAGAGCCAAGGCGAGGTGACCGTGCGCTTGCAAAACAGTGGTCGCGTGGTCAATGGCGTGGGCTCTGATCCAGACATCGTGGTGGCTTCGGCCAAGGCGTATTTGAGCGCTTTGAACAAGCTGCAAAGCAAGTCTGACCGAGTTGCAGCACAAGGCTAAATTGTAAAAACGGATATACCGTATCAATTTTGTTAAATAAGTCACGCAAGTCCTTGATCTTGCGTGACTTTTCTTGTTAGACTTGGCGCAATTGTGTTTTTCAAGCCTAAGGAACGCCACTTGAAACGACTCCTCATTGCGACTTCACTCGGTTTGTTTGCCTCGTTGTGCACGGTGCACGCTCAAGCGACAACCAATCAAAAAAAACCAACTGTCCAAAAGACAAAACCATCAGTCGTCAAGGCGCATGTGCGTCGCGCCAAAGTGCTCAAAGCAGCACCTGCACCTGTTCCTTCATTTGGTCAAAAGGCTGGATTGCACGCTACCAGCGACATGTTGGACTTAAAGTCCAGTGTGGCTTACGTGATCGACCAAGACACACATGAAGTGCTGATCAGCAAGAACGACCAAGCCGTTTTGCCGATTGCCTCCATCACCAAGTTGATGACCGGTTTGATCATCAGCGAAGCCAAATTGCCGATGGACGAGTCCATAACCATCACCCAAGACGATGTCGACACCGAAAAGGGCAGCAGCTCCCGTTTGCGCGTGGGCGCGACCTTGACTCGCGGTGAGTTGCTTCATTTGGCTTTGATGGCCAGCGAAAATCGCGCAGCCCACGCCCTGGGCCGGACATATCCTGGCGGCATGCCCGTGTTTGTGAACTTGATGAACACCAAGGCAAATCAGTTGGGCATGCGTGACACCCGTTACGTGGAGCCCACTGGCTTGTCTAGCCAAAACCAATCCAGCGCCAAAGATTTGGCGACTTTGGTAGGGAATGCTTATCACGACGCCACCTTGCGCCAGCTGTCCACATCACCTAGCCACAGTGTGGAGGTGGGCAACCGTACCTTGCAATACAACACAACCAACCGTTTGGTGAAGAACCCCAATTGGGATATTGGCTTGCAAAAAACAGGTTATATCTCCGAGGCGGGCCAATGTTTGGTCATGCAAGCCAAAGTGTCTGGCCGTAAGCTCATCATGGTGTTCTTGGACTCTGCAGGCAAACTTAGCCGAATTGCAGATGCTGAGCGCGTGCGCAAGTGGGTTGAGACCAATCAAGGTGTGACGGGTCGTCCACAAACTTAATTGAATGCACGCACTTAAAAAGCCAGCAATTTTGCTGGCTTTTTTGTTGTCAGGCTTCGTTGAGTTTGAAGCCTAGTGCATGCGAAATAGCTTGCGTGGTCGCTTGCAGTTTAGGGAGCCACTCGTCATCTAGCCGATCGGCTGGGGCTGAAATCGACAAGCCTGCCACCAGTTTGCCTTGGTCGTCGTAAATGCCAGAAGCCATGCAGCGCACACCGAGTTCAAGCTCTTCGTTGTCGCGCGCTACGCCATATTGACGGGCTTTGGACAATTCACGTTCAAGCGCTGGTAACTGCGTGAGGCTGTTACGTGTTTGACCGCTCAGACCCGTGCGTGTGGCGTAGGCTCGCACCCGTTGTGGGTCGTCCATGGCCAAGAAAAGTTTGCCGACCGAAGTGAGGTGAAGCGGGGCGCGACCGCCAATGGCGCGTACCACTTGCATGCCCGAGCGTTCGCTGAAAGCACGTTCGACGTACACAATTTCGTCGCCTTGACGCACGCTGAGGTTGACGGGTTGTTGAATCAGTTTGTGCAACTCACGCATGGGCTGAAACGCCACATCACGCACGTTCAAACGGCCTTTGACCAAATTGCCTAATTCAAGCAGGCGCATGCCAAGGCGGTAGCTGCCGGCTTCTGGGCGATCCACAAACCGGCCCACGGCCAAATCGTTCAAGATGCGGTGGGTGGTGGAGGGGTGAAGCCCTGTGCGCTCGCTGATTTCTTTGAGCGAAATGGCTTCTTCGCGCGAAGCGAGGACGTCAATGAGTGTGAACATGCGCTCAATGACTTGGATGTTGGGCGTGGTGGGCACTGTGGTTTTACGCATAGTGAAATTTTATCATGTGAAATCTCTATTCGACCATGCATCGTCGATCAAGTACTCATGGGGTTGAAAGTCCGCTTTGTAGCGCATCTTGGGGCTTTCTTGAATCCAGTAGCCCAGATAGGCATAGGAGAGCTTGAGTTTTTTAGCTTGTGCGATTTGCCACATCACGTTGTAGGTGCCATAGCTGGCATGCGGGTCAGGTTCGTAAAAAGTGTAGACGGCAGACAGGCCATCGTTGAGCACGTCGACGATGGAAACCATTTTCAATGCACCTGCTTCGTCTGTGGTGGAAGGTTCCCGAAACTCGACCAATCTTGTGTTCACGCGGCTTTGTAGCAAAAACTGCGTGTATTGCTCAGTGCTGTCCTCGTCCATACCGCCGCCTGCGTGGCGTAGGTTTTGGTAGCGCAGATACAAGGCATAGTGTTCGGGGTCAAAGCCTAGTTTCAAGACCCTGACGTCCAAGTGCTGGTGTTTGGCCCATGCGCGACGCTGGCTGCGGTTGGGTTGGTACTGTTGCGCATCCACGCGCAATGGCAAGCAGGCGCGGCAGCCATCGCAATACGGACGGTAGGTGAACAGGCCGCTGCGTCGAAAGCCAATGTTCACCAGGGTTGTATAAACATCGTTGTTTACCAAGTGGCTGGGTGTGGCTACTTGCGATCGTGCTGTTTTGTTTGGCAAATAGCTGCATGGGTAAGGCGCCGTGGCATAAAACTGCACGGTTTGCATGGGTAAGTCATGGGCGTGGGTCATGGCAGTACTTTGGCAGACATGAGTGTTTGCCAATACGAGGCATGAAACTGCCAAGTACGCGTGACGTTTTTGTCGGCCTCTCGTACCTGTTTCAAGAACTCCGATCGTGGCATTTCACGTGCCCCCAAAGATGCAAGGTGTCGGGTGTTTTGTTGGCAGTCTATCCAAGTCAGCCCATGCGTGCGAGCAAATCCCACCAAGGCAGCGAGCGCAATTTTGGAGGCGTCGGTTTGCAGGGCAAACATAGACTCACCAAACAAGGTATCGCCGATGGACACGCAATACAAGCCGCCCACCAGTTGGCCATTGCGCCAAGTTTCCACACTGTGTGCAAAGCCTGCGGCATGCAGTGCTTCATAGGCTGAAATCATGTCATCTACTATCCAGGTGCCGGGCTGACCTTTGCGGCCGGTGCGCGCGCAATGCCCAATCACGGCGCTGAAATCATGGTCGATACGAATTTCACACTGAACGTCGCCAATGAACTGTTGCAAGGTCTTGCGCAGGGAGCGATGAAGTTTGAAATCTGCCGTTTGAAGCACCATGCGCGGATCTGGCGACCACCACAAGACAGGTTGCCCCTCGCTGAACCATGGGAACATCCCTTGTTCGTATGCCTCGCACAAGCGTTCAACAGACAGACCACCCCCTGCAGCGACGAGACCGGCCAAATGACTGCCTTTTTTTTGTGCAGATTCAGGCGTTGGAAGTGCTGTGTTTTGCTCTATCCAAGGGATATTCATTTAGTTATTTAAATTACTTATTCAGATTATTTGGTATTTTTGAGTTTAAAAGCATTCTTTAACATTCTTGATCTTTAACTTCAAAATTAACTGACTTTGGTGGGGAGAACTCCCTACAATTCTCCATCGAACTGTGACCTGTCTCACAGCAACCCTGACAAGTTTTCGGAGCTATTTATGCAATTGATGTGGGTGTCTGGGCCCACCGCCTCGGTGCGGACCATTTCCATCACAGCCCAAAAAGTGCTGGTGGCTGTGTGCGCCTCGGCGTTTGTGCTGGTGACTTTTGGTGTGCTTTTGCATTTCATCGGTTTTCGAATTGCGATTGAGATGAGCCCTAGCTTGGCTCGCAGCATGGGTGGTGTCACCACTGAGGCGGAGCAGCAAAAGGTAGAGGCGGTTTACCGTGAGCGCCTGGACAATTTGCGCCAAACGATGAGCGCAACCGTTCAAGAAATTCGTCAGCTTGAAACTCTCAAAAATCGTTTCATGGAAGTCGCCACCCCTACAAATTTGCGCGACAAATACAGCAAGAAAGATGATGCGCGGGGTGGACCATGGCTACCTCCGCGCTTTCAACACAGCCCCACCCGCGACTTGGGTCAGGATTTTGCAGCTGCCATGGATGAATTTAGCCAGACTGAGGCGGCCGTGAAAAATTTGACTCAGAACTGGTCCAACCAGCTGAGTTGGCTGCACGCCTTGCCAACAGGAATTCCGATGGGCAAAGACTTTCGCGTCACCAGTGGTTTTGGTATTCGCAACGACCCTTTCACAGGGCAGTTGGCTATGCATGAAGGTCTAGATTTCGTGGCCGAAGTAGGTTCGCCCATCCTCGTCACTGCGGCAGGTACGGTGACTCGTTCAGGTTGGGATGCCTCGTACGGTAATGTGGTTGAGGTCAGCCATGTTGAGGGTTTTACCACCCGCTATGCGCATTTGAGTAAGCGCATGGTGGAGGTCGGGCAAAAGGTTCAGCGCGGCGAAACCATTGCCCAACTGGGCAGCACAGGTCGCTCGACAGGACCCCATTTGCACTATGAAGTGATTCGCAACGAACGCGTACTGAATCCAACTCAGATGTTGATGCAAAGCACCGCCAGCGCTCAGTGAGTCGAATAATTATCAAAAAGGCCTGCCCATGTTTGAAAAACTCAGAGACAAATCACTGTCCCCATCGCAAGAGCGTTTTGACACCATCATCGGCCGTACGACCCAAATTTATGGTCGTCTGGTGCTGCTCGACAGTGTGCGCATTGATGGCAAAGTGGTGGGAAACATCGAAACCACCAAAGATAACAAGGTCACGGTGGCCATTGGTAAGACCGGTGAGGTGTCCGGTGACATCACCGCGCATCGCGTGATGGTGGCTGGCAAGGTGGAAGGCAATATTTACGCTGCTGAGCGTGTGGAATTCCACAAAGACTCCATCGTGCAAGGCGATATTTCTTATGGCTCGATCGCGGTCGAGCACGGCGCACGTTTGTTGGGCTTGGTCATTCAAAACCCCATCAGTTCAGCGGCAGCAAACAGCAATGCAGATGCCAAGAACGTCATCAGGAAAGCTCAAGAGAGCAGCAGTTAAAAATGCCACCTTTAGACGATCAATAAAAAAGCGCCTGAAAAGGCGCTTTTTTACGTTTGTGGTGGCGGAGCAAGAGGGATTCGAACCCTCGGTGGGCTATTAACCCACACACGCTTTCCAGGCGTGCGACTTAAACCACTCATCCATCGCTCCGAAGACCAACATTGTAACAGTGGGCGAGTACACTTCGGCGCATTCGTTTCTGTCTCGCTTTCAACGCTCGGAGTCCCGCATGAAATTTCGCTTTCCCATCGTCATCATTGATGAGGATTTTCGTTCTGAAAATACCTCCGGCTTGGGCATCCGTGCACTAGCCGATGCGATTGAGGGTGAGGGCTACGAGGTGATGGGCGCCACAAGTTATGGTGATCTGAGTCAGTTCGCACAGCAACAGTCACGTGCAAGTGCCTTTATTTTGTCGATCGACGATGAAGAGTTCACGCCCGGCCCCGACCTCGATCCTGCCGTTTTGAACTTGCGTAACTTCATCGAAGAAGTGCGCCGCAAAAACGCAGACGTGCCTATTTATGTGTACGGCGAAACCAAAACTTCGCGCCACTTGCCCAATGACATCTTGCGCGAGTTGCACGGCTTCATCCACATGTTTGAAGATACGCCCGAGTTTGTGGCGCGTCACATCATCCGTGAAGCTAAAAGCTATCTTGAAGGTGTGCAGCCGCCGTTTTTTAAAGCCTTGCTGGATTACGCTGAAGATGGTTCGTATTCTTGGCATTGCCCAGGCCACTCGGGTGGTGTTGCGTTTTTGAAGAGCCCTGTGGGCCAGATGTATCACCAGTTTTACGGCGAAAACATGCTGCGCGCCGACGTGTGTAATGCCGTCGAGGAGCTGGGTCAGCTGCTGGATCACAACGGCGCGATTGGCGAGAGCGAGCGCAACGCAGCCCGTATCTTTAATGCCGACCATTGCTTCTTCGTGACCAACGGCACAAGCACCTCCAACAAAATTGTCTGGCACCACACCGTGGCACCGGATGACGTGGTGGTGGTCGATCGCAACTGCCACAAGTCGGTGTTGCACGCCATCATCATGACGGGCGCTGTGCCTGTGTTTTTGAAGCCCACGCGCAACCACTACGGCATCATTGGCCCGATTCCACAAAGTGAATTTGAGCCAGCTGCGATTCAAGCCAAGATCAAGGCCAATCCCTTGCTCAAAGGCGTGGATCCTAAAAAAGTCAAACCCCGTGTGTTGACCCTCACGCAGTCCACTTACGACGGTGTGCTCTACAACACAGAGACCATCAAGACCATGCTCGACGGCTACGTGGCCAACTTGCACTTTGATGAAGCTTGGTTGCCCCACGCAGCTTTCAACCCGTTCTACGGCACCTACCACGCCATGGGCAAGAAACGCGAGCGCCCGATGCACTCGGTGGTGTACGCCACGCAGTCGATTCACAAGTTGTTGGCCGGTATCAGCCAAGCCAGCCATGTGTTGGTACAGGACTCGCAAAAAACCAAGTTGGACCGCCACCTGTTCAACGAAGCGTATTTGATGCACACCAGCACCAGCCCGCAATACAGCATCATCGCAAGTTGCGACGTGGCGGCAGCCATGATGGAGCCGCCTGGTGGCGCTGCCCTTGTGGAAGAAAGCATTGCCGAAGCTTTGGACTTCCGCCGTGCCATGCGCAAGGTGGACGATGAGTACGGCAAAGACTGGTGGTTCAAGGTATGGGGCCCCGATGAGTTGGTGGAGGACGGTATTGGCCGCGCCGATAGCTGGATCATCAAAGGTAAGGGTAAGTCGTCCAAGTGGCATGGCTTTGGCAACTTGGCCGATGGCTTCAACATGTTGGACCCGATCAAGGCCACTATCGTCACGCCCGGTTTGGATTTGAATGGCAAGTTTGATAAGACAGGTATTCCTGCCAGCATCGTCACCAAGTTCTTGGCTGAACACGGTGTGATCGTGGAGAAGACGGGTCTTTACAGCTTCTTCATCATGTTCACCATCGGCATTACCAAAGGCCGTTGGAACTCGCTGCTCACGGCGTTACAGCAGTTCAAGGATGATTACGACCGCAACCAACCCTTGTGGCGCATCCTGCCTGAGTTCTGCCAAAAGCACCGCGCTTACGAGCGCATGGGTCTGCGCGACTTGTGCCAGCACATCCACACGTTGTATGCCAAGTACGACATCGCGCGTTTGACGACCGAGATGTATCTGAGCGACTTGACACCTGCGATGAAGCCCAGCGATGCCTACGCCCAAATTGCGCACCGCAACACCGAGCGCGTGCCTGTGGACGATTTGATGGGGCGCATCACCACCAGTTTGGTCACGCCTTACCCACCGGGTATTCCGTTGCTGATTCCAGGTGAAGTGTTCAACAAAAAAATCATCGACTACCTCAAGTTCGCCCGCGAATTCAACTTGCAATGCCCGGGCTTTGAGACCGACATCCATGGCTTGGTTGAAGAGGTGGGTGACGATGGCGTGAAGCGCTATTACGCTGATTGCGTCAAAGCCTAAGCGCGACCTCAGGCCTTAGCGCTCAATCACGGGCCTGATGCGCACAAAACTGGCAAAGCGCGGAACGCCTTTGTCAGTCAACCCGCGATAGCGATAAGTGACCCACTGGCCCACGGCTGGTGGGTTTTCTCTTTGGGCGTCAGTCAAGCCAGTGCCCAGCTTGAAACGCAGGCCTTGCGGCGTTTGTACCCATAGGGCGCCCGTGCGCTGCGCGTGTTTGCCTTGACCTGCCTCGTGCGCCACCACTTTGGCTTCGGCGTCTTCGTGCAACTTGACTTTGAGCACATCGCCGTTGCGGCCGCTTTGATACAGGCTGTTGCCTGAGTGCAGCACCAACCCCTCGCCACCCGCTTGAACTGTTTTTTGCAGCAAGGTTTTCAAGGCTGTATGCGATTGAATTTCGCTTTGCGCCACCGCTTTCACTCATGGTTTGCCAATTTGCTTCACTACGTCTTGGTAAAGGGCGACGCGTTCTGTGAATGGTGTGTTGGGCGTAAGAGCGTCAAACACCATGAGGCGCAGGGTGCGCCATTCGTCGTCAGTGGCTTGCTTTTGCTGAATGACCGAGGCGGCTTGCTCAAACTTGCCCAATCCAGCCCACAGTTCGCCTTCAAACGGCCGAGCAGGCCAGCCCTGAATAAACCAAGTTGGCGGGTTGAGTGCTTTACCGCTACGACTGAGCAATTGTTGGCCATTCCAATAGCCGCGAATCCCGTCGTATTTTTCGCTCACCCAATAGTCGGTGAGGTTTTCATGGCCAAGGTAAGAGTTAGCTAGCCACAGTGGGGGCGAGCTCTAAGCATTTGAGATGGGCTGTGAAGCCGAGGCGGGCTGAGCAGCCAAGCAGCCCAAATAGCCCAAGGAGAAGTGTGAAAGCAAATTGCGGCGTTGCATGGTCGTCTCCTTGGGGCTGAGTGCCCGCAAAAGTGGCCACCCGTGTGGCCAGGAGCGCCAGCTTACTCGGCGACAGGCTCGGCAATGCCACCTACAACTTGGCTAAATCCGCCGTCAACATAGGTAATTTCGGCAGTGACGCCTGCGGCTAAGTTAGACATCAAGAACGCGGCCACGTTGCCCACGTCTTCGATGGTCACGTTGCGGCGAATGGGCGATGCTTCGGCCACCACGCTCAAAATCTTGCCAAAGCCTTTGATGCCGCTAGCAGCTAAGGTTTTGATCGGGCCGGCGCTGATGCCGTTGGCACGCAGGTTGCGGCCTTTGGCGCCCAAAGATTCGGCCAAGTAGCGCACCGAGGCTTCTAGCGAGGCTTTGGCCAAGCCCATGGTGTTGTAGTTAGGCACCGTGCGAATGGCACCGAGGTACGACAGCGTCAGCACAGCTGAGTTGTCGTTGAGGTAGGGCAAAGCGGCTTTGGCCATGGCTGGGAAGCTGTAAGCGCTGATGTCGTGCGCGATGGCGAAACCTTCGCGTGACAGGCCGTCGAGGAAGTCGCCAGCGATGGCTTCGCGTGGTGCGTAGCCAATGCTGTGCACAAAACCATCAAACGTAGGCCAGTGGGCCGACAGGTCTTTGAACATTTGGTTGATTTGGTCATCGCTGGCCACATCGCAATCAAAAATCAGTTTTGAGTCGAAGTCAGCGGCAAACTCTGTGATACGGTCCTTAAAGCGCTCTCCCACGTAACTAAAAGCCAACTCTGCACCTTGTTCGTGGCAAGCTTTGGCGATGCCATAAGCGATGGAACGGTTAGACAGCACGCCTGTGATCAGAAGCTTTTTGCCAGACAGGAAACCAGTTTTTGTACTCATGAAATCTCTCCAAAAAAATCTTGCAGAATTGTCGCATGCGTAGCTTCTTCATTTTGTTGGCGTTTTTGTGCTCTGGCCCCTCTTGGGCGGGGCATGCATACGCACAATTTGGCGACATCAAATACGCCGCCAACTTCAAAAATTTCGGCTACGCCAACCCACTCGCACCCAAAGGTGGTGAGTTGGTGCTGGTGCCACCTTCGCGCTTGTCGAGTTTTGACAAATACAACCCATTTACCCTCAAAGGCAATGCCGCACCTGGTTTGACTGGCTTGGTCTTTGAGTCACTGCTCACCGGCACCATGGACGAACCGACCACTGCTTATGGTTTGTTGGCCGAAGATGTGGCGGTGGCCGCTGACCGCCGGTCCGTCACCTTCAAGTTGCGTGCGCAAGCCCGTTTTCACAATGGCGACGCGGTCATGGCCGAGGACGTGAAATATTCGTTTGAGCAGCTCATCAGTAAGCAAGCCTCTCCGCAGTTCCGCACTTTGTTTGCTGAGGTTGCGAGTGTGATGGTGGTGGATCCGCGCACCGTGCGTTTTGAATTCAAGCGGGTGAATCCTGAGCTGCCTTTGATTGTGGGTGGCATGCCCGTGTTCAGCCGCCAGTGGGGTAGCGAAAACGGCAACCCTAAACCCTTTGACAAAATCGTCACGGACATCCCCATTGGTAGTGGCCCATACAAAATGGGGCGCGTGATATTTGGCCGCGATGTGAGCTACGAACGCGACAACAACTACTGGGCGCGTGATTTGAATGTGCGCAAAGGTTTGTTCAACTTTGACCGCATCACCTATCGCCTTTACAAAGACAACACCGCGCAGGTGGAGGGGTTCAAAGCCGGTGAGTTTGATTTGATGCAGTCGTTCATCGCACGCGAGTGGGCGAGGAGTTTCACAGGTAAGCAGTTTGTCAACCGTGAGTTGATGAAGAGTGAGTTCAAACATGGCAACGCGGGCGACTTTCAAGGCTTTTTGTTCAACACCCGTTTGCCCAAGTTCAAAGACGCCCGCGTGCGAGAAGCCATTGGCTTGGCCATGGACTACGAGTGGATGAATCGCCAGTTGTTTTACGGCGCCTACCAGCGTGTGCGCGGCTACTTTGTGGCCAGTGACTTTGAAGCCACAGGTGTACCCGATGCGGCAGAGTTGGCTTTGCTAACCCCATTGCGTGACAAACTTTCAAAAAACGTGTTTGAACAGGCGGTGCCGCTGCCGCCACGTACCTCACTCGACCCTAAATCAGGTGAAACCTTGCGTGACCATTTGCGACGTGCCAAGGGCTTGTTGGCCGAGGCAGGTTGGACTTATCGCGATGGCGCTTTACGCAACGCCAAGGGCGAGTCCTTCACGCTTGAGTTTTTGGACAACTCGGGTGCTTTGGGCCGTGTCATCACGCCTTACACCAAAAACTTGGAGAAGCTGGGTTTTCAGGTGAATCACAAAATCATTGACTTTGCGATTTTGCAAAAACGTTTGGATGTGTTTGATTTCGAAATCATCAGCAACCGCCATGTAGGCAGCGAGTCGCCGGGCACAGAGCTGATGGAGCGTTTTGGCTCTCGCGCTTCGATCACCGAAGGTTCTGGCAACTTCATGGGCATTCAAGACCCTGCGGTCGATGCTTTGTTGGAAAACGTCATCTCTGCCAAAACTCGGCCCCAGCTCATCACGGCTGTGCGTGCCTTGGACCGTGTGCTGCGCCACGGTCACTTCAGCGTGCCGCATTGGTACGGTGGCGTGCACCGTGTGGCGTGGCGCAATGGCCGCTTCGAGCTACCCGCTGTGACCCCGCGCTACTACCAGCCTGAAACCTGGGCCTCGTCCACCTGGTGGGCCACCATTGACAACCGTGCCACTTTGGCTGCGACCAAACGATCGGAGCATGCGCCATGAGTTCTTACATCCTCAGACGGTTGCTGTTGATGATTCCGACCTTGTTCGGCGTTTTGCTGATGACCTTTGTGGTCATTCAGTTTGTACCGGGTGGCCCTGTGGAGCAAATGGTGTCGCAGCTGCAAGGTCGTGACAGTGGCGGCGAGGGGGCAGCCATGGCCGGTGCAGGCTACCGAGGCCGCCAAGGTGTGGATGCGGCGCGCATCGAAGAAATTCGCCAGCAATACGGCTTTGACAAACCACCTGCCGAACGCTTTTGGCAAATGCTCAAACAGTTTGCCGTGTTTGATTTGGGCAAGAGTTTTTTCTATCCCAAAACTGTGTGGGAGTTGGTGAAAGAAAAAATGCCAGTCTCCATCAGCTTGGGGCTGTGGACCTTCTTTTTAAGTTACCTCATCTCCGTGCCGCTGGGAGTGGCCAAGGCTGTGCGTGCGGGCTCCACCTTTGACTTGGTCAGCAGCTTGGTGGTGTTGATTGGTTTTGCCATTCCTGGTTTTGTGTTGGGCGTAGCCTTGTTGGTCGTTTTTGGCGGGCAGCTGCAGTGGTTCCCACTGCGCGGCTTGACCTCGACCAACTGGGAGCAGCTCACTTGGGGGGCGCGCATCACCGACTATTTATGGCACATCGTGTTGCCCGTCACCTCCAGTGTGCTGGGGGCTTTTGCGGTGACCACGCTGCTGACTAAGAACGCCATGCTGGAGGAGATTCGCAAGCAATATGTGCTCACCGCGCGGGCCAAAGGTTTGTCGGAGCGCCGTGTGATTTGGAACCATGTGTTTCGCAACGCGCTTATTCCGCTGGTCACCGGTTTTCCTGCGGCCTTTATCGGTGCGTTCTTCACGGGCTCGTTGTTGATTGAAACCTTGTTCTCGCTCGATGGCTTGGGCTTGTTGAGTTATGAGAGCGTGATGCGCCGTGACTACCCCGTGGTGTTGGGGACTTTGTATTTGTTCACGCTGATTGGCTTGGTCACCAAGCTGATCAGCGACCTTTGCTATGTTTGGGTGGACCCACGTGTCAAATTCGACTGAAGCCTCTTTGTCGCCCACGCTGCGCGCTTGGTTGCGCTTTCGGCACAACCGCTTAGGCTTTTACAGCTTGGTGTTGTTTGTGTTTTTCTTCGGTCTGAGTTTGTTGGCCGAAGTGCTGTGTAACGACAAGCCTTTGCTGGCTCGCTACAACGGCAGCTTTTACATGCCCATCGTGCACAACCAGCCTGAGACCACCTTTGGTGGTGACTTCGATACACCCACCGACTACCTCGACCCCTTCATCCAAGCGCAGTTTGACAAGCCCGGCAATTGGGCTTTGTATCCGCCCATTCCTTATCACCACGGCACGCTCAACTACTTCGCCAAAGCGCCTAACCCAGCGCCTCCTTCGCCTGATAACTGGTTAGGTACGGATGATCGAGGTCGCGATGTGTTGTCGCGCTTGTTGTACGGTTTTCGTATCTCGGTTTTGTTTGCCTTGGCGCTGACTTTGTTTGGTACCGTGATTGGCATCTTGACGGGGGCTTTGCAAGGCTTTTTTGGTGGCAAGACCGACCTCGCCATGCAGCGCTTCATCGAGGTGTGGAGCGCCATGCCCGAGTTGTATTTGCTCATCATCTTTTCCGCGGTGTTTGACCCGAGCATCACCTTGCTGTTGATTTTGTTGGGTCTGTTTGGCTGGATGGGCTTGTCTGACTACGTGCGTGCCGAGTTCTTGCGCAACCGCCAGCTTGATTACGTGCGTGCTGCACGAGCCTTGGGTTTGTCTGATGTGCAAATCATGTGGCGCCATGTGCTGCCTAACAGCTTGACTCCCGTAGTCACCTTCTTGCCGTTTCGCATGAGTGCGGCGATCTTGTCGCTCACCTCGCTGGACTTTTTAGGTCTAGGTGTTCCACCTGGCACACCCAGCTTAGGCGAGCTGTTGGCGCAGGGTAAAAACAACATCGATGCGTGGTGGATTTCTTTGTCCACCTTTGCTGTGTTGGTGGTCACCTTGATGCTGCTGACCTTCATGGGAGACGCGCTGCGCGACGCGCTGGACCCCCGAAAGGCCCGTGCATGAGACTGCCTTTGCTTCAAGTGCGCGATTTGCGCATTGGTTTTCAAGCCGAAGATGTTGTCAAGGGCATCAGCTTCAACTTAGACCTAGGCGAAAAGCTCGCCTTGGTGGGCGAGTCGGGCTCAGGCAAAAGCGTGACCGCGCTGAGCTTCGTCAAACTGCTCGAAGGCGCTCGCGTGTCGGGCCGCGTGTTGTGGACAGCGCAAGACGCAGACACGCTTGCGCCCGAGGCTACCGACGCACCGCATACCCACGACTTGGTCAAACTCAGTGAACGCGAGTTGATCAACATTCGCGGCCAAGACATTGCCTTTGTGTTTCAAGAGCCCATGACGGCCTTGAACCCTTTGATGATGGTGGGCGACCAAATTGCCGAAGTGCTAGAGCTCAAACGCGGCATGACCCGTGCCGAAGCTTGGCATGAGGCGGTGGAGTTGCTCATCCTCACAGGTATCCCTGAGCCGGTACGCCGTGCCAGCGCTTACCCGCATCAGTTGTCGGGTGGCCAGCGCCAACGCGTGATGATTGCCATGGCTTTGGCCTGTCGCCCGCGTCTGTTGGTGGCCGATGAGCCCACCACAGCACTGGACGTGTCGCTGCGTGCGCAAATCTTGGATTTGCTCAACGACCTACAAAAACGCTTTGGCATGGCCGTGCTGCTTATTACGCACGACCTGAACACCGTGCGCCGTTTTGCAGACCAAGTGTTGGTGATGGAAAAAGGCGTGATCGTGGAGTCGGGGGCTGTGGATGTCGTGCTGACCTATCCCAACCATCCCTACACACAAAAGCTGATTGACAGCCAACCGCCTCGCAATGTGGTGGAAGCCAAAAGCAACGCGCCTGTGGTGATGCAAGCCAGAGCCTTGCGCGTGAGTTACCCCATCCGTCGTGCAGGTTGGCGCGGTTGGTTCAAAGGCGATCACTTCGTGGCGGTGCAGGGCGCCAGCTTAGATTTGCGCGCGGCTCAAACCCTGGGTGTGATTGGTGAGTCTGGGTCGGGTAAAACCACCTTGGCTCTGGCGGCTCTTGGCTTGATGCCCAGCGAGGGCACACTCACCATCGATGGTGTGGCTTGGCAAGGTAAGTCTGCGCAAGATTTGCCACTGCGTCGCAAAGTGCAGGTGGTGTTTCAAGACCCGTTTTCATCGCTGTCGCCGCGCATGAATGTGCAAGAGCTGGTGTCTGAGGGGCTGACCCTGCACGCGCCTGAGCTGGATGACTTGGGCCGTTTGCGCCGTATTTTGGTCACTTTGGCCGCGGTAGGTTTGACTGAGACTGAGTTTTCGGGGTTGCTGCAGCGCTATCCCCATGAGTTTTCAGGCGGTCAGCGTCAGCGCTTAGCCATCGCCCGTGCTTTGGTGGTCGAGCCGCAGGTTTTGGTGTTGGACGAGCCCACCAGCGCCTTAGATGCCACCACCCAGCTGCAAGTGCTTCAACTGTTGCAAAAGCTCCAACGCGAGCGGGGGCTGAGCTATTTGCTCATCACCCATGATGTGTCGGTCATCCGTGCGATGGCGCACCATGTCATGGTCATGCAGGCAGGCAAGGTGGTGGAGGCGGGGAGCTTTGAGCAGGTGTTGAACAATCCGCAGGCGGCCTACACGAAGATTTTGGTAGGGTCTGAGGTCTAAAAAGTACTTTTATCCTTTGATAATCAAGCATTTAGGCGCTACAATGAGCGCTTCACGACCAAACGGGCGGGTAATTACCGCTCGTTTTTTTTGGTCGTTTGTTTTTTGAACACTTGATTGAGAAGGCTATTTTTCGACGTGAGTTTGCAGCAAACCGTAGAACAAACAGTGACCGGCTTAGGTTACGACCTGGTGGAGATTGAACGCTCCGCCGGCGGTCTCTTGCGCATCACGATCGATATGCCTTGGACGGCTGACACCCCCGTTCAGCCCATCAATGTGGAAGACTGCGAACGCGTCACGCGTCAGCTGCAATTTGCGCTGGAAGTCGATGGCGCCGAATACGCCCGCCTTGAAGTGTCTTCCCCCGGTATTGACCGCCCCTTGCGCCACCAGACTGATTTCGAACGATTTGTTGGTGAAGAGGTTGACCTCACGCTTAAGGCTCCCATTGGCGCAGCGGCTGCTGGCCAAGTGGCGGCGAGCCGTAAAAAATTCCGTGGCACTTTAGAGCGCACCGACGATGGTGCAGGTTGGCAAATCACTTGGCGTGATGAAGTCAAGGCCAAGCCTGGTCAAAAAGTCAGCCCCAAAAGATTAGCCGAAATGCCAGTGCACGCACTGGGTTTCACGCTGGACGAGCTGCGAGAAGCACGTCTGGCTCCGATAGTGGATTTCAAGGGCAAAAAGCCCCGTTGAACTTAGGTAAGAGAAGGAGTAACCGATCATGAACCGCGAAATGTTGATGCTGGTCGAGGCAATCTCGCGCGAGAAAAACGTCGAACGCGATGTGGTGTTTGGCGCCGTCGAGTTGGCGCTGGCCCAAGCCACCAAGAAGTTGTACCAGGGCGAAGTGGACATCCGTGTCGCGATGGACCGTGATTCGGGCGAATACGAAACCTTCCGCCGCTGGTTGGTCGTGCCTGATGAGGCGGGCTTGCAAAACCCAGAAGCCGAAGAAATGTTGATGGACGCCCGCGAACGCGTAGCTGACGTCGAAGAAGGCGAATACATCGAAGAAAACATTGAGTCTTTGCCCATCGGCCGTATTGGTGCCATGGCTGCTAAGCAAGTGATTTTGCAAAAAATCCGCGATGCTGAACGCGAAATGTTGCTCAACGATTTCATGTCCCGCGGCGACAAAATCTTTGTGGGCACGGTCAAGCGCATGGACAAGGGCGACCTCATCGTCGAATCCGGCCGTGTCGAAGGCCGCTTGCGTCGCAGCGAGATGATTCCAAAGGAAAACTTCCGCAGTGGCGACCGCGTGCGCGCCATGATCATGGACGTGGACCTCACCTTGCGCGGTGCGCCCATCATTCTGTCGCGTTCGTCGCCTGAATTCATGGTGGAGTTGTTCCGCCACGAAGTGCCAGAAATCGAACAAGGCATGCTCGAGATCAAATCATGCGCCCGTGACTCCGGTTCGCGCGCCAAGATCGCTGTGATCTCTCACGACAAACGCGTGGACCCTATCGGTACTTGCGTTGGCGTGCGTGGCACCCGGGTGAATGCGGTGACCACCGAGCTCGCAGGCGAGCGCGTGGACATCGTGTTGTGGAGTGAAGACCCAGCGCAATTCGTGATTGGTGCTTTGGCCCCGGCTAACGTGAGCTCCATCGTGGTGGACGAAGAGCGTCACGCCATGGACGTGGTGGTCGACGAAGAAAACCTTGCCATCGCCATCGGTCGAGGCGGCCAAAACGTGCGCTTGGCTGCTGAATTGACCGGTTGGAAAATCAACATCATGGACGCGGCTGAGTCGGCTCAGAAGCAAGCTGACGAAACCTTCAGCATCCGCGAATTGTTCATGGCCAAGTTGGACGTGGACCAAGAGGTGGCTGATATCCTGATTGAAGAAGGCTTCACCAGCCTCGAAGAAGTGGCCTACGTGCCAATTCAAGAGATGTTGGAGATTGAAAGCTTTGACGAAGACACCGTCAACGAGTTGCGCACACGTGCCAAGGATGCGCTGCTCACCATGGAAATTGCACGCGAAGAGAGCGTCGAAGAAGTTTCGCAAGATTTGCGCGACCTCGAAGGATTGAATGCGGAGTTCTTGCCCCAGTTGGCTGAGAGCGGCGTACACACCCGTGACGATTTGGCCGATTTGGCCGTAGACGAGCTCACAGCCATCACCGGCCAAAGCGAAGAAGAGGCCAAAGCCCTGATCTTGAAGGCACGTGAACATTGGTTCACGGGTCAAGAGTAATGGTCATGGCGAGGAACAACAGATATGTCCAGTACGACCGTAGCCGAGTTTGCCAGCGAACTCAAAAAACCAACCGACACCCTGCTTGATCAACTCAAGGCAGCCGGTGTTGCCAAATCTTCCGCCAGCGATGTGCTGACGGAAGGCGACAAACAAATGCTCTTGAGCCATTTGCAAGCCAGCCATGGCACGGCATCGCCTGAGCGCAAAAAAATCACCTTGGTCAAGAAATCGACCACCGAGATCAAACAAGCCGACGCCACAGGCAAAGCTCGCACCATTCAGGTGGAAGTGCGCAAGAAGCGCACCTTTGTCAAACGTGATGAAGATGAGACCACAGAAGTTCAAGCCGCGCCTGTCGCTGTGCAAGAGCCTGTTGTGCCTGCGATTGACCATGCCGAGTTGGCCCGCCGTGAAGAAGAAGCACGCCGCCAAGCTGAGCTGATCCGTCGCCAAGAAGAAGAGCTGGCTGAAAAACGCCGCCTGCGCGAAGAGCAAGAAGCCAAAGAGCAAGCCAAGCAAGAAGCTGCTAAAGCCAAGGCGCAAGCCGAAGCCGCTGTGGTGGCCGAGTCTGCTGCACCTGAAGCCAAGAGCGAAGCCGCAGAACCTGTGGTGGATGTCAAACTGCAAGCTGCTGAAGCCGCCCGTTTGGAAGCAGCTGCAGCCTCCAAAGCGCGTGCTGACGAAGACACGGCCCGCGCCGTTGATTTGGATGCCCGTCGTCGCAAAGCTCTTGCCGAAGCCGAAGCCATTCGCTTGATGATGAGCACGCCTCAAAAGCAGATGGTGGCCAAAAAGCCTGAGCCCACACCTGACCCCAAAGCCATCAAAGGCACTTTGCACAAGCCTGCCGGTACACCTGGTGCTGGTGCACGTCCGGGCGCACCCGCTGCCCCTGGTACAGCTGCGCCTGGCAACAAAGAAGTCAAGAGCGCCAAGCTGTCGTCCAGCTGGGCCGATGAACAAGCCAAAAAGAAAGCCATCAAAACACGCGGCGACGCGAGTGGTGGCGTGGGCCGCAACAGCTGGCGTGGAGGCCCCAAAGGCCGCCGCGATCGCGACCGTGATGACGACCGCGCACCACAAGCCGCCGTCGAAGCGCGCGTGCTCGAAGTGCACGTGCCTGAAACCATCACCGTGGGCGAATTGGCCCACAAGATGGCGGTCAAGGCCTCAGAGGTCATCAAGCAGTTGATGAAACTCGGCCAAATGGCCACCATCAACCAGCCTTTGGACCAAGACACCGCCATGATTTTGGTGGAAGAGTTGGGCCACAAAGCGGTGGTGGCTGCACTGGATGATCCAGAAGCCTTTACCGAAGAGGAAGCATCGGGTCATCAAGCTGAATCCTTGACACGTGCCCCTGTGGTCACAGTCATGGGCCACGTGGACCACGGTAAAACTTCGTTGCTCGATTACATCCGTCGCGCCAAAGTTGCCTCGGGCGAAGCCGGCGGCATTACCCAACACATTGGCGCCTACCACGTGGAAACGCCTCGCGGCATGATTTCCTTCTTGGACACGCCCGGTCACGAGGCCTTCACGGCCATGCGTGCACGCGGCGCGAAAGCCACCGACATCGTCATCTTGGTGGTGGCGGCTGACGACGGCGTGATGCCGCAAACCAAAGAAGCCATCAAGCACGCAAAAGCGGCTGGTGTGCCCATCGTGGTTGCGGTCAACAAGATTGACAAACCCGGTGCTAACCCAGAACGCGTCAAAGGCGAACTGGTGGCTGAAGAAGTGGTGCCTGAAGAGTTCGGTGGTGATTCACCGTTCTGTGAAGTCTCCGCCAAAACCGGTGCCGGCATTGACGAGTTGCTGGAGCAAGTGCTCTTGCAAGCCGAAGTGCTCGAACTCAAAGCGCCTGTCGACGCCATGGCCAAAGGCTTGGTGATCGAAGCGCGTCTGGACAAAGGTCGCGGTCCTGTGGCCACGGTGCTGGTTCAGTCCGGTACGCTCAACGTGGGCGACGTGGTTTTGGGTGGTCAAACCTATGGCCGCGTGCGCGCCATGTTGGACGAGAACGGCAAGCCGATCAAGTCTGCGGGCCCATCCATTCCCGTTGAGATTCAAGGTCTCACTGAAGTGCCGCAAGCCGGTGATGAATTCATGGTCATGACCGACGAGCGTCGTGCCCGCGAAATCGCCACCTACCGTGCAGGCAAGGTGCGTAACACCAAGCTGGCCAAGCAACAAGCGTCGAAGCTGGAGAACATGTTCTCCGACATGACGTCTGGCGAAGTCAAGCTGTTGCCGATCATCGTCAAAGCCGACGTGCAAGGTTCACAAGAAGCTTTGGCAGCATCGTTGCTCAAGTTGTCGACCGCAGAAGTCAAAGTTCAGTTGGTGTACGCCGCAGTGGGCGGCATCAGCGAGAGCGATGTGAACTTGTCGATCGCTTCTAAAGCCGTGATCATTGGTTTCAACACACGTGCCGATGCAGGTGCGCGTAAGTTGGCCGAGAACAATGGCGTGGACATTCGTTACTACAACATCATTTATGACGCGGTGGACGAACTCAAAGCGGCCATGTCCGGCATGCTCACGCCCGACAAGAAAGAAGAAGTCATCGGTACCGCCGAGATTCGCCAAGTGCTGCGCGTCAGCAAGATTGGTGCGATCGCGGGTTGTATGGTCACCTCTGGCTTGGTCCGTCGTTCTGCCAAGTTGCGTTTGTTGCGCAACAACGTGGTCATCTTCACTGGCGAGCTCGACAGCTTGAAACGTTTCAAAGACGATGCCAAAGAAGTGAAAGAAAACTTCGAGTGCGGTTTGACCATCAAGAACTACAACGACATCGTCGAAGGCGATGTGTTGGAATTCTTCGAAATCAAAGAGGTGGCACGTACGCTGTAAAGCGTGAGTGGCACTTTCAATAGGCATCCAGCATGGCACGCAAACCGACCAGCACCCCCAACCGCAGCTACCAAGTGGCCGATCAGATCCAACGGGATCTGGCCGACTTGATCGCGCGTGAGTTGAAAGACCCACGCGTGGGCATGGTTACGCTGCAAGGCGTGGAGGTCACCCCTGATTACGCCCATGCCAAAGTGCATTTCAGCGTGTTGAATGGCGACCCTGTGAAAACAGGCGAGGGCTTGAACCAGGCCGCAGGTTTCCTGCGCAATGGCTTGTTCAAGCGCTTGCACATCCACACCGTGCCTACCTTGCACTTTGTGTACGACCGCACGCCTGAGCGTGCGTCAGACATGAACGCCTTGATTGCCAAGGCAGTCGCTTCCAAAGCGAAGGACGACTGACATGAGCGCCGCTGGGTTGATCGACGGGAGCACCAAGGCTCCCAGCACACGTGTGCCGCGCGCACGGGTGCAACGACGCCCCGTGCATGGCGTGTTGCTGTTGGACAAGCCCATTGGTTTGTCCAGCAACGATGCGCTGCAAAAAGCCAAGTGGTTATTGCGCGCCGAAAAAGCTGGCCACACCGGAACGCTGGATCCATTGGCCACCGGCGTGTTGCCCTTGTGCTTTGGTGCAGCGACCAAATTCAGTCAGCTCCATTTGGACGCTGACAAAACCTACGAAACCACCGTGCGCTTAGGTGTCAAAACCAGCACTGCGGATGCCGAAGGTGACGTTATTTCAGAGCGTCCTGTCACTTGCACTGTAGGTCAAGTGGTGGAAGTGCTAGACCGTTTCATGGGGCCGATCGCACAAGTGCCGCCCATGTACAGCGCCTTGAAAAAGGACGGTAAAGCTTTGTACGAATATGCTCGCGCGGGTGAAACCGTTGAGCGCGAAGCACGCCATGTGGTGATTCATGACTTAGAGCTGCTAGAGATGCAGCTCGAGGGCGATGCGCCATTTTTGCGTTTGCGCGTGAGGTGCAGCAAAGGCACTTACATCCGTACCTTGGGCGAAGACATTGCCGAAGCTTTAGGCTGTGGCGGCCATTTGAGCGCTTTGTGCCGTGTGGCGACGGGCCCTTTTGATGAGTCCGGTTGCGTGACTTTGGAAGATTTGACAGCCATGGACGAGCCCCAACGCGAAGCGCGTTTGATGCCCGTCTCGTGCCTGTTGGGTGATCACACGGTTGTCACCTTAGACGCCGAAAATGCAGGACGCTTTTTGAGCGGCGTGCGTCGTCGCGGGGAGTGGCCAGACCATGACCGCGTGAGTGTGTTTGGAGAACAACCACCGGCTTTGCTGGGCAGTGCCCATGTGAAAGCGGGGGAACTGATTCCGGGACGATTGTTGAGTCCCCTAGAAATTCAACAAATTTTGGAAAGATCGCCTGTCAACCAGCCTACGCTGGCTCAGCAGGCATAAAGGAAGAGAGAAGCATGACTAAACAAATCCGTAACATCGCGATCATCGCCCACGTTGACCACGGTAAAACCACCATGGTTGACCAGTTGCTGCGTCAATCAGGCACCTTTGCTGACCACGAAAAAGTGGTCGACACCGTGATGGACAACAACGCCATCGAACGCGAACGTGGCATCACGATTCTTGCTAAGAACTGCGCCGTGAGCTGGGAAGGTACACACATCAACATCGTTGACACCCCCGGTCACGCGGACTTCGGTGGCGAAGTGGAACGTGCCTTGTCGATGGTGGACGGCGTTGTGTTGTTGATCGACGCACAAGAAGGCCCTATGCCTCAAACACGCTTCGTGACCAAGAAGGCTTTGGCCTTGGGTTTGAAGCCCATCGTGGTGGTGAACAAAGTGGACAAGCCTGGTGCGAATCCAGACAAAGTGGTGAACGCCGCTTTTGACTTGTTCGACAAACTCGGCGCGACCGACGAACAACTCGACTTCCCTGTCGTTTACGCCTCAGGCATCAACGGTTGGACTTCGATGGAAGAAGGTGCACCTGGTGAACAGTGGGGTCCGGACATGTCGGCCTTGTTCAACACCGTCTTAAAGCACGTGCCTGCTCAAAAGGGCGACCCTGCGGCGCCTTTGCAATTGCAAATTTCTGCACTCGACTTCTCGACCTTCGTGGGTCGTATCGGTGTGGGCCGTATCAGCCAAGGCACGATCAAGCCACAAATGGATGTGGTGGTCATGGAAGGCCCAGACGGCAAGACCATCAAAGGCCGCATCAACCAAGTTTTGAAGTTCCAAGGTTTGGACCGTGTGCAAGTGACCGAAGCTGGTCCTGGCGACATCGTCTTGATCAACGGTATCGCTGACTTGAACATTGGCGTGACCGTGACCGACTCCGCCAATCCAGCACCGCTGCCTATGTTGAAGGTGGACGAGCCTACATTGACCATGAACTTCTGCGTGAACACCAGCCCCTTGGCCGGTCGTGAAGGCAAGTACGTGACCAGCCGTCAAATCTGGGACCGTTTGCAAAAAGAACTGCAACACAACGTGGCACTGCGCGTCAAAGAAACCGACGAAGAAGGTATCTTTGAAGTCATGGGCCGTGGTGAATTGCATTTGACGATTTTGTTGGAAAACATGCGCCGCGAAGGCTACGAGTTGGCTGTGTCTAAGCCACGCGTGGTGTTCCGTGATATCGACGGTGTGCGTCATGAGCCCATCGAAATGGTCACGGCTGACATCGAAGAAACCCATCAAGGCGGCGTCATGCAAGCCCTGGGTGAGCGCAAAGGCGAACTCGTGAACATGGAGCCAGATGGCCGTGGTCGCGTTCGTTTGGAATACCGTATTCCAGCGCGTGGTTTGATTGGTTTTACCAACGAGTTCTTGAACTTGACCCGTGGTTCCGGTTTGATCTCCAACATCTTTGACAGCTACGAGCCACACAAAGGTGACATCGGTGGCCGTAAGAACGGTGTGTTGATCTCCATGGATGACGGTGAAATTTTCACTTACGCCTTGGGCAAGTTGGATGACCGCGGTCGTATGTTCGTCAAGGCGAACGACCCTGTTTACGAAGGCATGATTGTGGGTATCCACAGCCGTGACAACGACTTGGTGGTCAACGCCACACGCACCAAACAGCTGACCAACTTCCGTGTGTCTGGCAAAGAAGACGCGATCAAGATCACGCCTCCGATCGATCTGACACTCGAATACGGTGTGGAATTCATTGAAGACGACGAATTGGTCGAAATCACACCTAAGAGTGTGCGTCTGCGCAAACGCTTCTTGAGCGAAAGCGAACGCAAGCGCAACAAGTAATCCACTTGCGTTGCAGAAAAAAGCCGAGGCATGCCTCGGCTTTTTGACGTCTTGGTTTGTTATCTGTCGCGTGAGTTCATCAGCATGGTTTGGCCGACCTTTGAATTCATGAAAATACGGGTCATTGATTTGAACAAGGAGTGCTGCCATGTCCACTTACACCACCGATGTTCACGCTGAACGCGTGGGCCACTTAGGCCTCATCACGCTCAATCGCCCCAAAGCTTTGAATGCGTTGTCACTGGCGATGGTGCGTGAACTCAATCACGTGTTGCAGCAATGGCAAGACGATGCGCAGGTGCGGGCTGTCGTGGTCCGCGGCAGTAACAAGGAAGGTCCATTCGGCGGCTTTTGCGCAGGCGGTGACATTCGCTATTTCCACCAAGCTGCACTGAGTGGTGACGTGACGCTGGAAGACTTCTTCACTGAGGAATACAGCCTCAACCATTTGATTCAAAACTACGCCAAGCCCTACATCGCATTGATGGATGGCATCGTCATGGGTGGCGGCATGGGCATTAGCCAAGGTGCTGCATTGCGCGTGGTCACCGAGCGCACCAAGATGGCCATGCCTGAGACGCACATTGGTTTATTCCCAGATGTGGGCGGCGGATATTTCTTGGGCCGTTGCCAAGGACCCAAGTGTCCAGACCACATGGGTGAGTATTTAGCGCTCACAGGTCATGTGTTGCGCGGTGGTGAATCACTGCATGTGGGTTTGGCCGATGTGTGTGTTGATTCCTCTGCTTTGCCCGCGCTGTGGGATGCACTGCAGAAGCAAGACTGGGCCAGTGGTGAGACTGTGGTGGCTTGGCTGCGTGAGCAAAGCAAGGCAACAACAGAGCAAGCCTTGGCCGTTTCGCCCACATGGCAAAGCGCGCCTGTCGACAGCGTGTTTGGCTTACCCACGGTGGCTGCGATAGAGCAAGCCTTGCAGGGCGCAGATGACTGGTCGGTACAAACTTTGAAGGCCTTGCACCATCAGTCACCCTTGATGTTGTGCGTCACGCTAGAACAAATTCGCCGTGGTCGCCATATGACACTTGCGCAAGACCTGCGTATGGAACGCGATTTGGTACGTCATTGTTTTCAAACTGACCATCTGTCACGCCGAGGTGTGAGCAGCGAAACGGTAGAGGGCATTCGCGCCTTGGCGGTGGACAAAGACCATGCACCCAAATGGCAACCCGAGCGCATTGCCGGTGTCACGCCCGAGATGGTGTTGCCGTTTTTTGAAAGCCCTTGGCCTGCGTCTGCACACCCCTTACGCCACTTGCTTTAAGCCTGCGCCGCACGGCAAGTTCGTATTAACGCGGTAGCGTGTGTAGCGGAATGTCTTTGCTGCTGGCTAATTGATTGAGCTGCTGACGCGTTTGTGTCGCCAAGAATTGGGCAATACCTTCGTGCGTGCTGCGCTTGTGCATTTGCGTGGCGGCTTGTTTGGGTAAACCTGCGGCTTCACACAAACGCACAGCGAAGTGCGGCTCTAAAGCAGCCAAGGCTACACGTCCGTTTTTGCAGGGGTAGACCTTGTACCCCGCATGCGCACCACCTACATCGCCGTTTGGGGCAGTGAGACCCCATGTGCGGGGCAGGGCGAGGTAAGCTGCACCCTCGCTCAACGCCACTTCATGACACACGCCTTTGCCTTGCGAGCGGCCAGGGCGTTGGCGTTGCAGCAGCGCCTGAAGCACCGCTTCGGTTGCAAACAGAGAGCCGCCCATATCGGCATACAAACTTGCTGGCATGTCTAGCCCGCTCACCAAACCGCTGTCGGCCTGATACGTCAGGTCGTGTCCAGCTTCTTCAGCGCGTTCGCCGCGTGCACCTACGATGCTCACCACACACAAGGCGGGGTAGCGCTTGTGCAGATCTTTCCAAGCCAGCCCAAGCTTGACCAAAGCGGATGGACGGAACGAGGTAATGAGGACATCGGTTTGTGTCAGTTGCTTGTGCAGAGCAGCTTGGCCGCGTTCTGATTTCAAATCAGCTTGCAGCACCTTCAAGCCTTGATGCATCACCTCATAGGCGGCAGGCTTGTAAATGCCCATGGGGTCTGCTGTGCTCATGCCAGCATGCGCCAGCGGTTCGAGCTTGGTGCACTTGGCGCCCATGGTCTGCAGCCGCATCACAGCGGCTGGACCTGGCAGGTTCAAGGCGAGGGTGAGAATGCGCACCCCTTTGAGGGGGGCGGGTGCAGAAGGGGCGTGGCGTGCAACAGTCATGTCGCCATTATCGGGCGGCGACGGGATCCAAGCCGGTTTGACGAATGGCATCGGCCACTTCGGGAGATTGGAAGAAACGAATCAGTTGCTTCGCTGTGTCTTGCTCAGTCGAACCTTCTACCAAACCTGCAGAGAAGAAGATGGTCTGCTGCACAGATTCAGGCAAGGTGCCAATGAAGTCGAGTTCTTTGAAGTAAATCAACTCACTCACTTGTTGAAAGCCCAGCTCTGCGTCACCGCGCGCCACCACGGCACCCACACGCTCGCTCATGATTTTCTTGGCCGTGTCTTTGAGTTGCTCAGCTACGCCGAGCTTTGGAAATAACTCGGTCGACAAATAAGTGCCACTGGCGCTGGCCGAGTAGGCGATGGACTTGGCATTGAGCAAAGTTTGTTTCAATGCATCAACCGTGCTGATGTCTGGCTTGGGTGTACCTTTGCGAACAGCGGCGCCAATTTGCGAGCGCACCAAGTCGACACGGCTGCCTTGGATGACATTGCCGTTTTTCATCAAGGCCTCTAAGCCGCCATCCGACAAGATGACCAAATCAAACTTCTCACCACGGGAAAAGCGCGTGGGAATGGAATCAGGGGCATTGCCCACAGAGGCGCCAAACGAACTGATGACTTTGTGGCCCGTTTGTTTTTCAAATTCAGGCACAAGCTTTTTGTAGGCTTCGGTAAAAGCGCCAGAGGTGATGACGCGAATCTCGGCAGCTTGTGCAAGATGTGAGGCTGCTAGAAATAAACCAAGGCTAACCAGTAACAGTCGGCGGGTGAGGTGAGGTGCAAATGTCATGATTTTTCTCCGTTTTTTTATTTATTCGCCTGTGATTTTTCGTTCACGAATCACGCGACCCCATGTGGCCGATTCTTTGGCGATGTATTTGGCCAGCTCGTCGCGCGTACTGGGCAGAGGCGAAAGACCATGGCCATTGAGTTGTTCCACCACATCGGGCGACTTCAGGACTTTGACCAGCTCCGTGTTCCAACGATCCAAGACAGGGGTTGGCACTTTGGATGAAGCCACGAAGGCATACCAGTTGGTAGCGCTGAAGCCAGGGTAACCAGATTCCGCAATGGTTGGAATTTTGGGCAATTGCTTCAAACGTTGCGCGCCTGTGCTTGCCAAGGGAATCAGCTTGCCGTTGTCGATGTAAGCCTGTGCTGTGGAGAAGGTTGAGAAGTAAGCTGCGACACGTCCACCCAGCAAGTCTTGCAATGCAGGCGCGCCACCTTTGTAGGGCACATGCACGGTATCGATGCCAGCCATGTCGTCGAGCAACTCACCGGCAAGGTGGGACGCAGAGCCAGGGCCTGTGGAGGCGTAGTCGAGTTTGTTGGGGTTCTTTTTGGCGTAAGCGATGTACTCAGCAAACGTCTTGATGCCTGTGCCTGAATGCACCACCAACACGTTAGGAAAGTTCACGCCCATGGTGATGGGCGAAAGGTCTTTCACAGGGTCGTAGGGCAGCTTCATCATGTGCGGCGCGATGGTGAGTGGCCCCACAGAACCAAACAAGATTGTGCTGCCGTCGGTTGGGCCGTTGGCCGCAAATTGATGGGCAATGTTGCCACCCGCGCCGCCTCGGTTGTCGATGACCACTGACGCGCCAATGTTGTCGCCGAGTTTTTTAGCAATGATGCGTGCGGCTGTGTCGGCCGCACCACCAGCTGCAAAGCCCACCACCATGGTGATGGTTTTCTTAGGCGGAAACTCTTGCGCTTGAACTGCCAAGCTAGATAAGCTCAGCGCCATCAAGGCGCAGGTGTTGATGAAGTTACGTTTGTTCATGTTTGTCCCTATCAAGTTATTCGCCGCCTAAACCAATTTGGTTTGGTTGTCGCTTCTCCACTGCAAATCTCAGCAACGCTGCCGTTCTAAAAATACCGTGTGCAAATTTACCGTAAGGCAGGGTGGCAAATAAGGCCATGACCACGCCCAAATGGATGGCCAGCAAAGCTGGCAAAGCAGCGCTGCCGCGGCCCAGCCACAAAGCCAAGCCGGTCAAACTGGTAAAAAATAAAAGCGCAATAAAACCCAAGTCCATTGGCTTTTGCGCTGCATCGCCATGCATGGGGTGGCGTTGCAAATTGAGCCAGAACAAACCTGCGGTACCTAGTAACAAGCTCGTACCACCCACTGCGCCCAAAATTTTGGGCAAGCTCGGCAGGTCATAAGGCGCCACCCAGCCAAACGCGTAGTGGTAAACCGTGGCCAAACTGGTTGCCGCAAAGCAGAGCATGAAGCCATAAAAGGTGAGGTGATGTGCACGACTGCGTGACAGGGTGAAGGCATCGTCTTCGTTGTTGCAGCCTTCGCCGTGACCACCCTCCAAATACTTCAACCGCAGCACGTCATGGGTTGCTTCGCTGGCCGCAGGCACACTCAGCGCAGCACCGCTGGTAGCTGGCGTGATGTCGCGCCAAAAACGTCGTACGCCTAGCGCGAGGGCTAGCGCAGCAAACAAGAACACAGGTGCAAACAAACTCACCAGCAAGTTGTGAGGGAACAGATTGTAGAAGTTGCCATCTAAGTTCACAGACCACAAGGTGCCATTCATTTGCAGTGCGAGTAGCAAGAACAGCGACAAGCCAGCAGCTAACGCCAAAGACAAAGTGAGCCCATTGCGTTTGTAGAGCGCCCCCAACGCAGGTGGCCAAGCGTAGTCTGCATAGGTTTGTCCGCGCACTAGCGCCATGGCTTGAGGCACATTGACCGCGAACTCGTGTGGTGGTGCGTATTGGCAAGCGTGCAAGCAAGCGCCACAGTTGTGGCACAAGTTGGCGAGGTAATGGATGTCGGCTTTGCCAAACTCCAATCGCCGTGTCATGGCGGGGAACATGGCGCAAAAGCCTTCGCAGTAGCGGCAGGCATTGCAAATTTGCAGCTGTCGTGCCACTTCAGTTTCAGGGCCAGACAGCACGACGTCGCCGTTAGCCAATGCGCGTGCATCGCGGGCGAGGGCATCAAGCGTTTGCATGTGTTGCCTCCTTGATCATCAGCGCAGCTTTGGCCGCTTGTGTGCCCGCAATGCGACCAAACGCTGTGCCAATCGACATGCCCACCCCCGCGGTGTAGCCTTTGCCCAGAACGTTGCCAGACATCATTTCGCCTGCCACAAAGAGATTCTCACTAGGGACATCGTTGAAGCGCACAGCTGTGGTTTCATCAGTTTTGAGACCTAGGTAAGTGAAAGTGACGCCAGGGCGAACTGCGTAACCATAAAACGGCCCTGTGTCCACAGGGCGAGCCCAATGAGTTTTGGCAGGTGTCACACCTTCTGTGTGGCAGTCGTCTAGGCTGGTGTGGTCAAACGTGCCGATGCGGCAACCGTCGTTGTAGTCGTTGAGGGTTTGCATGAATGTGTCTACCGGCAAGCCAAGTTTTTGCGCGAGCTCTGGCAAGGTGTTGGCTTGAACGCCGGGGAAAACGGGTGGCATGAAGCGACCAATGGCTTTGGCGTCAATGATGGAATACCCAATTTGCCCAGGTTGCTGCGCCACCAAGCGGCCCCAAATGGCGTAGCGCTTGGGCCAAAAGTCTTCGCCTTCATCGTAAAAGCGTTGGCCATCGCGGTTGACCACCACGCCCAGCGACACGCAGTCAATGCGTGTGCAAATGCCGCCGTCGTAAAGCGGTGCGCGTGCGTCAATTGCCACCATGTGGGCTTGTGTGGGGTCGCCAATGCGGTCCGCTCCATGCGCCAACATGTGTTTGAGCAACACGCCTTGGTTGAACTGCGTGCCACGGATGAGAAAGTTGTCTGCAGGCCACTCGCCACGCTCGTTTTGTCCCCATGCTTCGCGTAGCCACTCGCGGTTGGACTCAAAGCCGCCAGCTGCCAATACACAGGTTTTGGCGGTGATGCGCTCGGTGCCCACATAGGCGGCGACAAATTGGCCGTTTTGAATGTCGAGTTTGTCAACGGCAGCGTTGTAACGAATTTGCACGCCTAGCTTTTCTGCGCTGCGGTAATAGGCATTGACCAAAGCTTTCCCACCACCCATGAAAAACGCATTGGTGCGCGCCACATGCAATGCGCCTGAAAGCGGAGGCTGAAAGTGCACACCGTGTTGGCGCATCCAATCGCGGCAGGTGGAGGAGGCTCGGATGACCAAGCGGGCCAGTTTTTCGTTGGTGAGGCCACCTGTGACCTTGAGTAAGTCTTGCCAATACTCTTCTTCTGGGTATGCCTCGACCAGCACGTCTTGTGGCGCGTCGTGCATGCAACGCAGATTGCGGGTGTGTCCAGAATTACCGCCGCGCCATTCGGGTGGGGCTGATTCGAGCATCAGCACAGAAGCGCCAGCCTCGGCAGCCATGAGGGCCGCGCACAAGGCGGCATTGCCTCCGCCTATGACCAGAACATCGGGTGGTGTTGCACTAGTTTGAGTTGTCATGGCTGCAAGTGTCGGCTCAAACGGTTATGTTGAGAAGTGAAATATCGGCGCTTATTATTTCTTTTTTCGCAACAATCGAGACGGGGATGTCTTGGGTTTGAGGTGCTCTTTTTGAATCAACTCAAGAAATGCTTGCGCTGCTGGCGAGAGGCTGGTGTTTTTGTGGCGAAGTAATGCCACCTTGCGTTTGACCACGGGGCTTGTCAGCGATATTTTGCGTACATGCAGTCGATCCCCATCTGCTAGCGTTGACGACGGCAAAATGGCGCAGCCCACACCTGCTGCAACGAGGTTGATGGCGGTGGCGTGGTGTTGTACTTCGTAATTGCCGCTGAGTCGAATGCCGTGCTTGGCGAGTTGGTAATCCATGAACACACGCGTGGCCATAAAGTTGCTCACCACAATTAAATCAGCGTCACGCATGTCAGCCCAGGTAACGAAGTCTTTGCTCTGAAGGGGGTGTGTGTCGCGACAAATAAAGACCAGCGGGTCGTCAAACAACGGCGTTTCAATCAAGTCTGTGTGCGGCTCCCCGTTCACCGCAATGCCAATTTCAGCTTGGTGGTTGAGAACCGCTTTGCGTACCTCGTAAGAGGCTGCATCAAGTAAGCGAATTCGGTTGCCCGGACACACGTCGGCATATTGACGAATGAGATTTGGCAGCATGTGTGCCGCCATGCTGGGCACGCAGGCGAGGGTGAAGTTGCCTCTGGCGTGCTGTGACATGTCTTTGAGACGACTCACCGCCAAGGTCATTTCATTCACGATGGCCCTAGCTTGGGGCAAAAAGTCGCGACCAACCACCGTCATTTCTACGCGGCGGGTGGTGCGATCGAGCAGTTTGAGGCCCAAATAAGCTTCTAGTTTTTGCACACGGCGGGTGAGTGCGGTTTGTGTGATGTGGAGTTGTTCAGCAGCTTTGTTGAAGCCTCCGAGCTCAGCGGTCACCACGAATGCTTGTACGCCATCAAAATCAATTTTCACGGGCCCATTGTGAATGAATGCGGTAGCGCGATTTTCGCGGGGGATGTTTGGTAAACGGGTTCATTTGCAGGTTACAATGTCACCATCGGGGCGTAGCGCAGCCTGGTAGCGCATCTGGTTTGGGACCAGAGGGTCGTAGGTTCGAATCCTATCGCCCCGACCACAAAAGCAAAAAAGGCCTCGTTTTTCGAGGCCTTTTTTCATTTCTGTCCGTAGCTCAGTTGGATAGAGCAACAACCTTCTAAGTTGTGGGTCACAGGTTCGATTCCTGTCGGACAGGCCATTTTCTCAAGCCACTGCTCAGTTGAACAACCAATCGGGGTTCAGCGCCACGTAGCAGTGCTTTTCGCCCAGCAGTTGGCCCTCGGGGCTGACGCAAAAGTTGGCGCGACGAAACTTCTTTTCGTCCGTCAGAACATATGAGCGGTACACCTCTTGGCTCTTCAACCCGGTTTTGTCTTTAGGGTGCAACATCATCAGGCGGGTTGAACCGCATTCGCCTTTTTTGATGCAGGCTTTCTCGGCTTTGACATCCGTATAAAACTCAATGTAAATCGCACCTGGGAACCTGGTGTTGGGCTTGGCTACTTTGATCATGCAAGGCATGTCTTGTGCACGGGCAATACCCATACGGTCGGCGAACGTGTTCATCTCGGCCAGTACTGTGTCGCGATACTTGGTTTTGATGGTTTTATGGCAGACAAAGTAGTCAGCATAAGCGTTGCTGAACACCACGGGCGTGAGTGGACGGTTATTGCTGTTGAGTTTGATGACCGCTGAGTCGTAAACAGCGCTAGCTGCAGGTGGCTCTGCTTTTTTGGCTTCTTTACCGTGTCCGCCCCCGTGGCCATCGTCTTTTTTCTTATCGTCCTTTTTGGGCGGCGCGCCGTGGCCGTCATCTTTTTTTTCTTCTTTCTTAGGAGCGCCATGACCATCGTCTTTTTTGCCGTGGTCGTCTTTCTTTCCGTGGTCATCCTTAGGTTCGGGTTTTGGTGGCTCTTTTGGCTCTGCCTTAGGAACTTCTTGGGGCTCCTCGAATTTCGGTTTAGCCACACGTTTGTAGACATAGCCACTGCGGCCTGGTTCGCCCGCTTCTTCCACGTAGTCGAACTTGGGTTTGGGAGGTTCTTCTTTGACCGCTGGCTTTTTGGGCGCGTCGCTGGCGAACGCAGGCGAGCTCGCAAGGCCTGTCAAAACAAGCATGGCAGCGAGAAGGATGGAGGGAAACAAACGCATATCCCTAGAAGATCGACTGCTCAAGGGGAGGCTTTAGCCCCATGGGCAAAAAAGCCTCAAGGGACGGTGTAGCAGGTGGTGTCGGTGTGCAGCTTACCTTTGTCTGTCACGCATTGCTGGGAAATGAGTTTGCGAGACATGTCTGACAAAAAGTAAGAGCGGTACAGCACCTTGTCTTTAGGAATCAGGCTGATGCTGCGAAATACAGGGCATTGTTCGTTGCGCACACA
The DNA here is from genome assembly GCF_031539105.1 of Limnohabitans sp. Taxonomy (GTDB): domain Bacteria; phylum Pseudomonadota; class Gammaproteobacteria; order Burkholderiales; family Burkholderiaceae_C; genus Limnohabitans. The sequence goes on from NZ_JAVKLM010000042.1 coordinate 38,412, forward strand.
GGCAGTCAAGCGTTGCTCGTTCACATAAAGGTGAATGTTGATGCGCCCCGGTGTGAGGCTCTTATCAGTGCCGATGCTCACCACGCAGGCATCGCCTTTGACGAACGGCAATTCAACCAATTCGGCAAAGTAGTTCATCTCGGCCACCAAAAGCTCACGAAACCAAGGTGCGACGATGCCTTTGCAATCAAAGTAGTCCAGCTTAGTGGTGTGGACCATGATCTCTGAGTAAGGGCGGTTCTTAGGGCCCAACAACAACATCGGCTCCGGGCCAGACAAGGGCGGGCGGGCCAAGATGGCGCGTGATGCAGCAGGTTTGTCTTGTGCGAGCACGCCTGTCCACGCGCAGAGGAGCAGGCAGGTCAACAGGAAAAACTTCTTAAACATGACGTTCGATCAATCGGTTGGAACAGTGCCAACTTTATCAGTTTGTAGTTGGTATGCCTGAATGCATCAAGTAAAGTGGAATGATGTCGATTTAGGAAGCAGGATGAAAAAGATATTGTTGGTCATTGATCTCATCGTCGCAGTCTGCTTAGCAGGGTGCGGCGGGGGTGGGGGCGGCTCTGCGTCTTCGAATCAGGCGCCTGTTGCCGTGGTGTCGAAAACCATCACGCTTTTCGATACTGGATCTTGGACTTTAAATCTGCCTAAGTTGATGACTTTTTCTGGCAACGGTCTTTTAACAGTCGCCGTTCAAGGGGAAAATCGCGTTGATACATTCAATGTCACTACCGGAAATCGAGTGAGTTCTTACTCGGTCAATGACCCGATTGGTGTCGCTGTAAAAACCGATCCTGTCACTGGCGCCGCATCGGTTTACTACGCTGCAGGTTCTGGTGTTTACACCGACGGGGGATCTAGTGTTGTTGCCAATGTGGCTGGCAACTACTATGGCCTTGCCTTTTTATCGTCGACTGAGTTTTATGTCGGCAACATTTCTGGCCTTGGATCCATTGTGAAGTACTCCTCAGCTTCGATCAATGCGCAAGCTACCATCACAGGTTTTTCAGGCTTTCCCTCTGCATTAGTTGCACACAATGGATTTGTTTATGCGACATTGACTGATGGAAACATTGCAAAAATCAATCCGGCGAATGGAACGCATACCAACGTTGCATGGGGCGCTTTTGATCATCCCAATGGCATTGCCATAGACGGTGACTACGCCTATGTCGCGAATAACGGACCAAACAACAATGGTGTTGGTGGGTATATCAGCCGAATCAAAATGAGCGATGGCTCTAATGAGCTTTTTGTCAGCGACACGATTGGGATTTGGAATACGCCCACTCAAGGGTTTTGCAGCCCAACAGGTCTAGCCATTTATTCCGGCAACCTCTACGTTAGCAACGGAACTTGCGCCTCAAATGACGGTAATAAAAACAAAATTTTGAAAATCAAGTTGCCTTAATCCCTAAGGTTCAACGCTTGGCAAATTGTGTCTTGCCAAACAAAACCTCTTTTGCCTTGTCGTCATACATTGGCTTACGTAAATCAGCCAACACTTCCACGCCACGTTGCACAGCAGGGCGTGCGGCAATCAAGTCAAACCAAGCTTTGAGGTGAGGGTAGTCGGCCCAATCGATGCCTTGGTTTTGCCAGCTGCGTAGCCACGGGAAAATAGCGATGTCGGCAATGCTATAGCTGTTGCCGCCAATGAACTTGCTGGTCTGCAAGCGCTTGTCCATCACGCCATACAAGCGTTTGGCTTCATTGGTGTAGCGGTTGTAGGCATATTCCACTTTTTCTGGCGCGTAGATACGAAAGTGGTGCGCTTGGCCCAGCATCGGACCGACGCCTCCCATCTGAAACATCAGCCATTGCAGCACTTCAAATTTGGCACGGTCGCTTTTGGGTAAAAGCTTACCCGTTTTAGCGGCGAGGTACAACAAAATTGCACCCGACTCAAACACGTTGATCGGCTTGCCGTCAGGCCCGTTTGGGTCTACCAGCGCAGGAATTTTGTTGTTGGGACTGATCTTCAAAAACTCAGGCTGGAACTGGTCACCTTTGCCAATGTTGATGGGGTGCGCCAGCCAGTCGCGGCCGAGTCGTAAGCCACACTCTTCGAGCATGATGTGCACCTTGTGGCCGTTGGGCGTAGCCCATGAATAAACGTCAATCATTTGAATTCCTTAGCTGCCGCGTGTGATGGGCATTTCTTTGTCTTGTGGTGCTGTGGCAATGTTTCTAGCCAGCTCGAGTTTAGCGATGGATTGGCGGTGTACCTCATCTGGGCCATCGGCCAAGCGCAACCAACGCTGCGTGCAGTAGGCATAGGCGAGTGGGAAGTCGTCAGAGATGCCTGCTGCACCATGTGCTTGAATGGCCCAATCAATCACTTGGCTGGCCATATTAGGCGCAATGACTTTGATCATGGCAATTTCGGCGCGGGCCTCTTTGTTGCCCACGGTGTCCATCATGTAGGCGGCTTTGAGGGTGAGTAAACGCGCTTGCTCAATCATGATGCGGGCGTCTGCAATGCGCTCGTGCCACACGCCTTGGGCTGACAAAGGCTTGCCAAACGCCACGCGGCTGTTAAGCCGCTTGCACATCAGCTCTAAGGCGCGTTCTGCTGAGCCAATCGAACGCATGCAGTGGTGAATACGCCCTGGGCCTAAGCGGCCTTGTGCAATCTCGAAGCCACGGCCTTCGCCCAGCAACAGGTTTTCAGCGGGTACGCGCACGTTGGTGAGGGTGACTTCCATGTGGCCGTGAGGCGCGTCGTCATAGCCAAATACGCTCAAGGGGCGCACCACTTTCACGCCAGGCGTGTTGGCTGGCACGATCACCATGCTTTGTTGTGCGTGCTTTGGCGCATCGGGGTTTGTTTTGCCCATCACGATGTACACGGCACAACGCGGGTCGCCGGCGCCAGAGCTCCACCACTTGGTGCCGTTGATCACGTACTCGTTGCCTTCGCGCACGATGCTGCATTGGATGTTGGTGGCGTCAGACGACGCGACCGCTGGCTCGGTCATCAAAAAGGCGGAGCGAATCTCGCCGCGCAGCAAGGGCTCAAGCCACTGCACCTTCAGGGCTTCGCTGGCATAGCGCTCGAACGTTTCCATGTTGCCCGTATCGGGGGCTGATGAGTTGAACACCTCGGCTGCAAAGGGTACGCGACCCATGATTTCGCACAAGGGCGCATATTCCAAATTGCTCAAGCCGTCGGGAACGCGTGGGCTGTGGGGAATGAACAAGTTCCATAAACCTGCCGCACGCGCCTTCGGCTTGAGCTCTTCAACCAGAGCAGTGGGAACCCATGCGTCGCCCTTGGCTCGGTTGGCGGCAATCTCTTCGAAGAAGCGTTGCTCGTTGGGATAAATGTGCGCGTCCATGAAGGCGAGCAGGCGTGCTTGAAGGCCTTTGACTTTGTCGCTGTAATCGAAATTCATATTTTGTTTTCCTTGTCTCTTTTATTCTTAGGCTTGTTGTGCAAATTTCCATGCCAGCTCTGCCATTGGTCGCGCTCCGGCACCGTTGGCCTTGGCCTCGTCGCTTGATGCTGTACCGGCTTCGACGCGTTTGGCAATGCCTTGCAAGATGGCCGCGATGCGGAACATGTTGTAGGCGAGGTAAAAGTTCCAGTCTGCTTTGAGGTCAGCGGGTGTGGCTAAGCCCGTGCGGTCGCAATAGCGGTGAATGTTTTCGCTTTCGCTGGGAATGCCAAGTGCTGCAATGTCTACGCCGCCAATACCTCTGAAAGTGCCGGGCGGAATGTGCCAGCCCATGCACAGGTAGCTGAAGTCAGCGAGTGGGTGGCCAAGTGTGGACAGCTCCCAATCGAGCACTGCTGACACGCGTGGCTCGGTGGGGTGAAACATCAAGTTGTCTAAGCGGTAGTCTCCGTGCACGATGCTCACTTTGCTTGCGTCCAGTGCACTGGCAGGCATGTTTGCTGGCAGCCATGCCATGAGCTTGTCCATCTCAGGAATTGGCTGCGTGACTGAGGCCACGTATTGCTTGCTCCAGCGGCCAATTTGGCGTTCAAAGTAATTGCCGGGGCGTCCGTAGCTCTCTAGACCGCGCTCTGCAAACTTGACTGTGTGCAATGCGGCGATGACGCGATTCATTTCGTCATAGATGGCTCCCCGATCTGCATTGCGCATGCCTGGGAGGGTTTGGTCCCACAGCACGCGCCCCTGCACAAATTCCATCACATAGAAAGCGCGACCGATGACGGATTCGTCTTCGCACAGCACATGCATTTGCGGCACGGGCACATCGGTGCCGTGTAGGCCTTGCATCACCTTGAATTCGCGTTCAATGGCATGTGCAGATGGCAGCAACTTGGCCACAGGGCCGGGCTTGGTGCGCAGCACATAGCTGCGCTTCGGTGTGATGAGTTGGTAGGTGGGGTTGGATTGCCCTCCTTTGAAGGTCTCTAGCGTGAGTGGGCCTTCAAAACCGGGCAGATGTGCTTGCAGCCATGCGGTCAATGCTGCAGTGTCGAGGCTGTGCGCCGCTTGCATGGACTGGGAAGTGTGTGTGTCGTCCCGGTTCATGCGTAGGCTCCTCTCAGTGGTCGGCTTCGCTGATGTGAAGCAAAGCGTCGCGGTTGCGAATCACCAAGCCACCCGGCTCGATGCGAATGGCTTCTTCGCGTTCCATGGCTTTGAGTTCTTGGTTCACACGTTGGCGTGAAGCGCCCAAGAGTTGCGCCAATTCTTCTTGCGCCAGATGCAAGCCAATGCGAATTTCTTGACCGTTGTTCAGGCATGCCACACCGTAGCTGCGCGCCAAGTGCAACAGTTGTTTGGCCAAGCGTGAGCGCAGAGGCAGAGTGTTGAGATCTTCCACCAAACCAAACAGTTGGCGAATGCGACGCGCTTGCAAGCGCAGCATGGCTTCGTAAAACTCCACATGCTGGCTGAGAATTTTCTGAAAGTCTGCTTTTGCCACGCACAAGATGGACGTGTCGCCATGTGCGTACACATCGTGTGTGCGACGGTCCCCGTCCAGAATTGCCACGTCGCCAAACCAAATGCCCGGCTCCACATAGGTGAAGGTAATTTGCTTGCCCGACAGTGATGTGGAGCTCACGCGCACTGCACCCCGGGCACAGCCCATCCACTCGTCGGCCGAGTCGCCGCGTGCTGCGATCAAGTCGCCGTCTTTGCATCGTTTGACGTAAGCGCATCGAAGAATATCGTGCCTGAGTGAAGGTGAAAGTGAAGAGAACCAACGTCCTGCGTTGATGGCCTCGCGTTCTTCGATGTTAAGAATAGGATCGTCCATAGCCTGTCTTTTGTGTGACCTGAAAGTAAGAATTTGTCACTCTGGAGACCCGTGGTTTGAACGGGTCTGCCGAGTGGATGTTTATTTGTAGTGAGGTACTTCTTTGTTGAGAAAAGCTTGGATGCCAATGCTTGCATTGGTGTGATGCAAGTTCTTCACAAATTGGTTTCGCTCTTGCGCTAAGTGATCGGTCATGTGGTGTGTGCCCGCATCGTTGACGAGTTCTTTGATGCTGTTCATCACATTGGGTGCGCGTGCGTTGATGCGTTCTGCCAATGCCAATGCTTCTGTCAAAGCATGACCGCTGTCGACCACGCGGTTGACAACACCCAGCTCATGCAAGCGTTGTGCGCTGATGCGATCTCCCAGCAGCAATAACTCCGATGCCAATTGACGCGGCAGGGCGCGCGCCAAATTCCAGCTGCCGCCCGCATCGGGTGACAAGCCTAAGTTGCTATAGGCCATGGCAAACACGCTGTTGTCTGCGGCCACAACTAAGTCGCACATCAAAGCCAATGAAAAACCAGTGCCCACGGCAGCGCCTTCAACTGCAGCAATGACAGGTTTAGGAAAAGTGCGAATGGCTTCCATCCAGTTGTGCAGGCTTTCCACCATTTGCGCTTGCACTTCGGCGGGTTGCTCGCGGTTGGTTTTGAGGCTGTGCACATCACTGCCCGCACAAAAGTGCGTGCCTTCGCCCGTGATGACCACGCTGCGAATGTCGGGGTTGGTCTCGGCCACGTTAAGCGCTTCAATGCCTGCGGCGTACATGGCAAGTCCCATGGCATTGCGCAGCGTGGGGTCTGACAAGGTCAAGATCAGCGTCTGACCTTGGTTGGTGCTTTTGAGTTGAGCGCTCATGGGGCGTTAGCTTTCGACGTGCATCAAGCTCAAACCCAATGCGCCACGGCGGCGCAGCCATGGGCTAGGGCGGTAACGTGTGTCGCCATAAACGGTTTGTACGTTGAACAACACTTCCAAAATTTCGGTCGGGCCGTATTTGTTGCCCATGGTGAGTGGCCCCATGACGTGGCCTAAGTCGACAGCACCCGTGGCTTCGATTTCTTCAGGTGTGCACAGGCCTTGTTGGCACATGTCACACGCAATGTTGATGATGTTGGCTACTACGCGTTGCGTCACAAAACCACCGCTGTCGCGAATGACGGTCACTGCTTTGCCGTCGCGGGCAAACAAGGCGTGTGCGGCGTCGCGCATGTCCGCGCGTGTGGCAGGGCTGGTTGCCAGCACTCGGCGGTGCGTGAGCTTGTCGTCAATCAACATGTCGATGCCTACGGTGCGGGCGGGGTCCAAGCGCTCAACGATGGCCACAGTCGTGACGTCAAAACCCAAAGGCGCAACGATTGAAAGCGCTTGCGCTGATGGCGAGGCGCCGGTTTCAATTTTTGCACCCAAGTCTTTGAGCAGCTGCAACAGCTCGGGTCGGCGCATGGCGCGGGTGGACACCCACACAGGGGGCATTTCTTCTACGCTAGGTGCAGCTTGATCGGCAGACATTTGTGCTGCGCCATTCACATAGGTGTAAAAACCTTCGCCTGTCTTTTGGCCCAGCTTGCCATCGTTGATGCGTTGCATCGCGATGTGGCTAGGACGAAAGCGCGGCTCGCTCAGGTATTGCTGGTAAACAGAGGTGATGGCCTCATGCGCCACGTCAATGCCTGCTATGTCCAGCAGCTGGAAGGGACCGAGCTGGAAGCCTGCATGCTCGCGCAAGATGCAGTCAATGGTGGCGAAGTCGGCCACGCCTTCGGATGCAATTTGTAGCGCTTCTGTGGCCCCGCCCAAAATGCCGATGGTTTTGTGAATGGAGTTCATATGCAAAAAATGACGTGGTTCAGCGGCGCACTTGCAGGGCACCAGGGTTCACGATGTTGGTGGGCGTGCCCTTGATGAAGTTCACCACGTTGTCAAAGGCCGTGCCGAAATACAGCTCGTAGCTGTCTTGCTCCACATAGCCAATGTGCGGCGTGCAAATGCAATTTTCTAAACGCAGCAGCGCGTGGCCTTGCATGATGGGTTCGCTTTCAAACACATCAATCGCAGCCATGCCGGGGCGTCCACGGTTGAGGCCTGTGATCAGCGCATCTGGCTCAATCAACTCGGCACGTGATGTATTCACCAACAGCGAGGTGGTTTTCATCCGGGCCAAGTCTGCTTGTTTGACGATGCCGCGCGTGGCATCCACCAAACGCAAGTTCAAGGTAAGTACGTCTGATTCTTCAAAAAATGCTTCGCGTGAAGCCGCCACATTCAAGCCGTCTTTGGCGGCACGCTCGCGTGAAGATTCGCTGCCCCACATCAACACGCGCATGCCAAACGCTTTGCCAAAGCCTGCCAATAGCTCGCCAGTTTTGCCATAACCCCAAATGCCCAAGGTTTTGCCACGCAAGACTTGGCCGAGGCCAAAGTTGGTGGGCATCGAACCCGCTTTGAGACCTGACTGTTGCCATGCGCCGTGTTTGAGGTTGCTGATGTACTGAGGCAGGCGACGCATGGCGGCCATGATGAGCGCCCAAGTCAATTCGGCGGGTGCCACAGGTGAGCCAAAGCCTTCTGCCACCGCAATGCCGCGCTCTGTACAGGTGGCCATGTCGATATGGCTACCGACTTTGCCGGTTTGCGAGATGAGTTTGAGTTTGGGCAGTTTCTCTAGCAACTGACGTGTGAGTTGGGTGCGTTCGCGAATCAGCACCAGCACTTCGGCGTCTTTGAGCCTGACGGATAACTGGCCAACCCCCTTGATGGTGTTGGTGTATACCTTGGCTGGATAGGCTTCTAATTTTGAGGCGCAGTTCAGTTTGCGCACGACATCTTGGTAGTCGTCGAGGATGACAATATTCATCCCCTAATTGTGCCTTGTGAAATGACGGTCAGTGGCGGTTTTCCAGCTCGGCCAAACGGTCGAGTTCGGCGCACACATCGGCCATGCGGCCAGAGATGACCATGCGGCCTGCGTGGCTTCGGTTGTGTTGGGCTTCCATCACGCGTGCAACACGCAAAGGCAAGGGTCGACGGGTGCTTTGCAGTGCTTGGGCGGGCATGAAACCGCGAACAACGTTTTGCAAAGGGTTCAAGAGGCGATAGGCGCCAAAAAGTGCGAGGCTCATGGTCGTTCTTTCTTACATCATCATGGTGTTACGGATCAGGCCGACGGCCAAACCCTCAATTTCAAAGGGCTCACCTGGCTCGACCACGATGGTTTTGAAGTCGGGGTTTTCGGCGAGCAGCTCAATGTGGCTGGCAGTTTTGCGAAAGCGCTTGACGGTCACGTCTTCGCCCAAGCGGGCCACTACGATTTGGCCGTTTTTGGCGTCTCGGGTGGATTGCACGGCCAGCAGGTCGCCATCCATGATGCCGGCGTCGCGCATGGACATGCCGCGCACACGCAGCAAGTAGTCGGGCTTGCGTTGGAACAAGCTGCTTTCAACAAAATAGGTTTGATCCACATGCTCTTGCGCCAAGATGGGCGAGCCTGCTGCGACGCGACCCACCAACGGCAGTGAGAAGCCAGAAGGAGAGGCGCTGAATGCGCTTTCTTGGTAGCTGCGTTGGTTGCCACCTTTGAGGCGAATGCCGCGAGACGTGCCGCTGACCAGCTCGATGGCGCCTTTGCGGGCCAAGGCTTGCAAATGTTCTTCTGCTGCGTTGGCTGACTTGAAACCGAGTTCTGCTGCAATTTCTGCGCGTGTGGGGGGCGAACCGGTGTTGGCAATGGCAGACTGGATGAGTTCCAGAATCTGTTGCTGACGGGCGGTAAGTTTTGGCATTTCAATCATCACTTGGACTCCTGCACAATGTGTGTCATTGAGGATGCAACTGTTTGCACATCCAGTAACTGTATTTTTAACCAGCTTTTTGAGTTTGGCAAGCTATGAATGCAAAAAAAACTAAAAAAATCGTTGTTTTAGCCACAGGCGGCACGATTGCTGGGCTGGCAATCGATGCCACCAAGCCACAAAACTACACAGCTGGCCAAGTGCGCGTGGCTGATTTGCTGCAGGGTGTTGCACATGACGGCATTGAACTGCTGACCGAGCAAGTGGCGCAAATCGACAGCAAAGACATGTCGTTTGCCGTTTGGCAAAGACTGTTGGCTCGCGTGGAGCACTGGTTAGAACAAGAAGATGTTCAAGGCGTGGTCATCACCCACGGCACAGATACGCTCGAAGAAACTGCGTACTTTTTACAAACCGTATTGCACCCCGCCAAGCCCGTGGCCATGACCTGCGCCATGTTGCCCGCCAATGCGCCCGGCAGCGATGGCCCTGGCAACCTCAAAGACGCTTTGGCTTGGGTGCAAGTGCCAGGTTCGCAAGGCGTGACGGTGGTATGTGCTGGCCAAGTTCATGCAGGCAATGCCGTGCAGAAAAGCCACAGCCACCAGCGCAACCCGTTCACCTCGCAAGCCAATGTCATGCATCCTGCACATTTGCGTGTGCCCAGCGCAGCGCAGGTGCTGGGCTGTGTGCATGGGCCGCGCGTGGAGTTGGTGCAAAACCATGCCGGCGCCGATGGCCGTTTGGTCCGAGCCTTGATGGCGCAAGATGCACCGCATGGCTGGGTGGTGGCGGGTACTGGCAATGGCACTTTGCATCACGATCTAGAAGCAGCTTTGCTAGACGCTCAAAAGCTGGGCACGCAGGTCCTGCGTGCCTCGCGCTGCGCGCAAGGCGGCGTGCAATCGCGTGAGGCAGACATGTTGTCGCACGCAGGCTCTTTGACTGCAGTGCAAGCGCGCGTGGCGTTGCTGTTGCATTTGGTGGCGCAATAAAAAAGCCGCTCAGCAGAGCGGCTTTTCTTTGCAAGCGTGATGCTTGAGGCGAATTAAGCTGCGAGAGCTTGGAACGCGCGTTCTTTGATTTCTTCCACAGTACCGGTTCCGCTGATGGCGCGGTACTTGGGGGCTGCAGCGGCGTCAGCCTTGGCCCAGCCAGAGTAGTAGTCCACCAAGGGACGGGTTTGGGCGCTGTACACGTCCAAACGCTTCTTGACGGTTTCTTCTTGGTCGTCGGCACGTTGCACCAAGGGTTCGCCAGTCACGTCGTCGATGCCATCCACTTTAGGTGCGTTGAACTTGACGTGATAGGTGCGGCCAGAAGCCGGGTGTGAACGGCGGCCGCTCATGCGCTCGATGATGGCGTCAAATGGCACGTCGATTTCCAACACGTAGTCCAGTTTCACGCCAGCAGCCTTCATGGCGTCGGCTTGAGGAATGGTGCGTGGGAAACCGTCAAACAAGAAACCTTTGGCGCAGTCGGCTTGGGTGATGCGCTCTTTGACCAAATTGATGATGAGGTCGTCGCTGACCAAACCGCCCGCATCCATCACTTTTTTGGCTTCGATGCCCAGTGGGGTGCCTGCTTTCACAGCAGCGCGCAACATGTCGCCGGTGGAGATTTGGGGGATGCCATATTTTTGGCAAATGAAGGTGGCCTGTGTACCTTTACCGGCACCGGGGGCGCCCAACAAAATCAGTCTCATGCTTGGTCCTAATGGTCTACGTTTTATTACTTACTCGAGGATATCACGGGCTTCCCTTCGAAACCCTTACGCTGCTTAGCTCAGCAGGGCTCTCACACGTGCTAAATCCTCGGGCGTGTCCACGCCGGGGCCTGGAGAATGGTCGGTGACGTGCACCGCAATGCGGTGGCCGTGCCACATGGCACGCAGTTGTTCGAGGGACTCTGTCACCTCAATCGGCGCTTGCGCCAACTTCGGGAATTCGCGCAAAAACCCCACGCGGTAGCCGTACAAACCCACATGGCGCAGGGGTGCAGGGCTGGGCAGGGCGGTGATGCCGCCATTCAGGCCCCCGTCTGCGAATCCATCACGCCACCAAGCAATTGGTGCGCGGCTGAAGTACAGCGCGGTGTTGTGGGCATCGAGCACCACCTTCACCACGTTGGGGTTGGCAAAGTCTTCCACGCTGTCAATCGCGTGGGCGAGAGTGCTCATGCTGCAATCACTGCGCGTTTGCAGAAGGTGGGCGGCAGCGTCAATAGAAGCAGGGTCAATCAGGGGCTCGTCGCCTTGCACGTTGACCACCACATCGGTGTCTTGCAGGCCCAGCAAGTCGCAGGCTTCGGCCAAACGGTCGCTGCCAGAAGGGTGGTCGGTGCGGGTCAGCACTGAATCAATGCCATGCGCTTGGCAAGCAGCCACGATACGGGCGTCGTCAGCAGCCACCACCACGCGAGATGCGGCAGACAGCTTGGCACGTTGTGCCACGCGCACCACCATGGGCAAGCCCGCGATGTCAGCGAGTGGTTTGTCAGGCAAGCGAGACGAGGCCATGCGCGCTGGAATAAGAACGCAAAACGACATTTACGTTTCCAGCTCAGCGTCGCTCAGGGTGCGGGCTTCGTTTTCCAGCAACACAGGAATGCCGTCGCGAACGGGGTAAGCCAAGCGCGCGCTGCGCGAGACCAGCTCTTGCGTGTCGCGTTTAAATTCCAGTGGGCCTTTGGTCACGGGGCAGACCAAGAGTTCAAGCAGTTTGGTGTCCATGGGGTGATGATAACTTTGCGTGTTGTGCGGCTGCTAGATGGAAATCAATCGCAGCCAGCAGTTCGGTGGGTAAGGTGGTTTGCAGGGGCACAGCCCATGCCTGTGGGTGGTGCGCCCAGAGTTTGACGGCGTCTTTTTCGGTGCACAGCACATCGCCTTGGGCGGTGTCGATGTGCAGGTTTTGCAGGTCGGCGTGGTCGGGCAAGGCTTGGCTATGCGTCACATTCAGGCCTTGCTCACGCAGCATGGCAAAAAACTTTTCGGGCTTGGCAATGCCAGCCAAGGCTTGCACGGGTGTGTCCCACCAGCTACTGAGCGAGCGTTTGGCTCCGTTGGCTTGCACGGCAAAGTCTGCCAAGTGGCGTTGCACAGCGAACTCGTGCGGGCCTGCAATGCCCGCAGTCCTCAGCACCAAGCAAGGCACTTCTTGGCCCGACGTGGCGTGACGCAAAGCCTTGCGCGGCCAAGCTTCGCGCAGTGGACCAGCGGGCAGTAGGTGGCCGTTGCCCACCCCGCGCTCGTCAAAGACGCAGAGTTCAAGGTCGCGGGCCAGTGGCCAATGCTGCAAACCATCGTCACAGACCAGTACTTGCACATCTGGGTACAGCGACAGCAGCGCACGACCAGCGTCTACACGGCTATTGCCCACAAACACGGGCACTTGGCAGCTGCGGGCTATCAGCAAAGGCTCATCACCCACGTTTTGTGATTGGCTGGAGGGGGACACCGCCAGCGTGCTAGACGTCTTGCGGCCGTAGCCGCGTGACAACACACCCACGCGAAGCCCTTGCGCTTTTAAGTGGTTCACCAGCGCCATCGTGATGGGTGTTTTGCCCACGCCACCCACCATCACATTGCCCACCACGATGACTGGTACGGGCAGGGTTTCTTGTTTGTAAAAGCCGTGTTGGTAAAGTGCGCGTCGAATCGCCACAAGGCCAGCAAATAGCCAGCTGATGGGCAGCAATAAAGGAACCAGAAACTTCGTGGGTTGGCCGCTCATGGGCGTCAGTCGGCTTTGCCGCCGGACGACTGGGCTGCGAAGGTGAGTTGGTTCAAGCCATTGCGGCGTGCCGCTTCCATCACCATCATGACTGATTGGTGGCTGGCTTGCGCGTCCGCGCTGATGATGATCATGGGACTGTCAATGCGTTGCGTGGCCTGCGCCAGCGCTTGGCTCAGGCCTTGCACGTCACGCGTGTTCACCAAGTTACGGTTCACGCTGAATTGGCCTTCGCTGCTGATCGACACAACCACTTCATGGGGGCGTTCCTGAGGTGTTGCGGCATCGGCCACGGGTAAGTTGAGTTGCAGCTCGGTGAATTTGCTGTAAGTCGTTGAGAGCATCAAAAAGATCACCACCACCAACAAAATGTCGATGAACGGAATCAAATTGATCTCGGGCTCGGGGCTCTTTTCGCGATGAAATTTCATGGCCATGGGGTGTGGCGCCTGTTACTTCAAACGTGCACGCATGGCGAGCAAGTGGCGCGCAAAACGCTCAGCATCTAGCTCAAAGCCCAGCACATACGCATCCACGCGGCCGCGCAGGTAGCGCCAAAACATCAGGGCAGGAATAGCAATGATCAAGCCAAACGCCGTGTTGTACAGGGCAATTGAGATGCCTTGTGCCAGCTGCACGGGGTTGCTTGTGCCAGGCGCTTGCGAACCAAAAATATCAATCATGCCGATGACCGTGCCCAGCAAACCTAGCAGCGGTGCCGCCGAGGCGATGGTGGCCAAGGCGACCAAATGCTTTTCCAGTTCATGTGCAGCTTTGCGCCCAACCGACTCCATGCTGGAGCGCAGGTCATCCGCGCTGATTAGCGGCTCGTTCTTCATGGCATGCAAGCCTGAAGCCAAGATGCGGCCTAGCACCGAATGGTCGTGCAGTTGCTGCATGGCATCTTCAGAAGGCAGGTTGTCCTGCGAGGCTTTGAGTGCTTGCTCCAGCAAACCTTCTGGCGCTACCAAATGGCTGCGCAGGCTCATCATGCGTTCAATGACCAAGGCCAAGGCCACGATAGAGCAGATCAAAAGGGGCCAAATCGGCCAGCCAGCCGCTTGTATGATGGTGAACAAAGCCAACACTCCAGAGAATTTTGTGTGAGCCAATTATGGCCCAGCAGCCCATCCACACGAACTGTGGATAACTTTGGGGATAAGCTTCGGTGCACCCCCTCTGAAGCCGCATGAATGGGCCGATTCAACAGAATGATTGAAAATTGGGCGCTGAAAATCCTTTTAAAATCAATGGCTTGCTACGTAGATCGGTGATTTTATTGATTTGCGATTTAAAACAAACTGGAATTATTTTTTGTGGATGACTCCTCCGCTTCAAGCGCTGAATCGCTAGGTTTGACGCCACGTATTTGGGCAGTTGGTGCTCTGTGCCGCGCCGTTGCTGATGTCCTAGACAGTCGGTTTAACCCCGTAGCCGTTCGGGGCGAGATTTCTGGTTTTACGCGTGCAGCCAGCGGTCATTGCTACTTCACCCTCAAGGACGCAAGCGGTCAGTTGCGTTGCGCCATGTTCAAGCGTGCCGCGCAAATGCTCGACTTTCGTCCTGCGGACGGCGAACTCGTCGAAATCAAGGGACGTTTGGGTGTATACGAGCCGCGTGGCGAGTTGCAAATGGTGGTTGAGCACATGCGTCGTGCAGGGCAGGGTGCATGGTTTGAGCAGTTTTTGAAACTCAAAGCCAAGCTAGAAGCCGAAGGCCTGTTTGACGCCGAGCGCAAACGCCCCCTAAAGACCATGCCCCGTGGCATTGGCGTGGTCACCTCGCTCGGTGCAGCCGCCTTGCACGACGTGGCCACCGCTTTGCAGCGCCGTGTGCCGCACATTCCTGTGGTATTTGCGCCGTCCTTGGTGCAAGGGCCTGATGCGCCGCCCACCTTGGTGCAAGCCTTGCAGCAGCTTGGCCAACAGCCCAACATCGACGTCATCCTGTTGGTGCGCGGTGGCGGCTCCATGGAAGACCTCTGGGCTTTCAATGACGAAAACCTAGCTCGCGCCATCGTCAGCAGCCCCGTGCCCATCATCAGTGGCGTAGGCCATGAGACCGACTTCACCATCGCCGACTTTTGCGCTGACCTGCGGGCACCCACGCCCACCGCCGCGGCGGAAATGTGCGCGGTGCCTCAGGCCGAGCTGCTGTCTAACCTGCAGCTGTGGGGTAGTGCCCTGCAAACCATCGTGCACCGCCAGCTCGACACCCAAGAGCAGCGCCTTGACCGTGCCCAAGCCCGTTTGGGCCGCCCATCCGAAGGCCTGAGCGCCGAAAAAATGCAGCTCTTGCGCTTGCAACAGCGGCTAGGCCAAGCCGTGCAAACCCGCAACCAGCGCTGTCACAACGAACTCGCCACACTCGCCAGTGGCCTGGCCCGTGGTGTGCAGCAAACCCCAGCTACCGCCCGCGAACGCTTGCACCGCGCCGCATTGCGCTTAGGGCTGCTAGACCCTAAGTTGGTTCTGCAACGCGGTTTTGCATGGCTCAGCGATGTCGATGGCCAGGCTGTCACGTCAGTGGCGCAAACTGCTGAAGGCCAAGTCCTGCAAGCAACCCTTGCCGACGGCGTGGTTGATTTGCGTGTGGCACCATCGACACACATTTAGTTTTTACAATTCACGTTTTTACACAAGAGGACTTCATGGAACACACGCTCCCCGCACTGCCTTACGCCATCGACGCATTGGCCCCTCATTACAGCCAAGAAACTCTGGAGTTTCATCACGGCAAGCACCACAACGCTTACGTTGTGAACCTGAACAACCTGCAAAAAGGGACTGAATTCGAAGGCATGGCGCTCGAAGAAATCATCAAGAAGTCCAGCGGCGGCATCTACAACAACTCTGCCCAAATCTGGAACCACACCTTCTTCTGGAGCTGCATGAAGCCCCAAGGCGGCGGCGAACCTACAGGTGCTTTGGCTGCTGCCATCAACGCCAAATTTGGCAGCTACGCTGCATTCAAAGAAGCCTTCGTCAAAAGCGCCGTGGGCAACTTTGGCTCTGGCTGGACATGGTTGGTTAAAAAGGCCGATGGTTCTGTGGACATCGTCAACATGGGCGCTGCTGGCACCCCATTGACCACTGGCGACAAAGCCTTGTTGACCGTGGACGTGTGGGAACACGCTTACTACATCGACTACCGCAACATGCGTCCTAAGTTCGTCGAGACTTTCCTTGACCATTTGGTGAACTGGTCTTTTGCTGAAGCCAACTTTGCTTAAATCGTCATGTTTCAACGGGCAGTGATGTTCGTTGAGATGTAAAAAAAAGCCGCCTTGCTAGGCGGCTTTTTTGTGGGTCAGTGCAAGAGCTACAGCTGCGATTTGCTTGGGCTTGCTGCGCCGTGGTGGTTTAAGGCTTAAACGCCACGCCGCTCAAGCGGCTCCCTGCTTTCAGGCCCTTCTTCGCAAACCAGCCTTGGTTCATCTCCAACACAAAGCGCACTGGCTTTTCAGAGCAGTGTGAGTCGGTGGTTTGCGGCTTCATGTCAGCCAAGTTCACGATGGTGCCGTCGTCGGCCACAAAGGCTGCGGTGAGCGGCAGCAAGGTGTTCTTCATCCAAAAGCATTGGGTGGCGGGCTGCTCGAACACAAACAACATGCCTTCGTGCTGCGGCATGTCTTTGCGAAACATCAATCCAATGCTTCGCTGCTCAGGCGTTTGCGCCACTTGCGTGTCGATTTGAAACATGCCCGCTTGCAGCTTGATGCGGGTCAGGTTGGTTTGCGGTGTGTCTTGGGCCAAGGTTGAAAAAGCCAAGCCTGACAAGAGGAGGGTGAGCAGTACGCGTTTCATACAGGTGACTGTATCGCAGGCCAGACGCGGTTTTCATGCCAATGGTGCCTACCCTGCTGGCTAGAATCGAAACGCAACTTCACCCCACCACAGGAAACGCCCCACATGTCTTACCAGCACATCCAAGTGCCCGCTGCAGGTCAAAAAATCACCACCAATGCAGATGCCTCGCTGAATGTGCCCGACCAACCCATCATCCCCTTCATCATGGGCGACGGTGTGGGTCAAGATGTAACCCCTGTCATGCGCAAAGTGGTGGACGCTGCGGTGGCCAAAGCCTATGGCGGCAATCGACAAATTCAGTGGATGGAGCTGTTTGCAGGCGAGAAAGCCACTCAGGTGTATGGCCCCGACGTATGGCTGCCCGAAGAAACCGCGCAAGCCATGCGCGAGTTCAAGGTGTCTATCAAAGGCCCACTCAACACACCCGTGGGCGGCGGCATTCGCTCGCTCAATGTGGCCTTGCGCCAAGCGCTCGACTTGTTTGTGTGCCTGCGCCCCGTGCAGTACTTCAAAGGGGTGCCTTCGCCTTTGAAAGAGCCCGAAAAAACCAACATGGTCATCTTCCGTGAAAACTCGGAAGACATTTATGCCGGCATCGAATACGCCGCACAAAGCCCTGAAGCCAAAAAGCTCATCACGTTCTTGCAAACCGAAATGGGCGCCACCACCATTCGCTTCCCCGACAGCTCAGCCATCGGCATCAAGCCCGTGTCCATCGAAGGCACAGAGCGCTTCATTCGCAAAGCTATTCAATACGCCATTGACCACGACAAGCCCAGCGTCACCATCGTGCACAAGGGCAACATCATGAAGTACACCGAAGGTGGGTTTCGTGACTGGGCTTTGGCCTTGGCGCAAAAAGAGTTTGGTGCCACACTCATTGACGGCGGCCCTTGGTGTCGCGTCAAGAACCCCAAAACAGGCAAGAGCATCATCATCAAAGACGTGATCGCCGACGCCTTTTTGCAGCAAATCCTCATGCGTCCTGCCGAATATTCTGTGGTGGCTACGCTCAACCTGAATGGCGACTACATCTCTGACGCCGTGGCCGCGCAAGTGGGCGGCATTGGCATCGCCCCCGGCGCCAATATGTCAGACACCGTGGCCTGCTTTGAAGCGACGCACGGCACAGCCCCCAAGTACGCAGGCAAAAACTACGTCAACCCAGGCTCCATGATCTTGTCTGCCGAGATGATGCTGCGCCACATGGGGTGGACCGAGGCGGCCGACACCATCATCCGTGCCATGGAAGCCGCCATTGCCACCAAACGCGTCACGTATGACTTTGCGCGCCTCATGGACGGGGCAGAGCAGGTGAGCTGCTCTGCCTTTGGCGATGTGATGATTGCGCAGATGTAATTCCTTTCGTTTTCACCCCAAAAGCCCTGCCAGTGCAGGGCTTTTTATGGGTGGGTGACCGATAGAATGCCACCATGCCAACGAAAAAACCCACTCCCAAAGTCCAATTGCCCGACCGTGACGATGGCGGATCGGTCGTTTTAGAGCGCGTGACGCAGCGCACCAAGCCGCCGCAGATGTTTCAGGTGCTGATGCTCAATGACGATTTCACGCCCATGGAGTTTGTGGTGATGGTGTTGCAAGAGTTTTTCAGCAAAGACCGTGAACAAGCCACGCAAATCATGCTGCAAATCCACCTAGACGGTAAAGGCGTGTGCGGCGTGTACAGCAAAGACGTAGCCGCCACCAAGGTGGATCAAGTGATGGATGCGGCCCGTAAGTCTGGCCACCCGCTGCAGTGCGTGGCCGAGCCCATTGAGTAAACCTCAGCCCAAAACAACACCTATCGTTTGCACTAAACAAACAGGCCTATTGAATAAACGGCATTTGTTTCCATATACATTTGAATCTCAGTTGCAAGCCAGAAGGAAAACACATGATTGCCCAAGAACTTGAAGTCAGCTTGCACATGGCCTTTGTCGAGGCCCGTCAACAACGCCACGAATTCATCACCGTCGAGCACTTGCTGCTCGCCTTGCTCGACAACCCCAGCGCCGCCGAGGTGCTGCGCGCTTGTTCAGCCAACATCGACGATCTGCGCAAGTCGCTTTCTAACTTCATCGCCGACAACACCCCACAGGTGTCAGGCACTGAAGAGGTGGACACACAGCCCACGCTCGGTTTTCAGCGCGTGATTCAGCGCGCCATCATGCATGTGCAGTCCACAGGCAATGGCAAAAAAGAAGTGACCGGTGCCAACGTGCTGGTCGCTATCTTTGGCGAGAAAGACTCGCACGCGGTGTACTACCTCCACCAACAAGGCGTGACCCGCTTGGACGTGGTGAACTTCATTGCCCATGGCATCAAAAAGAGCGACCCACCTGAAGCGGTCAAAGGCAATGAAGCCACGCACACCGAGCAGGAAGAGGGCGGCGCACCGTCTGAAAAGAACGAGAAGGCATCGCCACTCGAGCAGTTCACCCAAAACCTGAACCAAGCAGCCAAAGACGGCAAGATTGACCCACTCATTGGTCGCGAGTACGAGGTCGAGCGCACGATTCAAATCTTGTGCCGCCGCCGTAAGAACAACCCCCTTTTGGTGGGCGAGGCTGGCGTGGGTAAAACCGCGATTGCCGAAGGTTTGGCATGGCGCATCACCCAAGGGGCTGTGCCCGAAATCTTGGCTGAGGCCATCGTGTACTCGCTGGATATGGGCGCTTTGTTGGCTGGCACCAAATACCGTGGTGACTTTGAGCAGCGCTTAAAGGGCGTGATCAAAAACTTGCAGAGCAAGCCCAACGCGATTTTGTTCATCGACGAAATCCATACGCTCATTGGCGCGGGTGCGGCTTCGGGCGGCACACTGGATGCGTCTAACTTGCTCAAGCCCGCTTTGTCTAGCGGTCAGCTCAAGTGCATTGGCGCAACGACCTTTACCGAATACCGTGGCATCTTCGAGAAAGACGCGGCGCTGAGCCGTCGTTTCCAAAAGGTGGATGTGGTCGAGCCGACCGTGTCTGAAACCGTGGACATCCTCAAGGGTCTGAAGTCACGCTTTGAAGAGCACCACAACGTCAAGTACGCCGTGGCTGCGTTGCAAGCCGCTGCCGAGCTCAGCGCCAAATACATCAACGACCGCCAATTGCCAGACAAGGCGATTGACGTGATCGACGAAGCTGGTGCGGCACAACGCATTTTGGTGGCATCAAAGCGCAAGAAAACCATTGGCAAGGCCGAGATTGAAGACATCGTGGCCAAGATTGCGCGCATTCCGCCCGCCAACGTGTCTAACGACGACCGCAGCAAGCTGCAAACCATCGAGCGCGATTTGAAGAGCGTGGTGTTCGGCCAAGACAAGGCGCTTGAAGTGCTGGCGTCTGCCGTGAAGATGGCTCGCTCAGGCTTGGGCAAGTCGGACAAGCCAATTGGTGCTTTCTTGTTCAGCGGCCCCACGGGCGTGGGCAAGACCGAAGCGGCCAAGCAGTTGGCCTACATCATGGGCATCGACTTGGTGCGCTTTGACATGTCGGAGTACATGGAGCGCCACGCCGTGAGCCGCCTGATTGGTGCGCCCCCCGGCTATGTCGGCTTTGACCAAGGCGGCTTGCTGACCGAGGCTGTGACCAAGAAGCCGCATTGCGTCTTGTTGCTCGACGAAATCGAAAAAGCGCACCCCGACATCTTCAACGTGCTGTTGCAGGTGATGGATCACGGCACGCTGACTGACAACAA
Organism: Limnohabitans sp.; assembly: GCF_031539105.1. Lineage (GTDB taxonomy): Bacteria > Pseudomonadota > Gammaproteobacteria > Burkholderiales > Burkholderiaceae_C > Limnohabitans. Next base: position 58,683 of record NZ_JAVKLM010000042.1, read on the forward strand.
CGGCCGCAAGGCAGACTTCCGCAACGTCATCCTCATCATGACGACCAACGCGGGTGCTGAGACCATGAACAAGGCCACCATTGGCTTTACCAACCCTCGCGCTGCCGGCGACGAAATGGGCGATATCAAGCGCTTGTTCACGCCAGAGTTCCGCAACCGTTTGGACGCCATCGTGGGCTTCAAGGCTTTGGATGAAAACGTCATCATGCGCGTGGTCGACAAGTTCTTGCTGCAACTCGAAGGCCAGCTGGCCGAGAAGAAGGTCGAAGTCACCTTCAGCGACGCGCTGCGCAAGCACCTCGCCAAGAAGGGCTTTGACCCACTCATGGGCGCACGCCCCATGCAACGCCTGATTCAAGACACGATTCGTAAGGCCTTGGCCGACGAGTTGCTGTTTGGCCGCCTCATCGATGGTGGTCGCCTCAGCGTGGACATTGACGACAAGGACGAAGTGCTGCTCGACATCACACCGTTGCCTAAAAAGGAAAAAGCGGCAAAGGGCGAGCAAACTGCTTCTGAAGAGTCTGCGGCCAGTTAAGCCCTTAGCGGTTGCTGATTCAGCTGTTTCAACAAAAACGCCGTCTGTGTTGCCACAGACGGCGTTTTTTATTGGGTTGTTGAAAGCTGTTTAGCGCCTGCGCCCACCCAAGATACTTCCCATCACGCCACGCACAATTTCTCGTCCCACGGCTGAGCCAATGTTGCGCACGGCAGACTTCACCATGACTTGTGCCAAGCCTTGGTGCTGACCACCTCGAGGGCCTGTGGACCCGAACAAGGCTTCGCCTAGGCCAGACAACACTTGGTCGGTGACTGACGGCTTTGATGGCGCTTGGCCTGTAGCACCAGCGGGTACGCTGCCAGCAGAGTTACCCGTCGCATTTTCCGCAGCAGGCGCCGCACCCTTGAGACGCTCATAAGCCGATTCACGGTCCAAGGTCTGTTCATACACGCCGGCCACCAACGAGTTGGCTAGCAAGGCTTGGCGTTGTTCAGGTGTGATGGGCCCGAGTTGGCTACCGGGTAGCAGCACATAGACCTGTTCGGTTTCCGATGGGCGGCCTTTGGCATCCAGCAGGCTCACCAAGGCTTCGCCCACGCCCAGCTCGGTGATGGCTTTTTCAATGTCTAGGCCCGCTTTGCCGCGCATGGTTTGCGCTGTGGCTTTGACGGCTTTTTGGTCACGCGGTGTGAAGGCTCGCAAGGCGTGTTGCACGCGGTTGCCCAGCTGGCCCAGCACGGTTTCTGGCACATCGAGCGGGTTTTGGGTGACAAAGTACACGCCCACGCCCTTGGAGCGAATCAGGCGCACCAGCAGCTCAATGCGCTCCAGCAGCACCTTGGGCGCTTCGTTGAACAACAAATGCGCTTCGTCAAAAAAGAACACCATCTTTGGCTTTTCAACATCGCCCACCTCAGGCAGTTGTTCAAACAGCTCAGAGAGCATCCACAGCAAAAACGTGCCGTACAAGCGGGGCGCGTTCATCAGCTTGTCTGCCGCTAAGAGGTTGATCACGCCCATGCCGTGCGAGTCGGTTTGCATGAAGTCTTGGATGTTGAGCATGGGCTCACCAAAAAAGGCATCACCGCCTTGCGACTCAATCTCAAGCAGCGCACGTTGAATCGCACCAATACTGGCGGCACTGACGTTGCCGTATTGGGTGGTGAAGTCGCGGGCGTGTTCGCCCACGTGTTGCAGCATAGCGCGCAGGTCTTTGAGGTCGAGCAACAGCAAGCCTTGGTCGTCCGCAATTTTGAAGACCATGTTGAGCACGCCGGCTTGCGTGTCGTTCAGGTTGAGCATGCGGCCCAAGAGCAGCGGCCCCATGTCGGTGATGGTGGCGCGTACGGGGTGACCCGTTTTGCCAAACACGTCCCATAGCGTGGTGGGACACGCGATGGGGGAAGGCATGGGCACGCCACGCTCTTGTAACGACGCGGCCAGCTTTGGGGGAATGGTTCCAGCTTGGCTGATACCGGCCAAATCGCCTTTGACGTCTGCCATGAACACGGGCACACCGATTTTGGAGAAGCCTTCTGCCAGCGTTTGCAGGGTGACGGTTTTGCCTGTGCCGGTCGCCCCTGTGATGAGCCCATGACGGTTCGCTAAGGCTGGCAGCATGTGGCATTCGGTAGTCTTATGCAAGGCAATCAGCATCGGTTCAGCCATCGAAAGTTCTCCATCACTTGAAAAGTAAAATAACCAGATAAGGTTAATTCAATTCATGAGGATTTTTGATGGCAGGCCATAGCAAATGGGCAAATATTCAACACCGCAAGGGGCGGCAAGACGAGAAGCGCGGCAAGATTTGGACGCGTATCACGCGTGAAATCATCGTGTCAGCCCGCTTGGGCGGCGGTGACCTGAGCCTCAACCCCCGCCTGCGCTTGGCCATTGAAAAAGCCAAAGCGGCCAACATGCCCGCCGACAACATCAAACGCAACGTCGACAAAGCCACGGGCAACCTTGACGGTGTGGTGTACGAAGAAATTCGCTACGAAGGCTACGGCGTGGGCGGCGCCGCCATCATTGTGGACACCATGACCGACAACCGCGTGCGCACCGTGGCTGAAGTGCGTTTTGCCTTCAGCAAAAACGGCGGCAACATGGGCACTGAGGGCTCTGTCGCGTTTCAATTCAAGCATTGCGGCCAACTGGTGTTTGCACCTGGCAGCAACGAAGACCAAATCATGGAAATTGCGCTCGAAGCGGGCGCGGATGATGTGATCACCGATGACGACGGCGCGATTGAAGTGCTGACGCCACCTGCCAGCTTGGAGGCTGTCAAAAACGCTTTGGAAGCTGCGGGCCTCAAGCCCGAAGTGGCCGAGGTGACCTACCGTGCAGACAACACCATCGAAGTCGAGGGTGATGACGCTGCGAAGATGCAAAAACTTTTGGACGCGCTAGAAGACCTTGACGATGTGCAAGAGGTCTATCACAACGCAGCACTATGAACGTATTAGTTATTGGCGGCGGTGGCCGCGAGCACGCTTTGGCGTGGAAGATTGCGCAATCTAACAAGGTGCAAAAAGTGTTTGTGGCCCCCGGCAACGGCGGCACAGCACGCGACAAACGTTTGGACAATATTGACATCACCGATGTCAAAGCTCTGCGCGAGTTTGCGCAAAGCCATGGTGTCGAGTTAAGCGTGGTTGGTCCTGAAACGCCTTTGGCAGCCGGCGTGGTGGACGAGTTCCGCGCCCACGGCATGCGCATTTTTGGCCCAACCAAGGCTGCAGCGCAGCTGGAAAGCTCGAAGGCGTTCAGCAAAGCGTTCATGAAGCGCCACAACATTCCTACCGCTGAATACGACACCTTCACCGATGCGCAAGCCGCGCACGATTATGTGAACGCCAAAGGCGCCCCCATTGTGGTGAAGGCCGATGGTTTGGCGGCAGGCAAGGGCGTGGTGGTGGCGATGACCGCCGCCGAGGCCCACGAAGCAATTGACTTCATGTTGCTCGACAACAAGCTGGGCGTGAGTCACAACGAGGGTGGCGCGCGCGTCGTCATCGAAGAGTTTTTGCAAGGCGAAGAAGCCAGCTTTATTGTCATGTGTGATGGCAAAACGGTGTTGCCTTTGGCCACCAGCCAAGACCACAAGCGTCTGCTTGATGCGGACGAAGGCCCCAACACTGGCGGCATGGGCGCGTACTCGCCAGCCCCTGTGGTCACGCCTGAAGTGCATGCCCGCGCCATGCGCGAAATCATTTTGCCCACCATCAAGGGCATGGAAAAAGACGGCATTCCGTTCACCGGCTTTTTGTACGCTGGCTTGATGATTGATCCTCAAGGCCAAGTCAAAACCCTCGAGTTCAACTGCCGTATGGGTGACCCCGAAACCCAGCCCATCATGGCGCGTTTGAAGACCGACTTGGTGGACGTTTTGTTGGCGGCCACGGCCACCCATGCCGAAGCCCGTTTTGACGACTTTGAACTGGAGTGGGACCGCCGCACCGCCATCGGCGTGGTGTTGGCTGCACATGGCTACCCCATGAACCCCCGCAAGGGTGACGTCATCACAGGCTTGCCGCAAGACACCGACGAGGTGGTGGTGTTTCACGCGGGTACGCAAATGGCCGACGGCCAAGTGGTCACCAGCGGTGGCCGCGTGTTGTGCGTGACCGCTTTGGGGGGTACTTTGAAGCTGGCACAACAGCAGGCGTACGACACTATCAAGGGCATTCACTTTGATGGCGTGCATTACCGCACCGACATTGGCTACCGCGCAATTTCGCGCTGAGTGTTTCAATCACGCCCACGCCTGTCCTTGTTCAACCGATTGCTCATAAAAACAGATGACCGAATTCACCAAAGCCATGCCCGTGCAATGCAAACCTCAAGCGTGGGCCGCTTGGTTGGTCAAACTGATGGGCTGGAAGATTGAGTTCGACGGCTTGCCCGCCAAACAAGGCGTGCTGATTGGCTATCCGCACACCAGCAACTGGGACTTCATCACCATGATGCCGGTCAAGTGGGCGGTGGGTTTGCCCGTCCAGTTTTTTGCCAAAGAAAGTCTTTTTCGCATCCCCCTGTTTGGCCGCTGGATTCGCTTCATTGGTGCTGTGCCGATTGACCGCTCATCACCCAAAGGCGTCGTCGGCGAGATGGTGGATGCGTTGAAGCAACATAAACAAAATGACGAGCTGCTGTGGATTGGCCTATCCCCCGAAGGCACCCGCAAGCTGACCGACGGCTGGCGCAGTGGCTTTTACCAACTGGCTTTGGGCGCTGACGTGCCTTTGTGCATGCTGCACATTGACTACGGTCAGAAAGTAGCGAAGATCACAGACTTCATGCGTTTGACGGGCAATGCGCAAGCGGACTACGCTCACATTGCCAAGGTGTACGAAGGAGTGCAGGGTTTTCATGTGAACCAAGCTGCACCTATTCGCCCACTGCCGCCGCGCATGGCAGCGGCTCGCGATATGCCAAACACAACCCCTTTGAATTAAGCAGGCTATGACCACCCACTCAAACGACCCGAGTCACGACCAAGGCCACGAACAGGTGGTGACTGCTGCCCGCGACTACCTGATGGGTTTGCAAAGCCGCATCACAAGCGCGATTGAGGCCAAAGATGGCCAAGCCAAGTTTTTGGTGGACAAGTGGGAGAAGGGCCCAGGTGAGCAGCTGCAGGGCAATGGCATCACCCAAATCTTAGAAAACGGCCCCGTGTTTGAACGCGCAGGCTGCGGCTTTTCGCATGTGCGCGGCCCCAAACTCCCACCCTCTGCCACGCAACACCGCCCGGAGTTGGCGGGTGCGCCGTTTGAAGCCATGGGCGTGTCCCTGGTGTTTCACCCGCGTAACCCCTATGTGCCTACCGTGCACATGAACGTGCGCATGATTGTGGCCACGCCTGCTCATGGCAAAACAGTGGCATGGTTTGGCGGGGGCATGGACCTCACGCCTTATTACGGCTTTGCTGAAGACGCCAAGCATTTCCATCAGGTGTGCCACGACGCGCTGCAGCCGTTTGGCGAAGACTTGTACCCACGCTTTAAAACCTGGTGCGACGACTACTTCTGCAACAAACACCGCAGCGAGCAGCGTGGCATTGGCGGCATCTTCTTTGACGATTTTTCAGAGCTAGGCTTTGAGCGCAGTTTCGAGATGCTGCAAAGCGTGGGCGATGCTTTGCTCGATGCTTATTTGCCCATCGTGGACCGCCGCATCAAAACGCCGTATGGCGAGCGCGAGCGCCACCACCAACTGCACCGCCGTGGTCGCTATGTAGAGTTCAACCTCGTGTGGGACCGTGGCACGCACTTTGGCTTGCAGTCGGGTGGGCGAACGGAGTCTATTCTGTTGTCGATGCCGCCACTCGTGAGTTGGTCATACCAGCACCAGCCAGAAGCGGGCACACCAGAGCATGATTTGCTGCATGACTATCTGGTGCCGCGTGATTGGCTGAAGTGAATCGCAAGCCATGAACCACGCCAAGCGCCTAGGCATTTTTGGCGGTTCGTTTGACCCGCCGCACATCGCGCACATCGCGCTGGCCAAGCACGCGATAGCGCAGTTTGACTTGAACGAGCTACGCATCATCCCCACGGGTGATGCATGGCACAAGGCCCGCACACTCACGCCGTCACCACACCGCTTGGCCATGACTCGCTTGGCTTTTGCAGATGTGGCACACACGGTGGTGGACCCGCGCGAGATAGACCGCCAAGGCGCGACCTACACCGTGGACACGCTCCAAGAGCTTAAAGCGGAACAGCCACAGGCCGATGTGTACCTGTTCATTGGCGCAGACCAAGCAAATGCCTTCAAAACATGGCATCGTTGGCAAGAGATTTTGGGCCTCGCCACGGTGGTTGTGGCTGAGCGCAAGCTGGCCGAGTTGGGCAGCATCGCCAGTCAGTGGCACAATGCGGTATCCCCCGACGTACAACGCTTGGACATGCCAAGCCTGAATGTGAGTGCCACCGAGATTCGTGCGCAACTTGCTCAAGGCCCACATCCAGCTGCCGCTATGTCCGCGTGGTTGCCTGCCGCTGTGCAGCACTACATTGAAAAACACAGCCTTTACAGAACTACCGAATGAACGAAACCTCCGCCAAAAAAGATGTCCAAAAATTGCAACGCACCGTCGTGGATGCGCTGGAGGACGTCAAAGCCCAAGACCTCGTGGTGTTTGACACCGAGCACTTGTCCTCGCTGTTTGAGCGCGTCATCGTGGCATCGGGTACGTCTAACCGTCAAACCAAAGCTTTGGCCGCCAGCGTGCGCGACAAAGTGCGCGACGCTGGTTTTGGCAAGCCGCGCATCGAAGGCGAAGACAACGGCGAGTGGATCATTGTGGATTGCGGCGCCGTGGTGGTTCACGTCATGCAACCCACCATCCGTAGCTATTACAACCTGGAAGAAATTTGGGGCGAGAAGCCTGTGCGTCTGAAGTTCGGCGCACCCAAGCCAGCCAAAGCAGCTGAGCCTGAAGAGGCACCTGCTAAGAAGTCGGCTGCTAAAAAGCCAGCCGCCAAGAAAACAGCAGTCGGTGACAAAAAACCTGCTGCACGCGCAGCTACCGGTGCACGCGCTGCTCCGGGCTCACGCAGCACCTCCACACGCGGACCAGTCAAAGCAGCACCTGCCAAAACAGCCGCAAAAACCGCAGCGAAGGGCGCACCTGCCAAAACTGCAGCCGCCAAAAAGCCAGCTGCAGCGCCAGCCAAGTTGCCCGTCAAGACTGTGGGCCTCAAAGGCGCCAAGTCAACTGCCAAAGCCGCAGCGCGTAGCGCTTCGACCACAGCAGGCAAGCCAACGGGCAAGCGTCCTCCTGCTGCTAAAAAGATCACCGCCCGCAACGCATGAAGCTGTGGGTCGTCGCAGTCGGCCAACGTGTGCCCGACTGGGCGCAAACCGCTTGGGACGATTACGCCAAGCGGTTTCCGTCTGAGCTGAAGGTCGAGCTCAAGGCCGTCAAAACCGAGCCGCGCAGCTCTAAAACCCTAGACACCATTTACGCCGCTGAGCGCGAGCGCATTGAAGCCGCCATCCCGCGCGGCTGTCGCATCGTGGCTTTGGACGAGCGCGGCACCAACCTCACCACTGTGGCCTTGGCCGCCAAGCTCAAACACTGGCAACTCGAAGCCGACGATGTGGCCTTGGTCATTGGCGGGCCCGATGGCCTGTCGCCCGAGTTCAAACAACAAGCGCATGAGCGCATTCGTATTTCAGACCTGACCCTGCCGCACGCCATGGTGCGTGTGCTGTTGGTGGAGCAGCTCTACCGCGCTTGGTCGATCAACGCCAACCACCCTTATCACCGCGAGTGAAGCCACTCGAGCTATGTATGCCTGACGCCAAATTCATCTACCTCGCTTCACAAAGCCCACGCCGCCGCCAACTGCTAGAGCAACTGGGCGTGCGCTACGAGCTGCTGCTGGCCGACGACACAGAAGACGCCGAAGCCCTAGAGGTGGTGCTGCCCAACGAAGCGCCCCGCGCTTACGTGCAACGCGTGACCTTGCTCAAGCTAGAAGCCGCCTTGGCCCGTATGAAGCGCCGTGGTTTGCCCGCTGCGCCTGTGCTGTGCAGCGACACCACCGTTGCCTTGGGTAAAATCATTTTGGGCAAGCCCGATGACGCCAAGCATGCGGCGCAAATCCTTGCAATTTTGAGCGGTCAAACGCACCGCGTGCTGACCTCAGTCGCCATGGGCACCTTGTCTAAAGCAGGCAAGCCGCTTAAAACCGAGCAGGCGCTCAGTGTGTCCAACGTGCGCTTTGCACCTTTGACCCGCTCACACATTCAAACCTACGTGGCCAGCGGCGAGCCCATGGGCAAAGCAGGCGCGTATGCGGTGCAGGGCAGGGCCGCCGCCTACATTGAGCACATCAGCGGCAGCTACTCTGGCATCATGGGGCTGCCGATGTTTGAAACCGCGCAGCTGTTGCGCGCGTTTGGATTCAAGGTCTAACTCCCTTTCACTTGCGGACCTTCACATGCAACAAGACATTCTCATCAACTGGTCGCCCCAAGAAACCCGCGTCGCGGTGGTGGAAACCGGCGCTGTGCAAGAGCTGCACGTCGAGCGCACCTTAGAGCGTGGTTTGGTGGGGAATGTGTACTTGGGCAAAGTGGCGCGTGTGTTGCCCGGCATGCAGTCGGCCTTCATCGACATTGGCCTTGAGCGTGCGGCCTTCTTGCACGTAGCCGACCTCATGAGCAGCGTGGCCGCCCGTCACGCCGACGACAAGGGCGAACCAGCCCCCATCGTGCCGATTGAAAAACAAGTGTTTGAAGGTCAATCATTGCTGGTGCAAGTCATCAAAGACCCGATTGGCACCAAAGGTGCACGCCTGTCGTCGCAAATCAGCATCGCGGGACGCTTGCTGGTGTTCTTACCGCAAGACCAACACATTGGCGTGTCGCAAAAAATTCCCTTTGAGCAGCGCGAGGCATTGCGCCAAAGGCTGCTAGCCTTGGCCGAAGCTGCCGCACAAGACGGTAAAACCGGCAACCAAACAGGTGGCTTCATTCTGCGCACCAATGGCGAAGACGCCAGCGACGCCGAGCTGGGCGAAGACATTGCCTACCTTCGCAAGACATGGGTGCGCATCAAAGAAGCCTCCACGCGATTACCCACCAAATCGTTGTTGCACCAAGACCTGAGCCTGCTGCAACGCGTGCTGCGCGACTTGGTCAGCGAGACCACGCAAACCATCCGCATCGACTCGGCTGAGCAGTTCAACCAGCTGCAAGCCTTCGGTCAAGAGTTCACGCCCAGTGCGGTAAACAAGCTGCAGCTTTACAAAGGCGAGCGCCCCATTTTTGATTTGTTCAACATCGACGAAGAAGTGGGCAAGGCCCTTGGCCGTCGTGTGGAGCTGAAGTCAGGCGGCTACCTCATCGTGGACCAAACCGAGGCCTTGACCACGGTGGACGTCAACACTGGCGGCTTTGTGGGTGCGCGCAATTTTGACGAAACCATTTTCAAGACCAACCTAGAAGCCGCGGGCGCGATTGCCCGCCAACTGCGCTTGCGCAACCTAGGCGGCATCGTCATTGCCGACTTCATTGACATGACGCGCGAAGACCACCGCGAAGCCGTGTTGTCCGAGTTCCGCAAGCAACTCGCCCGTGACCGCGTAAAGACGATGGTGAGTGGCTATTCAGCGCTGGGCTTGGTGGAGATGACGCGCAAGCGCACCCGTGAATCATTGGCCCACATGCTGTGCGAGCCATGCCCTGTGTGCGACGGCAAAGGCAGCGTGAAAACCGCACGCACCGTGACGTATGACATCTTGCGCGAGATCTTGCGCGAAGCCCGTCAGTTCAACCCACGCGAGTTCCGTGTGATTGCCTCGCCCGATGTGATTGATGTGTTGCTGGATGAAGAAAGCCAGCACTTGGCTGGCTTGAGCGACTTCATTGGCAAGCCTATTTCTTTACAGGCTGAAGGTGCGATGTCGCAGGAGCAGTACGACATTGTGTTGCTCTGAGGTTTGAATTTCTCTTCGTTGGCTGAGGGTGCCCAGAGCTTGGGGTGTCTGACTTGGCTTAACGTCCCTACGGGCCGTGATGGCGCCAAATCAAACACCCCAAGCTCTGTGCTTGCTACGCATCGCTAGAGCTCGAATTCCAGCCTTCAGCCTATGTCGCGGTCAGTGCCTGATACGGCGCCATCACGGCCCGCAGGGACGTTAAGCCGTGTCAGGTGCTGGCCGCGGCGTGGGCGTGCGAGAGAAGTGACTTAAAAACGTAAGTAGAAACTCAAGCCACCAGCTTGAAGTGCTTGCGACTGAAGTCCAACCCAAACGCCTTTTCAAGCTTCATCAACCAACGATGCCGCTTTTCCCGCTTGCTCAACTTGTAATCCGGGTCAATCGTGAAGCTCTTTTCGGCCGAGCTTTCTAGCCACGGCTTGATCAATTCAGGGTGTGTTCCCGTGAACGGTTGCAACACCTGCGCATCAAACTGGCTGTAGCGAATCGTGGGTGCACCGTGTGACCAAAACTTGCTCACTTGCTCCATCTTCTTTTGCATGGTCTCATTGCTGCGCACCCAGCCGTAGTGGTAGATGTGCGCGTTGGCCAAGGCGGCTTGTGGGTTACGACCTTTTTTATGGTCAGCGGTGATCAGCCAATACTGGCCATCGGGCGCGTAAGAGCGGATGGTGTTACGAATCAGGCGGCACTCGCGGCGGTACCAGGCGGGGCTGTTGGCCACAAAGTCGGGCGTGCCGTAGAAGTGAAAGTAGTCAAACACCAAGGCTTCCACAGCTGCGTTGTTGTGGTGCTCGTCCACACTGGCGCGGATGTTGGCTAACTCGGCTTCGTGCACCACCTCATCACCCTCAAGGTAGAAAGCCCAGTCGCCCGTGCAGGCGTATTGCGCCATCATTTTTTGCTGGGCGTAGACAAAGCCACGGTCGGCCATGCGTTCATTCCAAATGGTTTCGATCACGCGAATTTTGGGCGAGCCGATGGCGTGGATACGTGCCAGCGTGTCGTCGTTACTTTTGCCCACCACCACTACAAACTCGTCCACCAAAGGCAGGAGCGAGCGAATGGAGGCTTCAAACGGGAAGCCCAGCTCCACGCCATTGCGAATGAAGGTGAAACCGCTGATGGATGCTTGGCTCATAGGGTGCTCAGATGTTTGGTGAGTCAGAGAAATGGTTGTCTGCGCTTTGCGCGGCCACTTGGTACAGCGCGGCATAGGCGCCGTTTTGTGCCATGAGCTGGCTGTGCGTGCCGGTTTCCACAATGCTGCCCGCTTGCATGACCACAATCAGGTCTGCGTGCTCAATGGTGGACAAACGGTGCGCGATGACCAGCGAGGTGCGACCTTGCATCAGCACATGCAGCGCGTCTTTGACGGCTTGCTCGGACGTGGTGTCTAGGGCTGACGTGGCTTCGTCCAAGATGAGGATGGGCGCATCTTTGTAAATGGCGCGGGCAATGGCCAAGCGTTGACGTTGACCGCCTGAGAGCTGGGTGGCGTTGTGGCCCACCAAGGTGTTTTCTTGGGCTGGCAAGCTGCGCACAAAGTCACCGAGGTTGGCGGCTTCTAGGGCTTTCCAGACGCGGGCGGTGTCCACAGCTTCGCCCAAGGCGATGTTTTGGGCCACGGTGTCGTTGAACATCACCACGTCTTGGCTCACATAGGCCACTTGGCTGCGCAGGCTGGTCAGTGACCAGTCCTTGAGCGCAACGCCGTCCAGGCTCACTTGCCCCGATGTGGTGTCTAGAAAGCGCGGCAGCAAATTGGCCAAGGTGGTTTTGCCTGAGCCCGAAGGACCCACCAGCGCCACGGTTTGGCCGGGCTGGATGGTCAGGCTCACGCCGTGGAGGGCAGGTGACGTGGCAGAAGGGTATTGCAGGGTGACTTGGTCAAAGCAAACTTCGCCTCGGGCATGCGCAACGGTGTGTGTACCTTGGGTTTCATCGGGCACGAGCTCAAGCAAATTCAAGCCGCGCTCTAGCGATGTCACGCCGCGTGTCAATGTGCCTGCCACTTCAGACAAGTGTTTGATGGGCGAAATCAGCATCAGCATGGCGGTGATGAACGCGGCAAAGCTGCCAACTGTGACGTTTTGTGCGGGGCTTGCGCCCGTGCTTTGGTACAGCGCCACCATGATCACAGCGGACAAAGCCAATGCGGCCAGCATTTGAATGAGCGGCGTCATCACCGAATTGGCAATGACGGCTTTCAGTGCCAGTTGGCGCAGCTTGAGGTTAGAGCCGGCAAACTTCTGGGTTTGGCTGCTTTGTGCGTTGTGCAGTCGAACCATGCGGTAGGCCAGCACGTTTTCTTCCACCACATAGGCCAGCTCGTCGGTGGCGTCTTGGCTAGCGCGGGTCACGTTGTCGAGGCGGTGTGACAGGGTTTTGACCACCCAGGCGATGGGCGGGAAGATGGCAAACACAATGAGTGTGAGCTTCCAGTTCAACACCAACAAGTAGCCCAGTAGGGCGAGCAGGGTGACCAAGTCTTTGGCAAACGACAACATGGTGGTCACCAGCAAACTCGCGCCGTTGTTGACCTCGTACACCATGGTGTTGGTCAAGCCGCTGGTGTGTTTGTCGGCAAACAGCTTGGGGTCTGCGCGCAACAACTTTTCAAACAAGCGTTGTCGCAAGCCTTCCATGGCGTTGTTGGTCACTCGGGCCAAGCAATAGGCGGCCACAAATCCGGCCAAGCCTCGCACGCCAAACAACAGCAGCAGCACCACCGGAACCATCCACAAATTCAAAGTGCCCCGGTCAAAGCCGCTGTCCAGCAAGGGCTTCATCAGCGCGGGAATGGCCGGTTCGGTGGCTGCGCCCAGGAAAATGCCCACAATGCCCAGCGCCAATGCAGCGGGTTGACCCGCAAACCAAGGGGCCACGCGTTTGAGCCTTTGAAACAAGGAATCAGACGGGCTGGATGGGGTGGTGGTGGTCATAAATGCTGAGGGTGGCAAGAAAGGCAGTATTGAGCATTATCGCCACTGGTTCGCCATTAAAATCAGGGGATTCGTTTGGCTACCCAACACACTATGACACGTCACCTTCTGCGCTTCTCACTTGGGCTTTTGACCGCCGGTTTGTTGGCCTTGCCAACGTGGGCGCAGTTCCGCGTGGAAGTGTCAGGCGTGGGCTTGACCCAAGTGCCCATTGCCTTTGCCCCCTTGCGCGGTGAAGAGGCGTCACCCCAGAAGATTTCCACCATCGTGCAGGCCGACCTCGAGCGCAGTGGCCAGTTTCGTGGCGTCAGCGCGGGCGTGGTGGTGGATGAGACCCAACGCCCCGACATCAGTGCCATGCGCCAAAAGGGCGCCGATGCCCTGTTGACCGGCAGCATCAGCCGCATGGCAGATGGCCGTTTTGATGTGCGCGTGCGCTTGTGGGACGTGGTGCGCGGCCAAGACCTCGGCGCCATGAGCTACACCGTGGTGACGGGCGATTTGCGCTTGGCCTCACACCGAATTGCCGACTTTGTGTACGAAAAACTCACGGGCGACAAGGGCGTTTTTTCTACCCGCATCGCCTATGTCACCAAGGCCGGCGCGCGTTACAACCTGTGGGTGGCCGACTCTGATGGCGAAAATGCCCAGTCTGCCTTGGCCAGTCCAGAACCCATCATTTCACCCAGCTGGTCGCCTTTGGGGGGTCAATTGGCCTATGTGTCGTTTGAATCGCGCAAGCCTGTGGTGTACGTGCACGACGTGTCCACGGGCAAGCGCCGTGTGGTGGCCAACTTCCGTGGCTCCAACAGCGCGCCCAGCTGGTCGCCAGATGGCCGCAGTTTGGCGGTGACGCTCAGCCGTGATGGTGGCTCGCAATTGTTTGTGATCGACGCTAACGGTGGCGAGCCTCGCCGCTTGACGCAATCGGCGGGCATTGACACAGAGCCCGTGTTCTCGCCCGACGGCACTGCCATTTACTTTGTGAGCGACCGTGGCGGCGCACCTCAGATCTACCGCATGCCCGCCATGGGCGGCCCCGCCAACCGCGTGACCTTCAATGGCACCTACAACATTTCACCAGCCCTGAGCCCCGATGGCCGTTGGCTGACCTACATCTCACGCATGGGCGGCGCATTTAAATTGCACGTGATGGACATTGCCAGTGGCAACGTGGCGGCCATTACCGACACCAGCCGCGACGAGCGCCCCAGCTTTGCACCTAACAGCCGCCTCATCGTTTACGCCACCCAGCAAGATGGCCGTGAAGCTTTGATGACCACCACCTTAGATGGTCGCATCAAGGCCCGTTTGTCGGGCCAAAGTGGTGATTTGCGCGAGCCCAACTGGGGCCCGTTCAACAAAGTGCAGCCTTAATTTCTTCTCTTCTTCTAAAGCGTTCTTATGAAAAAACTTCTTTTACTCATTTCTATTGCAGCCGTTTTGTCTGGCTGCGCGTCAGGCGTGAAGCTCGATGACGTGCAAGTGGACGACCGCTCAGGTGGCAGCACCAGCGGCCAAAGCGGTGTTAATGGCTTGAACTCGCGCAACCTGGGCGCCATGCAAGGCATCAAAACTGGCCCCGTGGGCGTGGAACACATCATTTACTTTGACCTCGACAGCTACAGCGTCAAGGGCGAATACCAAAGCGTGCTCGAAGCCCACTCACGCTACTTGCGTGCGGACCGCAACCGCCGCGTCAACTTGGAAGGCCATACCGACGAGCGCGGTGGCAGCGAGTACAACTTGGCTTTGGGCCAAAAGCGCTCTGATGCAGTGCGCCGCGCTTTGAGCGCCTTGGGCGTGCCAGAAAATCAAATGGAATCGGTCAGCTTTGGCAAGGAAAAGCCAGTGGCCCAAGGCTCTGACGAGTCTGCCTATTCACAAAACCGCCGTGCTGCATTGAACTACCAATGAAACTGAACCCTTCTTTTTCTCTCCGCGCCGTGGTCATGGCCGCAGGTGTGTTGCTCAGCGCAGGAGCCCATGCCGCGTTGTTTGAAGACAGCGACGCACGTCGCGCCATTTTGGATTTGCGCGAACGCGTTGAACGCCAAGGCGAAGAAATTCAAAACTTCCAACGCAGTTTGCTTGAACAGCAAAACCAGTTTGAAGCCCTGCGCACCGAGACCGCACGCCTGCGCGGTGAAAAAGAAGAGTTAACCCAAGAACTGCGTCGTGCCAAAGAGCAATCTCAAGGCGTGGATGAGCGCTTGAAAAAGTTTGAACCCAGCACCGTCAAAGTCGATGGTGTGGAGTTTGTCGCCGAGCCCTCGGAAACCAAAGCTTACGAAGAGGCTTTGGGTCTCTTTCGCAAAGGTGACTTTGTGGCTGCCACCACCGCGTTTAACGACTTCATCAAGCGTTACCCCAAGAGTGGCTATGGCGTGCCTTCGCTGTTTTGGCTGGGCAACGCCCAATACGCCAACCGCGGTTACACCAACGCCATCGCCAACTTCAACACCTTGCTGAGCAAAGCACCCAACCACCTGCGTGCAGCTGACGCCTTGTTGTCGGTGGCCAACTGCCAGTTGGAGTTGAAAGACATCAAGGCCGCTCGCAAAACTTTGGCTGACGTGGTTAAAACATACCCACACACCGAAGCTGCAGCGGCAGCCACCGAACGTTTGGCGAAACTCAAGTGACCGAGCTCGCCACGCTTACCAAAGAGGTCCTTGGGGCCTTTTTTTTAGGGGGCTTGCTCTTAGGCTTCATCAGCCAGCGCACGCACTTTTGCACCATGGGCGCCATATCGGACGTGGTGCACATGGGCGATTGGACCCGCGCTCGCCAATGGCTGTTCGCCATTGGCGTAGCCATGTTGGGCTTTGCTGCTTTGTCTGATTCAGGGCTGATTGACCCCAGTAAAACCTTGTACGCCAGCTCGCGCCTGATGTGGCTGTCTAGCCTTGTGGGCGGCGTGATGTTTGGCTACGGCATGGTCATCGCCTCGGGTTGTGGCAACAAGGCCTTGGTGCGCATCGGTGGCGGCAACCTCAAATCACTTGTTGTGTTTGTTGTGATGGGCATCAGCGCCTTTGCCACCTTGAAAGGCATCACGGCTGTGTTGCGCGTCAGCACGGTAGACGCCGTGTTTTTGGACATGCCAAGTGGCGCCAACCTCAGCGCCTTGGGCATTCCAGGCCTGGGCTATTTATTGGGTGCAGCCTTATTGCTGCTGGTGCTGCGCCACAAGGAGTTCTGGACGTTTGACAGTCTGTTGGCTGGCCTAGGTGTGGGTGGCCTTGTGGTCGCCATGTGGTGGGTCAGCGGCCATTTGGGCTTTGTGCCCGAGCACCCTGAAACCTTGGATGACGTGTACTTGGCCACCAACTCAGGCCGCATTGAAGCTCTCAACTTTGTGGCTCCTGTGGCCTACACCTTGGACTGGCTCATGTTTTACAGCGACGCCTCCAAAGTGCTGAGCACGGGCATTGTGGCTGTAGCCGGTGTGTTGTTGGGCTCTGCGGCCTCGGCCTTGCAAAGCCAAACCTTTCGATGGGAGGGCTTTGCCAGCCCCCGCGATTTGGGGCAGCACCTGTTGGGCAGCGTGCTCATGGGCGTGGGCGGCGTGACCGCCATGGGTTGCACCTTTGGCCAAGGCCTCAGTGGCATCTCTACCCTCAGCCTCAATTCGGTCATCGCCCTGGCGTCCATTGTGTTGGGTGCGGTGGTGTCGTTGCGACAGCAAGCCGCGCGTCTTGAGCGCACCGCTTGTGCCTGAGCCTGTGTCAGAGCTTTCAGTGACCGATCGCCGCTTTGGTGGCCTAGACCGTTTGTATGGCGTGAGCGGCGCCGCACGCATCCGTGCAGCCCATGTGGTGGTAGTGGGCGTGGGTGGTGTGGGCTCGTGGACGGTGGAAGCCCTGGCGCGTAGCGGGGTAGGGCGCTTGACCCTGATCGATCTTGACAACGTGTCCGAGTCCAACATCAACCGGCAAATTCATGCACTCGACAACACGGTGGGCATGGCCAAGGTCGAGGCCATGCGCCAACGCATTGCGCACATCAACCCCGACTGTGTGGTGACCTGTATTGAAGACTTTGTAGAGCCCAGCAACTGGCCCATTATCTTGAACGGTGAAGAAGTTGACGCCGTCATCGATGCGTGTGACCAAGTCAAAGCCAAAACCGCCATGGCCGCTTGGGCCTTGAAGCAACGCGTGCTTTTCATCACGGTAGGCGCGGCTGGCGGCAAACGATTGGCCCACAAAGTGGACATCGACGACCTGAGTCTCACCAGCCACGACCCCCTCTTGGCTAAGCTGCGCTACAACCTGCGCCGCGAACACGGTGCCGCGCGTGAAGGCAAAAAAATAGGCATCGCGTGTGTGTTCAGTCGCGAGGCTGTAGCGCCTCCAGATGCCAGTTGTGATGTGCAAGGCGATGGCACTTTGAACTGCAGCGGCTACGGCTCGGTGGTCAGTGTCACGGCCACGTTTGGACAGTGCGCAGCAGGATGGGTGTTGGATCAAATTTCTTCGCGCCCATTGCCAAAAGCATGAAAAATGCGTTATACTTTTAGGCTTCGCAGGGTACGAAACAAACGTTAAATACCCTGCGTGATGGGACCATAGCTCAGTTGGTAGAGCAGCGGACTTTTAATCCGTTTGTCGTGGGTTCGACCCCCGCTGGTCCCACCAAAAACTTCAATGAAAAAAGCACTTAGAGCAATCTAAGTGCTTTTTTTTCGTTCTCAAATCCGCTGGACTTCAGCGGTATTTCTTTTTCTAAATCTGCAGATATAGCTACACACAAACGACTGGTTTTTATTGGTATGAAATTTGCATTAAGACTACTTCCTTTCCTCAGTATTTGGGGAAATAAAGAAAGAGTTGCAGATGTCCAGCGCCAAGATTTTTCAGATTTTTTACGATGATAAAAGCAGAAGCAAGCTAGATGCAGGATTTATTGGCTTAGATAACGGATCAGCTCTTGCGGATGGTTGGTATGAATTTAGCCCAATAGTCAATTATTTAGAGACTAATAAGCTTGAAGATGACGTTTGGTACGGATTTTTGTCACCCAAGTTCAAGTCTAAAACGGGGTGCGACTCTGAATACGTCTATCACTTCCTCGACCGTGTTCCGAGGTCTGCAGAAGTCGCCATTTTTTCACCTGGCTGGGATCAGCTTGCCTATTTCCTGAATCCATGGGAGCAGGGTGAGATATGGCATCCAAGCCTTGTTCAAGTTACCGAACAGTTTCTAAAAGCTACGCGTCGCGATGCAGGTCTTGAGTCGATCGTCACAGATGCCACGACGTCTGTTTTCTCCAATTACTTTGCAGCAAAAAAGCGTTTCTGGCTGGCTTGGTTAGAAATTGCCAAAGACTTGAAGCAGTTTGTGACGGATAACGCTGATTTCAACTCTCAACTCATCAGTTATGGCGGCCATGAAAACCTGGCTCCTATGAAAACTTTTGTTCAGGAGCGCCTGGCTTCATACCTGTTAGCCAAGGGTAACTACATCACCGTTGCATCTACCCGCTCGCATGATCAGCCTGTGATGCGTCGAATCTTTCCTCAGGGTGATACGGATAAAAAACTTTTTCACCTTTGCGATCACTACAAGCGTTTGTACAGAAAGACTAATAACAGTGCTTATTTGGATTCTTTCTATTTGGCTAGACAGCAGATTGCTTTCCAGCACCCCTATTGAGTATGGCAACAACCTTATCAAAGCTTTCAAGTTATCTGCAGATTTGTCGACTAACAGACACACGAAATCGGGCATCACGAAATGAATAATAAAAAAGTATTAGTAATGTATATCGGCGAAATCTTCGCTGGAGCAGAAGCGAGCTCCGGTGATGTTTCGCGTTACATCCGATCAATTGTCGATGCCGGGGACAAGGTATTTCGACAAGGCAGCGATTTGGTAAGACTCCTAGCCAATGGCGAAATTATTCGTGTCGAGGGGTTCTTTGATCTCGCTGATCAACTCTCAGCGGAGAGTATTGAATTAGATGCGACCCTTTCATGGTTGCTGGCTCAGAGTCAGTTTCCTGAAGCCAAAAAACTACTGGCTCAACTTGACACCGGAGCGGTGAGTGATGCCCAAAGTGATGCCCAAGTCTTGTCCAGTGACAAGCTCATCGCGAAAGTTGCTGAAGTGGTTGGTACGGTCAGTGTGATTCGTAACGGCACGTTGGTTCAACTCACCACGGGTGATGGTATCTACCTCGGTGATGTGGTCACCACGCAAACGAACTCAAAGCTAAGAATCAATTTCTTATCTCCAGATGCAAACGCTGCGAGTACGGGAAGTGCGGTCATCGCAGACATGTCGCGAGTCATGGTTACAGGTCAACTCATTACGACTGAGACAGGCAAATACTTGCAGGCCAATTTGAAGGTTGATACCGGCTCAGTGTCGGTCGCAAATGTGTCTGCTGATGTTCGAGTTCATGTCGACACGCCTGCTGGACAGGTGACTGTTCCGCCCGCTGGTCTGAATGTCGCCGTGCAAGGTGACACAGCCCAAACCCGAGTGAGTCTGCCTTCAGGCGCACAAGCTTCGGTACCTGTGGTTTACGCAAATGGACAAACAGGGCAAGTAGCCGTCGGTCAAGAAGCGTTGGTGTTAGCACCTCAACAACCAAATATTCAAATTCAGTCTGTAGCTCCGACTGCTGCTCAAGCAGGTATACAGACCGCAGCAGGTGCAGCTCCAGCAACAGCTGGTGCAACACAGGCAACGACTGCTGATGCAGCACAAATTGCGGGAACAGCTGCAGCCCAAGTAGGTACGCAAGCCGCCGTAGGTGCAACTCCAGTAGCAGACGGTGCAGCTCAAACAGCGACAGCCGATGCAGCTCAAGCTGCAAGTGCGACTCAGGCGCAAGCTGGAACACAACAGGTCGCCGCAGGCATAGCTCCAGCAGCAACTGGTGGAGCTCAAGCAGCTACAGCCGATGCCGCACAAACTGCGGGAACAACTGCAGCCCAAGCAGGTACGCAAGCCGCTGCAGGTGCAGCTCAAGTTGCAGCTGGTGCAGCTCAAACAACGACCGCTGATACACCACAAGCTACAGGTACGACTGCCGTTCAAGCAGGTACACAAGCTGCCGTAGCTGCAGCTCCAGCTCCAGCAACAACTGGTGCAGCTCAAACAACGACAGCTGATACAGCACAAGCAGCAGGAACAACAGCCGCTCAAGCAGATACGCAAGCCGCAGCGGGTTCAGCTCCAACAACAGCTGGTGCAACGCAAACAACTACGGCTGATGCAGCTCAACAAGCTACAGGTGCGACTCAGGCGCAAGCGGGAACACAACAGGTCGCCGCAGGCGCAGCTCCAGCAGTAGCTGGTCCAGCTCAAACAACGACAGCTGATACAGCACAAGCAGCAGGAACAACAGCCGCTCAAGCAGGTACGCAAGCCGCCGCGGGTGCAGCGCAAGTTGCAGCTGATGCAACGCAAACAACAACAGCTGACGCACCACAAGCTACAGGTACGACTGCCGTTCAAGCAGGTACACAAACTACTGCAGGTGCAGCTCCAGCATTAGCCGGTGCAGCGCAAACAACGACAGCTGATGCGGCGCAAGCAACAGGAACAACAGCTACTCAAGCAGGTACACAGGCCGCCGCGGATGCAGCTCCAGCAGCAGCAGGTGCAGCGCAAACAACTACAGCTGATGCAGCTCAGGCTACAGGTGCGACTCCGGCGCAAGCTGGAACACAACAGGTCGCCGCAAGTGCAGCTCCAGCAGCCGCTGGTGCAACTCAAACAGCGACAGCCGATGCAGCACAAACTACGGGAACAACTGCAGCCCAAGCAGGTACGCAAGCAGCCGCAGGTACATCGCAAGTTGCAGCTGGTGCAGCGCAAACAACTACAGCTGATGCAGCTCAGGCTAGAGGTGCGACTCCGGCGCAAGCTGGAACACAACAGGTCGCCGCAAGTGCAGCTCCAGCAGCTGCTGGTGCAACTCAAACAGCAACAGCCGATGCAGCACAAACTACGGGAACAACTGCAGACCAAACAAGTACACAAGCCGCTGCAGCTGCATCGCAGGTTGCAGCTGGTGCAACGCAAACAACAGCAGTTGACGCACCACAAGTTACAGGTACGACTGCTGCTCAGGCAGGTACACAAGCCGCCGCAGGTGCTGCTCAAGCGGCAGCTAATACAGCTCAAACAACGACAGCTGATGCAGCACAAACTGCGGGAACAACTGCAGCCCAAGCAGGAACGCAGGCTGCCGCAGGCGCAGCTCAAGCAGCAGCAGCCGGTGCAGCGCAAGCTACGACTGGCGACGCCGCACAAGCAGCAGGAACAACAGCAGCTCAAGGTGGTACTCAAATCGCTGACGTAACGCAAGCCATCGCTGCTGGTGCGGCTCAGGCTTCAGGTGCGGTAGCAGCGCAAGCTGCCGCTGTAGCTACAACTCAGGAAGTTGTTACTGCTTCACCGACAAGCAATCCTGCACTCACTAGTCCGATCACTGGAAACAATTTATCCAGCCCCATCACTGGCAACAACATGGTGGCTCCTTTGTCCTCTCCGCAGGCAGATGTGTTCAGTGCTACCGCTAATTCGTCCAACAACAATTCGTCCATAACAACAGCAACAGCCTCTCCACCTTCCATCATTGATAGGGTTGTACAAAAGGTCGTGAAGGCTAGCAACGAAATTGTTCCGCCCATCATTCCTAAAGTTAGTTTGAGTACGGACACAGCGATCGTTGATGAAGCCGAGGGCACCTTTTCATTCAAGGTCACACTTTCGTCGCCTACGAGCCTCTTCGTTACGTACGAACTGTTGGTCGAGGTTTACGACGGTGCCAACACGACCCCCACGACTGATGCGCGTATTCCATCGGGTTTACACAGCTACACCGTCAAGGCTGGCGATGCCAGTCAGACGATTAGCTTGCCTATTGATATCAACACCATTCGCAACACAGCGTTCACGGTTAAAGCCAAGATCAATAGCATCGTCAACGGCATCATTGATGTCGGTAATGCGGAGTTCAGCCTCGTTGACGCTCTTCCAATGCTCCCCCGCGCTGCAGATAACAACGACATCATGATCGGTGATGACACGCAAGAGTCTATTTCCGCTGGCATCGGTAATGACTCAATCAATGCAGCAGGAGGCGACAACACAGTCGATGGCGGTGATGGCAACGACACCATCGTCGCAGCGGGCGGCAACGATCTAATTTTTGGCGGCGAAGGCAACGACAGCATCAACGCAGGCGCTGGCAATAACTCTGTAGCAGGTGGTAATGGCGACGATATTTTGATCGTCGAATCAGGCAACAGCACCCTCGATGGTGGCGCAGGCAATGACAACATCACCGCAGGCGATGGCAATAGCTCAGTCGATGGTGGTTTGGGTAACGACACCATCGTCGTCGGTGCAGGTAACAGCACGATCAGCGGCGGTGATGGCAATGACAACATCACCGCAGGCGCTGGCAACAACTCAGTCGATGCCGGTGTGGGTGACGACACGGTCGTGGTGGCCGCAGGTAACAACACCGTCGACGGCGGTGCGGGCAACGACACGATCACAGCAGGTGACGGCAATGACGTGCTCTTGGGCGGCGCAGGTAACGACAGCATCGTTGCAGGCAATGGCCTCAACACCCTTGCAGGCGGATTGGGCAACGACATCTTGGTGGGCGGAACAGGCATAGATGCCGCCGACTACCGAGGTGCAATAAGCGCACAGACCATTGTCTTGGGCCTCAACGGCGCCGCAGGTAGCAGCATCGATCCCAGTAACGACACAGCCACAAGTCAAGGCAGCGATGTACTGGTCTCGATCGAAAACGTATTGGGCGGTTTGGCTGGCGATTCAATTGTTGGCAACGAAGTTGCCAACTTGATTGATGGCGGTGCCGGTGCAGACACCTTAATCGGTGGGGGTGGCAATGACACCTTGATTGGTGGCGATGGCATCGACACGTTCGATTTGAGGGGGGTAAACACCGCCTTCACAATTGCATTGGGCAACGACACCATACCGGGCACCAGCACGGACAGCAACACAGATTCAACCAACGGTAGCCAAGGTGTCGATTCGCTTGTTTCGATTGAAAACATTCTGACTGGCTCTGCTGCCGATTCGATCACTGGCAACAATGCGGCCAACCTCATCAACGCAGGCGATGGCAACAACACGATTGACGGCGGTGCCGGCGCAGACACCTTGATTGCTGGAAGCGGCAACGATTCATTAAGCGGCGGTGAAGGCAACGACAGCATCAGCGCAGGCGCTGGCGACAACACCATCGATGGTGGCACAGGTTCAGACGTTCTCATTGCTGGAAGCGGCAACGACTCATTAAGCGGTGGAGAAGGCAACGACAGCATCAGCGCGGGCGATGGCATCAACACCCTTGCGGGTGGTGCAGGCGACGACAGCTTGGTCGGTGGAGCAGGCATTGATACGGCTGACTACAGCGATGTCACGCACGGTCTGACCATTAACCTCGGCAGCAGCGTACAAGCGGGCAGTAGCTCAGACACAGTCTCGGGCGCAAGTAACCAAGGCACCGATGTCTTGGTATCAATTGAAAACGTACTCGGTGGTACGGGTGCAGACAACATCACAGGCAGCGAAGTTGCCAACGTCATCAACGCAGGCGAGGGCAACAACACAGTCGATGGCGGTGTGGGTGACGACACACTCATCGCGGGCAGTGGCAACGACTATTTGATGGGTGGTGCTGGCAACGACAGCATCAACGCAGGCGCTGGCAACAACTCAGTCGATGCCGGTGTGGGCAACGACACGGTCGTGGTGGGCGCGGGTAACAACACCGTCGACGGCGGTGCAGGCAACGACACCATCACAGCAGGTGACGGCAATGACGTGCTCTCGGGTGGCGCAGGTAACGACAGCATCGTTGCAGGCAATGGCTTGAACACCCTTGCAGGCGGATTGGGCAACGACATCTTGGTGGGCGGATCAGACATAGATGTTGCTGACTACCGAGGTGCAATAAGCGCACAGACCATTGTCTTGGGCCTCAACGGCGCCGCAGGTAGCAGCACAGATGCCAGCAGCGACACAGCCACAAGTCAAGGCAGCGATGTTCTGGTTTCGATCGAAAACGTATTTGGCGGTTTGGCTGGCGATTCAATTGTGGGCAACGAAGTTGCCAACTTGATTGATGGCGGTGCCGGTGCAGACACCTTGATCGGTGGGGGTGGCAATGACACCTTGATTGGTGGCGATGGCGTCGATACGTTCGATTTGAGCGCTGTGAACACGAATTTCACGATTGCACTGGGCCTTGGCAACGCACAGGGCACCAGCACCGACAGCAACTCTGGCGCTAGTAGCCAAGGCACTGATGCGCTTATTTCGATTGAAAACATCCTCACCGGTACAGGTGCAGACACGATCACAGGTAACGACGCTGCCAACGTCATCAATGCAGGCGCTGGCAACAACGTGGTGGACGGTGGTGCCGGTGCAGACACCTTGATTGCTGGAAGCGGCAATGATTCATTAAGCGGGGGTGAAGGCAACGACAGCATCAGCGCGGGCGATGGCATCAACACCCTTGCGGGTGGTGCAGGCGACGACAGCTTGGTCGGTGGAGCAGGCATTGATACGGCTGACTACAGCGATGTCACGCATGGTCTGACCATTAACCTCGGCAGCAGCGTACAAGCGGGCAGCAGCTCAGACACAGTTTCGGGCGCAACTAACCAAGGCTCCGATGTCTTGGTATCAATTGAAAACGTGCTGGGTGGTACGGGTGCAGACAACATCACAGGCAGCGAAGTTGCCAACGTCATCAACGCAGGCGAGGGCAACAACACAGTCGATGGCGGTGACGGTGCAGACACACTCATCGCGGGCAGTGGCAACGACTATTTGATGGGTGGTGCTGGCAACGACAGCATCAACGCAGGCGCTGGCAACAACTCCGTCGATGGCGGTGTGGGTAACGACACAGTCGTGGTGGGCGCGGGTAACAACACCGTTGATGGCGGTGATGGCCTGGACACCATTCTTGCTGGAGGCGGATATGATCTGTTGCTTGGCGGTGCTGGCAATGACAGCATCAGCGCAGGCGAGGGTAATAACTCTGTAGATGGTGGCGAAGGTACTGACAGCATCAGCGCAGGCAGTGGTTCAGACACGCTCGACGGCGGCGATGGTGCCGACACCATCTGGGCAGGTGCGGGGAACGACATGGTTTATGGCGGTGCTGGCAACGACAGCATCGACGCGGGTAGCGGCAACGACCGACTGGTGGGCGGCAGTGGCAACGACACCTTGTCAGGCGGCGATGGCACAGACGTGTTGGATCTGGGCTCGGTCACCAGTGCCATGACCATCACTTTGGGTGACGGCGCTACTGCAGGTAGTAGTGTGGATGCATCCACTGAAATTTCGAGTCAAGGCACTGACGTTCTTTACTACATTGAAGACATCAATACCGGTTCTGCTGCCGACACGATCACGGGCAACAGTGCAAACAACGTGATCAATGCCGGTGACGGCAACAACTCGGTGGATGCGGGTGCTGGCGACGACACCATCATCACGGGCGCGGGCAATGACAAACTCATCGGTGGTGCAGGCAACGACAGCATCAACTCGGGTGAGGGCAACGACTCTGTCGCCGCGGGAGATGGCGACGATTTGGTCAATGCTGGCAATGGCAATGACACGCTCTCCGGTGGTGCGGGCAACGACACGCTGCTGGCTGGTGACGGCAATGACTCACTCAGCGGTGGCGATGGCAACGACAGTTTGGTTGCAGGCAATGGCAACGACATCTTGAACGGTGGTGCGGGCAACGACACCCTCGTGGGCGGGGACGGCAACGACACCGCAGATTTCACTGCGGCTGCAGCGGGCATGGTCATCACACTAGGCAATGACACCCAACCTGGCACAACCGCTGACGCTAGTAGCAGTGTGACATCTGGCTTAGGTCAGGATTCTTTGATTGCGATCGAAAACGTATTGGCAGGTGCTGGTGATGACGCTATTACCGGCAGTGCAGCGGCTAACTTATTGGATGCAGGTGCAGGCAACGACATCATCGATGGTGGATCGGGCGTAGACACCATCAATGCAGGTGCTGGCAATGACCGAATCGTTTATAACCGTTTTGCGGTGATTGATGGCGGTAGCAACACTGACACCTTGGTCTTGAAAGATCAGATCATCGATTTAGTTGCGGATGCAGCCTTGGGTGGACAAATCACAAGTATTGAACGCTTGGACATCACCTCAGGTGCAGCCAACAAAACCCTCACTCTAGACACCAGCACGGTGGCTGCTATGGGCGGTACGCTGATGATTGTGGGATCTACCACTGACAAAATTACACCGTTGGGTACTTGGGACGTTCTAACGCCGGTAGTGATTGACGGTGTGACGTATCGAAAATATGTAGATGGTGCCAACACACTTCTAGTTGCTGGAACTACGCTGACTGGCGCTCAAGTGATTGGCTTGGAGTTAAGCGGCGTTGCTGGCACTGCCGGACTTTTGACCGGTAGCGGCTTTAACGACACTATCACCGCCGGAAATTCAGGCGACACGATTGATGGTGGCCTTGGTGGCGACAGCATCATAGGTGGGGTCGGTAACGACGCCATCTTCTTTGATGCTGCTGACAGTGTCAGCGGTGGCGCTGGTATTGATACCTTGCTGATTTCTGAAGCGACGGCAGATTTGCCATCTGTCTACACACACTTCACCGGCTTAGAGGCGTTGGACATGCGCGGCTTTGGAAGCACCACGCTGACCCTCAATGTGGCCTCTGCGGTGGGTATGGCCAGTGGTTCCAGCATGACCGTCAATGGCGACGGCACGGATAACTTGATTCTCAGTGGCTGGTCACCCAGCGGTAACCCCGTATTTATCAATGGTCTAGCGTATCAAGATTACACGCCCACGCCCCTACAAGCGCCGGCGGTGACCCCCTCATTTACGCTGCGTGTTTCAAAAGACATTCGCTTACTTCAACCGAATGCAGACAACAACACAACCTCCATTGTTGGCTCCTCAGCAGATGAATTTATTTTGGCGGGTGCGGGCGGTGCCAGCGTCAATGCCGGTGCCGGTGACGACGTGGTGCGCGGTGGCTCAGGCAACGACACCCTCGTGGGCGGCGCGGGCGTCAACACCATTGACTACAGCAGTGAATCCACTGCACTCACCGTCAGTTTGGCCACAGGCACAGCCGTGGTGGGCGCAAACAACACCGATTCGATCAGTGGCTTTGCCAACCTTTACGGTGGCAGTGGCTCAGACACCCTGACCGGTGATGCGGGCGACAACTTGATCGCTGGTGGCCGTGGCGATGACTCGATGGATGGCGGTGCTGGCAATGACACCCTCAACGGCGGTGAAGGCAATGACACCTTGTCAGGCAGCACGGGCGACAACTTAATCGATGCCGGCATTGGTAACGATCGTATTTTGGTTACTAGCGGTTTGAACACCGTTTATGGTGGCGCAGGCAGTGACAGTATTTCAGGCGGCAGCGATGCCGATTGGGTCGATGGTGGTGCTGACAACGACACCATCGATGGCGGCGATGGCAATGACAGCTTGTTTGGTGGTGCCGGCAACGACTCTATCCAAGGCGGTGCAGGCGATAACACCATTGATGGTGGCTTGGGCTCAGATGTCTTGTCAGCAACCAGCGGCAACAACCTGTTCGTGTACGACAGCAAAGACATTTCGATTGTGGGTGGCTCGGGCACAGATACCCTTGATCTCAGTAGCTTTGAAACCCTGACCCTGAACCGAAATGCAGCAGGTCAAGACGTCGGACCCTACATCAGTGGTGTTGAAGTCATCAGCGTTAAGGGTGGCGGCAGCAACGTGCTGACCTTGACCGAGGCTTCCTTCAATCGCATCACGTCGACAACAACGCCAACCGTGCTCGGTGATGAAAACGACACCTTGATTCTTGACGGTGAATGGTCAAGAGCCGGTGCGGTGGGCAACTACATCAAATACGTGGTCAATACCAAAGAGATCTTGGTGGACCCACGCATGCAAATCGTGCAGCAAGTCTCTGTCGCTTCTGATGCGGGTGGGTCCGTGACGGGTACCGCTTCAGGCGACTTGGTCTACGGCAAAGTCGGCGACGACACCTTGCTTGCCGGCGCGGGTAACGACACCCTGTTGGGTGGCGCAGGTAACGACTACTTGGTCGGCGGCGACGGCAACGACGCCTTGGACTACAGCAGCACCACGTCTGCTAACCCCTTGCAAATTACGCTCGGTCTAAACGGTGCTGCTGGCAGCACGTATGACGCCAACCCGACGACGGTGAGCCCTGGTAACGACGTGTTGTTGGGAATTGAAAACGTCATCGGCGGTGCAGGCAATGACACCATCGCTGGTAACGAAAGCTGGAACTACCTTGAGGGTGGTGCTGGTAACGACGTGATCTCTGGCGACGCAGGTCAAGATACCTTGGTGGGTGGTGTCGGCAACGACAGCCTTTCGGGCGGCGCTGACAACGACTACATCAATGCAGGTGTTGGTAATGACACCATCAGTGGTGGCAGCGGCGTGGATACCTTGGACGATTCGGCTGCAACTGGCAACCTCACGGTTGACTTGCAAGCGGGTACCAGCTCAGACAGCTTGGGTGTGCGTGGACTGGGTGTGGACACCATCGCGGGCAGTGACATTGAAAACTTGATCACGGGCTCAGGCAACGATCAAATTGTGGGCTCCAATGCGGACAACTACATCCAGTCGGGTGCAGGTAACGACGTGATTGCGGGTGGTCTGGGTAACGACACCTTGGAAGGTGGCGCCGGCAACGATGCGTTGGACTACACCCGTAACGTTTCTGGGCAGGGCATTGTTGTGACATTGGCCGATGGCGCCAACACAGGCACAGCCAATGACGGCTTGGGTGGCACAGACACCTTCAGTAGTTTCGAAACGGTTTTGGGCGGTAGCGGCAGCGACAACATTACCGGTAACAGCGGTGGCAACTTGTTGTCAGGCGACCGAGCCGGCGATACCGTCGGCAGTAGCGATACTCTCAGCGGTGGTGCAGGCAATGACACCCTGAGTGGCGGCTACGGCACCGATTTGTTGCTGGGTGGTGCTGACAACGACATCTTGTTGGGTGACCAAGGCAATGACACCTTAAGTGGTGGCACAGGCAACGATATTTTGGCTGGCGGTGACGGCATCGACACGGCGGATTTCAGTGACAACACTGTAGGCTTCAGCCTAACTTTGTTGACGGGCTCAGGCTCCGCTACCTCAAGTAGCACCCTTGCCGGATCAACAGGTGTCGACGATCTCTCTGGCATTGAAAACATCATTGGTGGCAGTGGTGCCGATGCGATCAGAAGCGATCTGGCGAGTGCCACAGGTGCTATTGCCAACTACATTGATGGCGGTGCGGGTAATGACACCATTTTGAGCGGCTTTGGCAACGACACCATTTTGGGTGGCGCTGGCAACGACAGCATCAATGCCGGTGAAGGCGACGACTGGGTCAAAGGCGATGCGGGCAACGACACGCTGGACGGCGGCGCCGGCACCGCGGACATCTTGGATTACAGCGGCGTCAGTGGCCCTGTGGCCATCAACCTTTCGACAGGTAACTTGACGGTAGGCGGAACTGTCCTTGCGGCAGGCCGTGCATTGGATAGCAGTGTCAGCACCGTGAGTCCCTACATTGACCAAATCAGTGGCTTTGAAACAGTCATTGGTTCAGGTGCAGCGGACACCATTTTGGGCAGCTCAGACGCTGACTTCATCGATGGCGGTTCAGGCCCAGACTCCATCGACGCTGGTGCAGGCGATGACACCATCGTGTTTGACTCCTTCGACACGATTGTCAAAGGCGGCGCAGACGTCGACACCTTGGTAGTGGGAGCAAATAGCACCTTGGTCGATTTCACGCTCTTGCGTGATGACATATTCTCAGAATTCGAGGTGCTTGACCTTCGCGCGACTGGTAGTCAGTCGGTCAAGGTTGCCGATGCAGACGTGTATGCGATGACCAGCAATCGCACGTTACGCATTGAAGCCAACATTGATGACGGCGTGCGATTGGTTGGTAATTGGGCCTTGGTGGCAAGCGCAGATCGAACGCGAACCCACAACACTTACACCACCTCTTACACACCTGCAGTGGGTGGTCCCGTCACGCTGACCGTTTTAATTCCAGTTGACATCACGCCAGGTTTTGTCTTCATCACTGGCGAAGGCGCTGACACGCCAAACGCGACAGCCGGTGATGACGAATTCCACACCAACGCAGGCAGCGATTCTGTTTCTGCCGGCGGTGGTAACGACAACATTGACACTGGCTCCGGCGCTGACACCATCGATGGTGGCACGGGGAATGACACCATCCTGGCGGGCGACGGCAACGACAGTGTTGCTGGTGGTGCTGGCAATGATGACATTGACAGTGGCACGGGCGACGACCGCATTGATGGCGGCA
This sequence comes from Limnohabitans sp., assembly GCF_031539105.1. Taxonomy (GTDB): domain Bacteria; phylum Pseudomonadota; class Gammaproteobacteria; order Burkholderiales; family Burkholderiaceae_C; genus Limnohabitans. Next base: position 89,015 of record NZ_JAVKLM010000042.1, read on the forward strand.
CAGGCGATGACGTCGTGGTTGCAGGTGACGGCCTGGACACCCTCATCGGTGGTGATGGTCAAGACTTGTTAGACGCAGGCGCAGGCAACGACAGCCTCTCTGGCGGCTCAGGCAACGACACCTTGTTGGGTGGTGCGGGCGCTGATATCTTGGATGGTGGCGCAGGCAATGACAGTGTGGACGCAGGCATTGGCAACGACGTTGTCCGCGTCGCTGCCAACAGCGTCAGCGGCGGTCCAGGCAATGACACGCTTGAGGGTGGCAACGGAGACGACACCCTCGACTTCAGCCTGACCACAGACACCACGGTGTCGCTCAATATCAATTTGGCAACCGGCACCGCGTCGGGTCGTGCCAACGGCAGTGGTACGCCTTTCTTCAGCGATTTGGTCAGTGGCTTCGAAACCGTCATTGGCGGTAGTGGTGCTGATGCCATCACTGGCTCAGATTTAGCCAACGTGATTTATGGTGGCGGCGGTGCCGACACCATCATGGCCGGTGCAGGCAATGACTGGGTGTTGTTTGACCGTGCCGATGCTGTCATCGATGGTGGCAGTGGTGTGGACACCTTGACCATTAAGAACGACTTTGCTGTCACGTTCAAGATTGATGGCATCACTTATAGCGCCACCAATGTGTTGGTGCCTTTTGATGCGTCATCACCGACTCGTGTAGTGAACGAAGGCACAAGTTCTTCGCCTGCGGTGATCAGCGTGAACGGCGTGACCTTCACCGCAACAACCAACGCAGCGACAACGTTGGCTACCGCGCGAACCATCACAGACTTGCAAAACCCGATGTCGAAAATCAGCGGTTTTGAAGAGCTCGATATCAACGGTTTGGGCGCACATTCCCTGATGCTGAACACCGCATCGGTGTTCAATTTCTCTGACACCACGGACCTGTTGAAAGTCCATGGTCGCGTGGGCGATAGTCTGACACTCAGTGGCAATTGGTTGCCTGCTGGCACGCAACCTGTGATTTACGAAGGTGGCGCAGCACGTCAGTACGACAAATACACCTATTTCGATGCAGCCACCCAAACCACGGCCACGATTTTGATCAACCCCGATGTCACCCTCACCATCGCTTATGTGGGTGGCAGTGGGGATGACGTTCGCACCTTTGATCCGTCTGACTTGACGATCGATGGCGGTGGCGGAACAGATACCTTGCGTTTAGACACGGTCAGCGCAGCTGACATCGTGCTTGATTTGGGCGACACACGTGGTCGCGCCAGCATTCTCAACACAGAAATCATTGACATCACCGGAGCCGGTAACAACTACTTGGTGGTCTCACCTGCGAGTGTGGTGGAAGTCAGTGGCCAATCCACCTTGACGGTGGAAGGCAATGCCGGTGACAAGTTGTTCCTCGACGGTGTGTGGGGTACCCCCACACTCAGCGTGGATGGCAATTACAACGTGTACCACGGTACCAACCTTGCAAATGACGATGTCACGCTGATGGTTCGCGCAGGTGTCTCTGTGGGCCAAGTCAGTACGGCTGGCTCATCTGGGATGGACGTGTTGCGTGGAACTTCAGGCAGTGACGTGCTCGACGGCGGTGCAGGCTCTGACGTGTTGCGTGCTGGTGCCGGCGACGATACCTTGGTGTTTGACGCGATTGATAAGTTAGTCGATGGTGGCATCGGCACTGATACGCTGCAGATTTCTAGCAGCTCAACCGACCTGACCACGTTGGCTGATGATGTGTTGCAAAACATTGAAGTCATCGACTTGGGCAGCAGCCATGCAGGCACCCGAACCCTCAGCTTGGGCAGTGCGGATGTGTTGGCCATCAACGATGGACATTCACTGCAAATCAACGGTCAAGCAGGCGACGTGGTTCGCCTCAACGGCGAATGGGCACAAGGCGCAACCGCTGGTGGTTACACCACATACACACTCAACGGCGCAACCGTTCAACTGAAAAATGGCTTGGTGCCACAACTGGGTGGCACCACTGGGCGTGATGACCTGACCACAGGTGCAGGTGTTCAGTCGCTTGACGGCGGCGCAGGCAGCGACGTGCTAGACGGCGGCGCGGGCGCCGACACCTTAAGTGGTGGCGCGGGTGAGGACGTGTTGGTTTATGACAGCACTGACTCCGTGATCGACGGCGGTTTAGGCACCGACACCTTGCGTGTTGACAACGCTGTGCCGGGGCAGGGCGTCCTGATCGACCTGACGGCTGCAGGTGTCGCCAATTCGATTCGTGGCATTGAAAAATGGGACCTCACAGGCTCTGCCGACAACACCTTGGTGGTGTCGGCCGACCAAGTGCGCGACTCCTCGACCGAGAGCAACACCCTGATCGTCAGCGGTAACGCAGGCGACGTGGTTCGTTTGGCTGGCTCTGGCTGGCAATCTCGCGGTTCAGAGCTGGTGCTGGGTATTGCTTACAACAAGTACACCAACTTCGCCAGCGACGGTACAGCTGTGACTGTGTTGTTGGACTTGGATGTCACCAAAGGTGACCAAATTGTGGGTAGCAACACTGGCTCCGTCTTGACGGGCGGAACTGGCTCTGAAGACATCAGTGGCGGCACAGGCAACGACACCATCAACGCAGGCGCAGGTGCCGACGTTGTGCGTGCGGGCGCAGGCAGTGACTTGATTGTGTTCGACGCGAAAGACATCTTGATTTCAGGTGGCGGCGACACAGCCAGCACCGACGTAGATACCTTGCAAATTGTCAAAGCGGGCTTGCTCGACTTGAGTGACGCTGCTCGTCCCGACGCTGGGGCAACACGCCCAGCCTTGCAAGGCTTGGAGGTGTTTGACCTTAACAACGCCACCACCGTGGCAGGCTCAGGTAAAGATACCTTGGTCATTGACCCCGCCAGCCTCTTGGCAATGGGCAATGCTAACAACACCCTCACGCTAAACGCTGAAGACCTCGACACCGTCTTGCTCAAGGGCTGGGCTGTGGATGTGAATGGTCTACCTGTCAAAGACACGACTGTGACGGCCACTGCTGGCTATGACACGTATACGCTCGACTACCTTGATCCTTTAACCAGCACCCACAAGATACTGACCGTCAAAGTCAGTAACACAGCAGGCCATACCCCCACAGTGTCCTCAGTGACCTCGGGTACCGCAAGCGCGGACAGTTTGGCAGGGACAAGCGGTGTGGATGTGATCAAGAGCGATGCAGGCAACGACACCATCAATGGTGGCAGCGGTGCTGACGTCATTGATGCAGGCGCAGGCGATGACCGCGTGGTGTACGACATTGCCGACAGCCGAATTTTGGGCGGCAGTGGCACAGACACCTTGGTGATGACAGGTGCCACCCAAGTTGACTTGACCACATTGGCTGGCACGCAAGTCAGCAACTTTGAGAAGATTGATCTCAGCACCACAGGCTCGGTCAAACTGGATGAAGCCAGTGTGATGTCGCTGTGTGAGAGCGGACGACTCACCGTATTGGGTGGTGCAGGCAGCACCTTGTCGCTCTATGGCGGCTGGGTGTATGTGGGCGTGGACTCGGACGCCACAGGCGCCTTGTTCAACGTGCTGCAAAAAGGCAGCGCATTTGTGAATGTGTCCGCCGCAGTCACCCTGGATGTGGCCAACGAATTGGGCGGCCAAATTGCGGTGGGTACGTCTTCTCCCGACAGTTTGATTGTCGGCGCGATGGAAGGTGCGATGGCCGGTGACGGCGATGACACCATCACGGTCACAAACATGAGCTTCGCGGGTATCGATGGCGGACGCGGTATTGATACCGTCCGTTTCGACTTCGGTGGCACGATTTCTACGGATGGCTCAGGACGCATCAACACCAGCATCTTGGCGCCTACGGGTTTGACCAATGTGGAAGTGTTTGATCTGACCTATCAAAGCACGGTGGGCGGCAACACTTACAACGACTTGGTCTTGACGCCGGAAAAAGTCGCCGAAATGACCGATGCCAACCAACTCTTGTTGGTCAAGGGCAACGCCACTTACGACAGTCTCACGCTTTACGGCAATTGGCATCTCACAGGAAACGTCAACTACAACGGTATCACCTACAGCTCTGCGCTAGGCGACAACGGGGTGAAGGTCTATTACACCGTCAACATGGCGGCGCACATCGACAGCCCACCCACACCGCAACTGTCCACTTTCTCGATCTCTTACACCGACGGCACCTATATGGTGAGCCAAGGTATTGACGCCTATGCAGGCTGGAAAGTAGACAACGCAGGCGACATCAACCACGACGGTGTAGACGACATGATCGTCAACCAAGCTGGCTCTGCCTATGTCATCTTTGGCCGCGGCGATTTGTCGGGCCAAATTGATTTGAGCAACATCGGCAGCGATGGTTTCAAAGTGTCAGGTATCAACTCCACCGCGTTCAAAGCCTTGAACATGGACAACGCGACGTTGACGTCCTCGGCCTACCAAACCTACAACGCCACCTACCAATTCGGTTTAACCGGCATTGGCGACATCAACGGTGATGGATGGGCCGACATGGCCGCCAACTTCACCTACGGTGGCGTAGACAAAATTCGCATTATTTACGGTCGCAACAACTGGAGTGACGTCAACATTGCGGACCTCAGTTTCACACCATCAGCCACTGAAGGTTTTGTGGTCGATGCGTCATCACTCACAGGCACCCCTGGTACCAACCTGAGTATGTTGGCCATACAAGGTGTAGGCGATGTCAACAACGACGGCTACCAAGACTTTGCCTTGGGTTACAGCTACGGTGATGGTTATTTGTCGACCAACGACACCGGACGTGTGTCGTTGGTGTTTGGCGGTGCTTATTCCGGTAACTTGAACCTGGGCAACATGACGCCCAACAAGGGCATCACCATCTTCTCGGATGACCAAAACCCGACCAACATTGGTGCTTCTATTGCCGCTTTGGGTGACGTCAACTCTGATGGTTTCTCAGACTTCGCCATTGGCGGCCCTAGCTTTTCAGGTGTGACAGGCGATTACACCGACACCAGCGGTGCCGCATTTGTCGTGTTCGGCAAAGACGAAGGATGGGCCAACACCAAGGTGGTCTATCACGACAACGATGTAACCGCGCCTACTGTCACAACCGCTGCCAGCACTGGCTTTGCGGTGAGCGGCAACCTCAGCCTGAGCTTTTCTGAGCCTGTGACATCCTTGGTCACAGCGCCCGGCAAGTTTGTGAAGCTGTTAAACAAAGACACAGGTGCTTTGATCGAGAAGTTCGATCTCTTTACTGGCTTTGGTGATTCTGGTGGCTTGATGCAAGTCACCAGCAACGGCATCACACTCAACCCCTACCGTAGTCTTTCGAACAGCACGAACTACTACCTCACGGTTGACGGCAACACCTTCAAAGATGGTGCTGGCAATGTGTTCGCAGGAATGTCCAGCAACAGCACCGTGACGTTTGCCACAGCGGCAAGCTCGGGCAATGCTGACGGCACGGCACCTACGATCACCACGACGTCAACAGGAAATGTCACCTTCACAGTGACTCCTTATGACAACACTTATAACTGGTACAGCGGTTCTACAGGTACTTGGTTAAATTCGCTCTATCCAACGCTTGCAGCGCTCCCCAATAACCCCGTGGACTATTGGGGCAGGGCCATCCCACAGTTGACAGAGTATTTGTCCACAGGCGCTGTTGGCGAAGTGCCAAATGCCCCAGTGGGTAATGTCTATTCAAGTGTTCTACCCGGTCGTACTTTTGCTCTGAATCTGAACTTGAGTGAAGCGGTCAAATCATATGGCCACATCCTGATTGAGAAAATCAGCTACACGGGCACCGGTAATAGCCGCACCATTTCTGGTTACACCACGACTGAGAATTTTGATTTGCAAACCGGTGTGAGTGACATGGGTGGAACGATTACCTATAGTTCAGGTGGTCGGATGGTTGACAGCCAAAACTTCGTTTTGAATTTAGGTGCAACATTTAAGGGCGGTTCTGACTATCGCATCACGCTTGACTCGTTGCAGGATGCCTTTGGCAACATCAGTGCGGGCTATGACACCATCACCACGACCGACGATATCTACCGTCCTGACCTGTACACCTGGAACTACAACAACTCAGGTTTAAACGCTTCGGTTGGCAACATTTCCGCAGGCATGGGTGGTTTCCAAGTGGAGACCAGCATTCGCTTCACATCACCTGAAACTTTGGTGATGACGCGCAATGGCACCATCAATCTGGTGAAGGTTGTTGCAGGTGTGGAGACCGTGGTTGAAAGTTTCAATGCGGCTAACTACACCCTCAATAACGGTGTGTACACCGTCAACAGTGCCGATGGCAGTGTGTTCACGTTGAACAACCGCACGCTGACGATTGACCCGCGTTTCGCGCTGGAATACGGCACGACGTATCGCATCGTCACCTCGACAGGGACAAACAATTACGCCCTCACAGACCAAGATGGCAATCAAATTCTTGGTTTAACCACGGGCAATCAGTTGAACTTTACGACTGCCTCTGGGTTGAGCTTGGCAGCGACGACCAATTTGTCATCCAACTCAATCAAGGTTGGGTTGAACGAAAACTTGCTCTTGCAGTTCTCGCAAGACGTTGCTGCAGGCAATGTGGGCAGCAAGATTAAGCTTTACAACGCCTCTGGCACCTTGATTGAGACCTTCACGGCATCAGGCGCAGACAACTTGCACACTCAATTCACGGGTGACCATGGTGGCGGAGTGAACTTTACGGGTGGCGTGGTCAGTGTCGACCCAGGCCTGTCGCTGGTGCGAGCCACAGGCTACAACCTGACGTTTGACAGCACTGCCATTCGAACCTCATTAGGCCGCGACTCCGCTTCGAGCAATGGCGCTTACACCTTCGCCCCAGCAGCGAGCTATGCGTTCAGCAGCGAAGCCGCCGCGCAAGTCGATCCTGGTTTGCAACAGGGCAATACCTTGCAGACGGCCGACTACTCTGTCAGCGCGACAAACCCAAACCTCGGTTCGCGCAGTGCTTCTGCCGCCGGCGGTGCAGCTGGTTTGGTGGTGGAGTCGGTTGGCGACATTGACGGTGACGGCATTCAAGACTTCATTTTTGGTTCACCCAACGCAGTCCCACTTGCCGGGGCTCCCAACGGCGTGGCCATGGGTGCGTACAACCTCGTGTTTGGCAAGTCGGGCGAATGGCCTGATCTGTTGTCCTTGGCGACCTTGCAGGCCGAACATCGTGTGGTGACCTTCTATGGCACGACCAACAACCAACTCACCGGCATTGCCAAGTACGGCGATGTCAACGGTGACGGCTACGATGACTTCTTGTTGCTCGCCGGTGGTCAAAACCCTGTGGTGACCGACAACACCGCCAGCGACTTTGCCGACACCGACAGCGGTGCCGTGTTTGTGGTCTATGGCAAAGCACGCGAGGATTGGAGCGTCAAGCTCAGCTCCGACAACTTAGGCGGCGATGGCTTGGCCATCACCGGCGGTTTGCCGCAAGACCAGTTTGGCTTCTCTGCTGCAACGGGTGACTTCAACAACGACGGCACCCTCGACATGATCGTGGGCATGCCCACCAACCAAAAGGATGGCTACAACTCAGGTGAGGCCTTCGTCATCAATGGTGGCGATTACTCTGACTCTTTGATTCAGACAGGCACCACGGGTAACGACATGATGATGGGTGACTTCGGCGCCAACCGCCTGGCGGGCGGCGACGGCAACGACACCATTTACAGCATGGGTGGTGCTGACATCATCCGTGGCGGTGGCGGCAACGATGTGTTGTCCATCACCGATTTGAACTTTGTCTTGATCGACGGCGGAACAGGCAACGACACCTTGCAGTTCGTGGGCCATGGCATTGACCTCGACATGACCGCTTATGCAGGCCAAAGCCTGCGTAGCTTGGAAACCATTGACCTCAAGGGCGATGGCGTCAACCACTTGACGTTCAACTACCGTGAAGCACTGGCTTTGCTGGAGCGCAAAAACTTTGTGGCTTACGGCACCAACGTGATGCTGACCGTCAACGGTGGTAAGTGGGATGCTGGCACGAGCACCTACACCTACCACAGTGAAATGACTTTGGAAGGCCCATGGGCTCTGATGGCACAAAGTGGTGGTTACTCCACGTATGCGTTGGAAGGTATTTACGTCAAAGTTGCTGACGGCGTGACCGTTGAGTTGATTGACTGGATGATTCCTTACCAAGGCGCCACCATCGATTTGTTGGCGCCTCAAACTGGCGTCGCGGTCAACCTGACCACCGGTTTAGCCACCATATCTGCGACAGAGACAGATAGCCTTATCTCGGTTGAGAAGATCGTGGGCACCCGTGGCACAGACTCGCTCATGGGTAGCAGCGGTAGTGACACCCTGATGGGTGACGACGGCAACGACACGATTTCTGGTGGCGCAGCGCAAGACAGCTTGGTTGGCGGCGCAGGCAATGACAGTTTGATTGGCGGCGACGGCGCTGACGTCTTGGCCGGCGATGCCGGTGACGACTCGCTCTGGGGCGGAGACGGCAACGACTCCATTTCCGGCGGTGTGGGCGCAGACATGCTCTATGGCGGCTCCACCACCCTAGGTGCATCGAGTGGTAACGACTGGCTGTCAGGCGGCACGGGCAACGACACCTTGGATGGTGGCGATGGCGATGACATGCTGCTGGGTGGCGATGAGTCCGACCTCTTGTTGGGTGGTGCAGGACGTGACACCCTCGATGGCGGTAACGACAGTGACGTGTTGCAAGCCGGAGCCGGTGATGACTTGGTCATCTTTGACAACGCAGACAGCTCGATTGATGGTGGCTCAGGCTATGACACTTTGGTCATCCGTGACGGGGTGCGCAACCTGAGCAACTTCACAGGTAGCTTAGGCAACTTTGAGGCTGTGGACCTTCGTGGCAATGGTGACAACTGGTTGAAGGTTGGCACCGCCAAGCTGGGTGCGATGGTCACGAGCAACATCACACCTTTGACGGTGCACGCTGATGTGGGCGACAGCCTGATCTTGGGCGGTACGCTGGTTTGGCTTGCCAATGCCAATATCGTGGTCAATGGCACACGCTATTTGGGCGCCGAAGTCTACGACGGCGCGACGCTTGTTGCGACGCTCAAGCTGAGTGAAAACCTCCGTGTGCTCACCGACTCGACAACACCTACCTCTGCTGACCAGTGGGTCACAGGTAATGCTGGTTCAGAAACTTCGATGGGTTCAGGTGGTGATGACTACATGAGCCATTCACGCGCAGCCGATACGATTGACGGCGGCGACGGCATCGATACCTTGGACTTCTCAGATCAACCGGCCAACGTGCTGGTGAACATGAGCACCAGCAGCACATTCACTGCCGGTGGTTTCACCGTTGCAGCGGGTACCGTGGTTGATGGTTATGGCACCGTCGATACCTTGCGTTCGATTGAACACGTGCGCACCGGCAACGGCAACGATGTGGTGCTGGGCAGCGACAACGCCGAGCGCATTGCGACGCAAGGCGGCAAAGACAGTGTCAACGCTGGCGCGGGCAACGACACCGTGCTCACTGGCGATGGCGTGGACTTCGTCTACGGCGGCACGGGTGACGATTGGATAGACGCAGGCACTGGCAACGACGCCGCCTGGGGCGATGCAGGCAACGACACCCTTCGCGGTGGCGCGGGCGACGACACCCTGATGGGTGGCGACGGACTTGACGTGCTTGATTACAGCGACCAAACCAACTCGGTGGTCGTGAACATGGGCGCTTCGCTCTATCGTGGCGTGGCTGCAGGTCAAGCCACCGATGGACAAGGCGGCGTAGACATCGTGGGCGGGTTCGAGCTGCTACAAGGCGGCGCTGGCAACGACTATCTGGTCGGCAACTCCAAGGCTTACGCCTACATTGGTGGTGTTCGCTTCACCGCCAATGATGAAGCGCTCAGCTCGCTTACTTCGGCAGACACCATCAGCAATGTGGTGAACGGCACCAGCAGCACCAGCGCCACTTTGTCGATCGGTTCTGTCGCTTTCACAGCCGACAAGCTGGGGGCTACTAGCCTGACCACCAGTTCTGCGATCACCTTGTTGACCAATGCGTCACACATGACCTTGGACGGCAGTGCCGGCTCAGACGTGTTAATCGCAGGCAACGTGGGCCAAGCCTTTGTGTTTGACGCAGCGGACGTGTCCATCGTCGGTGGTACAGGCAGCGACACCTTGCTGATCAACGATGCCAATGTGGACTTCAGCCCGACGTGGTCTATGCCCGCGGTTCAAAGCATTGAGGCTTTGAAGCTCAATGCCGAGTCTCCACAGAGCATCACCCTCAGCCAAGACTTTGTGAAACGCGCCACGGGCGGCACGGGTGTCTTGACCATTTTGGGCGGTGTCGAAGATACCGTGACCTTTGGCGATGGCACTTGGACCACCATCTCAGGTGCCGCAGGGTTTGATACCTGGCAAAGCGTGATGGGCTCGACCACGTTGACGGCTGCAATTTCGACAGATATTCATACCGTTTACAACACGACCAATGGCAACGGCGCTGACTCGTTGTTAGGTACGGCACAAGCCGACGTGATGACCGTGGCCGGTGCGGGCAACGACACCGTGATGGGTTTTGCTGGCAACGACAGCATCGATGGCGGCGACGGCAACGATGACTTGCGTGGCGGTACAGGCAATGACAGCTTGAACGGCGGCGCTGGCAACGATTTGTTGCAAGGCGGCGAAGGCAACGATTGGCTCAGTGGTGGTCCAGATGGCGATGCAGACACCTTGCTTGGCGGCGATGGCAACGACATCTTGGTTTGGAATCAAGACTACGTCTCGTCTCCAACCACGGACAGGGTACACATCAGCAACATCAGCGCTGACTCGCGTCAATCTGTCATATCGATTGATGGTGGGGCAGGCTACGACACCTTGTTGATGGGCGGCAATAGCCGTGACTTCACAGTGGCCAATGCCACCAATGGCATCACCAACATTGAGCTCATTGATCTGCGTGGCCGCAACGCGACCAGCGTGGTGTTGGACCGTGCGTCTGTTTACGCCATGGCCGACAGCAACCACGTCTTGCGCGTGGATGGTGATGCAGGCGATATGTTTGTGCTCAACGACTGGGGCAACTGGACCTACCAAGCAGAGGCACAACTCAACGGCGGCAGTGCGCGTATTTATACAAGCCAGTACACACCCGTGGTGGGCGGCAGTGCCGTCACACTGACTGTGCAAATTGACGGTCAGTACTTAGGCACACGTTTCAATGTGGGTGGCAATACGGATGGCACGGGTAGCGTTGATACCAACTACACCGCTCAATCGGCGGCACTGGTGAGTTACACCGACACCATGACCAACGCAGGTCAGAGCAATCTGAAGTTGGGCACTTTGTCGACATCACTGTTGAACAACGCCACGAGCGCTCCGAGTTGGAGTACCAGCTCAACCGCTTCGACAGCTACGGCTTACGTCAGTAGTGGTACGAGCTTGTTAGACACCTCGGGTGCTGCAGGCAACGGCAATGGCACGTTAACGCTCGATTATTCCAAAGGCACCATCGACGGTGTCTCAGGCACGGACACCTTGTTGGTCACGCAACGCATAGCGGACCTCACGGTCGCCAGCATGCCTGCGCTGCGTAACTTTGACGTGATTGACCTTGGTGCCAACACCTCAGGTGTGGGCAATGCCGTGGTGCTGAGCGCCACACAGGTCAGCAGCATGCTGACGGGTGGAACTGGTTCGTTACGGATTGAGGGCGATGTGGGTGACACGGTGTCTCTCACCAATTCGTGGTCTCACAGCACGCAGACATTGGGTACGGTGGTTTACAACAAGTACACCTCAGGTAGCGTGTCAGTGGTGATCCATCCGAGCGTCACTGTCTCTGTATCTCCAAGTTATTACTCTGGCACGGACAGTGCACAATCATTGACGGGTTCTAGCACCGACGATTGGTTATACGGTTATGGCGGTAATGACGCTCTTGATGGCGGCACAGGTAGTGACACTGCTAGCTACTCTTATCTCTACGCATCAGCTGGCTACACCTCAACAGCGCGCATCGTTGCGGACCTCGCGACGGGCAAAGTGTCGGTGGGTAGCGGCAGTGAGCTAGATACCTTGACCTCGATCGAAAACATCATGGGCTCAGCCTTTGATGACACCATCGATGGCAGCTCGGGCGACAACTGGTTGAGTGGCAATGATGGGGCTGACAGCATCTCTGGTGCTGCTGGTAACGACACACTCATCGGTGGATTAGGTGCCGATACCCTCAGTGGTGGGGCAGGCAATGATGTGCTATGGCTCGATGTTGCTGACACCAAAATTGATGGTGGTAGCGATAGCACTGTGTCTACCTCGCTCGCGAGCATCACAGGCACATCAAGTGCTGAAACTCTACATGGTGTTTCAAACGCTTCCATCGTATTGGGGGGACGAGAGTTCGTGGAGAACACGGGTGTCGTCACCAGTCTCACCGCCCGTTCAGCGCCGGCCAATATTGTTCAGGGCCATGATGCTAGCAAGGCCACCGTGACGCTTGGCACGGTCAATTACGAAGCTGTTTCGACGGGCAGCACAAGCCTCACCAGCGGCTCAGCGATCACATTTGTAGATGCCACTCACATTGATCTAGGTACGACACACTTTGTGGCTGTTTCCGGCGTCACGCCACCTGCAATTAGCTTCGTGAACGCAAGCTATGCGCACATCACGATTGGTACGACTCAATTCACTGCGACGCAAGTGGGGCCATTGCTGGCTGGTGCCGGCTATGTTGTGGATTCGTTTAGCAATGGCGCAGCGTTAATTTCTGGTACGACAGATACTCCTGCCACATCAGCTCAGTTGGTGCTCAAAAATGGTGCCAGTACGTTGACCTTTGTGGCAGATGTTCCAGGTGCAACCACACTCACTACACAGGTGGGTGACTACTGGTTAAGCCAATCAGACGCAGGTCATTTTGTGCCAAGCAGCTATGTCGCAGGCACTGGCACCGTCGGTTCCGGAACCAAGGCTCAGATCACAGTGGGCGGTGTCTTGTTTGAGGCTGCCCAAGAGGGTGCTTTATCAATTGGCATTGGCACCCATGTCAGCACTTTCACACAAGGTACCAGCGGCACGAGTGCGCAGCTGGTTCTCTCGACTAGCGGTTCATCCGTGAGCTTTGCTGCTGTTAACCCAGGAGTGACACCTTTAAGTTTAATTCCAGGTGAGGTTTGGGGCAATCCATTTGATTATTCAACCTACGCGAACGGCACTAAAGCAACGTTCAGCATCTCTGGTATCGATTTCACCGCTAGTACGTCTAGTTTGGTGACTTATGCTAGCGTTGCAGATGTTCAAAACTTCTCGATCGGTGGCGCAGGAAGTGCTGCTAGTCTGACGATCAATGGCGTCACATTCAACGCCAACAGCACGGGCTTGCAAGAAACCAATTTGGTGAACGGCCTCAACATCAGTTCAGGTACGTTTGACTACGATGGTCTGCACTTCACCGCTTCAGTTGCGGGTGCAACAACTATTGGTAATGCCACGGTCGGCAGCTCAAGCATCACGGATGCCGAACCATCAAAGATTGATGGTGGCAGTGGCGCGGATATCTTGTATGCAGGTACGCACGGAGACACCTTGGTGTTTGATGCGGCTGATCACTCGGTTGTTGGCGGAATCGGAACAGACACGTTGCTCGTCAATACCAGCTCGGTGGACTTCACAACTGGCACATTGCCCACCATCACGAACATCGAAGTTCTCAAACTGGGTGCAGCAAGCGCGCAGCTTGTCAAACTGAACGAAGCCAATGTGTACAACATGAGTACCGCTGGAACGCTGAGCGTATTGATGGGCAATGAAGACACCTTGAACATGAGTGGCGCATGGACCTACGCCAATGGCGCCTATACGGGCACCTACATAGATACCAACCTTGTCTCGCATGCCGTCACCGTGAATGTGACGCTCACCAATGACCGCGATACCTTGGTGGTGTCTGATGCCAATGTGAGCGCGGCCAATCTCGCCAACGTGAGGAGTATTGAAGTCATTGACTTGGGTTATGCAGGTGCCGGCGCAGGCGTTGGCAATAGCATCTCTCTGAGTAAAGCTGTGGTGGCAAGTATGAGTGACACCAATACGCTTCGTATCCATGGTGATCTGGGTGACAGTGTGATCCTCTCTTCCACAGATAGCTGGAGCAAAGGCACCAGCTTTGCTGGCGCAACGTCATACACCTCCGGTTCTGGTTCGAGCGCTGTCACTGTTTGGGTTGACGATGTCATTCAAATGGGCGGCGACAGCGGCTCGTTGAAAGGTGCACTGCGTCCTAGCAACTACACAGCCGCTGCAACCCTGAGTGGGTCCACAGTGGTGGGTGCGTTGTCGATGCTTGACTATGCCGATATGTCGTTCAATGCGACGATCAACTTAGGCACTGGCAAAGCCACGGTGTCAGCCGGTATTGAAGACACCGTTAGCAATATCGATTGGGTGCATGCAGGCTCAGGCAATGACAGCATCACAGGCTCCTCAGCTGCCGACCGCATTGAAGGCGGTGCAGGCGATGACCGACTGACAGGCGGCGCAGGCCTTGACACCCTCATCGGTGGCGCAGGCTCCGACACGGTGGACTACAGCGACTACAGCGCCATCACCGACCATTTGAGTGTCAACTTGCGTGACGGCTTAGGCCAAGACTCTGCAGGCGGAACCTTAGATGTGTTGTTTGGCATTGAAAACGTCACCACCTATGCAGGTAATGACACCGTGGTGGGTGACAGCTATAGCAACACGATTTACACCGGCAGCGGCAACGACTCCGTGCAAGGCTTGGAAGGTAACGACCTATTGGACGGCGGCGCTGGCAGCGACACCTTAGACGGCGGATACGGAGATGACCAAATTTATGGTCAAGCCGATAACGACTCCTTGCAAGCTTGGGCAGGCAACGACACGGTTGTGGGTGGCTCAGGTGCAGACAAGATTTGGGGTGGCGATGGTCGTGACTACTTGGTGGGTAGCGACCTTTCAGGAAACACTTCGACGAGTACCTACATCACCGATATCGGTGACACCATTGATGGCGGTACAGGCAACGACACGATTTTTGGCGGAGACGGCAACGACAGCTTGATCGGTGGCGATGGTGATGACTGGTTAGGACAAATTTCTGGTTGGCTGCTGAACCTCAGCGACTATTACTCCACGTCATTCAGTAACGCTGAAAATGGTGATGACACCATGGACGGCGGTCTAGGTAACGACAACATCCAAGGCGGTTCAGGTGCCGATAGTTTGCGCGGTGGCGATGGCACCGACTGGATCCGCGGTCATGGCGATTTCTACAACTCAGCTGACGGTAACGACACGCTGGATGGTGGCTCGGGTGACGACTACTTGTATGGTGACTACGGCAACGACTCGCTCTTAGGCGGTGACGGCAACGACTACCTAGAAGGTGGTTGGGGCAACGACACCTTGGTGGGTGGCCCAGGCAACGACACCATTTATGGCTTCACCAACATGGCGATGTCTGCCGCGGACTTTGCTTATGAACTGGCAAACAACGTGGACGCCGTGGACTACAGCGGTTCCACTTACTCGGTCCGCGCCAACATTGGCGATGTTGACGTGATCGTGGGTGCTACCACCTTGGTGGCTCACACGGCCGTTGATGGTTTGTACTCGACGGATGCCATTTACCAGATCGAAAACGTCATTGGCGGTTCTTCCAACGACATCTTGATCGGTTCGTCCTATGCCAACACCTTGGTGGGTAGCGCCGGTGATGACACCATTTATGGTGGCGAAGGCATTGACGCCTTGTACGGCGATGGTCCCGTCAGCACCAGTGGCGGAACTGATAACGACGTGTTCTTCCTGGATCTGAACGACTCCTTGGTTGACGGCGGCCGTGGGTACGACACCTTGTACACACGCTATGTCAACACCGACTTGACGGCTAGCAACCGCGTGGTGCTTTCGAACATCGAAGCGGTAGACCTGAGTGCCAACGCCAGTGGTGTGGGAAACACCTTGGTGTTGAATGCCACCAAAGTTTTGGCCATGACCGATAGCAACCATAAGTTGCATATCGAAGGCGAACAAGGCGACAGCGTGTTGTTCAAAACAGAAGCGGGTGTAACTTGGGCCGAGGCCGTGACGGACGAAGCCAGTTACAAGAAGTACGTCAGCACTGGTGCAGCCAGTACGGCCTACGTCTACGTGCACGAGAACGTCAGTACCGACGTGTTACGTGGCAGCGCGACGGTGGCTGAAACCATCTCTGCCGACAACGACTTGGTCTACGGCGTCACTCTTACTAACGGCATCAGCAGCATGTTGGACTACGCTGACCAACTCGGTGCTGTGCGTGTGAACCTCTCTGCCACTCGCTACAACGGTGTGGCCTCGCACACGGCAGTCTTGACTGCCAACAACACCTCTGTGGTTGATACGCTGGCGGAAGCCGGCGGTGGCCTGAGCACGATTGAGTGGGTCAAAACCGGCGCCGGCGATGACTGGTTGATCGGCTCTAGCTTGGCCAACCGCATTGAAGGTGGCTTGGGCAACGATTGGCTGCAAGGCGGTTTGGGCGATGACACCCTGGTGGGTGGCTTTGGCAATGACTTGGCCGACTTCTCGGATGCCACCTCGGGCGTGACTGTGGTGCTCAATGGCGATGCCTTGGGGACTGCGAGCTCTGCCAATACTGGCGACGACAAGCTCTACAGCATTGAGAGCGTGTTGGGCAGTAGCTCAGCTGACAACATCAGCGTTGGCGTTGGTGATACCAATGCCAACTGGTTTGACGGTGGCGCAGGTGCTGACACCATCTTGGCTGGAGCTGGCAATGATGTCGTCGTCTACGACGCTATTGATACCAGCGTAGCGGGTGGCACAGGCACCGACACCTTGTGGATTCGCGATGAGACAGTCAACATGGTCACGGCTACCGCCACCAACTGGACCGGCTTTGAGGTGTTGGACATGCGTGGTGGCAGCGGCACCGCACTTACCCTCGATTTGGCAGCTACCGTGCACCACATGGCCGCAAGCGGCAGTACCGTGACCGTATTGGCAGACGCGCAAGACGTGATTGACTTAGCCGTAATGAGCGGCAGCAGTGCCGGTTGGACTGTGGCAAGTGATGTTGCAAGCGGTGGAAACATCTATCACACCTGGACATCGACAGGCACGGTTGACGCAACAGCTGGCACCAGCATGACCGTTCGTGTGTCTGCCGAGGCTAAAGTGCGTTTGGTAGGCACGTCTTCGGGTGACACCATCACTGGCACAGCCGGTGCTGACCTTATCACCGGCTTGGGCGGGCACGACAGCCTTGTGGGTGGCTTGGGCAACGACACTTTGCTGAGCGATGCCGGCGACGACACCCTGGTGGGTGGCGGTGGTGACGACTTGGTGGACTACAGCGCTTTGACGAGTGCGGTGTCCGTTAACTTGGCCACCGGTGTAGCGGTGGCTGATGGCACCGACAGTTTGTCAAGCATTGAGCAAGTTTTGGCTACATCGCTGGCCGATACCTTGGTGGGCTCATCGGGAGACGATGTGTTCTTTGCAGGGGCTGGTAACGACAGCATCGATGCGGGTGCGGGCGACGACAAGCTCTACGGAGGTGACGGCAATGACATCGTCTTGGGCGGGTCAGGCAGCGACTGGTTAGACGCAGGCGCTGGCAATGACACCTTAGATGGTGGCGCCGACGTCGATGCCCTGTACGCAGGTGCAGGCGATGACCGCATCGTGCTGGACAAAGCAGATAGCTTTGTGGACGGCGGAACTGGTGTGGACACCTTGGTGGCGAGCAGCAGCACTGACTTTGTTCACGACAGCCTGCCCAAGTTTGATGGCATCGAAGTGATTGATGCCAGTGGCAACAGCACGGCTGACACACTGACGTTTGACCTCAACAGCGTGCGCAATATGTCGAGCAGCTCAGAGCAGTTGTGGTTGAAGTTGAACAGCTCTGATGAAGTGAAGTTGGAAGACTTCACCAAGTGGACAGCCGAAGTTCTGAACAGCACCGATCGGATTTACAGCCAAGATGGCGTGCGCTTGCGTGTCAGCGGTGTCGCTCTTGATCATGTGATTAACGCAACAGCGACTGGCTCGGGTACCACCTACAACGGTGGCACGGGCAATGACACGTTGACAGGTGCGGGCAACAACGACAGCTTTGTGCCGGGTACAGGTGCAGACACGATCAATGGTGGCGCTGGCAACGACCAAGTTATTTATTCACCATCCATCCGCGTGGACACCATCACCTTCTCCAACTCGCGTAATTTTGATTTGGCCAACAACAGCTATTTGGTGGCTGTGGGTGACGTGAACCACGACGGGTTCATGGACTTCGCGATGTCTGATGCGGGTACCACCACGACCACGACCTATCGTTGGGACCGAGGCTATTACGATTACACACCCACGGGCGGATCCAGGACATATTATTCCTACACCAGTTTGGGCAGCGACACATACAGCACGGGTGATGTTTACATCGTTTACGGTCAAGCCGGTGGCTTAGGTAGCTTACAGATTGACAGCACGCAAGACCCATCGTCTGCCAACGCCGCCTACGTTCGCCTGACAAGTAATGCCTCTGCCGGGGAAGGCTTTGGTAGCTCTTTGGGGGCATTGGGCGACTACAACGGCGACGGCAAGTCAGATCTTATGGTGGGTGCTAGTTCGGCAAGCAACACCATGACGTTTACCCAGGGTGACGATTCGTCAACCAATTACAACTCGACACGCAGTATTTCAACAAATGGGTCGACTTATTACGTAAATTCATACGATGGTGGTTCTTTGAGTTCAGATCGTTGGAGCACGTCATCTGAAGGCCGTCAGTACTTGTTCTTGGGCGGTAATCAAACTTTGGTCGACCGCGTGTCGGGTGGCGTGACAACGACAACGTTGTCTAGCAATGCCACAGATGCATCTGGCCAGGCCAATGCATTGCCAACTACATACGGCTACGACAATTTGCCGTATCCATATTCATACTCAGCCCTGGAAGGTATCAGTGCTCATGGTGCGTACACACCACCAACGGCCACTGACATTCCAGGCATGAATGCGACATACACCTACAACACCAGTTCCACAACCGCTGATGCTGTGTACGTAGGCACCTCTGGTAGCAACTTGAGTTCGGGCTGGCGTCCTGCGGGCATGGGCGACGTGAACGGTGACGGCTACGACGACTTCATGAATGGCGGCACAGGCCAGCTGTACTTTGGTCAAGCCAATGTGGGTGCGGGCTTTAACAATGCCAGCAGCAGTTTGGGTATTTCGGTGGCACTTGGCACCGCAATTACCACGGTGTCTGGCAACGAAGCCTTTGACCGCATCACCTCGGTGGGTGACGTCAACGGTGACGGATTCCAAGACATGATGCTCTCGGTCCGAAATCAAGCCGGCTATTACACGGATCCTCTGGGCGGTGGTTACAAATACGATTCTGCGTATGACAGCAACTTCTTGGTGTTTGGCCAAAACGGTAGCTGGTCGGCTCCAACCAGCTGGACGAGCAGCACAGCGGCTAGCAACAAACCTGCTGTAACTCAGATCACGCCTGAGACGAACTATTTGATCAACGGCGAGTTCAATAAGCTGGGCGACATCAACGGTGACGGCTTTGACGACTTGCTGATCTCTGGCTACGGCAGTTCGCGTGATCCATCGGACTACAACTACAAAGACAACGGCGGCGCCTATGTGGTGTTCGGTGGTAACAGCTTGGCCAACGGCCAAGACTTGAGCTTGGCGAACTTGGCTGCGAGCGGCAAGGGCTTCCGCATCACGGGTGGTGTGGACTTGGAGCATGCAGGTGCAGGCAGTGTGGTCGGCGTGGGTGACATGAACGGTGACGGTCTGAACGACTTCATCATTCAAGCACCTGCCGACAACGAAGCCAGCAACGCGGCACCCAACGCACAAGGTTCGTCTTACTTGATCTTTGGTCGTACCGGCGGTTGGGCTGATTTCAACTTGCTCGAGATGCAAGACTACGGCATCCAACTGCTCCGCACCGGCTCGGGTGACGATGGTTACACCTCGAACTCGAACGTCAACTGGTCGTCAACGCCAGGCAACTTTGGTTCTGGCTTCTGGTCATCTGTGGGCGACTTGAACGGTGACGGCTTGTCCGATGCCGTGCTGACCAACAGCACCAACATGCAAATCTTCTACGGCAATGTGGCGCTCACAGGCGACAGCAACATTGCGGTGAAGACCATTGCAGGCACAGGCGGCGAGTTGCTCACAGCCAATGCCACGTCCACGCCCGACAACATCCATGCGGCAGACCGTCTGATTGGTAACGCCGGCAACGACACCTTGGTCGGCAACGGCGGCTGGGATGTCTTGATGGGCGGTGCTGGTAACGACTTGATGACAGTGGCTGACAGCACCTTCTTCAAGATCGACGGCGGCACCGGTGTGGATACTTTGGAATTCACTTCTGGCGTTGCCATGGACTTCACCAACATCCGCAACGATTTGGTTGAAAACGTCGAGATTTTCAAACTCGGCGCAGGAAATCAGACCTTGACGCTAAACCATATCGATGTGCTGTCGATTACAGGGGAGACCAATACGGCAATTCAAAACACAAACTATCAGAAAGGACATGTCCTGGTCGTCGAAGGTTCGGGAACGAACAACGCAGGCGATGTGGTCAACCTCACCGGTGGCGGATGGACTGCGACTGGAGACTCAGTGAATGTCACGGGTTACAGCGGCCACAGTTTCTCTGTCTATCAACACGGTGGTGACAACTTGTACGTTGCCATCTCTGATGGCATCGATGCGGCTTCCAGACATCTCAGCTAATTATGAAAAAGGAATTCTTTGGAAGCTCCGACGAGAAGGGCAGTGCACGCTCATGGCTTGGCCTTGAGTGGCTGCGCCAACTCACGGGCACAGGTGCGACGCGCGCATGGGCGCACCTAGACAAGGAATCCCTTCAGTCTAAAAAACAAGCGGTGGGCGAAGCCATCGGCGTGATCAGTGATGAGGCTCGCAAGGGGGCGAAATGGGGCTGGCATTTCATTGCCGATCCAGACCCCAAGTCAGACCAAAAATTGCAAACACTGCCCGATGCCCAAGCCCAGCAAGACTGGTTGCGTGAGCTGTTGTGGCCGTACCGATCGGCCTATCGCCAGGCATTGGCGTTGTCGCTGGCCATCAACATCTTGGGCTTGTGTGCTGCGGTCTTTTCGATGCAAGTGTACGACCATGTGGTGGGCCATGCGGGCTATTCCACCTTGGCTGCGTTGGTCATTGGCATGGCCATTGCCATCGTGATGGACCATTTCTTTCGTGCAGGCCGTTCGATGTTGCTGCAACGCATTGGTGCGCGTGTTGAGGTGCAAATCGCGCGCGAAACCTTGCACCGCATGTTGAACATGCCCACCTTGGCCCTGGAAGGGCGTTCGGCCGGGTTTTGGCAAGCGGTTTACCGTGACATCGAGATTGTCCGAGCCACCTGCTCTGGTGCTACCGCGATGTTGCTGATTGACTTGCCATTCATGGTGCTGTCGCTGGTGGTGTTGGCTATTTTGGCGTTGCCTTTGCTGCCCGTGGCCCTGGTGACGATTGCCGCATTCATTGCCTTGGCTTGGCGATCAGGCCAGGCCACACGTGGCGCGACAGAAACCGAACGCGAACAGCTGGTGAGCCGCGACATGGTGCTGAATGAGTTGGCATCTGTGCGATTGAGCTTGAAGTCGCTGGGGGCCAACGAGTCGGTCCGTCGCCGTTGGGAAGACTATTACGCCCGCTGGATGAACGAGTCCTTGGCACGCAGCCGCGAGGCCGACCATTACCGTGAACTCGCTCACGCCATGACAACGGCCAACTCTGTGCTGACCACAAGCATCGGCGCGCTGGCGATTTTGAACCAGCTCATCAGCATGGGCGCATTGATCGCGACCAATATGTTGGCCGGTCGCATGGTGTCTCCTTTGGTTCAGTTGGTGGGTCAATGGCGCACGTTTGGCCAGTTCCGTGCGGCCAAGAAGCGTTTGGACACGCTGTTCTCTATTCAAGAAGACCGCACTGAAAGCGTCATCTCTTTGCCGCGTCCGAAGGGCGTGATGCGCCTTGAAGAGGTGACATTCAAGTACCCACAAGCTGAGAACCTGTTGCTGCAACCCATCTCTGGCGAGATTGGCCCTTTTGGCCTACACGCCATCGTGGGTGCAAACGGCAGTGGCAAAACCACGTTGCTGAAAATCCTGCGTGGCCTGTATCCGCCCACCGAAGGCCGTGTGCTGATCGATGGCGCCGACCTGCATCAGTTCTCACAAAGCGAATTGGCGAAACGCATTGGCTACCTGTCACAAACCAACCAACTGTTGTCGACCTCGATTCGCGACAACATTGCGCTGGCGAACCCCGATGCAACCGATGAGCAAATCATCCACGCTGCCGAGCGTTCGTGTGCGCACGCCTTCATCATCGACTTGCCCGATGGCTATGCCACGCAGGTGGGTGAGGGGGCTCAACGTTTCTCCGCCGGTCAGACCAAGCGCATCGCGATTGCTCAGGCCTTGCTGAATGATCCACCCGTGTTGTTGCTCGACGAGCCCACCGCTGAGTTAGACCGTGACTCTGAGCAGCGTTTTGTCCAAACTCTGAAAGAGTTGGCCAAGGATCACACGGTGATCGTGGTCACGCACAGCCCGTTCTTGTTGACCCAATGCAATGGCATCTTGGTTATGAACAAAGGCAAGTTGGTGGCCGCTGGGCCAGCGGCTGAGATGCTCCCCAAACTCGGTATGAATGTTGCTAAGTGATGTAGGACATGTCAAAAAACGCACAACATATCTCGTTAGATCGGGTCCTTGAGGACCTGGGGGAGCCTCGATGGCGGGTGACGCAACGTCGCCTGCTTGTACTCTTTTTGGTTATATTTTTATGGACCTTGATTGGCCGAGTTGACCGTGTGGTCACGGCGCCAGGCAAGGTCATTCCTTATGACAAGGTCAAAGTGATCCAGCATTTAGAGGGCGGGATTATCAAAGACATCGTGGTTCGCGAGAACCAAGAGGTGAAGGCTGGGGACGCGTTGGTGTACCTAGACCTTGCCACCAGCGGCATCAACAGTGGCGAGATGAATGCGCGTATGGCGTCTCTCAAGCTGGCCAAGATCCGTTTGGAAGCAGATTCTTTAGGGGCTGAGCCGGTGTGGCCGGAAGAGCTGGCGGCTAAGTTTCCGAACCTGATTGAAGTAGAAAAAAATAGCTTTCAAAGCAAACGAGATGAGCGTCGTAACTCGTTGCAGGCGTTTGACAACGTGGTGACGCAGAACCGTCAGAAGCTGGCTGAGTCGCGTGAGCGCTTGGTGGCGCTTGAAGCGAGTTTCAAAATTTCTAAGCAAGAGGTGGCGATTTCAGCCGATCTGGTGAAGGACAAACTGACCTCGCAACTGGAGCACTTCCAGCGTCAGTCCAATTACGAAAGGCTGAGTGGCGAGATCCTTTCTTTGCGACAGTCGATGACAGGACTTCAGGCCGGTATCAATGAGTCCATGGCCCGACGCCAACAAGAAGAGGCCCGCTTCAACCGAGAAGCGGCCAATGAAGCCGGCGATATGGAACGAAAAATGGCCAGCTTGTCAGAAGAGCTGAGCCGCGCCAATGACCAAGAGGATCGCTCTGTGATTCGCGCGCCGATTGATGGTGTGGTGAAGAACGTCAGGTTTCAAACCGCGGGTAACGTGGTGAAGCCCGGTGAGCCGATCATGGAAGTGGTGCCGCTCAAAGACCAGCTGGTGATTGAAGTCAAGCTCAGCCCAGCGGACCGTGGGTACATCAACATGATGCAAAACGCGCTGGTCAAGATCTCGACCTATGACTACCTGCGCTACGGCGGACTTGAGGGCACGGTCACAGGGATTGCCGCCGACACCGATTTGGGCCGCAACGATGAACAGTTTTACCGCGTGATTGTCAGCACGGATAAGTCATGGCTTGGCGACAAGCAGGGACAGTTTCCGATCACCCCAGGCATGGTGGGTGAGGTTGATATCAAGGTGGACACGCAGTCCATCATGTGGGCACTTTTGAAACCGGTATTGAAATTAAAAGCGGATGCTTTTAAAGAAATTTAAGGCACTGATGATGAAAAAAAATGTTATTTGCATAGCTATCGCCACACTGAGTGCCTCGCCGTTATTTGCGGCAGATTTGCAGTCTGAGTTGATCTTCTTGCGAGACACCCACCCGATGTTGCGGGCCACCTCATTTGCGGTAACAGCCGCTGAAAAGCGTGAAATAGCAGCCAAAGCTGGCTGGTATCCGAAGGTTGATGTGGCAGCCGAAGGGGGTCCAGAAAAGATCACAACCACCCCTTACGCCAGTGGTGCGCCAAGTCCGACGCCACAAGCAACTGACTTGAACCGCAAAAAGAAAAGCGTCACCGTGACGCAAAACCTCTTCAACGGCGGGCGTACCTTGGCCACGACTTCAGTGGCCAAGATTGAGCGCGAGATGAAGGACTCAGACCGTAGCGCCACCTCGCAAGAGGTGTTGTTAGAGGCTGTCACGGCTTACTTGAACGTCTTAAAGAATCAGATGCTCATCAGCTTGAGCGAGATCAACGAAGAGACGACCAAGCGCCAACTCGACATGGAAAAAATGCGTGTGGAGCGGGGCGGTGGTTTGATTGTTGATGAGCTTCAAGCTGCCACGCGCCTTCAAATCGTGCGCGAGCGCCGCGTTCTTTACGAGCAGGGCATGCGTGATGCCATTTCTTCGTACGAGCAAGTGTTTGGCAAGACGCCAGACATGAAGCTGTTCCAAGATGTCGACATCATCAAAACCAGGATGCCTGCCACGATCGATTCAGCCATCGAAGACGCTGAGGAAAACAACCCAAGGTTATTGGCTGCGCGACTCGCCACAGAGCGCTCTTACCGCTTGATCCGTATGGAAAGCGCTGGCTTCATGCCCAACATCGACTTGGTCGGAACCCGTAACCGTGAATCCGATGCAGGCCAGCTCTATCGCAAGGACGAGGACTCGGTGTTGGTCAAGATGAGCTGGAACTTGTTCTCAGGACGCGAGACCGTGAGCCGTGCCCAAGCCGCTGCCTACGACTACCGCGAGAGCGCTGAGAAAGAAAAGAACGTCAACAACAAGACCAAAGAGTCTGTGCGTGTGGCGTGGAACCAATACAAGAAGGGCATGGAGCGTCTTGAATTGTTGGAGACAGCAGTCAAGAGCTCTCAAGGTGTGATGCGCGGACGTAAAAAGCTGCGAGACGCTGGCAAAGAAACCGCTTTGGCGGTTCTGGACTCTGAGGTCGAGCACTTTGGCTTGTTGGCCAACAAGGTCAACGCGATCATTGACGCCAGGATGGGCAGCTACCGATTGCTCAGTGCTTTGGGCAAGTTGGACATCAACACCATCAACTTGGATGAAGGCAAGTTCGAGTTGCCTGTCCAGTCCATCAACAAAGCAATCAAAGAACTTGTCGGTGATGAGTTGTTAGTCCGATGAAAATTCTATTTCTTCACCAAAATTTCCCAGGGCAATTTGTTCACCTCGCACCTGCGTTGGTGAAGGAAGGGCACGATGTCCATGCCTTGGTTCTCAAAAAAGAGGCGCCAGCTGAATGGTTCGGTGTGCATATTCACACGTACCAGCCTGCAAAGGGCACAGCCCAAGGCGTTCATCCATGGGCGCTGGACTTAGAAACCAAGATCATCCGAGCTGAATCTGTTTTCAGAAAGTGTTTGGAGTTGAAGGCACAAGGCTTTGTGCCCGATGTTGTGGTGGCACACCCGGGTTGGGGGGAGAGCCTGTTTATCAAGGACGTTTGGCCGACCACCAAGTTGGGGCTTTACTGCGAACTGAACTACACAGAAAAGGGCAACGATGTGGGGTTTGACCCCGAGTTTGCAAACAGTGATCCAGGCGATTCATGCCGACTTCGCCTGAAAAATGTGAACAACGTCATGCACTTTGACGTTGCTGATTCAGCGATTTCTCCCACCAACTTTCAGGCAGATACCTACCCATGGCCTTTCAGGGGCAAGATCAAGGTGATGCATGACGGGATTGACACCAAAGTCATCGCGCCTAATGAGTTGGCTACTTACCAACTTCCTTCAGGCCAAATACTGAGTCGTTCCGACGAAGTCATTACCTTTGCGAACCGTAACCTTGAGCCCTACCGCGGCTATCACGTGTTCATGCGAACGCTGCCTAAGCTGCTGCAAGATCGCCCCAACGCCCAAGTGATCATCGTGGGTGGCGACAGCGTGAGCTATGGCAAGCCTCCCGCTGGTAAAACAACTTGGAAACAGGTGTTCATTGATGAGGTTCGGTCTCAGATCGACGACAAAGATTGGGCGCGTGTTCATTTCGTCGGGCATCTGGCGCACAGCCATTTTGTGAGCCTGCTGCAGGTCAGCAGAGTGCACGTTTACCTGACCTACCCATTTGTTGCCAGCTGGAGTTTGCTGGAGGCGATGAGCGTTGGGTGTGCGATTGTGGGCAGTGACACAGACCCCGTCAAAGAGTTCATCGAACACGACAAGCACGGTTTGATCACGCCATTTTTTGACCAAGAACAACTTCACAACAGCATCGTCAAGCTGCTAGACGATCCCGATTTGCGCAAGCGGCTGGGTCGCGAAGCAAGGCAAAAGATCCAGTTCTATTACGACCTGCACTCAATTTGCTTGCCTAAGCTGGTGAGATGGGTTGAATTCTTATCTCATGTTCGGAGCTAATTTATGAAACTTTCTAATTCGTTGGTTTTTCTATCATTAGCCGCCGCTCACATGGCTTCAAGCGCAAATGGGTTTTCACCAGACGCGGGCAGCATGCTCAGCAACACCCAAGATACCTTTTCGGCGCGCGAAGTGAAATCGTTGGAAGCCTTTCCTATTGAGTACTACCCAAGGTTGCGTTGGACGGACGACTTCAGCATCAAAGTTGACAGCATCACGATCCAAGGCAACGAGTTAATGCCGACGGACAAGCTGCAAGTTGCCGTCAAAAGTTACGTGGGCAAGCGACTCATGGTTGAAAAGCTATCTTCGGTCAGCGCTGCGGTGACACGTGCTTACAGAGATTCAGGTTACAGGGTGCAAGCCTATATCCCAGACCAATCCTTTGCCTATGGCCGCTTGGTTGTGCAGGTGATCGAGGCTAAGCCAAGCCGCTGAGCCACTTGACGCTACAGAAAAACGCGCTCGTGTCGATCTACCGTCACGCGCTCTGGCATGGGGCGTGCTAAGTCCTTGCCGTACTGAGTCCTGACACATGAATAAATTTTTAACACTTCTGACTTTTGTCGCAGCAAGCACAGGCATTTACTTCGCGTTTGATGTCCTGTATGAGCCCAGCGTGCCTGTCGCAATCGTGATGCCTCAAGAGGCAGCATCGAGTCCGCAGGAGGATGAGGAAGAAGTTGTTGAAGAAGCACAAAAGCCAGCAGAGCCGACGGTGGCCGCTGCGGTCGTACCCGCCCAGGTGGTCCGCAAGCTGCCAGTTGCTGAGGTTATGAAGCCTGCAGATGTCAAGCTCACGATCCGCGAGATCAAGTTTGATGGCGTGACCGCTTTCAGCCACGACGAGCTCAATGGGGTCGTCAGTGAGTTTGTGGGCCAAGAGCTCACCGTCGAGCAGGCATTCGCGATTCCTGCCAAAGTTTCTAAGTTTTACAAAGACCACAACCTCGTTGCACGTGCCACTTTGGTGGGTTCGTTGACCCGCGATGGCTTGGTCAAGATCGGTGTGATCGAGACCAAGGTCAAGCAGGCTCAACTCGACAAGGATTTGACGGCAATTGCTGTTGCAGCGCCCAAGCCTGCAGAGCTCAAGCTGGAGGCGCCGAAGGTTGATGTGCCTACTAGTCCGGCTCCTATTCCTGTCTCAAACGTGGCCAAGCTGGAAGTTCGTGAGGACGCCAGTGTGGCGACAAGGTTCGCGGAAATGTCTCCTTCGATCCCTATGCCTGAGCCAAAACTGGATGAGAAGCTGACGCAGGAGCAAGAGACTGAGTTCATTCTGAAGCGCTACGCAAAGAGCTCACGTCAGTACGAACTCTCGGTGGACAACTATGGCTATGGCGCAACGGGCCGAGGTCGAGTTGGGGCAGGGCTGGTATGGAACAACGCCTTGCTGCGCGACGACAAGCTCTCTTTACAAGGGTTGAAATCACAAGGAAGTCACTTCATGCATGTTGCCTACGAGTGGGCTACTGGTCTTGAAGGACTCAAGCTGGGTGCGAGTGTTTCAACTTTCAACTACGACGTGGTCAATGGCCTACAAACCGCAGTCAATGTGGGTGGAGATGCCGTCAAAAAGAGCCTTCTTCTGGCGTATGACTTGGTCAACAACCCGGGTGAAGTCAGCACCCTTGGCCTGCACTACAACGTGAAGAGTTTGAACACCACAGCCATCAACTTTGCGGATTCTGCCTACTATGACACCAAGGTGATGGGCATCGAGTTCAAGGGCATTGAGCGCGAAATGGCTCCCGGTGGTGCTGTGGTGACCTATGACGCGATCTACTCGAGTGGCAACGTGGACATGAACGGTTCGCCAAACCAAGCTGCAGATCTGAGTGGAGAGAAAACATACGGTGCATTTTCTAAGCTGCGCTTCAACGGCACGATTCTCCAACCTTTGAGCGGCATCAACTCTGTTTATGGCGGCTTGACGATCCAACGCGCTAACAAAAACCTGGATGGTTCCGAAAAGATCTACCTGGGTGGCCCTATGGGTGTTCGTGCCTATGGCGTTGGCGAGGGCATGGGCAGTGATGGCGAGTTGGCGACGCTTGAGTTCAGGCACAAGCTCACCGCGGGTACCACCTTGTCAGAGTTCTATGACTGGGGTCATGTTCGCCCATGGCACAACGGCAGCGCAGCAGGCGCGCCCGCTGTGAACTCTGCAATTCTTCATGGTTATGGCTTGAGCTTGGCGACCAAGCTTGATTCAGGCATCACGCTCAAGGGTACTTGGGCACACCGATTGGGTAACGAAGTCAACACGGCAGCAATGCCGCGCGGACACGACGGGCATTACGACCGCAACCGTTTATGGATGTCCATGGAGTCACGCTTCTGATTGAAGTGAAGTCTTAAGGAATTCAAAGCTGCCATCAACACTGTAAAGTTTGATGGCATTTTTTTTGACCATTTTCATAGCCATACGATTTATCTTATGTAAATAATTGGCAGGACTAAGAAAAACAAAAACGCCTGAAAGGCAGGTCAAGATAAAAACTGGACCTGCCTTTTGGATTGACGGAGTAGCTAGCGGATCAAGCCATTGCTGTATTGCCAGACAAGTAGTTTGCGTAGTTGTCGGTCAACTCGTTGTAGGCGCTGGCAGCCTCATCGAACTTGTTTTGCTTTTGCAGCAGCCAACCGAAGTTGAACCAAGCCACATGTTTGCAATCGTCATTTCCGTGCTTGAGCCACTGGCGGTATAAGTCGATGGCCTCTTGGTATTGACCCGCGGCTTGCAACATATCTGCTGCTTGCGTGAGTTCTTGCAAGGTGAAACTGGTCAACTTGGCGCCTGATAAGTGATGGTTTGACATGTTGTGCTCCTGAAAATCTATATGTTTTCTATCAATGCATAATTTGTGCCAGCATAAAATTGACAGTACAAGTTACAAATATGAAGAGTTCTATCCTCCTAGCCCTGCCGTTGCTGATGTGTGCGCTGCCAACTCATGCGGCTGAGCTCTCCACGTTTGATGAGGTTCGGGCCCAATACCATGCCTATCGCGACGGCACCCGCTTGTCATATTTGTACAACCGCTGCGCTGCATTGCAGCTCAATGTGTCGGCGCTTTTGCAGCGCAAAGGACAAATTCAGGGGGCCAAAGATTTCGAGAGCTTGGCTCAGCACTACATGGTGTTGTCCGAAGCCAACGAGCGCGAGATAGACAAAAAGCGTGGCTTAAAGAGCAAAGACACCATGAAAACCGTCAACCGTTCGGTGGCCCATGTGTCCGAGGTCTACAGCCAGCGCATGAAAGACAACTACGCCAAACGGCGCGACTACATCATGGGCGACGCCCAATTGGAAGCCGAGTTGGCTGAATGCAATTTGCCTGAGGCGTTTAAGAAGAAAGCGTTGGCTGAGTAATTCAAAGGCCTCAAGCCAGCCCACGCTATGCTCAGGCTGTCCCAGACGCTCGAATTTTTGGAGTTTTTATGCGCTCAAGCCAATCCAATTTAGCTGCTCTAGCCACTTTAGCCCTGTTGCTAGGCCCCAGCGCTGGAGCGCAAACCATGCCTGACGCGGGGGCGTTGATGCGTCAAAGCGAGCAAATGTTCAAGCAAAGCCAAATGCAGCGTATCCAGCCGCAGCGGGCATCTTTGCCGCCTGAACAGGTGATGAACGACACCACGGTGGTCACCGCGCAGCGCTTCAAATTCATGGGCAACCAGCTCTTGACCACGGGTCAGCTGCAAGCGGTGGCCGTGCCGTTTGCCAATCGACCTTTGAAGCAGCCTGACCTGCAGCAGCTGACCCACGCTGTGTCCGAGGCCTACCGTCAAGCCGGTTGGGTGATGCAGGCCTATATCCCGCGCCAAGACCTGAGCCGTGCAGAGCTGACAGTGCAAGTGATAGAGAGCATTCCTCCCAGCAGACCGGGCCAATAAGTAGCCCCCAAATCCCCCAGAAAAACCGTCAATAAAGTTGTAAGGCACAAATCTTGCAATGAGACAACCCTTATGGTTGTTTTAGTACTCATTTTGTGAAGTTAAGCAGATCGCGAATCATTGCCGCGATTGCGTTCCTGTGTCTGTTGGCCGGGTCGTTAGAAATCTACGACCCCTTGTTGCCCAAAGACGCAGGTACCGTGCTGCGCGCGATTGAGGCAAAAACCGATCTGCCCGTGATCGAGTGGGCTCAAACCATCACCGGCACACCCTATGCAAAGCCCAAAAGCGCCCGACCACGCGGTTTGGTCGATGCCGCCATGGACAAAATGCTGGAGCAGCAAGAGGTTGAAGAAGCCGCCAAAGCGCTGATTAGCCTCAAAAATATTCAGTTCACCGGCGTCACCATTTTGGGCGACATGTAGCTCAAAGGCATCGTCGAGCCCTTCATCAACACCCCCATGACCTACGAGCAAATGCTCGAAATCGGCATGGTGGTCGAGCAGTACTACCGCAAAAACAACTACTTGGCCCGCGCCATCCTGCCGCCGCAAGACCTGACTGACGGGGTTTTGACGGTTGACGTGATCGAATCGGTGTTCTCCAAAGTCGAGATCGAGCAAGAGCTGGCCGACCTGCCCAACACCCAAGCCCATGTCGAAGCCATCATCCAAGCCCAGCAACCCACCGGCCAGCCTTTGAACACCCAGTCGCTGGACCGCGCTTTGGCGCTGGCCAACGACTTGCCCGGCATGAGCGCCCAGGGCTCGCTGCGCCAAGGCCGCGACGCGGGTGAGACCGAACTATTGCTTAAGTTGTACCAAGGCCGCACCCGTCAGGCTGAGCTGACCGTGGACAACGCCGGCTCGCGCTCCACCGGCTTCATGCGCGTCATGGCCAGCCTGACTTGGTTCAATCCCAACGACTTGGCCGACATGCTCAACGTCGTGGCCGTGCATACCCGTGGCAGCGACTACGCCCGCTTGGCATACAGCCTGCCCGTTGGCACCGATGGCTGGCGCGTCGGACTCAATACATCGGTCATGAACTACGAAGTGGTGGTGGGCGAGCAGGGCATGGTGGGTGCCGTTGGCCGAGCTATCACCCAAGGCATGGAGTGGGTTTACCCGTTGCTGCGTGCGGATGACCGCAGCGCCACCGTCACCCTCACAGCGGACACCAAGAAGTTTCAAAACACCTCGGCCCAAGGCTTGCTGATGTATGACTACCAAGCCCAAGTCTTGGCCGCGCAGGTCTCGGGCTTTTACCGCGACCTCAACCCGGGCGGCGGCACGGGCACCTACTCGGCGCAGCTGACCAATGGCCATATCAACCTAGACGGCTCGCTGAGCCAACAAACCGACAAAAATGGCCCCAACACAGGCGGCACCTTGAGCTGCGGCATCAGCTGGAATCGGGTATCAGCCTAGCCACCTTCTATGACTGGGGCCAAGTCTGGCTGCAGCACGACCCCAACTTCCCCGGCGGCCCCATGCATAACCCAAACACCTACCAAGGTTTTGGCGCCAGCATGGGTTACACCAACGACGATGGGGTGAACTTCAAAGCCACTTGGGCGCGTAAGAGCGGGCAAAACCCCAACCCCACCCAAACCGGCAACGACCAAGACGGCACGCGCGACCGCAACCGTTTTTGGCTGCAAGTTACGGTGCCTTTCTAGCTAAATTAGTTATAAATAATCAAATATGCAGAACTAGAATTTCTGAATGAAGTTCAACGAAAAACAAATTGACGACATTGCAAGATTACTTGGCACATTGGCTGCGTCTTCAATTGTTGGATTTAGCATTGGCATCGCAAGGCCACACAGTGTGACAATCTATGAAGAGATTGGACTGCTCTCATCCGCGGTGATAACATTCACGACAATGCTTTTAATTCGGAGAAATACATGACGCCGCTTGCCTATTTCCTGTTTGGTTTTTGCATTGTTGTTGCGGTTGGCGGCTACTACGTCTACACCCATAAAGAATAACTCTTAGCAAATTTAAATACTTAAAGCCCCGTCAGTTCTTAAGCTGACGGGGCTTTTGGTTATGAAGCAAGCACCAAAACCTTTGTGGCGACCGTCGTGCCACCGGGTGCGTTCCCACTACAGCTCAAAGTGGGGATTGGCGGCGTGGAGACGCTGATGGTGATCAACGAAAAGCCAGCTAGCAAGTAAAGCCTGTGGCTGGCCCCTAGAATTTCGCCATGACCGAAGTCCTTTTCGTTTTGTATTTCTTGGCACTCATCGCCACGCTTGTCATCAAGACCCCCATCATCAAAGGGCCGTGGCTGTTTTTGCTACGCGCATTTTTTCCAAACTGGAAGTTTTTTCACGCGGTGGGCTATGTGCCTCACCTGTATGCACGCTCTGCAGTGCAGCTGGCCTCGGGTGAATTGCAATGGTCTGACTGGGTGTTGATTTACCCACGCCGTGTTCGCCGCCTAAGCCACTTGGTGCACAACCCCGACACCAACATTGGCCTGGCCCAACAAAACATGTTTGATCACTTTTGGGCCGACTTGCACGACTTGCCTGAGGGCGAAGATCCGCGTGGTTTGGTGAGTTACCAAATGATGCAACGCCTGACCGACCAAGTGCTGCGCGCGCGTGATGTGAACTTCACGCACAGTCAGTTTGAGCTGCGCATGGTGCTCGATGGCCGCCATGCCCATGTGGACACGCAAGTGATGATGACGTCGCCGGTGGAGGCCGCATGTTGACAGCCATTCGCGCCACTGAAATGTTGTTTGCATTGAGCTTGCTCATTCAAACGCTTGAGTATTTGCGCTTGAGCAAGTACACCGCAGACGATGCGTTTTGGTCTTGGCAGTTGCAGCGGGCAGATATTCCCAACGCACCTGTGCGTGCTTTGCTGGATGTGCTGTTCAAGCCGCGCATGCATCAGTTGCACCTGTGGCTGCGCTTGACTGCGGCTGTGGTTCTGGCAGTGCAGGGCGCATCCTTGCCATTGATTGGTTTTTTGTTTGTGGGTAATTTGCTCATC
The DNA here is from genome assembly GCF_031539105.1 of Limnohabitans sp. Taxonomy (GTDB): domain Bacteria; phylum Pseudomonadota; class Gammaproteobacteria; order Burkholderiales; family Burkholderiaceae_C; genus Limnohabitans. The sequence goes on from NZ_JAVKLM010000042.1 coordinate 122,614, forward strand.
CTTGTTCGTTGGCGCGGGGCCTTCAACGGTGGCAGCGACTTCATGACCTTGGTGGTGCTGATGGGCTTGCTCATCTCGCAAGTTGTTGGTGCGTTGAGTCATGCGCAAATGGGTTGGCAAGCGTGCTTTTGGTACATCGCCATTCAGTCCATCACGTCATATTTCATGTCAGGGGCGGTGAAGCTGCTGCGCCCTGAGTGGCGCAATGGTTCGGCCATGACCATCTTCTTGAATGGCGCTATTTACGGGCCGCTGTCTGCCAAGCACCCGCTGCGCAACAAGTGGCTGGCCATGATGGGCTCGTGGGGCTTTGTCGTGTGGGAAATCTTGTTTCCCGTGAGCCTGCTTGACCCACGACTGGCGGCGGTGTTTTGCGCCGTGGCGGCGTTCTTTCACTTCTTGGTGTTTTGGTTCTTTGGCCTGAACCGATTCTTCTGGGCGTGGCTGTGTTCGTTCCCTGCCATCATGTGGTGCAGCGCGCAGTTCAGTGCGCGCTTCACTTCAATGAATTAAGCCATCGCGCTTTCAATCGCATCCATCGCTTCCGTCAGCTCAAGCCAGCGCAACTCAAGCGAAGCCAGTTCGTCTTCTACCGCTTTAAGGCGTTTGCCTGCTTCGGCAATGTCAGCAGGGGGCAGGGGCGTGGCGAGTTTGTCGTGCAACGCGGTTTTTTCAGACTCGAGTGTGGCCATTGATTTCTCGACGGCCTCCATCTCTTTTTTCAACGGGCGTTTTTTCTCGTTGATGTCTTTGCGCAGCTGAGCGTCTTCTTTGCGTTGGTCACGCGAAGCAATAGGTGCAGCTGCCTTCGCCGCAGGCGAATTCGTGTTCACTACGTGCGCCGCAGCTTGCACAACTGGTGCCACCACTTCAACCGCAGGCGCAGCAACAGCAGGCTTGAGCGTCGCTGCATTCGCAGCTGCCACAGCTTCGGCGCGCAAGCGTTTGCCTTCGTCCAGCAGGTAGCGTTGGTAGTCGTCCAAGTCGCCGTCAAAGGGCTCGACGCCACCGCGTGACACCATCCAGAACTCGTCACACACGGCACGCAACAACGCACGGTCATGGCTGACCAGCATCACGGTGCCTTCAAATTCGTTCAGCGCCATGCTCAGTGCTTCGCGGGTCGCTAAGTCCAAGTGGTTGGTAGGCTCGTCCATCAGCAAGAGGTTGGGGCGTTGCCACACCAACATGCACAGCACCAAGCGGGCTTTTTCGCCACCGCTCATGCTGCCTACGGCTTGCTTGACCATATCGCCGCCAAAGTTGAACTGCCCCAAGAAGCTGCGCAAGTCTTGCTCGCGTGTGGCTTGGCCGGCCAATTTGCCGTCGATGGTGAGTTTTTTCGCCAACGCAATCATGTGGTCGAGCGGGTTGTCTGCGGGGTGCAACACGTCGAGTTCTTGCTGGGCAAAGTAGCCGATGTTCAGGCCTTTGCCCTCGGTCACTTCACCGCCCAAAGCGCCCAAGTCACGCGCAATGGTTTTCACCAGCGTAGATTTACCTTGGCCGTTGGCACCCAAGATACCAATGCGCTGACCCGCCAGCACCGAGCGGCTGACGTTTTGCACAATGACGGTGGGCGGTGTGCCCGCAGGCGCATCGGCAGGTGCTGGGTAGCCCACGCTCACACCTTGCATGCTCAGCATGGGGTTGGGTAAGTTGGCGGGTTCTTTGAACTCGAAGCTGAAGTCGGCATCTGCCAGCAACGGCGCAATTTTTTCCATGCGGTCCAAAGCCTTGACACGGCTTTGCGCTTGCTTGGCTTTGCTGGCCTTGGCCTTGAAGCGTGCAATGAACTTTTGCAAATGCGCGATCTTGTCTTGCTGCTTTGAGAAGGCGTTTTGTTGCAGCTCCATTTGCTCGGCACGCATGTCTTCAAACTTGCTGTAGTTGCCGCCGTAACGCACCAATTTGCCTGCGTCGATGTGCAGGGTGACGTTGGTCACCGCATCCAAAAATTCTCGGTCATGGCTGATAACAACCATAGTGCCTTCGTAGCGCTTCAGCCAGGCTTCGAGCCACACTAAAGCGTCCAAGTCCAAGTGGTTGGTGGGTTCATCCAGCAACAGCAAATCAGACGGGCACATCAGCGCACGCGCCAATTGCAAACGCATGCGCCAACCGCCTGAGAAGCTGTTCACAGGGTTGTCGAGCTCAGTCGTTTTAAAGCCCAGCCCCAAGATGAGCGCTTGTGCGCGTGACTGCGCATCGTGCTCGCCCGCGTCGTACAGCGCCATGTAGGCGTTACCCAAGCGTTCGCCGTCTTCGGTGGTTTCTGCGGCGGCAACTTCGGCGCGTGCGTCGTTCAAGACGGTATCGCCTTCAATCACGAACTCGGTGGCACTCTGCTCGGTCTCGGGCATGTCTTGAGACACTTGGCCCATGCGCCACTGCGTGGGAATGTAAAACTCGCCTGTGTCTTCTTGCAAGTTGCCGTTGAGCAACGCAAACAGCGACGATTTGCCTGCGCCGTTGCGGCCCACCAAGCCTACTTTTTCACCGGGGTTGAGGGTGACGGTGGCGCCTTCGAGCAACACCTTGGCACTGCGGCGCAAGGTGACATTTTTAATCGTGATCATTTTTTATGTGCGCCTTCGACAATCGCCTGGCGTGTGAGGAGTAAGACCTGGTCGTCACCAGCACTGGTCGATAGCCACACGACATCTATGTTGGAGAAGGCTGCTTCAAAGTAATCGCGTTCGTGGCCAATTTCTAGAACCAAAACCGCGTGCTCGCTCATGTGTGCTGGGGCGTCGCGCAGCATTTGGCGAATAAAGTCCATGCCGTCATCGCCACCAGCCAGAGCGAGCGCGGGCTCGGCTTTGAATTCGGCGGGAAGTTCGGACATGCTTTGTGCGTTCACATAAGGTGGGTTGCACAAGATGAGGTCAAACACACCATCGGCCTTAGCCAAACCATCCGATTCGGCCAACGTCATGCGGCCTTCAAGGCCGTGACGCTCGATGTTGATGTTGGCCACAGCCAAAGCATCTTTGGACAAGTCAAGCCCAAGCACCGTGATGTCGGGAAAAGCCAGCGCTGCCAAGATGCCAAGGCTGCCGTTGCCCGTGCACAGGTCGAGCACGCGCGTGGTGTTGGGGTCAAGCCAAGGGTCGATGCTGCCTTCGGCCAACACCTCGGCAATGAGCGAGCGCGGCACGATGGCACGCTCGTCGATATAAAACGACACGCCTTGCAACCACGCCTCTTGCGTGAGGTAAGCCGCAGGCTTGCGGCTGGCTATGCGGTGTTCGATGAAGGCTTGCACGCTGGCCACTTGGGTGGCGGGCAGCTCGAGGTTGTGCACCTCGTCTGACACATCAGTGTCTAGCGGCAAACCCAGTTTCCACAGCACCAGCCATGCGGCTTCGTCGGCGGCGTTGGTGGTGCCGTGGCCAAAGCTCAAGTTGCCTGCAGTGTGGGCAGCGTCAAGCTGCTGCGCGCTCTGTGCAATGAGCGCGCTGAGTGTCATGGATGGGTTCATTGGGCGGAGGTGTTGGCCTGTGAGGCCAAGCCGTGCAGCTGTTCCAGCACACGGCGGTAAATGTTTTTGAGGGGTTCCAAATCAGCCACGGCCACAAACTCGTTGATTTTGTGAATGGTGGCATTGGGTGGGCCAAGCTCAATGACTTGTGGGCAGACTTGCGCAATAAAGCGCCCGTCGCTGGTGCCGCCGGTGGTGGACAGCTCGGTGTCAATGCCAGTTTCGTCGTGGATGGCACGTTGCACGGCACCGACCAAGTCACCTGGCGTGGTGAGGAAGGGCAGGCCGCCGATGGTCCATTTGAGGTCGAAATCTAGGCTGTGTTTGTGCAGCACCGCGGTCAGGCGTTGTTGCAGTTGCTCAGGCGTGGATTCGGTGCAGAAGCGGAAGTTGAAGTCCACCACGCATTCACCCGGAATCACGTTGCTCGCACCCGTGCCAGCGTGGATGTTGCTCACTTGCCAGCTGGTGGGTGGGAAAAAGTCGTTGCCTTTGTCCCACTCAATCGCCACCAACTCTGCCAATGCGGGGCTGAGCAAATGGATGGGGTTTTTGGCGAGTTGCGGGTAGGCAATGTGGCCTTGCACGCCTTTGACGGTGAGCTTGCCGCTCATCGTGCCGCGTCGGCCGTTTTTGATCATGTCGCCGGTGCGCTCAACCGAGGTGGGTTCGCCCACGATGCACCAGTCGAGCTTTTCGCCACGTGCTGTGAGGGCTTCGCAAACCTTCACCGTGCCATCTAACGCTGGACCTTCTTCGTCGCTGGTGAGCAAGAAGGCGATGTTGATGGATGGGTCTTTGCAAGCAATTGCAAACTCTTCACACGCCACCACCATCGCTGCCAACGACGCTTTCATGTCGCTGGCACCACGGCCAAACAATTTGCCGTCGCGGTGGGTTGGGGTGAAGGGGTCGCTGGTCCACTTGTCAATGGGGCCCGTGGGCACCACATCGGTATGGCCTGCAAACACCAGTGTTTTGGCGTGGGCGTGAGCGCTGCGCTTCACAGCCCACAGATTGCTCACGCGAAAGGTGTCTGGCCCGCTGTCGATGCGCTCACACTCAAAACCGAGCGGCTTAAACCGTGCGGTGATGATGTCCAAACACCCCGCGTCCTCGGGTGTGACCGAAGGGCGCGAGATGAGTTGCTCGGTGAGCTGGAGTGTGCGAGACATCGAAACGTACTTTTAAAAAGATCAGTCGCGCAACAAGTCGTTGATGCTGGTCTTCGAGCGGGTTTGAGCATCCACGCGTTTGACCACGATGGCGGCGTACATGCTGTAAGGCGCGCCATTGGCAGCGACTTTAGGAATGTTGCCTGCCACCACCACAGAGCCAGAAGCCACGCGACCGTAGCTGATTTCGCCTGTGGCGCGGTCGAAGATGGGGGTCGATTGACCGATGAACACGCCCATGCCGAGCACAGAGTTTTCTTCGACGATGACGCCTTCCACCACTTCAGAGCGAGCGCCGATGAAGCAGTTGTCTTCAATGATGGTGGGGTTGGCTTGCAAGGGTTCCAGCACGCCGCCAATGCCCACGCCGCCAGACAAGTGCACGTTCTTGCCGATTTGTGCGCATGAACCCACGGTGGCCCAGGTGTCGACCATGGTGCCGCTGTCCACATAAGCGCCGATGTTCACGTAAGAGGGCATCAAAATTGCGCCCGCAGCCACAAAGCTGCCGCGACGGGCCACAGCTGGAGGCACCACGCGTACGCCAGCGGCTTTCATTTCTTCTTCGCTCAGGTGTGCAAACTTGGTGTCCACTTTGTCGTAGAAGGCCAAGTCGCCAGCTTTCATGACGCGGTTGTCATTCAGGCGGAAAGACAACAACACAGCCTTTTTCAGCCATTGGTGAACCGTCCATTGGCCCACGCCTTCACGAGTAGCGACGCGCAAGCGGCCAGCGTTCAATTCAGCAATGACGTGGTCGACGGCATCGCGCACTTCTTTGGAGGCATCGGTCGCGTTGATGTTGGCGCGGTTGTCCCAAGCGTTGTCGATGACGTGTTGGAGTTGGTGTTGAGTCATGGTTGTCTTCTCTACGTTGAAAAATTAGAAATTTAGGAATGGGTGTTTTTGATAAACGCCACGATACGTTGCGCGGCTTCTAAGCATTCAGCAGTGTCGGCCACCAAGGCCATGCGAATTCGACCGGCGCCGGGATTTGCTTGATTGGCTCCGCCAAGGCCTTGGCCCTCACGAGCAAGGTAGCTGCCCGGCAACACCGTCACATTGTATTGAGCCAGCAAGTCTCGGGCAAAAGCCACATCGTCTCCACCCGGAACTGCAGCCCAGAGGTAAAAACCAGCGTCCGGTAAGCGCACATCCATCACCGTTTCGAGAACTGGCGTGACGGACGCAAACTTTTGGCGGTACTGCTCACGGTTGGCCACCACATGGGCTTCGTCGTCCCACGCGGCAATGCTGGCCGCTTGCACCATGCCGCTCATGGCAGAGCCGTGGTAGGTGCGGTAGAGCAAAAACTGTTTGAGGATGTGGGCGTCACCCGCGACAAAACCGCTGCGCATGCCCGGCACATTGCTGCGTTTGGACAAGCTGGTGAAGGCCACCAGGTTTTTAAAGTCGTTGCGGCCTAGCTTAGCGGCTGCTTCTAAGCCCCCCAAAGGCGCTTCTTCACGGAAATAGATTTCGCTGTAGCACTCGTCGCTGGCGATCACAAAACCGTATTGGTCGCTCAAAGCAAATAGCTTTTCCCAGTCGCTCAAGGGCATCACCGCGCCTGTGGGGTTGCCGGGGGAGCACACAAACAGCAGCTGTGTTTTGGCCCACACATCGGCAGGCACGTTGTCCCAGTTGACGTTGAAGTTGAGCGCCGGGTCGCTGGGCGCGTAATAAGTTTGGGCACCAGCCAACAGCGCGGCACCTTCGTAGATTTGGTAGAAGGGGTTGGGGCAGACCACCACCGCTTCACGGGTGGGGTCAATCACTGTTTGGGCAAAGGCAAACAAGGCTTCGCGTGAGCCGTTGACGGGCAGCACTTGTGTGGCGGCGTCCAGCTTCAGGCCATAGCGGCGCTGTATCCAATTCACGCACGATTCGCGCAACGCAGGCAAACCCGCGGTGGCAGGGTAGGCTGCCAACTGAGCCGTGGCTTTGGCCAAGGCATCGAGCACCAACTGTGGCGTGGCATGGCGTGGCTCGCCAATGCCTAAGCTGATGGGCGCATACGCGGGGTTGGGCGTGACGGTGGAGAAAAGTTGCTTCAGCCGCTCAAAAGGATAGGGCTGCAGACTCGAAAGGAGGGGGTTCATGACTGATATTATCCCCGCGCTTGCCTCTCAAACTAAACGCTATGTCTACTTATTCCCTGCTTGACCTGACCCGTGCCAAAGAATTCGCTTTTGAGGCAGATCAGCTGCGCGAGCTGGTGGTGACGTTTGAGCAAAGCTTGGCTCAAGAAATGGCCGTCATCCAAGCGGGTTTGACTGCGGGCGACGCTTTAAAGGTGGAGCACTCCTTGCACGCGTTGAAAGGCTTTATGCCTTTGTTTGCCACAACCTCTTTGGCACAAGCCATGACAGACTTGTACCAAACCAGCCGCGACAAACCGCTGGATGTGACAGGACCCATCTTTACTGCATTAGTACCCAGTTTGGAGATCTTGCTGGTCGAAGTTCACACATGCCTCAGCGCTTTATGATTCAGGTTGTGTCTAGAGAGGCTTTTCAGTGCGTCTGAATTCAATCAAATTATCGGGTTTCAAGTCGTTTGCGGAACCCACCAATTTCTTATTGCCCGGCCAATTGGTCGGCGTGGTAGGCCCCAACGGTTGCGGCAAATCCAACATCATGGATGCCGTGCGCTGGGTGCTGGGCGAGTCCAAAGCCTCCGAGCTGCGTGGCGAGTCCATGCAAGACGTGATTTTCAACGGCACCACCACACGTAAAGCGGCCAGCCGCTCCAGCGTGGAGCTGGTGTTCGACAACGCCGACCACCGTGCCGGCGGCCAATGGAGCCAGTTCCCAGAAATCGCGGTCAAACGTGTGCTCACGCGTGATGGTGGTTCGAGCTACTACATCAACAACCAACCCGTGCGTCGCCGTGACGTGCAAGACGTGTTCTTGGGCACAGGCCTAGGCCCACGCGCCTACGCCATCATTGGCCAAGGCACGATCAGCCGCATCATTGAATCCAAGCCGGAAGAACTGCGTTTGTTCCTCGAAGAAGCTGCTGGTGTTTCCAAGTACAAAGAGCGCCGCCGCGAAACCGAAAACCGCCTGAGCGACACCCGCGAAAACTTGACCCGCGTGGAAGACATCTTGCGCGAGTTGAACGCCAACCTTGAAAAGCTCGAAAAGCAAGCGGAGGTGGCCCAGCGTTACCACGCGCTCAATGCCGATGTGACGCTGAAGCAGCACCAGCTGTGGTTCTTGCGCCGCGCTGAGGCGGAAGCCGACCAAGTGGGCATCAAAACCCAAGCGGACAAAGCGGTGAACGACCTTGAGTCGCGCATTGCCGATTTGCGCCACATCGAAGCCGACCTAGAGACCGTGCGCCAAGCCCACTATGCAGCGGGTGACCAGGTCAACCAGGCACAAGGCTCGTTATATGAAGCCAGCGCCGAAGTGGGCCGTTTAGAAGCCGAGATTCGCTTTGTGGTGGAAGGCCGCCAACGCGCCGAAGCCCGCCTGATTCAAATCAAAGAACAAACTGCGCATTGGGCAGCTCAAAGCGAACAAGCGCAGCAAGAGATTGAAAACTTGGCCTCTATGGCCATGGACGGCGAAGAAAAAGCCGTCATGCTTGCCGCGCAAGTCGAAGAGCAGGCCATGCAACTGCCCGATTTGGAAGATGCCTTGCGCGTCGCCCAACAGCGCAGCAATGAGCAACGAGGCAGTGTGGTGCAAGTGCAGCAGCAAATTCAGGTGTTGGCTGCAGACCAGCGCAACATCGAAGAGCAAAGCCGCAACCTCAACGCGCGTCAAGAGCGCCTGAGCGCCGACAAAAACGCCTTGGCCGCACCCGATGACGTGCGACTGAACAACCTCAAAGAGCAACTCCAAGAAGCGCAAGCCCAAGCAGAAGTCACGGCGGCGCAACTGGAAGAGTTGCAAGCGAATGTGCCCGTGCTCGACGACGCACGCCGCACAGCCCAACAAGCGGTGAACGCCGAGCAAACCAAGCAAGCCGATTTGTCGGCCCGTTTGGAAGCCCTCAAAGCCTTGCAAGAAAAAGTGCAGACCGACGACAAGCTCAAGCCTTGGTTGGCTAAGCACGGCTTGGATGGTTTGCAAGCCTTGTGGAGCCGCATCCACATCGAAGCGGGCTGGGAAAACGCATTGGAAGCCGCTTTACGCGAGCGCATGGCTTCGCTCGAAGTGTCTCGCTTAGACATCGTGCGCGCGTTCCAAACGGATGCGCCACCCGCGAAATTGGCTTTTTACACAGCGCCTAGTGCATCTGGCCCTGAATCACCAAGCAGCTTGCCTCGCTTGTCTGATTTGTTGCGTTTGAACGATGCAGGCCAAAAAGCTTTGTTGACGGATTGGCTCAACGGCTGCTTCACAGCACCTGACCTAGACGAAGCCTTGGCCAAGCGCAGCACTTTGCAACCAGGCCAAGTCATTTATGTGCCCAGCGGCCATGCGATCAGCGCACACAGTGTGAGCTTTTACGCACAAGACAATGCGCAGTCGGGCTTGTTGGCCCGTGCCCAAGAAATTGAAAACCTCGACAAGAGCAGCAAGGCCCAAATCTTCATCGCCGATGAAGCCCGCAACACCTTGATTCGCGCCGAGGCTGCGTACAGCGAGTCTTCGCAACGCTTGGTCAGCATTCGTGCTGAAGCCACTGCCGCACAAGCCACCGCGCACGAGCTGCAAGTTGAAACCTTGCGCCTGAGCCAATTGGCTGAGCAAACCCGCGCACGCAGTGAGCAAATCAGCGGGGACTTGTCTGAGGTCGAAGCCCAATTGGCCGACTTACAAGAGCGCCGAGTCACGGCAGAAGCCCGCTTTGAAGAGTTGGACATGCAATTGGCTGACAGCCAAGAGCGACATGCCCAGTTGGACGAGGCCGTCATCAATTCTGAGCGCCGCTTGAACGACAGCCGCGAGCAACAGCGCAGCTTAGAGCGTCAAGCTCAAGAAGCCCAGTTTGCCCAGCGTAGCTTGGCCACCCGCGAGGCTGAACTCAAACGCATCATCGACACCGCCACGCAACAAGCCGCTTCGGTGTCTGCTGAAGAAGCGCGTGTGCAAGAAGACCTCACACGCCTCACCGATGCCGCCGCGCAAACCGGTTTGCAAAACGCCCTCAACATCAAGATGGAGCGCGAAGCCTCTTTAGGCGCTAAGCGCAGCGAGTACGACGACCTCACCACCAAACTGCGTGCCAGCGACGAACGCCGATTGCAGCTCGAGCGCGAGCTGGAGCCTTTGCGCCAACGTATCACCGACTTCCAGCTCAAAGAGCAAGCCGCTCGTTTGGGTTTGGAGCAATACACCCAACTGCTCACAGACGCCGAGGCCGACCTCGAAGCCGTGGGAGCTTCCATCCTTGCCAACAACGTACGTTTGGCGGGTTTGCAGGGCGAGATTGACCGCTTGCACCGCGACATCACCGCTTTGGGTGCTGTGAACTTGGCGGCGTTGGAAGAACTGGCCAGTGCCAGCGAACGCAAGCTGTTCTTGGACGCGCAAACCAAAGACTTGACCGACGCGATGAACACGCTGGAAGACGCCATTCGCAAGATCGACGGCGAAACCCGCGAGCTCTTGGGCGGCACGTTCAAGGTCGTCAACGAACACTTTGGCCGCATGTTCCCCGAGTTGTTCGGTGGTGGCAATGCACGCTTGGTGATGACGGGTGACGAAATTTTGGATGCTGGCGTGCAAGTGCTGGCCCAGCCACCTGGCAAGAAAAACCAAACCATCCACTTGCTCTCGGGCGGCGAAAAAGCGCTCACTGCGATTGCTTTGGTGTTTGCGATTTTCCAACTCAACCCAGCGCCTTTCTGTTTGCTGGACGAGGTGGACGCGCCGCTCGACGACGCCAACACCGAGCGTTATGCCAAGCTGGTGTCGAGCATGTCCAAAGAAACACAATTCCTTTTCATCTCGCACAACAAGATTGCGATGGAAATGGCCGAGCAACTCATTGGCGTGACCATGCAAGAACAAGGCGTTTCACGTATCGTTGCAGTGGACATGGAGTCCGCTGTGTCCATGGTCGATGCTTGATATCAAAATAAAAACATGAGTACTCTTCAAATTGGTTTAGCGATTGCAGGTGGCGTTGTCCTCGCGGGCGTGGTGGCACACAGCACGTGGACTTCACGCAAAAACAAACCCCGTCAGGCCGAACCACTGCCGCAAGAAACAACGGTTGAGCCCGTGACTTATCAGCCCAACTATGGTCAGCAGCAAGAGCCGTCGTTTGATGCCGCCCCTTCGTACGATGCCCATCACGAGCCAGAAGTTGCCGCCCCTAGCTATCCACCAACGTACCAAACCACATATCAAACGACAGGCAGCCTTGACCCCGTCACAGACATGGCCCGCAGCATGATGGAAGAGGCCACGGCCCACGCCCAACGTGTGCCAGACGAAGCCGAGATGGCCCAAATTGCAGCGAGTAAAGCCGCTGCAGCCAAAGCAGCCGCCGAACGCGCTGCGCAGCAAGCGGCTCTTCACCCGATTCATTCGCCCGCCATGACGCCAGCCGTGGCCAAGGTCATGGATTCAGCCACCTCTGATTTACCCCAACTTGAAAAGCGTCCAGCCTTGGATGCCTTGATTGACGTCATCGCCGCTGTTGAAATTGACCACCCCGCCTCTGGCGATGCCGCTTTGCAGGCCATGCCCGCCACACGCCGCGTGGGCAGCAAGTTGTTCAGTTTGGAAGGCCTCAACACCGAAACCGGGTTGTGGGAACACCCACGCAACGGCCAGCGCTACAGCGCGTTTCAATCGGGCGTGCAGTTGGCCAACCGCATCGGCCCCTTGAATGAAATTGAGTTCTCTGAATTCGTTACCAAAACTCAACACTTTGCTGACGCCATCAATGGTGCGCCTGAGTTTCCAGACATGCTCGAAGCCGTGGCACGTGCGCGCGAGCTCGACAACTTTGCCAGCGCCCACGACGCTCAACTGAGCTTTACCCTCAAAGCCACCAAGGCAGTCTGGAGCCCAGGCTACGTGCAGCAAAACGCGGCGCGTTTGGGCTTTATTGCTGGCGTCTTGCCAGGCCGCATGGTGGTGCCTGCTCCCGTGCATGGCTTGCCGCCCATTCTGGGTTTGACATTTGACTCGCAAGCCGCGATGTCTGAAGACCCCACGCAATCGGCCATTTACGAACTCGCCTTGTCACTCGATGTGCCACAGGTGGACCGCAAAGAAGAGCCTTACGCCCGCATGATTCAAACCGCCTACGAACTGGCGCGCGTGATGGACGGTGCGATCTCAGATGACAACGGCCAGCCCTTGTCTGAGACCGCCATCGGTGCCATTGCCCGTGACTTGCTGGCTTTGTACGACACGCTTGATGCGCGTGACTTGTCGGCAGGCTCGCCGCAAGCGCGCCGCTTGTTCAGCTAATTTCAAGGTCACGCAGCATGAGCACCGCTGACTTATTTAGCGGCTCTGCCGCTAACTCCAATGACGGCAGCGATGCCAAGGGTCATAAAGATGTGGCCACACGCGTCGCAGAATTGCGCGAGCAACTTCACCACCACGGCCACCAGTACTACGTGCTGGACGCGCCCACCATTCCCGATGCCGAATACGACCGCTTGTTCAAAGAACTGCAAGCGCTAGAAGCCGCTCACCCCGAGCTGCTCACACCCGATTCACCCACCCAACGCGTTGGTGGCAAGCCGCTCGACAGCTTTGCCAGCGTCAAACACGTGGTGCCCATGCTTAGCATCCGCACCGAGACAGACACCGAAGCCAGCGGCGCAGAAGCTTTTGACACACGCATTCGCAAAGAGCTGGGTCTGACCGAAGCCGACCCGTTGATCGATTACGTGGCTGAACTGAAGTTTGATGGCCTCGCCATGAGCCTGCGCTACGAACACGGTGTGCTGGTGCAAGCCGCCACACGCGGTGATGGCGAAATGGGCGAAGAGGTGACACAAAACATCCGCACCATTGGCCAAATTCCTTTGCGCTTGTCAGCTGACGCGCCCAAAGTGCTAGAAGTGCGCGGCGAGGTTTACATGGCCCGTGGCGACTTTGAAGCCTTGAACGAGCGGCAACGGGCCCGCATCGCGGCAGGCGAGAAGGGCGAAAAGACCTTTGTGAATCCGCGCAATGCCGCAGCCGGTGCGGTGCGTCAGCTCGACCCCACCATTGCTGCGCAACGCCCTTTGAGCTTCTTCGCCTATGGCTTGGGCGACATCACGCCCCTGGAAGACGGCGGCCCGTCCTTCAACACACATTTCGATTTGTTGATGGCGCTCAAACAATGGGGCTTTCCTGTGGCTGAGCAAACCGCGTGTGTGCAAGGCGCTGCGGGCTTGGTGAACTTTCACCAACGCATGGGCCAAGCGCGGGATGCGCTGGCGTTTGACATTGATGGCGTGGTCTACAAGGTCAACAGCTTGGCCGCGCAGCGTCAGCTCGGCTTTGTCACCCGCGAACCCCGCTGGGCCGTGGCGCACAAGTACCCGGCGCAAGAACAACTCACCACTGTGCAAGCCATCGAGGTGCAAGTGGGCCGCACGGGCAAGCTCACCCCCGTAGCCAAACTTGCGCCCGTGTTTGTGGGCGGTGTGACTGTGACCAATGCCACGCTGCACAACGAAGACGAAGCCCGCCGCAAAGACGTGCGGGTGGGCGACACCGTGGTGGTGCGCCGCGCAGGTGATGTGATTCCAGAAGTGGTGTCGGTCGTTTTAGAAAAACGCCTGCAAGACGCACAAATCTTCACCATGCAGCACGCATGCCCCGTGTGCGGCAGCCCCGCCGTGCGTGAAGAAGGCGAGGCCGATTACCGTTGCACTGGCGGCTTGTTTTGCAGCGCCCAGCGTAAGCAAGCCATCCTGCACTTTGCGCATCGCCGTGCGGTAGAAATTGAAGACTTGGGCGACAAGCTGGTCGATCAACTGGTGGACGCAGGCGTGGTCAAAACTTTGCCCGACCTCTACCGCATGGGCTTCACCGCCTTGGTCACGCTCGAGCGCATGGCAGAAAAATCTGCCAACAACGTGTTGGCCAGCATTGAGAAATCCAAACAAACCACGCTGCCACGGTTCTTGTTTGGCCTAGGCATTCGCCATGTGGGCGAGGCCACGGCCAAAGAACTGGCTCGCCACTTCGGCAAGATGGACGCCATCATGGATGCCACCGTCGATCAGTTGCTACAAGTCGCCGACGTGGGCCCCATCGTGGCCCTGAGCCTGCGCACATTCTTTGACCAGCCGCACAACCGCGAAGTGGTGGAGCAACTGCGTGCCTGCGGCGTCACATGGACTGAGGGCGAGCCCACTGCTGGTGCGAGCTTGCCCTTGGCCGGCCAAACTTTTGTGCTGACTGGCACGTTGCCCACTTTGAGCCGCGATGAAGCCAAAGACATGCTTGAAGCTTTGGGTGCCAAAGTGGCGGGCAGTGTGAGCAAGAAGACACATGGCGTGGTGGCCGGCGCAGAGGCGGGCAGTAAGCTAGAGAAAGCCCAAGCCTTAGGCATTCCCGTGATGGATGAAGAAGGCTTGCTTGCTTTGATTGCTTCCCATCAAGCGCACACACAAAAGACCGAGCCATGACCATTCGAGACATCTTAAAAATGGGTGACGAACGTCTGCTTCGTGTGGCTCAACCCGTGAAGGCTTTCAACACGCCAGAGTTGCAAGCACTGCTCAAAGACCTAGACGACACCATGCTGGCCGCCAATGGCGCAGGTTTGGCTGCCCCACAAATTGGCGTGGACTTGCAAGTGGTGGTGTTTGGCTCGGGTGAGCTCAACCCACGCTACCCCGATGCACCGGTGGTGCCCTACACCGTGCTGATTAACCCTGTGCTCACGCCTATGGGCGACGAGGAAGAAGAAGGCTGGGAAGGATGCCTGTCGGTACCAGGCTTGCGAGGCATGGTGCCGCGTTTCAAGCGTTTGCGCTACCAAGGTTTTGACCCGCTGGGCAATCCGATTGACCGAACGGTAGAAGGCTTCCATGCGCGGGTGGTGCAGCACGAGTGCGACCACATGGTGGGTGTTCTCTACCCGATGCGGGTGCAGGACTTCTCGCGCTTTGGCTACACCGATGTGCTGTTTCCAGGTTTGGACGACGCCGACGATTAAGCCTGCAAAGCAGCCAGCAACTCTGTCTCAATCTCCAGCTGCGCTTTGTTTTGCTGCAAAGCCGCACCATCAATCAAGAAGGTGTCTTCCACACGTTCGCCCAAGGTGCTGATTTTGGCCAGCAACAAGTTCACTTTGTGGTTGGCCAACACACGCGCTACGCTGTAGAGCAAGCCCACACGGTCGCTGGCGGAGATGCTCAGCAGCCACTTTTGGGCGCGCTCGTCAGGTTGTAGGTTCACGCGGGGTGCGATGGGGAAGCTCTTCACTCGGCGTGATGCGCGGCCTTTGCCAACGCTTGGCAATGGCTTGGCCTCGTTGATGGCCTCAGTCAAACCGGTTTCCACCAAGTTGATGAGGTCGCGGTAGTGTTCGGCAAGATGGGTGCTCACCACTTGGAAGGTGTCCAGCGCATAGCCATTGCTGGCGGTGTGCACTTTGGCGTCCCAAATGTTGAATCCCGCTTGGTCAAAGTAACAGCAAATGCGGGCAAATAAATCGGGCTGGTCCGGCGAATACACCATGACCTGCAAGCCTTCACCCACGGGCGACAAGCGTGCACGCACGGTCACACCCATGGCGGTGTTTTGCGATTTGGCAACAGACAAGCTGCGCGAGAGCTGGCGTGTGTGCCAAGCAATGTCAGCCGCATCGTGGCGCATGAAGTAGCCCACGTCCAAGATGGCCCACAGGTCTTTGTGCGCTTCAAACGGCAGCGCATAGAGCGCAAGCATGGTGAGGGCTTCGGTTTTACGAATCTCGACTTCTGCATGGGCATCGGGGGCGCGGCCGCCAAGAGCCCGGGCTGTGTAGCGGTACAAGTCCTCGAGCAATTTGCCTTTCCATGCGTTCCACACCTTGGGGCTGGTGCCGCGAATGTCGGCCACGGTCAGCAGATAGAGCGCTGTGAGGTTGCGCTCGTTGCCCACGCGTTTGGCAAAGGCTTGAATCACATCGGGGTCGCTCAAGTCTTGCTTTTGCGCGATGTGGCTCATGGTCAAGTGTTCGCCCACCAAGAACTCGATGAGTTTGGCGTCTTCTTTGTCAACGTTGTGGTCGCGCGCAAATTTACGCACTTCACCACGGCCTAGCTGCGAATGGTCGCCGCCGCGGCCTTTGGCAATGTCGTGAAACAGCGCACCTGCATACAAAATCCAGGGCTTGTCCCAGCCTGCTGCGAGTTGCGAGCAGAACGGATATTCGTGTGCATGTTCGGCCATGAAGAAGCGGCGCACATTGCGCAGCACCATCAAGATGTGTTGGTCCACGGTGTAAACGTGGAACAGGTCATGCTGCATCTGGCCCACGATGCGGCGGAAGGGCCACAGGTAGCGACCCAACACCGAGGTTTGATTCATCAATCGCACGGCGTGTGTCATGCCGCTGGGCGCTTGCAAGATGCGCATGAACATCTCGCGGTTCACAGGGTCTGCGCGGAATTTGCCATCCATCAAGGTGCGGGCGTTGTAAAGCGCGCGCAGCGTGCGGGCTGATAGCCCGCTGATGCCCACCGTGGATTCGTACAACCAAAAGGTTTCCAAAATTGCGTGTGGGTTGTTCACATACACGTCGTCGCTGGTGACTTCCAACATGCCCGCCTTGTCGGCAAAGCGATCATTGATAGGACGTGGCACTTGGGTGTTACCCGTCAGACGCTCTTCGATGTTGAGCAACAAAATTTGGTTGAGTTGGGTCACTGCTTTGGCGGCCCAGTAGTAGCGCTTCATCAAGGCTTCGCTGGCCACGCGCGCGTTGAGCGTGCCGTCTTCTTCAACCCCTAGACCCAAGCTTTGGGCCACGGCGTGCTGCAAGTCAAACACCAAGCGGTCTTCACGGCGCTTGGCGGCCAAATGCAAGCGGGTGCGGATGAGGGCCAGCGCGTCTTCGTTGCGTTTCAGTTGCTTGACCTCAAATTCGGTGGCCAAGCCTTTGCGCCCCAAGCTTTCCCAGCTGTCGCCCAAGCCGGCTGCTTTGGCGACCCACAACACCACTTGCAAGTCACGCATACCGCCTGGCGACTCTTTGCAGTTGGGCTCAAGTGAGTAGGGCGTGTTTTCGTATTTGGTGTGGCGCTGATTCATCTCCAGCGTCTTGGCCAAGAAGAAAGCCTTGGGGTCAAGTGCGATCGCGTAGTGCTTTTGAAAAGTTTTAAACAGCTTGACGCTGCCCATCAAAAAGCGTGCTTCCAACAACGAGGTTTGCACGGTGATGTCGGCCGAGGCTTCTTGCACGCATTCGGTCACGGTGCGCACGCTGGAGCCAATTTCTAGCCCCGTGTCCCAGCAGCTGCCAATGAACTTTTCAATTTGGGCTTTGAGCGCATCGTCTTTTTCGGGCGATGTGCCATCGGGCATGAGCAGCAGCACGTCAACATCTGAATACGGGTACAACTCGCCACGGCCATAGCCGCCCACAGCGGCTAAGCACAGGTTGTTGTCAAAGCCCGCAGCGTCCCACAGGGTGCGCAAGGTGTCGTCGGTCATGCTGCACAGCTTGTGCAACAAGGTTTTCACACTGCGTGGGGTGGTCGAGCTGGACGCGGCCAGCAGCAATGCCGCCTTGTCCTTTCGGTACAGGTTGGCCAAGGTGTTCATTGCGGGGGGGCTTAACAGCAGGTGGTGGTCACAAAGTCGGGCAGGGCGGGGCTGCCGTCGGACAGAGTTAACACCTCGTAGCCCGTGGGCGTGACGAGGATGGTGTGTTCCCACTGGGCTGACAACGAGTGGTCGCGCGTGACGATGGTCCAGCCGTCGCCCAATTCTTTGATGTCTTTCTTGCCCGCGTTGATCATGGGCTCAATGGTGAAGGTCATGCCCTCTTGCAACGTCTCGCCAGTGCCAGCTTTGCCGTAGTGCAGCACTTGCGGCTCTTCGTGGAACACCTGGCCAATGCCGTGGCCGCAAAACTCGCGCACCACCGAAAAGCCGTGGCTCTCGGCAAAACGTTGAATCGCAAAGCCAATGTCGCCCAAACGTGCGCCCGGCTTGACCTTGACGATGCCATGCCACATGGCTTCGTACGTCAATTTAGACAAACGCTTGGCCGCGATGGACACCTCGCCCACCGAGAACATGCGGCTGGTGTCACCATGCCAACCGTCTTTGATGACGGTGATGTCGATGTTCACCACATCGCCTTTTTTCAGCGGCTTGTCATTGGGAATGCCATGGCACACCTGGTGGTTGATGGAGGTGCAGATGGATTTGGGGTAAGGGTTGTCACCGCTGGGGTTGTAGTTCAGCGGGGCGGGAATGGCCTTTTGAACTTCTGTGATGTAGTCGTAGCACAGCTTGTCGAGCTGGTTGGTCGTCACGCCCGGCACCACGTGCGGGGTGATGAAATCAAGAACTTCGGAGGCCAGTTTGCCCGCGATGCGCATGCCTTGTGCGCCTTGGGCGTCTTTGATGGATGTGGTCATGGTCATGATTATCCCATCCAGGGCAAAACACCTGTTTCCAGCTTTGAATTGTGTACAAAATACCCTCGGCGGACACGTAAAATCTAACCTTTGCCGACCAGCCCCAGTCAGCGGCCCGGCCCGATTCGATTTCCGTCTTTTTCTCAAGGCTCCCTCGTGTCCCTGCACCTCAGCATTTTCGAAGGCGGCAACGCCCTCAGCGATTTCCGTGTTCAACAGCTCTTGCCCCGTTTGGCGGCCATCTCCCCGCAAATCCATGGTCTGAGCGCGCGTTTTGTGCATTTGGCTGCGACCGAGGCCAAGCTGGATGCCGCGCAGCAGCAAACACTGGCTGCTTTGCTGACCTATGGCGAGCCTGCGCACAAATCACCCGCAGGCACTTTGCTGGTGGTCACGCCACGTTTTGGCACGGTGTCGCCTTGGGCGTCTAAGGCGACTGACATTGCACACAACTGCGGCTTGCAGCTCAAGCGCATTGAGCGCATCACCGAGTTCCACATTCAACTCAAAGACGGCTTGCTGAGCAAAGCCACGCTCACACCCGAACAATTGCTGGCCGTGGCCGATGTGTTGCACGACCGCATGACCGAGTCGGTGATGCGCACACGCGATGAGGCGCTGGGTTTGTTCACCGAATTGCACCCCGCACCGATGGAACAAGTGGACGTGCTCCAAGGTGGCGAGGCCGCCTTGCATGACGCCAACAAGCGTTGGGGCTTGGCTTTGGCTGAGGATGAGATTGCGTATTTGGTAAACGCCTTCACCCAACTCAAGCGCAACCCCACCGATGTGGAGCTGATGATGTTCGCGCAAGCCAATAGCGAGCACTGCCGGCACAAGATTTTCAACGCCGAGTTCACCATCGACGGCGAAGCGCAATCGCACAGCCTGTTTGGCATGATTCGCCACACCGAAAAAACCAGCCCGCAATTTACTGTGGTGGCTTATTCGGACAACGCCTCCATCATGGAAGGCCACCAAGTCGAACGCTTTTTGGCCACCAACAATGGCAAAGATCTGCCTCAGTACGAAAAAGTATCCGCCACCAACCATGTGTTGATGAAGGTCGAAACCCACAACCACCCCACCGCCATTTCGCCTTACCCCGGTGCGTCCACCGGCAACGGCGGCGAGATTCGCGACGAGGGTGCCACAGGCCGAGGCTCCAAGCCCAAGGCCGGTATGTCGGGCTTTACGGTGTCTAAGCTGTGGGGCAGCACGGATGGCAAAAGTTTGGGCCGTCCCTCACACATGGCCAGCCCTTTGCAAATCATGACCGAGGGCCCCTTAGGCGGCGCGGCGTTTAACAACGAGTTTGGCCGTCCCAATCTGACAGGCTACTTCCGCGAGTACGAGCAAGACGTGGCCGGTGTGACACGCGGCTACCACAAGCCCATCATGATTGCGGGTGGCTTGGGCGTGATTGACAGCGAACAAACCAAGAAGATTGAATTTCCCGCAGGCAGCCTGTTGATTCAACTGGGCGGCCCCGGCATGCGCATTGGCATGGGCGGAAGTGCCGCCAGCTCGATGGCCAGCGGCACCAACGCGGCTGAGCTGGACTTTGATTCGGTGCAACGCGGCAACCCCGAAATTGAACGTCGTGCGCAAGAGGTGATCAACCATTGCTGGGCCCAAGGCAAGAACAACCCCATCCTTGCCATTCACGACGTGGGCGCGGGCGGTTTGTCCAACGCGTTTCCAGAACTCACCAACGACGCAGGCCGTGGCGCACGCTTTGATTTGCGCGCAGTGCCCCTCGAAGAATCGGGCTTGGCCCCTAAAGAAATTTGGTCAAACGAAAGCCAAGAGCGCTATGTGATGGCCATTGCGCCAGAGTCGCTGGAGCAATTCAAAGCCTTCTGCGAGCGCGAGCGTTGTCCATTTGCGGTGGTGGGTGTGGCGACTGAAGAGCGTCATTTGACTGTTGCCAATGAAGATGCGGTGCTAGCTCACCACATAGGTGAAAGTGCAGAGGCGGCAGTCAATATGCCCATGAACGTGCTGCTGGGCAAGCCACCCAAGATGCACCGCGACGTCACGCGCGTTGAGCGCACCAGCGCCCCCATGAACCTCACAGGCGTGAGCTTGCAAGAATCCGTCATCAACGTGCTCAGCCACCCCACCGTGGCCAGCAAACGATTCCTCATCACCATCGGTGACCGCGCCGTGGGTGGCCTGACGCACCGCGACCAAATGGTGGGCCCTTGGCAAGTGCCTGTGGCCGATGTGGCCGTGACCTTGGCCGACTACCAAAGCTTCGCGGGTGAAGCCATGAGCATGGGCGAGCGCACGCCGCTTGCTTCACTAGACGCACCGGCCTCTGGCCGCATGGCTGTGGCTGAAGCCATCACCAACTTGTTGGCCGCACCGTTTGAATTGCCTCGCGTCAAGCTCAGCGCCAACTGGATGGCCGCTTGCGGCGAGCCTGGTGAAGACGCTGCGCTGTACGACACCGTCAAAGCTGTGGGCTTGGAACTGTGTCCAGCCCTGGGAATTTCCATTCCTGTTGGTAAGGACAGTTTGTCCATGCGCACGCAGTGGAGTGAGAACGGCGAAACCAAAAAAGTCACCTCACCCGTGAGCCTGATCATCAGCGCGTTTGCGTCCATCCCCGATGTGCGTGGCACGCTCACACCACAACTCAACAACACCGAAGACACCACCTTGGTGTTGGTGCAGTTGGGCGAGGGCAAGCGCCGTATGGCGGGCAGCATCTTGGGCCAAGTGCTGAACCAGGCTGGCGACGAAGTGCCAGACCTCGACGATGCGCAAGACTTGATTAAGCTCGTTAACGCGGTGAACGCATTGCGCGCGCAAGGCAAGATCTTGGCGTACCACGACCGCAGCGATGGTGGCTTGATAGCCACTGTGTGCGAGATGGCTTTTGCAGGCCAAGTGGGCGTGGCGCTGAATGTGGACATGCTCATCACCGAAGGCGACGGCATCCACGACAGCCGCGCTGAGTATGGCGACACCAAAAACTGGGCTTCACAGGTCGGTGCTCGTCGCGAAGAGCTGACGCTGCAAGCCTTGTTCAACGAAGAGCTGGGTGTGGTGCTGCAAGTGCGCACATCTGAGCGCAACGAAGTGATGCAAACCTTGCGTGAGCATGGCTTGTCCAAGCACAGCCACTTTGTGGGCAAGACACGACCACAGTCATCCACCATAGCCAAAGGCAAGGGCGAGATCAGCGTGTGGCGCGACACCAAAGAAGTGTTTGTGGCCAAGTTGGCCGACCTGCACCAAGTGTGGGACAGCGTGAGCTGGAAGATTTGCCAACAACGCGACAACCCTGCGTGTGCCGATGCAGAGCACGCCGCAGCGGGCAACCCCACAGACCCCGGCATGCACGTGCATTTGCCAGCGGGTATCACCGACAACGTGGCAGCACCGTTCATCAACGTGGCCACTAAACCCAAAGTCGCCGTGCTACGCGAGCAAGGCGTGAACTCACACGTTGAGATGGCCTATGCGTTTGCCGAAGCCGGCTTTGACGCGTACGACGTGCACATGACCGACCTTCAAACAGGCCGCGCCAAGCTGCAAGACTTCAAAGGTTTGGTGGCGTGCGGTGGCTTCAGCTACGGCGATACCTTGGGCGCTGGCATTGGATGGGCGCGCAGCATCACGTTCAACCCCGTGTTGTCTGAGAAAATGCAGCAGTTCTTTGCACGTACCGACACCTTCGGTTTGGGCGTGTGTAACGGTTGCCAAATGTTTGCCGAGTTGGCCGACATCATTCCTGGCGCTGAGCACTGGCCACGCTTCACCACCAACCAAAGCGAGCGTTTTGAAGCGCGTCTGAGCATGGTGGAAGTGTTGAAGTCGCCATCTTTGTTCTTCGAAGGTATGGCGGGTGCACGTTTGCCGATCGCCGTGGCGCACGGCGAAGGCTTCGCCAACTTTCAAGCTCGCGGCAATGCTGCCCAAACCATTGGCGCTATGCGTTTTGTGGACAACAACGGCCAAGCGACGATGCAGTACCCGTTCAACCCGAACGGCAGCTTGGCAGGTCTGACTGCGGTCACCACAGCAGACGGACGCTTCACCGCCATGATGCCGCACCCCGAGCGCGTGTTCCGCAACGTGCAAATGAGCTGGACCGACTTGGCTGCTTCAGGAGGCGTGGATGCGTTCAGCCCTTGGATGCGCATGTGGCGCAATGCACGCAAGTGGGTGGGTTGATCAACGCGTTTTGTAAAACGTGATCGGTGACTCGGCCATCTCTTTGATGCGCTGGTTGAGCACCGACTTTTTCATCTTGCCCACTACATGCATTTCGCAGGGCTTGCAGTCAAAACGCAGGGTGAGCTTTTCGCTGCCATTGATGAGCATCAGCGGCTCGGCCTTGACTGTGCCTTGCACACCCGTCACACCTTTGGCTTGTTTGGGGCACAAGCTCATGCTAAAGCGCACGCAGTGTTTGGTGATCATCAGGCTGGCTTCGCCTAGCTCCTCGTGGCTTTCATAAGCGGCTTCAATCACTTTCACGCCGTGCTTGGCATAAAAGTCGTGTGCCTTTTGATTGAACACGTTGGCAAGGTAGGTGAGCGAATCTTCGGGGTAGCTCACGGGGGGCTCAACGGCTACTGCGCGTTGGGGACGGTCATAAGCCTTTAGACGAGCGAGTTCCAACTGCTCCACCGCGTCGCGACGCAAGGCGTTGAGTGACGAGGCGGGAACAAACCAAGCTTGGCTGATGTTGATTTGAAGGTTGAGCACTTCAAACACACTTGCGCCAAATTTGCTCAAGTGCTCGCGCAGGCTGGCGTCGTTGCGCACAGCGTCTTTGGCGAGTTCTTTGGAGCAGGCGAGGGTGGCGCTGGCCGTGTGGCCGTCTTCGTCGGTGAGCTTGAGCGCAAAGCCTTGCGGAGTTTCTGCAAGCTCGACCCATGCGCCAATGCGTCGTTCGCTTGAGTTTTTCTCAAGTCCACGCACCCAATCCATGTCGCGGTTGCGGTTGATGACCATGCCTGCACGCAAATCGCGAAAGCCTTCAATCGGGTCTCTGGGGAATAAACGCCACACACCTTTTTTGGGGCTTGGCTCGGCGCGGTTGATGGCCACGCCCACCAGTTCTTTTTGTAGATCGTAGTAGCAAAGGCCATCGCCGTTGTGCAGCACGGCCGCTTTGTCGTATGGCTGCACTTCGAGCCAATTGGAGCCAGTGCCCATCACTTCGCCCAACACGATGCCTGGGTTCTTAGGCGAGTCAAATGCGCCAATGTCTTCTTTGCGGCCTTGCACAAAGTAGTCGGTGAACTCGCGGTTGAAGTTTTGCTCTGGGTTGGGCGTGAAGTACAGCGTGGTGTTGCCACTCGATGCGCGGCTGAGGGGTGGGCGCTCCGGGTCGGTCGAGTATTGACGGGCTTCGATCAGCTCGTCCATCAACACGCGGTAATGGCCGGTGATGTTTTTCACATAGGCCATGTCTTTGTAACGGCCTTCGATTTTGAAGCTGCGCACTCCGGCATCGACCAAAGCCGCGAGGTTCTCGCTTTGGTTGTTGTCTTTCATCGAGAGCACATGTTTGTCATGCGCGATGAAGCGGCCTTCGGCATCGGTCACGTGATAGGGCAGGCGGCAGGCTTGGCTGCAGTCGCCACGGTTGGCGCTTCGACCGGTGTGGGCATGGCTGATGAAACACTGGCCACTGTAGGCCACGCACAAAGCGCCGTGCACAAAGAACTCTAAGTTGCAGCGCTCGTCGTCTAACACATCGTGGATGGCTTTGATTTGCGGCAGCGTCAGCTCGCGGGCCAACACGATTTGTGAGAAGCCAACGTCTTGCATGAAGCGGGCTTTTTCGGGCGTGCGAATGTCGGTTTGTGTGCTGGCGTGCAGTTGAATAGGCGGCAAGTCCAGCTCAAGCAAACCCATGTCTTGCACGATCAGCACATCTGCGCCTGCACGGTACACATCCCACGCCATTTTTTGCGCGGCTTCCAGCTCGTCGTCGCGCAGAATCGTGTTGAGGGTGATGAAAATTTTGCTGTTGAAGCGGTGCGCCTCTTTGCACAAGCGTTCAATGTCTTGCAGCGTGTTGGAGGCGCTGGCTCGCGCACCAAAGGCAGGAGCGCCGATGTACACCGCGTCTGCGCCGTGGTGAATGGCAGCAATGCCGATGTCGGCATCACGCGCGGGGGCTAGGAGTTCGAGTTGGTGGTTAAGCAAAGACATAGCGTGAATTATCTAGAAAAACAAAAGCGGCCCGAAGGCCGCTGTGTCAGTGACGCGAAGGTGATTTACTCGACCTTGGCTTTGGCGCGCAGTTCTTGTTGGAAGGCGGCCATGCGTTGTTGCGTCATTTGTTGCACGATTTGTGGCTTCACGTCTTCAATCTTTGGCAACTGGGCTTCACGCACGTCGTCCAAACGGATGATGTGGAAACCAAACTGGCTTTGCACAGGCGCAGACACTTGGCCTTTGTTCAAAGCGACCATGGCGTCTGAGAATTCTTTGACGTAGTTGCCAGCAGCGGCCCAATCGAGATCGCCACCATTGGCGCCTGAACCTGGATCTTTGGATTGCTTCTTGGCGATGTCTTCAAACTTGCCGCCTTTTTTCAGGCTGGCAAGAATGGCATCAGCTTGGGCTTGTGTTTCCACCAAAATGTGGCGAGCGCGGTACTCTTTGCCGCCGTTGGCCGCCACAAATTTGTCGTATTCGGCTTGCACGTCAGCGTCGGTGACAGCAGAAGTTTTTTGGAATTCAGCGAACAACTCGCGAATCAAAATGGTTTGACGGGCCAACTCGATTTGTGTTTTGTACTCAGGCGTGGCGTCTAAACCGCGCTTTTGCGCTTCTTGCATGAAGATTTCGCGCGCAATCACTTCTTCTTTGATTTGGGCTTCCACATCGGGAGTGACAGGGCGACCAGAGCGGGCCACTTGTTGAGCCAGTGCTTCGACACGTGTTGAAGGCACAGCCTTGCCGTTGACGATGGCGATGTTTTGGGCATTGGCGCCCATGCTCAAGCAAGCGAGTGCAGCGGCTGCCACAGCGGTCCAAATCATTTGTTTTTTCATGTCAGCTCTCAGGGGGTTTCTATGACTTCAATGGCCAAGGCATGCAAGCCTTGATCGATATATTCTTGCAATGCATCATACACAAGGCGATGGCGCGAAACGCGGGATTTGCCAGTGAAGATGTCACTCTGAATGCGCACGCGAAAGTGTGTGCCAAAGCCGCTGTCGTTGGCGCCAACGTGGCCTGCATGGGCCGCACTTTCGTCTAGAACTTCAACAAAAACGGGATTTAAGCGTTCTTGTAATCGCTGTGTCAGCAGGTGTGAGGTGATGCTCATGCTTGGTCCTCAGGCTGCTCTTTGATGAAGCGGCTCATGTACATGCCTTGGGCCACCACAAACACCAGCATCAGGCCCAAGCCGCCAAAGAGTTTGAAACTCACCCACGTATCAGTGTCAAAGTGGTTGGCCACCCAAATGTTGACGCAGCCCATGACCGCAAAAAAGCATGCCCAGCTGTGCAAAAGCACGCCCCATGCATGGTTTGGCAACGCCACCTGTGCGCTCATGAGCTTTTGGATGAAGTTGCGTTTGAACACGTAATGGCCCAGCCACAAGGCACTGGCCATGAGCCAATACAGCACGGTGGGTTTCCATTTGATGAAGGTTTCGTCTTGCGTCAGGAGCGTCGCCCCGCCAAACACCACGATGACGCCAAGGCTGACCCATTGCATGGGTTCGACAAACCCGTTTTTGCGCCACAGGTAGCCAATTTGCAGCACGGTAGCTGCAATGGCCACAGCCGTGGCGGCCATGATGCCCCACGTTTTAAAGGTCACGAAGAACAGGATGATGGGGAAGAAGTCGAGCAGTAATTTCATAAGCGCAATTATTTGTTTGGCACGAAGTCTAACGAAGCCGAGTTCATGCAATAGCGCAAGCCAGTAGGCGCAGGCCCATCGTTGAACACATGGCCGAGGTGAGCGCCACATTGGCTGCAAACCGTTTCCACCCGCACCATGCCGTGTGTCGTGTCGCGATGCTCGGTGATCGCTTCTTCAGTGACTGCGGTGTGAAAGCTGGGCCAGCCGCAGCCCGCATCAAACTTGGTAGACGCGTCGAACAGTTTGGCGTCGCAGCACATGCAGTGGTAACTGCCTTTTTCCCAATGGTCTTCATATTTGCCGGTAAACGGGCGCTCAGTGGCAGCTTTGCGCGTCACTTCATATGCCACGGGCTCGGCGTTTTTGGCGGCGAGGAGGGCGCGCCATTCTTGTTCGGTTTTTTGGAGGGTCATGAGGAGCAACTGATTTCGATGGATGAAGCCCAATCTGGCGCAAGGCCAGCCCAGGCTTCGTAAGTGGGGTGTTCGTCAAAGGGCGCGTGCAGCACATGCAACAGGTCTTGCACCATCGCAAAGTTGCCTGTTTTGGCTTGGCGAATGGCCAGTTCGCCCAAGTGGTTGCGCAGAATGTATTTAGGGTTGGTGCACAGCATGGCGTCGCCTGCTGACAGGCGGTTGACTGAGCCTAGGCGGTCTAGATAACGGGTGCACCATGCATCAAACACCTCGCGGTGCATGAAGAGATCACGCACGGGCTCAAACGCATGGGTGCTGTGAGCAGATTCACGCACAGCCAAGCTCAAACGGCGCCAAAACACGGTGTAGTCCACACGGTCTTGCTGCAGTGCTTGCAGTAGGTCTTCCACCAATGCGCGGTCGCCCTCGTGCACGCCATTCAGCCCCAGTTTGTTGCGCATGCCTTGGTCCATAGCACTTGGGAAAGTTTCTTTGTAGCTTTCTAGTGCAGCCAAAGCGAGTGCTTGTTCGTCAATCAGCGGCATCAGGGCTTGACCGAGGCAGAACAAGTTCCAGTAAGCAATTTGCGGCTGCCGCGCATAGGCGTAGCGGCCTTGGTGGTCAGAGTGGTTGCAAATGTGGTTGGCGTCAAAGCCATCTAAATACTGAAATGGCCCATAGTCGAGCGTGAGACCTAGCACGCTCATGTTGTCGGTATTCATCACGCCATGGCAAAACCCCACGGCTTGCCACTGGGCCATCAAAGTGGCGGTGCGCTGGGTGACTTCCTGCAACAACGCGACATAGCGCTCAGTGCTTTGTTTGTTTTGCAACTCAGGGAAATGCGCTGTCACCACATGATCGGCCAATGCACGCAGCTCATCGATTTGGCCGTTGGATGCGAAATGCTCAAAGTGGCCAAAGCGCACAAAGCTCGGTGCTACGCGGGTGACCACGGCGGCAGTTTCGACCTCTTCACGGCGTACATGAGCGGGTGAACCTGTGACACACAAAGCGCGTGTGGTGGGAATGCCCAAACCATGCATGGCTTCGCTGGCTAAAAACTCGCGAATGCTGGAACGCAATACAGCGCGTCCATCACCGCGGCGTGAGTAGGGCGTTGGACCTGCGCCTTTGAGTTGCAGCTCTTGCAGGCCTGCTGGGGTTTGGATTGCCCCGAGGTTCAATGCACGGCCATCGCCGAGCTGCCCCGCCCATTGGCCAAACTGGTGGCCGCTGTAGACGCTGGCATAAGTGAGGTGGTCTGCTGTGCGTCGGTTGCCAGTGAAAAGATCCAAAGCCTCTTGTTGTTCCCACAAGTTTGTGGGTAAGCCCAGACCATCACGCAAAGCATCGTTGCAGCCTACCCAATGTGCTGCTGGCAGGGGAGTGGGATCGGTCGGCGTGGCGAATGTTTCGCCCAGTGACGCAAATCCCTTTTCAGACGTATGTAGCCAAGGCAAGTCAGCAGTTGGAGTGGCGGCAATATCAAACATAGACCCCATTGTCTCGGGTTATCCATAGGCTGGTTTTTTGTGGGCTTTACGCAAATCGACACAAAGACTTGGCACAATACATAAAAAAGCACGACCGTGCGAAAAAACAAACCAGCAAGGAGGCACCATGCTAGGACTGATGCAAGACCAACCTCTGTTGATCTCAAGCTTGATTGAGTTTGCAGACAAACACCATGGCGATGGTGAAGTGGTGTCGCGACGCGTAGAGGGCGACATTCACCGCTACACCTGGTCAGACGTGGCACGCCGTTCACGCCAAGTGGCTAATGCTTTGGATGGCCTGAAGTTGGGATTCGGCGACCGTGTGGCTACGATCGCTTGGAACGGCTATCGCCACCTTGAGTTGTACTTTGGCGTCAGCGGCTCAGGCCGCGTGCTGCACACCATCAACCCGCGCTTACACCCTGAACAAATTGCGTGGATTGCCAACCATGCCGAAGACCAAGTGCTGTGCTTTGACATGACGTTTTTGCCCATCGTCCAAGCCGTGCACAGCAAGTGCACCACGGTGAAGCACTGGGTGGCGATGTGCGATGCCGATAAATTGCCCGCAGACACTGGCATCCCCAACCTCATCAGCTACGAAGCATGGATGGGCAAACAAAGCACCAGCTACCCATGGCCTGTGTTTGACGAAAACACCGCATCCAGCATGTGCTACACCAGTGGCACCACAGGAAACCCCAAGGCGGCCCTGTACAGCCACCGCTCCACCACTTTGCACGCTTACGCCGCTGCGCTGCCCGATGTGATGTGCATCTCCGCGCGTGACGCCATCTTGCCCGTGGTGCCTATGTTTCACGTCAACGCTTGGGGCATCCCCTACAGCGCGGCGCTCACGGGTGCCAAGCTGGTGTCTCCAGGCCCGGGCATGGACGGCAAGTCGGTGTACGAGATGATCGAGAACGAGGGCGTCACCTACGCAGCCGGTGTACCCACCGTGTGGCAAATGTTGCTGACGTACATGCTGCCCCATGGCTTGAAGTTCTCCACCCTGAAGCGCACCGTCATCGGCGGCTCGGCATGCCCCCCTGCCATGATTGATGCCTTCCGCGATGACTACGGCGTTGAGGTGTTGCACGCCTGGGGCATGACAGAACTCAGCCCCTTGGGCACTTTGTGTACCTTGAAAAATAAGCACCTCAAGCTGTCCAAAGAAGAGCAAATGAAATTGCTGATGAAGCAAGGCCGCGCGATTTATGGCGTAGACATGAAAATCGTCAACGACGCGGGCGAAGAACAAGCGCACGACGGCAAAGCCTATGGCGACTTGCTGGTGCGCGGCCCATGGGTGGTGTCTAGCTATTACAAAGGCGAGGGCAACCCGCTCGTGAAAGACAAAGACGGTCAAAGCTGGTTCCCCACAGGCGACGTGGCCACCATCGATGCCGATGGTTTCATGCAAATCACGGACCGAAGCAAAGACGTCATCAAATCAGGTGGCGAGTGGATCAGCTCCATCGACATTGAAAACATTGCCGTGGCTCACCCCGCTGTGGCGATGGCGGCTTGCATTGGCGTGGCCCACCCCAAGTGGGACGAGCGGCCCATCGTGGCTGTGGTGAAAAAACCCGACGCCCAAGTGAGCCGTGAAGAACTGCTGGCTTTCTACGAGGGCAAAACCGCCAAGTGGCAAATTCCAGACGACGTGGTGTTTGTCGATGCCATTCCGATTGGGGCCACCGGCAAGATGCTCAAAACCAAATTACGCGAGCAGCTCAAAGACTACAAGCTGCCAAGCGCCTAACCCTCCCGATTCGTTTAATGAAGGAAATGCAATGAGTGCAGACTACCAAGTACACGGCGATGTGGCTGTGATTACCTTGAACAACCCACCCGTCAACGGCATGGGTTTAGAAACACGACGCGCCGTCGTCGTCGCCATTGCGCATGCGCAAGCCGATGCTGCGGTCAAAGCCGTGGTGATTACCGGCCATGGCAAAGCGTTTTCGGGTGGTGCGGATGTGCGCGAGTTTGGTTCACCCAAAGCATTCCAAGAGCCCAACTTGCTCAGCGTGATTTCTTGCGTGGAAAACTGCAGCAAACCTGTGGTGGCCGCCATGCACACGGTGGTCATGGGCGGTGGCCTTGAGCTGGCCCTCGGTTGCCACTACCGCATTTGTGCGCCGGGCACCAGCATCAGCATGCCGGAGGTGAAGCTGGGCCTGATCCCCGGCGCAGGCGGCACACAACGTTTACCGCGCGCGTTGGGCGTAGAGCCCGCGTTGAACATGATTGTGAGCGGCGAAGCGATTAAGAGCGACATGCTCAGCATGCTGCCCGGCCAAAAACTGTTTGACCAAATGGCCATGTCGCCCAAAAGCCTCATGGACGAGGCCTTGGCCTACGCCCGCGAAGTGGCCGATGTGCGTCCATTGCCCAAATTGCGCGACCTGCCTTGCAAGCACGCACAAGGCGACGCGTACTTTCAGTTCGCCCGCAACATGGTCAAAGGCATGGCCAAAAACTACCCCGCACCCCCCAAGGCTGTGGACGCGGTGGAAATGGCCACCAAGAAAAAGTTTGACGACGGCATGATGTTCGAGCGCGAACAGTTCATCAACCTCATGTGGACGCCTGAGAGCCGCGCCTTACGCCACTTGTTTGGCGCACAACGCGCCGCCAGCAAAATTGCCGATGTACCAAGCGACACGCCGGTGCGCGACATCAAAATGGTGGCCGTCATCGGCGCGGGCACGATGGGAGGCGGCATTGCCATGAACTTCTTGAATGCAGGCATTGCGGTCAAGATGATTGAAACCAAACAAGAGGCTTTAGACCGAGGTTTGGCCACGATTCAAAAGAACTACGAAGACCGTGTCAAAAAAGGCAAACTCAAGCAAGACAAGATGGCCGAGCGCATGGCGTTGCTCAGCACCACACTCAGCTACGACGACATCAAGGATGCAGACCTCGTGATTGAAGCCGTGTTTGAAGACATGGGTGTCAAAGAAGCCGTGTTCAAACAACTTGATGCCGTGATGAAGCCGGGCGCGATTTTGGCGTCCAACACCTCTACGCTCGACCTGAACAAAATTGCCAACTTCACCAAGCGTCCCCAAGACGTGGTGGGCTTGCACTTCTTCAGCCCTGCCAACGTGATGAAACTGCTCGAAGTGGTGCGTGGCAAAGACACCGCCAAAGACGTGCTGGCCACGGCGATGGACGTGGCCAAGAAAATTAAGAAGATTGCCGTGCTGTCGGGCGTGTGCGATGGCTTCATTGGCAACCGCATGATTGACCAATACGGTCGTCAAGCCGGCTTCTTGCTCGACGAAGGTTGCACGCCTGCACAGGTGGACCAAGCCCTTGAGAAATTTGGCTGGGCCATGGGCCCATTCCGCATGGGCGACTTGGCTGGCAACGACATTGGCTGGGCCATTCGCAAACGCCAGTACGCAGAAAACCCCACGCGTCGCTACAGCAAAACAGCCGACCTGTTGTGCGAACAAGGGCGCTTTGGTCAAAAGACAGGCGCGGGCTGGTACGACTACAAGCCGGGCAAACGCGACGCCATTCCGAACAAAGACGTGGAGGCCATGATTGCCAAACACCGCGAAGCGATGGGCATCAAGCCCCGCAAGATCAGCGACGAAGAAATCGTGCAGCGCCTGAACTTTGCCTTGGTCAATGAGGCCGCGCATATTTTAGAAGAAGGCATTGCCAGCAAGGCCAGCGACATTGACATGGTCTACATCAGCGGCTATGGCTTCCCCATCTTCCGTGGTGGCCCCATGAACTACGCCGACGAGTTGGGCCTCTTCAACGTGGTGCAAGCCATGCAGCGCTTTGCCACCAACCCACACGATGACGCTGAGTTTTGGAAGCCAGCACCTTTGCTCGCCAAACTCGCCGCCGAAGGCAAGACCTTCAACTGAATTGAATTTAAGGAAAACCTATGACCCACGCTGTCATCGTCTCTACCGCCCGCACACCGCTTGCCAAAAGCTGGAAGGGCACTTTCAACATGACCCACGGCGCAACCTTGGGTGGTCACGTCGTCAAACACGCCATTGCACGCGCCGGCATTGAAGCCGCCGAGGTGGACGACGTCATCATGGGCTGCGCCTTGCCCGAAGGGGCAACCGGCACCAACATTGCTCGTCAAATCGCACTCATGGCTGACTGCCCGGTGTCGGTGTCGGGCATGACCATCAACCGTTTTTGTTCCTCAGGCTTGCAAACCATTGCCACAGCTGCCCAACGCATCATCGCGGGCGAGGGCGATGTGTATGTGGCCGGTGGTGTGGAAAGCATCTCGTGTGTGCAACAAGAGATGAACCAGCACATGCTGATGGACTTGGCGCTCAACAAAAAGAAGCCCGAGATCTACTGGAACATGCTGCAAACCGCTGAACATGTGGCCAAGAAATACAACATTGGTCGCGAAGCCATGGACGAATACGGCGCACGCAGCCAGCAACGCGCTTTTGCTGCGCAGTCCGCTGGCTTGTTTGATGCCGAGATCGCCGCCATCACCGTCAAAGCGGGTATTGCCGACAAAGTGATGGGCCTGATGACCAAGCAAGTCACGGTCAGCAAAGACGAAGGCATTCGCGAAGGCTCCACCGTCGAAGCCTTGGCTAACCTCAAATCTGCCATGCCCAGCGGCTTGATTTCCGCCGGTAACGCCAGCCAATTTTCAGACGGCGCAGGCGCTTGCGTGGTGATGAGCGAAGAGCTCGCCAGCAAACGTGGCCTGAACCCCTTGGGCCGCTTCCTCGGCTTTGCCGTAGCAGGCTGCGAGCCTGACGAAATGGGCATTGGCCCCGTGTACGCCATTCCCAAAGTGCTCAAGCGTTTGGGCCTGAGCGTGGGCGACATTGACCTGTGGGAACTCAACGAAGCCTTTGCAGTGCAAGTGCTGTACTGTCGCGACAAACTGGGCATTCCCGATGACCGCCTGAACGTTAATGGTGGCGCCATTGCGGTGGGCCATCCTTACGGCGTGAGTGGCCAACGTTTGGTGGGCCATGCGCTGATTGAAGGCAAACGTCGTGGCGCCAAACGCGTGTGCGTGACCATGTGTATTGGCGGCGGCATGGGCGCAGCGGGTATTTTTGAAGTGCTCTAACGCATCAAAGGAGAACACCATGCAGGAAAGCTTTGGCGCCTACATTCCATTTGTCGATCACTTGGGCTTTGAGCTGGTGTTCTTTGATGAGGGACGGTCTGAGCTGCGCTACACCCCCGAAGCTGAGCACATGAACTCGTTCAATGTGACGCATGGCGGCGCAGTGATGACGCTGTTAGACGTGACCTTGGCCACCGCAGCACGCAGCGTAGACAAAGGTATGGGCGTGGTCACCATTGAGATGAAAACGTCTTTCATGCAACCCGCGCGCGGTCCCTTGACCGCCGAGGGGCGATTGATGCACCGCACGCGCAACATGGCTTTCACGGAGGGCAAAGTGCTCGATGCGCAAGGCCGAGTGTGCGCACATGCAACCGGTACGTTCAAATATGTGTCACGTGAAGTTGGTGACACAAACATGAACGAGGTTGCGACGGATTAACGCCGCATCGGTATTTTTGAGACTCAGGTCGCAATCTTTAGGTTGCGCACGATATTGCCAAAGAATTCATAGTCTTTGGCGATCACGGCGTTGAGCGACTCGGCTGATGTACCTGTGCCGACGGCGGCAAACTCCGTGAGGCGTTTCACGGTGTCGCGGTCCTGAGCAATCTTTGTCATCTGTTTGTTGAGTTCGGCAACGAAACTGTCTGGCGTTCCCTTGCGAGCAAAAAAGCCGTGCCAAGTGCTACCAATGATGCCGTCTTCGTCTAGTCCTGCTTTGTATTCGTTGACAGTGCCAACGTTTGGCAGCGAGTCGATACGGCTGCCGCCAGTGATCGCCAGAGCCTTGACGCCCCCCGATTGCACACGCGGAACGGCCGTTCCGGATCCTTCTAGGAAGATGCTCACAGTGCCTGACATCACATCGATGGCTGGGTTTCCGGTGTAAGGGATGTGATTGATCTTGATACCCAGTTGCTGGGCCCAATATTCGACTGCCAAATGGGGGTGAGAACCAACACCAAGCGATGCGTAATCAAGTTTGCCAGGATTTGCACGCGCATATTCAACCAGTTCCTTCATGTTTGAGAAGGGCGCTTTGGGCGTGGCAATCAACACGTGAGGCAGCGTACAGATTTGCGAAATGGCCGTGAAATCTTTAACTGGATCTAACTTGCTTTTGGGATACACGTGCGGCGTGATGCCCATGATGGAACGCACCGAATAAAACAGGCTGTAGCCGTCAGCAGGACGCTGCATCACGGTATCCCAACCAAGGGCACCACCGGCACCAGGCCTGTTTTCGACCACAAATGGATGGCCCATCTCCTTGGTGAGCTTGTCGGTAAAGATGCGCGCCACCACGTCGACGTTGGCGCCAGGTGGAAAAGGGACAACCACGCGCACAGCCTTGTTTGGATAAGGGTCTGCTGCAAAAACACTGGGTGCGGCCATCACGCCTGTCATACCAGCACCCATACCTAAGACGAATGACCTGCGGTCCATTTGCTTTTTAAATTCCATTTCATGTCTCCTACTTGTGTTGTTGTGGGTGCAGAGTAGGTCACTGAAAGCGCTGGGTCCAATACCTTTTATGGCGCCTTCCCATAACATTCCGAGATTGCAAAGAGGTGTTGATCGCACGCTCAGGCAAAATTACCGGCTTTAGCGAATTCGACTGACTGAAAACATGCAAAAAATTACCCGCCAACTGGCGGACGAAATCAAGATCTCCGAAGCCCAAGTGCGCTCTGCTGTCGAGCTGCTCGATGGCGGCGCCACCGTGCCATTTATTGCCCGTTACCGCAAAGAGGTCAC
Organism: Limnohabitans sp.; assembly: GCF_031539105.1. Classification (GTDB taxonomy): domain Bacteria; phylum Pseudomonadota; class Gammaproteobacteria; order Burkholderiales; family Burkholderiaceae_C; genus Limnohabitans. The sequence continues at coordinate 157,399 of NZ_JAVKLM010000042.1, forward strand.
CGGGGGTTTGGATGACATTCAGCTGCGCGAACTCGAAGCCCGCCTGAGCTATCTGCGTGAGCTAGAAGACCGCCGTGCTGCCGTCATCAAGAGCATTCAAGAACAAGGAAAGCTCACGCCCGAACTGCTGGCCGCCATCGAAGCTGCGCCCACCAAGCAAGAGCTGGAAGACATTTACTTGCCCTTCAAGCCCAAGCGCCGCACCAAGGGCATGATTGCCAAAGAAGCAGGCTTGGAGCCACTGGCCGACAAGCTGTTTGCCGACCCCACGCTTAATCCCGCTGTGGAAGCTGAAGCCTTCATCCTCCCCGCAGACAAGATTGAAGGAGCCGACTTCTCATCAGTCGCAGCTGTGCTAGATGGCGTGCGCGATCTGTTGAGCGAGCGCTGGGCTGAAGACGCATCGCTGGTTCAATCCTTGCGCGAATGGCTGTGGGCCGAAGGCTTGTTCCGCAGCAAATTGGCCGCTGGCAAAGACGAAAATAACCCCGACGTGGCGAAGTTTCGCGACTACTTTGATTACGACGAGCCCATTGGCCGCGTGCCCTCGCACCGTGCCTTGGCCGTGTTCCGTGGCCGTGCGCTGGAAATGCTGGATGCCAAACTGGTGCTGCCCGAGCCGGAGGCGAGCATCAATGCCAAGCCTGAGCCGGGCAAACCGAGCTTGGCCGAGGGCAAGATTGCGTTGCACCTCGGCTGGAGCCATTCCAGCAGGGCAGGGGACGATCTGATTCGCAAATGCGTGGCGTGGACCTGGCGCGTGAAGCTCAGCCTCTCCACTGAGCGCGACTTGTTCACCCGACTGCGCGAAGAAGCCGAGAAGGTCGCCATCAAAGTGTTTGCCGACAACCTGCGCGACTTGCTGCTGGCAGCACCCGCTGGCCCACGCGTGGTGATGGGCCTAGACCCAGGCATTCGCACTGGCGTGAAAGTGGCGGTGGTTGATGCCACGGGCAAGTTGGTGGAAACATCCACCGTCTACCCCCACGAGCCTCGCAAAGATTGGGATGGCTCGCTTTACACCTTGGCCAAACTGGCCGAGAAACACGGCGTGAACTTGATTGCCATTGGCAACGGCACAGCCAGCCGCGAGACCGACAAACTGGCTGGCGAACTGATCAAACTCATGGCCAAACACGATGCATCCAAGGTCATCGACAAAGTGGTGGTCAGTGAAGCCGGCGCCTCGGTGTACAGCGCCAGTGAATATGCCAGCAAAGAAATGCCCGATGTGGACGTGAGCCTGCGCGGCGCAGCCAGCATTGCGCGCCGCTTGCAAGACCCCTTGGCTGAGTTGGTGAAGATCGACCCCAAATCCATCGGCGTGGGCCAGTACCAACACGATGTGAACCAAAGCGAACTCGCCCGCACACTCGAAGCCGTGGTCGAAGACTGCGTGAACAAAGTGGGTGTGGACCTGAATACCGCCAGCGTGCCGTTGCTCACCCGCGTGTCGGGCCTGAGCACCACCACCGCCAAAGCCGTGGTGCGTTGGCGCGAAGCCAATGGCGCGTTTGCCAACCGTCAGCAGTTGCTCAAGGTCACAGGCTTAGGCGCGAAAACGTTTGAGCAAAGCGCGGGCTTCTTGCGCATCCGAGGCGGCGACAACCCGCTGGACATGACCGCGGTTCACCCCGAAACTTACCCCGTGGTGGAGCGCATCATGGCGCAAACGGGCAAGCCCGTGGCTGAGCTGATGGGCCGCGCCGACATGCTCAAAACTTTGAAGCCCGAGCTGTTTGCCAACGACACCGTGGGCGTGATCACCATCAAAGACATCTTGAGCGAACTCGAAAAGCCAGGCCGTGACCCGCGCCCCGACTTCAAAGTGGCCAAGCTGCAAGACGGCGTGGAAGACATCAAAGACCTGAAGGTCGACATGGTGCTCGAAGGTACGGTCAGCAACGTGGCTGCCTTTGGCGCGTTTGTCGACTTGGGCGTGCACCAAGACGGCCTGATTCACGTCAGCCAACTGAGCAACAAGTTCATCACCGACGCACGCGAAGTGGTGAAGACCGGCGACATCATCAAAGTCAAAGTGCTGGAAGTAGACGTGGCCCGCAAACGCATCAGCTTGACCATGAAGATGGATGGCGCACCTGCCAAGCGCGATGGACCGCGCGACAACCGCTTTGAGCATGCGGGTCGTGACAACCGCCAGCGCGGTGGCGCAGGTGGCGGTAGCTACACCGCACCACCGCAAGCGGCGGCGGGCTCAGCCATGGCAAGTGCCTTTGCAAAGCTGCAAGGTTTGAAGAAGTAAAACAAAGGCCCGCTTTGAAAGCCCTGCACATCTACGCCGGCCCCAAAGCCATGGCCCACATCGAGGCCAATGGCTTGAGACCTGAGCACATCGGCGTGATTCCTGCGGCGGCGGGTGGGCCTAAGGGCTTGATCCTTGGCTCGTTGGACCGCTTTTTGTTTGGTGAGTGGTTGCCGCAAAGCACACAGCCCATCGACCTCGTTGGCGCCTCCATCGGCGCATGGCGCATGGCCACGGCGTGTTTGGACAATCCCGTGCAAGGCTTTGATCGACTGTCACACGACTACATCCACCAAGAGTACAAAGTACCCGAAGGTCAAAAGCGCCCCAGTGCAAGCCAAGTGAGTGACGAATTCAGCCAAACGCTGCAAGCGTTTTATGGCGGCCATGTCAGCGAAGTGCTGAATAACCCGCGCTATCGCTTGCATGTGGTGACCTCGCGTGGCAAACACATCTTGCACCGCGAGCACCCGCTGCTCACGCCCTTGGGCTACGCAGGTGCGTATCTGTGCAATGCCTTGCAACGCAAAGCCATGGACGTGTGGCTAGAGCGTGTGGTGTTTTCAAGTCGTGGCGACCTGCCGTTTGATGCGGCTGACTTTGCCACCCAACACATGGCGCTGAACGAGCGCAACTTCATGGCCGCGCTGCAAGCCAGTTGCTCCATCCCGTTTGTGCTGCAAGCCGTGCACGACATTCCCGATGCACCCACGGGCGCGTATTGGGACGGCGGCATCACCGACTACCACCTGCACCTCAATTACAACGGCTTGGCCAAAAGCCCTCTGGTGCTTTACCCGCACTTTCAAAAAGCTGTGGTGCCTGGCTGGCTAGACAAAGCCCTGAAGTGGCGCCACAAGTCCACGCCGTTTTTAGACAACACCATCGTCTTGGCCCCCAACCCCGAGTGGGTCAAAACCTTGCCCAATGGCAAGCTGCCGGACCGCAGCGACTTTGTGACGTATGCCGCTGATTTCCCAGCGCGGGTGAAGGTTTGGCAAACGGCGGTCAGTGCGAGTGAGCAAATGGCACATGACTTTTCTGAATGGTTGATGGCGCCTAGCCTTCATTCGGTGCAACAGCTTTAGCGCCATCTGGCTGCGTCGCATGCGCAGCCGCAACGATAATCAGACCATGGATTCCGCCCGTACCTACCTCACCGCTGCCCTCTATAAATTTGTCGCGCTGCCCGATTTCGCCGAGCTGCAAGCGCCTCTGCAAGCCTGTTGCGAAGCCAACGACGTCAAAGGCACGCTGCTTTTGGCGCACGAAGGCATCAACGGCACGATTGCGGGCCCAGAAGCAGGTATTCACGCTGTGCTGGCGTTTTTGCACGCAGACCCGCGTCTGGCCGACTTACAACACAAAGCATCGTGGAGCCCCAAGCCGCCGTTCACCCGCATGAAGGTGCGGCTGAAAAAAGAGATCGTCACCTTGCGTGTGCCAGGGCTGGACCCCACTAAGACGGTGGGCCAGTATGTCAAACCCCAAGACTGGAACGCGCTGCTGGCCGACCCCGACGTGGTGGTGATCGACACCCGCAACGATTACGAAGTGGCGATTGGCACTTTCAAGGGGGCGATTGACCCCAAGCTTAAAAACTTCGTTCAGTTACCCGCTTGGCTAGACGGCCAAGAAGCCCTGCAAGGTGACGCTGCCAAAAAGACCAAAGTAGCCATGTTTTGCACAGGCGGCATCCGCTGTGAAAAATCCACCGCGCTGATGAAAATGCGTGGCTTTGACGAGGTGTATCACCTCGAAGGCGGCATCCTCAAATACCTGGAAGAAATTCCGGCTGAGCAAAGCATGTGGGAAGGCGATTGTTTTGTGTTCGATGAGCGCGTGAGCGTGGGGCACGGTCTGGGCTTGGGCCATCACGCCTTATGCCGTTCTTGCCGCTGGCCGTTGAGCGAGCAAGACAAACTGTCGCCGCATTACGTGCTGGGCGTGAGCTGCGAACACTGCCACGACCAACGCACGCCTGAGCAAAAGCAACAAATGGCAGAGCGCCAACGTCAGGTGGAGTTGGCAGAGGCGCGGGGCGAACTTCATGTGGGCGCCAAGATGCCTGAGCACAGCCACGACCACAACCACTCAAAAGCCGACTAAGCGCGAAGCATGTCGCTTTAAATGGCCGCGTTCAGCATCTCGCGGTAGTCCTGCTCAGTTGCCAAACGCGGGTTGGTTTTGTGGCAGTGGTCGGCCATGGCGCCTGCGATCACTTGGTCAAAGCAATCGGGCGTGACGCCCATCTCGGCCAAGCCTTTGGGCAAATTCAAACGGGCGTTCATGGCGGTGATGGCTTGCGCGATGGCTTCTGCGGCTTGCGCCGATGTAGCGGCTGAGACCAAGCCCATGGCGTAGGCCATGCGTTCCATGCGGCGTTCTTTTTGCACCGATGGGGCTTCGGCGTTAAAACGCACCACCGCAGGCAGAAACATTGCATTCAAAGTGCCGTGGTGCAACCGTGGGTTCACGCCGCCCAAGCTGTGGCTGAGCGAATGCACACAGCCTAAGCCTTTTTGAAATGCCATCGCGCCTTGCATCGACGCGCTCATCATGTTCAGGCGTGCATCGCGGTCTTGGCCGTTGGCAGTGGCGCGCTCGATGTGCGCCCAACCGCGTGTGAGGCCGTCAAGTGCGATGCCGTCAGCGGGTGGGTTAAACGGAGCCGCCATGAAGGTTTCCATGCAATGCGCAATGGCGTCCATGCCGGTGGCCGCGGTCAGGGCAGGGGGCAAGCCCAGCGTGAGTTCGGGGTCGAGCAACGCAGCTTTGGGCACCAAGTGCCAAGCATGGAAACCCAGCTTGCGACCATCGTCCACGATAAGAATGGCCCCACGCGCCACCTCGCTGCCTGTGCCCGCCGTGGTGGGCACAGCAATGATGGGCGACACAGCGGACGTGATTTTGAGCGAGCCGCCTTCAATGGTGGCGTAGGTCTTGAGCGGGCCTTTATGGGTGGCCGCAATGGCAACGCCCTTGGCGCAGTCGATGGAAGAGCCGCCACCCACCGCAATGAGGCCATCACACTGGTGCGCGTGATACACCGTCACCGCTGCGCGAACCGCAGCTTCGTTGGGGTTGGATGGGGTTTGGTCAAACACTGCCACCTCTAACCCGTGCAAAGCATCCAGCGCTTTTTGCAAAATGCCCACGGCTTTGACGCCTTGATCGGTCACGATGAGTGGGCGTTTGATGTTGGCTTTTTCGCACTCTGCCCCAAGGGTCGCGAGCACGCCAAAGTCAATCTGGATGTTGGTGAGGTAGAAAATTTGAGCCATGGCACACTATAAAACATGAGTCACCCACGTAACCCGCAAAGCTTGTTGACCCCCGCCATGCGCGATGTGCTGCATGCCATTGCCAAAGCCGGCCGCCCGCCGATGGCACTGCTGACCCCACTGCAAGCCAAACAAGCATTTGCACTGGGCGCAGGCGTGCTGGAAATCAATGCACCCAAGATGGCGCGCGACGATACCTTGCTCATTCCCACCCGAGACGGAGCCACTCTGCGAGCCAAGCTGTGGGCCGAACATGCCAAGCCCAACTTGCCAGTGCTGTTGTACTTTCATGGCGGTGGCTTTACCGTGGGTAGCCCCGAAACACACGAGGCGCTTTGCAAACACTTGGCCCATTTGACCAACTGTGCGGTCGTGGCGTTGGACTATCGGCTCGCACCCGAGCACACGTTCCCCACAGCCCACAATGATGCGTTTGACGCCCTGCAATGGCTGACAATCAACGCAGCCAGCCTTGGGCTAGACGCCACGCGAATCGCCATTGGCGGCGACAGCGCGGGTGGCACCCTCACAGCGGCCACCGCCATTACGGCGCGCGATGCAGGCATGGACCTCAAACTGCAACTCATGTTCTACCCCGGCTGCTCGCCTGAGTACTTGCCATCGGCTCACACCTTTGAAAAAGGGTTCTTGCTGGAAAAAGCCAGCATCGAATACTTCTACGCTCACTACGTGCCCAAGCTTGAAGATCGACAAGACCCCCGTTTTTCACCCATGCTCGCCGATGTATCGGGGGTTGCGCCCGCCTGGCTAGGCTTGGCCGAGTGTGACCCATTGGTGGATGAGGGCGTCGCCTATGCCGACCACCTGCGCTTGAACGGTGTACCTGTGGACTTGGAAATTTACAAAGGTGTGGTGCACAGCTTCATTCAAATGGGCCGTGTCATCCCTGAAGCGCTGACTGCACACATGGATGCTGCGCGTGCGTTGCGACACGCATTTGGTTCGTGAATTGAAGGCCATGACTTACATCGAAATTGGCGAGTGGCTCTTCATGCAATCCCCAGCTCAGGAAGTACGCACTGCCGTGTTTGTGCATGAGCAAGGGATTGCCCCCGAAGATGAATGGGACGCTGATGACGCGACGGCTTTGCACGCCGTGCTGTTTGATGTGAATGGCCAAGCACTTGGCAATGCCCGATTGTTGAACCCTTTGGCCAACGTGGCCAAAGTAGGGCGCATGGCTGTGTTGGCTCATGAGCGCGGTCACGGCTATGGCGCCCGATTGCTGCAAGCCTTGCTGCTAGAGGCCAGAAGACGTGGCAACAAGGAAGTGCGGCTCAGTGCGCAACGCACAGCCGAGGGCTTTTATGCGTCCCAAGGTTTCAGCGTGTACGGAGAACCGTTTGATGAGGTGGGCATACCGCATGTGGAGATGCGGTTGAACCTGAGTTAAATGTCGTCGCGCAACGCGTAAGGCAACGGCAGCAAGCTCAGCACAGGGCCATCTGCGGCACCCAAATGCAAGCTGCTGTTTTCTGTGGCACTCAGTTGCAATTCAACCACTGCCACATGCCCGGCACCATCGCTGGCGGCCTGCGCCACCAGGCCGCAAGGCTGTGTGGCATCTAAGCTCGAAAACACTTCTTGACCAGCCGTCATCACGACGGGGCTTTGCACAATGAAAGCACGGCGCTTCAAGGTGCCACGGAACTGGCTGCGAGCCACGATCTCTTGACCGGGGTAACAGCCTTTTTTGAAGTTCACGCCATCTACCGATTCGTAGTTGAGCATTTGCGGCACAAAGGCTTCGAAAGTGGCTAATTCAACCCACGCGATGCCGCTCATCACTTCTCCCACTTGCCACAGCTCGGCACCAAGTGCTGGGCCTGTGGGCAAGGCGACGTCTATTGGCGCAATCCACAAAGCGCGTGCGTGGCCCAAAGCGGGGTAGAGGGTTAGCACATCCGCGGCTTGCGCTGTGTGGCGTTGCCATGGCTCAACCGTCAATGCGGCCTCAGAGGACAAGCCGCTTAGTGCTTGAGCCACCGCATCGCCGGCCAAACCCCGCATTTGAAATTCATCGCTTGCATCGCTCAGCTTGGCTTTGGCGCGCATCACAAACATGGACAAACGTTTGACGGTTTGGGCAATCAGATCTTTGCGGCAAATCAGCAGCACTTCTTCGGCCGAACGCTTGTAAACCACAAAGCTCGCTTGCATGCGGCCCTTGGCATTGCAAAAGGCGGCTAGGCGGCATTGGCCGTCTTTCATCAACAGTACGTCGTTGGTGAGTTGGTTGTGCAAAAAGCTGGCAGCGTCTGCACCCGCAGCGCGAATGAGGCCGAGGTGAGGCAAGGGGGCAATGCCGTTCAGCGGTGCTGAGGGTGTGAAGGCGGAGAGGGTGGTCTGTGACATGGGTGAATTATCATGCTCGCTTGATTAACGTGATTGAACATAGGGTTGTGATGCGGCTCATCAAGCGAATCTTTTGGACGATGTTGGCTTTGGTCCTCTTGCTGGCTGCTGCATCTGGTTGGTGGGTGTTAAAGCCAATGTCCCTCCCCACGGCTACGGTGGATGTGTCTATTGCGCCGCAAACCCCCGTGCGAGAGATTGCTCAAGCTGTGACTGATGCAGGTGTGAATGTGCAGCCGATGGTGCTGTATGCGTTTTTCCGCGCCAGTGGCCAATCGCGCAAGCTGCGCGCCGGCAGCTATGAGCTGAGCCAAGGCAACACGCCGCTAGATTTGCTGCGCAAACTCAGCCGTGGTGAAGAAAGCCTCAAAGCCATCAGCCTGATTGATGGCTGGACGTTTCGACAATTTAAAGCAGCCTTGGCCAAAGCCGATGGACTCAAGCACGACACCAAAGATTTGAGCGATGACGAGCTCATGGCCAAGCTGGGTATGCCAGGCGTCGCGCCCGAAGGTCGATTTTTTCCAGACACCTATACCTACGGCAAAGGCACGTCTGAGCTGCACGTGATGCAACGTGCCGCCAATGCCATGACCAAACAACTGGCCGCCGCGTGGGGCCAGCGTCAGTCGGACATTCAGGTCAAGACCATTGGGGACGCGCTCATCTTAGCCAGCATCATCGAAAAAGAGACTGGCCGAGAGAGCGACCGCACCACCATCAGTCGCGTGTTTCACAACCGTTTAGCCATTGGCATGCCCCTGCAAACCGACCCCACCGTGATTTATGGCATGTTTGACACCTTCGACGGCAACTTGCGACGTGCAGACCTCCGCACCGACCACCCCTGGAACACTTACACCCGCAAAGGCTTGCCACCTACCCCCATCGCCATGCCCGGGCGTAACGCCCTCAAAGCTGCTGTGCAGCCAGCACCCAGCAACGCCCTGTACTTTGTGGCCAAAGGCGATGGCACCAGCCACTTCAGCGCTACGCTGGACGAGCACAACGCGGGGGTCAACCGCTACCAACGCCAACAGGCAAAATAACGGACTATGACAAAAACAGGTCTGTTCATCAGTTTTGAGGGCATCGACGGCGCAGGCAAGTCCACGCACATCGATGGCTTGGCCGCCGCGTTCAAAGCGCAGGGCCGCCAAGTCACGCTCAGCCGTGAGCCAGGCGGCACACCTCTGGCTGAGAAGCTGCGCGAGATGGTGCTGCACGACGCAATGGATTCACTCACCGAAGCCCTGCTGATCTTCGCCGCTCGTCGCGACCATTTGCAACACGTGATTGAGCCCGCCTTGGCGCGCGGCGATGTGGTGCTGTGCGACCGTTTCACCGATGCCACCTTTGCCTACCAAGGCAGCGGCCGTGGGTTTGATTTGGGTGTGTTGCATCAACTCGAACAATGGGTTCAAGCCATTCCAAACGGCATTCGCCAACCCGATGTGACCGTGTGGTTTGAGCTTGACCCAGCCATCGCCGCCGTGCGCCTTGCTGGTGCGCGTGTGCCCGACCGCTTTGAGGCGCAGCCTGTTGAGTTCTTCCAAAAAGTGTCTGATGGCTACGCTGCCCGTGCAACGGCCGATGCACAGCGCTTTGTGCGCCTAGACGCTGTCCAAACCCGTGAAGCTGTGTGGCAGCAACTTCACCAAAACTTTGTGCAGCGCGGCTGGCTCAGTTCAACTTGAGCGCTAGCGCAATATGACCGAAACCACCACACACGCGAAGCCCGTCTTGAGCCCTTGGCTGCAAGGCCAGCTCACCACGCTGCTAGAGCGTCGCGGCCACGCTTGGCTGTTGCAGGGTCCATCTGGCTTGGGGCAATACACACTCGGCCTAGAACTGGCACGCGCTTGGCTGTGCGAAGCACCCACAAAGCAGGGCGCTTGCTACCAATGCCGCAGCTGCCATGCCGTGGATGTGCGCACCCATGCCGACCTGCGCACACTGATGCCCGAAGCCCTGGCATTAGAGCTGAGCTGGCCCCTCGACGAGAAAACCCAAAAAGACCTCGACGACAAAAAGCGCAAGCCCAGTAAAGAAATTCGCGTCGAAGCCGCTCGCGATATGGTGGCTTTCAGCCAGCAAACCCGATCGGGCGGCTCCACCAAAGTGGTGTTTGTGTATCCAGCCGAACGCATGAACCACGTCACGGCCAACACCATCCTCAAAACCCTAGAAGAGCCGCCAGGCGAATGTCGCTTTGTGCTGGCCAGCGAAGCCGCACACCAGCTGCTGCCCACCATTCGCAGCCGCTGTCAAACCCACACCATGGTTTGGCCGACCGAGGCCGAATCTTTAAGTTGGCTTCAAAACCAAGGCGTGCCCGTCGCAGACGCGGCCGTGTTGCTGCGCGCCGCAGGCGGCCGCCCCGAAGATGCGCTAGAGCTTGCCAACGCAGGCCTCAAAGCCGCACATTGGGCAAGTTTGCCCAAAGCTGTGTTGCGTGGCGATGTGGGTGCGGTGTCTGACGCCACGCCAACGCAGGCCATCGCCATGCTGCAAAAGCTGTGTCACGATTTGCTGGCCGTGCGCACAGGTGCTGAGCCACGTTTCTTTTTAGCGGCTGATTTACCCACTGCAGGCACAGTTAGCTCGCTCACCCAATGGTCTAAAGATCTCATGGATGCAGCACGCACCTCAGAGCACCCATACAACGCAGGTTTGATGTTTGAAGCCTTGGTGACTCGTGCACAAACGGCTTTGCGCGCCAAAGACTAAAGAAAACTATGTTCACCGATTCCCATTGCCACCTGAATTTTCCAGAGCTGGTTGAAAACATCCACACCATCCGCGACGACATGGCCAAGGCCCAAGTCACACGTGCCTTGGTCATTAGCACCACGCTCGAGCGTTTTCCTGAAGTACACGGTCTCGCCACGCAGTTCGACAACTTTTGGGCCACTGTGGGCGTACACCCCGACAACGAAGGCGTGCAAGAGCCTACGTTGGATGACCTGCTGACCCGAGCCAAACTGCCCAAAGTGGTGGGCATTGGCGAAACTGGGCTTGACTACTACCGCTTGGGCGAGCGCACCGTGGCCGACATGGAATGGCAACGCAACCGCTTTCGCGTCCACATCCAAGCAGCGCAGCAAACCCAGCTGCCTTTGGTCATCCACACCCGCAGCTCGTCAGCAGACACCGTGGCAATTTTGAAAGAGCAGGGCGAAGATGGCTCAGCCGGCAGTGCAGGGGGCGTGTTTCACTGCTTCACCGAAACCGCGGACGTGGCCCGTGCGGGCTTGGACCTAGGCCTGTACATCTCGTTTTCAGGCATCTTGACCTTCAAGAACGCGCAAGACTTGCGCGATGTGGCGGCGTTTGTGCCGATGGACCGCATTTTGATTGAAACGGACAGCCCTTATTTGGCACCCATGCCTCACCGCGGCAAGACCAACAATCCGTCTTATGTGCCGTTTGTGGCCAAACAAATTGCCGAAATCAAAGGCATGACGGTGGAGGCTGTGGCCGAGACCACCAGTCGTAACTTCGACCAACTTTTCAGCGCAGTTTTAAAATGAGAAAGTACTTTAAGTATTTCTTTTATCTATATGTTTTTATTGGATATTCTTTATCCAATGCAGGTTCATATGATGACTTTATAACGGCACTTCACTTTGACAGACCTGAAGTCGTTGAAAAGCTTTTGGTACGTGGATTTGACCCAAACACGCCCAACGAAAAAGGTGTAGCTGGCTTGCTGCTTGCCATTCAATCCGAATCGCCTAAGTCTGCAATGGTTTTGGCCAAGCACCCACAGACACAAGTCAACACGCCAAACAGCCAAGGTGAGACGCCGCTCATGTTGGCGGCGATCAACAACCAGTTAGATTTGGCCAAAGTTCTCATTCAGCGCGGTGCAGACGTTAACAAACCGGGCTGGACGCCACTGCATTACGCAGCAACGCGGGGACACCGCGAGATGATGCGCTTGTTGTTGGACAACGAAGCCTACATTGACAGCGAGTCTGCCAATGGAACGACGCCCTTGATGATGGCGGCTTACTATGCGTCGCCGCTCGCTGTGAAGTTGTTGCTAGAAGAAGGTGCCGATCCCGTCTTGGTCAACAGCGCAAACGTCTCAGCCCTAGATATGGCCTTGACCAAAGACCATCAGCAGAGTGCCTTCTACATTCGTGCATTCACCGAAGCTTGGTTTATTCAAAACCCCATCAAAGAAGAGAGCGCAGTTAGGTAAGCAGCAAGATCCGCAGAGTAATGCGGTTTTCGTTGATTTCTTAACTTTACATAATATACATCGTATGAAGTAGACGCAGGGTAAGAAGCGGCAGCTCAGAACTCCACTCAGGTCAATAAAGGTCATGGTCTGGTCAAGGAGAAAAATGATGCCGAACAAAACAATCGTAATTTCTGTGGTGTCCACCAAAGGTGGCGTCGGTAAAACCACATTCGTCGCAAACCTCTCAGGTTTGCTTGCCGCCTTAAAGCTGCGCGTACTTGTTGTTGATGCTGATCCGCAAGCATCAATGACCATGTACTACCCACTTGCAGGCGAACCTCGCGCAACAGGTTTGGCCGAAGTGCTTTACCGTGGTGGCCATATTTTGGCCGAAGATGTTGCTGCAACGTCCATTCCAGGCTTGAGCATCCTTGCTGCAAACCTAAAAGCCCCAGATAACAAGTCGGTGCCCGTCGAAAACTGGTTGCAAACCAGACTCGACGGCATTTTCATGCTGAAAAACGCCATGAAGGGCGCTTATGTGCAGGACAACTTTGATGTTGTCGTGATCGACTCACAAGGTTCAACGGGGACACTCACAGGCTTGGCTGCGATGGCTGGCGACTTCATGGTTGCCAGCTTCAGGCCAGATTTCCTGACCCATACGGCCTTCTACAGCGATCTTATGCCGCTGCTGGAGTCCCTCAATGTCTTGCGTAAGCAATCGCCAGAACTGGGCACCGGCCCAGTTCGCGTGCTTCTGAATGACGTGCCGCGTACAAAAAATGCACGAATGATCGCCGAGGCACTGCGCGGCGAGTTTCGTCCACACGCAAACATTCACGCACACCCCGACATAAGCGTTTTAGACACATTTGTGCCGCGTGGTGCCGCATACGCAGAAGCAACTACCAATCAGTGCCCTGTCCATCAATTTGACCGGCCAAGTAATGGCAAGTCGAATTCAGGCTACGAAGTCATGCACCAAGTGGTCTATGAGCTGCTGCCACACCTTAAAGGTGTGTGGGCAGACGGAAACATTGAATCAAATGAGGTGGTTCAATGAGCACCCCTAAAAAGCTGACTGCTGATGAAATCATGGCCAAGGCACGTGCCCGTGGTCAATCGCAGCAGCCGGTGCCACAAACTCCTGCCATTTCAGATGGCACAAAAATCATTCGTCTGCGCGTAGCTGATGTTGATGCTTACGAGGGAAACCCCCGTACTGAGGAGCATGCTGACTTTGAAGGGCTTTTGGGCTCAATCAGAGCCGACGGAATTAGTCAGTTGCTGACGGTCACGCAACGCCCTTCTAACCCTCGTCACGTATTGCACTCCGGTGGAGGTACACGCCTCAAAGCTTTAAAGATTCTCAGCCTGGAAGAGCCTGAGAAATTTGAGTTTTACGACTTTGTCTATAAGCCGTACACCACAGAGAGCGACATTTTGGCTGCTCACCTTGCTGAAAACATTCAGCGAGCGAACATGACGTTTTGGGATACGGCCAAAGGCATCACAAAGATGCGTTTTGAGCGTGAGCATGAAACAGGTCAAACCCTAAGCTCTCGCGAGTTTGAACAGTATTTGAAGCAAAAAGGGCTTGCGACTAGCAACCAAACACTGCAACTTTACGAGTTCAGTGTTGAAAAGCTGTCTGGTCTTGGATCGCAAGTTCAAAAAGTAGCGCGTGAGCACGTTCTTCGGTTATTACGGCCTGTGTACGCCAACTTGCAAGCTTTGTGGCTCAAGCATGCAGGCAGAACTGAAGACGATTTTTCTGTTGCTTACAAACACTGGGTCACACTGTATCCCTCACTTCACACTGAGTACAAAGCAGATGATCTGAATGATCATTTGCAAGCGAATGCAGCGCAAGAATTAGGTTACACCGTTGATGAGCTGGAGGTAATGATCTCAGCTCTTGAAACAAATCCTAAAGCTGAATTGGCTGATTTGATGTCCCCACGTCAAACTGCTCAAACTGCGCATCCAGCATCTACGGCCACAGATCAAGGCCTTGCAAATCTAGCGGCAACGTTAGGCGGAGGTGTTCCGGCAAACAGTGCTGCGGCTTCTTCTGAACCAGATAGCGATGACAGTGAGGATGATTACACGCCCCCTCCTCCGCCTCTGCGCACTCAATCTCCAAACACGTTACGTGTCGCTCACGGCCTCAAGCCTGATGGCTTGGCTGGCAGTAGAGAAAACGACGCGGGAGACGATGTGCCACCGCAAGAGGAATTGCCAGGTGTCTCATTTCTTGACTCTGCATTTCAGCAGGTACGTGGGTATTTGTTAGAAATTGCCGATATAGCTGCCGTGACGAGCTACGTCACAGACGCACCAAGCATGCCCTATGGCTACTTCATGGAAATACCTTTGGCAGGTGTTCTTGGCGATGGTCGTGAGGAATTACCAGTCCAAGCGTGGTGGTTCTTGGCCAACCTCTCGGGTCAGTTGAACGTGAGCATGTTGGATACAACAGATGCTTACGGTCAGCCAGTCTTGCCAGAAACCGGTGAAGCTGGTTTTAGGCATGTCATGGGCAATGAAGATCTCTGGACCTTGGCTGTGGCTGAGAGTCTTGGTGGTGAGTCGTTACTCGAAGTTGATTTCGCATTTGGCATCTTGACAGATCCAACTCACCCACTTGGAGAGGCCGCGATCGCTTTGGTAGGGGCATGTCGCTCGTACAACCTGGCCAAAATTAACGGGGGGCGCCAATGAAGACCAATCCTCAAAGTAAAAGTTTTAGGTTGGCGAACTCACCTGCCGTGGTGAAGCTCGCCCTCATGGAATTGGTCCAAACAGACCAAGAAATTGATGATGATGTGCGTGCATCAATCAAACATGCACTCACCAGCGACCCAAGCGGTAGAACGTTGTCTCGGGTGAAAGTTTTCGTCGATTTGACTGAGTTTCAGCACATTCAACGAAACGCTGGTGAGCAGAAATGGGACTACGCCGCACTCCAATATTGCATTGCGCGACAAGCGCATTTCCCAATGCTGCAAGCGTTGTTCAAGACGGTCACGCGTCGCCACGTTCAAATCATTCGCAATGAATTGAAAGCACCCTTGCCAGCAACAAACATCACGGTCATCCCATCGACCGAGTTGATTCAAATTTTTGATGCCTGGAAGCATATCCAAGCAAGCTACCAGCACGAAACCGAACGCTGGGTAGCACTAGGCGAAGAATTTCCACAGTGGCCTCTCTCAAGCCTTTATACGGCCATTGTGATCGAAGGGACCCAACCCCTCGACGCTCAAAACCTTACATCAGGGGGCCTAAATGCATACGACTGATTTTGTTTTGAATAGCCAGAACGGTCATCAAGTCCGAGACTTGATTTTCATTGAGTCCATCAATAAACAAATTGAGGGTATTAGTCAGCAAATTCTGCAAAGCATACAGCTCTTCAGTTTCTGCTTGCGCTTGTTCGGGTTGCGCATTTTTCATGGGAAATCTCTCCTTAAGTTTTCATGGGGTCAAAAAAAATGGGTGAGTCTCCGCAAAAAGACCTCACCCGTTTTTGATGATACAGGAGAGATTTCCCACCCTTCACATAAATCACTTCATGGAGGTTGCGATGGGAACATCTGACTTTGATTTAGCGGCAGAGCTGCAAAAAAATGGTTCTCTCGCAATGATGGTGGCGCAGCCGCCAATCGCATTTCATCGAGTGTTTGTCGATCTAACCGGTTCTGCTACAGCTGCATTGTTGCTATCCGCTTGCCTTGAACAGCAAGAGGTGCTAGGTGCAATGAATGAGCATGGCTGGATGGAAGTCTCAGCGCAAGGTTGGGAAGACCGGACAGGCCTTTCTCGTAAAGAACAAGCTACTGCACGCAAAACGTTACGTGAGTTGGGCTTGTTCGAAGAACACCGCACGGGTTACCCAGCTCGATTTGAGATTCGCGTCAATTTTGAGCGAATTTCAAAACGTCTAATTGAGATTGCTCAACGACGTATGAGCCAATCAGCTCAAAAAGCTGTGCACTGACTGGACATATTTCATGATGCCCTCATCAAGCACTAGCCCCATTGATTCATCAAGGCAAAGTTCTTTAGTTGATGGCTATGCCGCTGTAAGCGCCGCATTTACAAGTGCTTTGGCTGGTGAAAGACCCATTGCCTACAGCGTAAATTTAGCCAAGCTAACAGGGGATGCCAAAGCTGCTTTGTTCTTGTCTCAGCTTGTGTACTGGACGCGTGTTGGTGTGAACATTGAACACCATGGCGGATGGATTTTTAAGACCCGAGAACAATGGCAAGGCGAGACAGCCCTGTCACGTTACGAACAAGAGTCTGCTAGGTCACATTTACTTGATGCAGGATTGATGCAGGAAGCCCGTATAGGCTCACCAGCACGCAATTGTTATCGACTTGTACCTGAGGAGCTTGGCATGGGCCTATCGCGTCTTCTAGACACGCCAGTTCAGCTTTCGCTACTCGATTTGAGATCACGCTCAGAACATGCTCGTCAGCAACTTCGAACACTGCTCGGCCACAACCTAGCGTTTTATCGTGTTTTCACTGAAATAACGCCATCGCTGACCTCGGCAATCTTTCTCACGAAAGCATTGGCCGTGCAACGCAACATACAAACGGCTCAAGCAAACAAGATCAAGAGCAACCCCTCCCCTACCCTCAACCCATCAATCCCATGGGAAGCAGAGTGGTTTCACTTGTCACCAACAACTTGGTTTGAAGAGACTGGATTGACTATTGCGCAGCAGCGAGACTGCAAGCAAAAGTTATGCCTAGAAGGCCTCATTGAAACAGCAATTCAAACACATCCTAAGAAACGTCAGTTCTTGCGTGTGGACATGAATAAGTTGGTTCAGACACTCGAAAAGAACTTGCTTGCCAAGGCTCAACGAACTGGCACAGCCAGTGGGTTACTTGGCGTTCTACTTAATGGTGTAAATCAGAGTACGAAAAATATTCGCACTGAGTGTGGCGCACTCAGTACGAAAAATATTCGCACTCACTTAGGCGGCAAAGTCAATGGCGTTAATTTAGCCAGAAATGATGTTGTGTGTGAAAACCATCCATCCAGTGGTTCAGTTGAACAGTTATCCACAAGTCGGCAAATTCTGCCAACTGAGTGTGGCGCATCCAGTCGGCAAGTTTTGCCGACCACCCCTAACGTCGGCAGTAAAGAGTTACTCACGAGCGCGACAAATTGTCGTACTGAGTGTGGCGCACCCAGTACGACAATTTGTCGCGCGGCACTAAAGAGCGAAATTAATGAAAGGAATTTAGTCGTCAGTGATGGCGTGTGCGATAACCACCCATACAGTTTTACCGAAACGGTAAATCCAGTTGGTGGTTTTTCGCAGATCAGAAAGCTGGATTTAGCAGACCAGTTGGCTGTAAATCGCACAGACCTAAGGATGGATTTAGCAGATCCACATGCGCGCGCGGATTTGACTACACATAACAAGACTACCACCACCACTACAACGCCTCCTGCTGTGGTTGTGGTGAATCAAGATTTGTTTTGGCCAAAAGATCTGAATGCAGAAACATTGTCTCAATGTCAACGTTTGATTCAACAAGTCAACGGTGACGTGCGCAAACAAGAGTTGATTGATGAGATGGCAGGAAACATCAGATTGACTGGCAAAGTCAAATCACCTGTGGCGTATCTGCGATTCCTCATTAAACAGGATTCAACACTCCCAGGCGGATTAATTCTTGAAGTTGCACACGATGAGCGTTTGCGCCGCGAAGCGCATCTTGCACATGAGCAAAGGTTGCTGAAGGCACAAGTCGCTAACAACATCAATGCTGACGTACAAAGTTCTGCGCCTCTTGCCCCGCCCTCTTCGGCTGTTATTGCTGAACGCCAAAAACTTCTAGCTTTGCGACAAGCAATTAAAGGCCAGTCTTTTTCACCAATCTCGGACTCTTCAACTACTCAACCATCAACAGCCGCATGGGTGTCGGACAAGCGATCTTTGAGTGTGAAGAAGCCATCTTCAAACTTGGCTCAGCCAATCATCAAAAGGTAACACCCATGGCAACGACTCAAAAACCAAAAACGTCACGCAAGAAAAAAGCTGATTCAGTTGATGCAACAAGTTCTGAAGCAACAGGCATTCAATTCGCAACGATTGAAAGCTCACCATTTCCTGATGGCTATGACATTGAAGCTGAATCAATGGCAGTAGCTCAGTTGGTTGAAAGTGATAACCCAAGCGAGACTGATCCACTCTATGCGCGTTACACGTTGTACCTTGATCGGCTGGCCCAATTGGATTCCATGCGTCGCACTCATCATGCGCGGCAAGAAGCGAACCTAGAAGTTCCCACCAATCAAGCAACGAAGGCCACACAAATTGGTGCCCTGTCAGTTGATGAGGAAGACACCATGACACTGCATACGGTTGAGGCAATGCGACTGTATTTGGGTGTAGCACCTGAGCCTGGTTCAACAACTCGATTTGGCGTGCCAGGTGCGCGACGTGCTGCAACAGCCTTGCGTCAACTCTTTTTATTGACCGCGAATGACAACCCCTATGCAGATCTGAAACTGGTCGAAACAGATCAACGTGTGGCAAAAATCAAAGCACTCATCGAAAAAATTGAGCGCACTCATAAAACCAAGTTGGACGAAATGCGAGCAAAAGGCTTGAGCTACAGCATCTTGGCTTCAAGCAATCCGCAAACAGTAAGCCTCGGATATCGCAGTCCCTACGGTTACACGATGTCCACACTGATCGTCTTGTTCGATCACTGCGTGCGCGTTGTCAAGTCTGCTGCGCGACGTGACTTGGTTAGCAAAGCTGAAACGCATATTGCTCTGCTGCAAATGAAGCGAGAAATTCGCTCCATGTTTGAAAACGCAAACGGTGCCGTTAGGACACTGATGCAAAAACAAATGCTTGGCTTAAGCCGAGCTGACTGGTTAGAGCAAGCCGATGAAGACGCCAAAAAACGTGTCGAAGCTGCGCATCAACTACTCGGTGCGCTGCCGCAACCAATCTTTGTGGGCGAACTAAGCCCAAGGCATTCGCTACGAAACGAACGTTTGAGTGGTGCCGAAGTCGAATTGTTGCGTCAACTCTCCAACCCAACTTCAACTCCAGCTGCCTCAACAACTGAAATCAATCCATCTGTGACTGGGCCAACTCCAGTCACAGATGGTCTTGTTTAACAACTCAACCGAAAGAAACGTGATGAACACAAACACTGAAACAACGAACGACGATCAACCGCTTACTGCGGCAATTCCATGGGACGAATTCGCTAAAGCTGATCTCAGCAGCGAAACCTTCGTCAAGCTGATCTTCGTTTGCGATGGCCAATTGGCTGAGGCAACCATCCTTTGGG
Organism: Limnohabitans sp.; assembly: GCF_031539105.1. Taxonomy (GTDB): domain Bacteria; phylum Pseudomonadota; class Gammaproteobacteria; order Burkholderiales; family Burkholderiaceae_C; genus Limnohabitans. The sequence continues at coordinate 176,858 of NZ_JAVKLM010000042.1, forward strand.
ACTTGCTCTCATTTCATAAAACGCGTGGTTTGGATGTGTTTCGCAAGATGTCGTCAACAGACTATCACGATCAATACGGTACAGAAATTGGTACTGACCGTTCAATACAGCGATCAATCAGAACCCTAACCGTCGATGACTTGATCGAACAAGCGCAGGTAGTGCGCAACATGCCGCGCAAGTTTCGTTTGAACTGGGTGGCTTTGTCTCACAGGCTTGTTGCTGTGAACAACAAATTGCCTGGCTTAAGCCGAGCTTAAAAAAGTTATGGGGAAAGTCTTGAAGCTTAAGTTATGTCAGGGGGCACTTCAGTGCCGCCGTGTGCTGCTTGCGCAGCGAACCGTCAACGTGCGCCAGAGTTGGATAAGGGCTATGGCTACGAAGATCGGTGTGGTTCTGCTTATTCAATCCACCGGAAAGCAGCAAACCGGCAATTGTTCCTTTACTGACACAGCAGGGGCGGTCCATGCCCCGTTCAGCTTCTCGACTTCCCCCGCCAATTTAGCAGATGTTCAAAACCAAGGGTTTTCCCTTTGGTTTCAATTTGTGAAATGGATGAGTTTTGGTGGAGGTCAAGGAACGTCAGGACTGCTGCCTGCCTCTGATCAAGGACAGGATGGGAGCTTCTTTCGAAGCGAACTGTGCTGGGGTGTTGCGGTTTTTGGTAGCTCACCCAGCATCGGTACTTGTGCTCCCTTTTTGGCTAGTCAGTTCTTTGACCTCTGCCACCCATTTTTTAATGCAACTAGTGCCACTGTCAACTCTACGGGAACAGCGTGTTGTCAGTCTGTGAGTGCACTTAAAGGCCTTTAAGGGTAAGGGAGTATTTGATGATGAAACTATTTAATCAACCCGCTGTAGATCAAGGTGTCATGCGTTCTCTGCGCATGGTTATTCGAAATCTTGGGGGGCACGTGTTCGTGGAACAACCAGGACAAATCTGTCTTGGCCACCTTTGCATGGAGCCACGAATTTGTTTCACGATGCCGCGTGAACAAGCACTGCGAGTGTGGCGCACTTGGTTCGACCTGAATCAGGCCGGTAGCTTCAAATGGTCAATGCAGGGATATTTTCCAACCTTGTCAGCAAAAGCTGCTCCTACTGGTTGGCATGAATCCGATGGCGGGTATTTGCTTTTAGGCCAAGCGGAAGGTCTGGTGCTGCCCTCAACTATTCGCACCAAGACCGTTCAACTCATTGGCGCAATTGACCTATCCCCAACTTGGCCAGCAAGCCAAACCCACGACGGTGAGCATGGCAATGACTAAAACAAGTTTGGGTGAGACAAGGTGTGATGCCTTGCTCCCCGTGCCGCACAGGCACCTGCTACAGGCTTGGGTTTTCGCATCCCAGTCAACTCCTGCACCGCAGGCAGGACAACTTTGGTGGATGACATTTTTTGCTTTCATGGGAAATCCCTTCGTTTGGTTGAAACATTTGGAAGGGGTGTGCTTCGCTTGCACTGGGCGTGTTTCACGAAACACACCCATAAAAATGATACTCGAAGGGATTTCCCGCCCCAATTTGGAGCATGTCTATGCAAACTGATCCAACACTTCAAGGCATGGCGGCGCTGCAAGGTCGTGGGGCATTTCTGGCCGTACTGCGTCAAGCAGAAGCGCAACAAAAGATGGTCCATGCCGAAATGGAGCGCCTCAAGGAACTATCCAAGGTCAAAGGGTCGTCCATCTTCTTGGAGCTGCATCGCTACTCACGGGGCAACTGGGTGCTTCGCTGGCGACTGAAGCAAGGTCGAGTTTTTAAGCATGTCCTGTGGTGTGACATCCAAATCGAACTCAACGCCCTGCCCTTGGCGATCAAAAAACACTACGAGGCTCAGAACTTACGCAGCCTTGAACTCAACACGCTGGACATTGTTTTCCAGCAAACGATTAAGTGGCTGAGCAACCACTTGACCAAATCTCGCACCAACAGATCCGGTGCAAGTAGCAGACCAATTGCAACAGCCGAATCTCGGTTGGGTTGATCTGCGTTTTTTAGGAGAAGACCAAATGGCAATTGAAGCAGTAATCGACGGTAATTTACTCGAAGCACCAAGCCAACGCATGGTGGCAGTAGGTGGCAAACAAGTGCGAATCACTGAAATGCGTGTGATGAGTGATTCATGGAAGCGCGGTCCCGACGATGAGTTGGTTCAAGACGCAGAAAAAACAAAGCCTGTCGGCATCACGATTTGGAATGAACGTCTTGGCGAGCATGTCATGAAAACTTTGCGAAGCGGCATGCGATTGCAAATCGAAGGCAGTCTCTATCTGCACACATGGACTGTGTCTGATGAAGATCGCGCTTCTGGTAAGAAAGATGGTGCCGAGATGCGTTGCAACGCCGAAGACGTGGCATTGAAGCTCAACCGTATTGAGTCAATCAATATGCGTGCGAAGCAAGACCAATCGGCAGCACCAGCAGCCTAAACCTAACAGTTGAGTCATATGAAAACGACTCCACAAGAACCCACCGTGCCTTCATCTGGCACGGTGGGGCAACCTGAACTCACCATCATTGATCGACGTGAAATTCCAATCTGTGGCGGCATCGTTGTCGTTGAAACGCGCAGTGATGGAGCAATGCTTGTTGATGGTGATTTGGTTGAGCCTGTGGAAATCACAGCCGAGAAGATGTTCAATGAATCGAAAGCAAGCAAATCATGATGAATAAAACTCACATAACGAGTTTGATTTCATCCGGACACGTTGAGCATGGTATTTCTGAATTGGTCGACGCAATTCATGCAATGGGATTGCAACCAGAAAGAGCTTGTGCTGGGCATGGGGAAAATTCTTTGAGCTTCCCTGAACTGCCCTATGTTTCGTTCAGAGCCCCATCACAAAGAATAGCTTATCGACTCCATTTGGCCGCTGTTATGGCGACCATGCACGGTTATGCGTGGTGGCTCAGAGCAGGATTTCCAAGTTACCGAGGATTGGATAAAGAAATTCTAGGACGTCGACCACGCGAGCTGAGATATTTTTTAGAGTTACATCCTTGCTCTACTTTGTATTCGAAACATTGGTTGCTGCCCAGCAAGTTATCTAAACCAAAAATCAATGATGCAATTGCAGAGATGACCAATCTAGTCGATGAGGCAATTAACCCTCAATGGTATCCATCAGAGTTGAAAACTCTAGGATTTAAAAAATGAATTCATTGCATACACAAATGAGTGTGGGACGCAAGGCTTTGCTTCTGAGTGCATTAAACAATTTCGATGCAACTTTGCTTGCAGTTCGACATGAGATGCAAATGAACCTGACTTCCCCAATTGCGACCTACATCTTTGAAGAGGTCAACGCGTATGCAGCCATTGACTCGCAAGGCGTTCTTGGGTTTTCTGAAGATGTTCGATTGAAAACTGTCTTGTTACTTCTCTTAAACCAAAAAGCAAAGCAGGCTGTTTACAAGCAACGATCACTTCCTCAATTTAACTCAGGATGGTTGGAAACAATGGGAGTTACGGTTTTAGATGTTTGCGAATTTCTTCAAAAGGCAGAGCATCCAGAATTAATTGAGCTTGTCCGCGAAATTTAGCTTCGGTCCAATCATCTTGAAACTCATCCAAAGCGACATGATCAATCAAGTTTTCTACAACTTTTTGGATTGCTTCCATCTTTTCCAAAAGCAGCTGGAGCAGAAGTTCGTTTTTCATGGGCGTTCCTTTTTTAACTTGGTGGTTTTGGATGTGAAGAACCCACATTCTGCCAATGGACTGGAACGCCCACCCTCTTGTAACAATTTGCATGCAAAGAACTAATCATGCGTCTATTTATTTGCGAAAAACCCTCCCAAGCCAAAGACATTGCTAAATTTGTTGGAGCAACTCAACGCGGCAACGGGTGTACCAGTGGACCTGATGTAGCTGTGACCTGGTGTATTGGTCATTTGCTGGAGCAGTCACCTCCCGAACACTACAACCCTGAACTCAAGAGCTGGAACATTGATCTGTTGCCTGTCGTGCCGCAGCAGTGGCACATGGCCATCAAATCTTCAACGAGAGAGCAATACCAGTGCGTGGCCAAGGCGCTGAAGCAAGCAACGGAAGTCATCATCGCCACCGATGCTGACCGCGAAGGTGAAGTGATTGCTCGTGAAGTTTTGACACTCAACGGCTATCGTGGACCAGTCAAGCGTTTATGGTTAAGCGCGTTTGATGATGCCTCTGTGCGCAAAGCGTTGGGCAAGCTCATGCCTGGTGAAAAAACATTACCCATGTATTTTTCAGGAATGGGACGCTCGCGTGCTGATTGGCTTGCTGGCATGAACCTCACGATGGCTCTAACCAAAGCATTTGGAACGGGCGGTCGTGACGGTGTTTTGCACTGTGGTCGCGTTCAAACACCGGTGCTTGGGTTGATCGTTCGACGTGAGCGTGCGATCGCCAATTTCAAACCTAAAACACATTTTGTGCTGAAAACTTCGTTTGAAATTCAAGGCTCCATGGTTCCGATGGTTTGGCTTGTCTCTAAAGATAAGCTCGATGCAGATGGGCATTGTATAGACCAAGCCTACGTCAAATCGGTGGCGGCAAAGGTACTGCATAAGACGGGTCGTTTGACGGATGTTGAAACAACTCGTGAACGCAAACTAGCCCCCCTGCTCTACAGCTTGGGCAGTTTGCAGCGTGAGGCATCTGCTCGTTACGGACTGAAAGCACAAGCAGTCTTAGATGCGTGCCAAGCACTCTATGAAAAACACAAGGCGACAACTTACCCCCGTAGTGATTGCGAATACTTACCGCTGTCGATGCATGGTGACGCACAAAGTGTTTTGCAAGCCGTTGCAAAAATTGATTCATCCCTATCAAAGCTCACACAATTGGCCGATTTGAGCAAGCCAGGTCGTGTTTACAACGACACTAAGGTCACAGCTCACCACGCGATCATTCCCACGGGGAATGCACATGTACGCATGGCCGATATGTCGAAGACTGAGGTATTGATCTATGACTTGATTCGTCGTCGATTCATAGCTCAGTTCTTGGGGGCTTTTGAGTACAACCAAACGGTCATCAAATTGGTTTGCGAAGCAGAGAGATTTGAAGCAAAAGGCAAGATTCCTCTTGTGCAAGGTTGGCAACTGGCATACGAAGGCATGGAGCAATTCAAGACCAAGCCTTCTAAGTCGAAAAAGTATGACGATGAAGGCAATGAAGTTGAAGATCAAGAAGTTTCATTGCCCAGCTGCCAAGTCGGTATGCAAGGCATCAATCGACTGGCTGATGTGGCCACCGAAAAAACAAAACCACCCAAGCGCTACACCGAAGGCACGCTACTAGGGGCGATGGAGTCCATCGACAAAGTGATTGAAGACCCACGTTTGAAAAAAATCATGCAGACCAAAGAAAAGGCAGGCATTGGAACTGATGCCACGCGGTCGGCAATTATTGAAGGCCTGTTCAAGCGTAGCTACATCGCGAACGAAGGTAAAGCGATCGTACCCACCGATAAAGGCATGCACTTGATCGAATTGATGGAGAAAGTGGCGCCTGAAATGGCAGACCCCGTATTGACTGCACTTTGGGAAGATCAGCTGGGACAAATTGAATCGGGCACCGTGACATTGGAGCAGTTCGAACGCAATCTTGGAACATGGTTGGCAAAGCTCATCGAGCGAATTAAAGTTCAAGCGAAAGCAATGCCTCAGCGCCCTGATTCGCGTCCAACATCTTCTACCAATGCAAATGGCAGCCCCGTAGACGCGAATTCACCTGTGTATGCATGCAAGGCATGCGGGAAGGCATTAAAGCTTCGCCAAGGCCCTTCTAGTGCGTTTTGGGGCTGTTCTGGTTATCCGACATGCAAAACAACTCTCCCTGATGCAAATGGCAAACCTGGTGAACGTGCACAACAATCGTTGCCTGCTGAAAAATCCATCCCAAATTCTGGTAAAAATTCAACGGCCGTGGTTTGTGATGCCTGCGGTAAACCGATGAAACTGCGACAAGGTGGACGTGGACCGTTCTACGGTTGCAGCGGGTATCCCGATTGTAAAAATACAAAACCTGTATGAAAGGCTTCGGGCATTGGGGCGAGGCTTCAACAGCCGCATGGTTATGCCTTCGTGATGAAGGCGGCTGGTGGACCGTTGAAGAGCTGGAAAATGAATTGCAATGTTTCTCGCGCTCAGAGCTTCGTCGATCGCTTAAAAATCTTGCTCACCGACAACACTTGCGTCATCGCATTTTGAAAAATCGTGTTGTTTATGGCCTGACATTAAACTGCACACCAATCCAAGGTCATGTGCTCAATCCGCAGTTGTCATTGTTTTCTGACGCTCGAAAATTTATTCAATGTACTGATCGAGGAATAAGTATCCAAAGAAGTTAAAGATGCCCATTCGTTAGCCGATTAGTGGGCACGATGAATTTAGATTTTTTATGTGCTCTAGCTGAAATCTACGAGTGGGAAATTCAAAGCCATGTAGCGTTTCAAACTGTTACAGGCCGAGCGCTTTATTTTGGAATTGTGCGTGCACACTTAAATGGCCATCAAATTGATCGAACGTCATTGAAGCAACTGGTTAGTTCAGACATTGCGACCGAAAGAGGTGTCAGGTTGCGGATGAGAGAGTTTGAAAAACTCGGGTTGGTCTTCATCGAACTGAATACCATTGACAAGCGAACAAAAAGAGTTTTACCTACTGAGCAATTCGTTGCGTTGATGAATGCCCATGCATCACAAGCCATGCTGATTTTTCAAAGGCGTTTCTTCATTATTCAAAACACTACTCCCACTTCTTCGGAACAGAGTTAAACTAGAGTCTCTAACGCGGTAGGGACGCGCCCGAAAAATTCATGCTTGATTTTTAAGCAAAGTACTGAAGCTCAGTATCTATGCGGTCAAGCGGCTGCATAACCCTAACTTATCCACGAAAGCTGTGTATATGTCCCTACCCTTTAACGTTGTTGATGCTTCCAAACTTTTTGCGCAACGCGCATGCCCACCTGGCGCAATAGTCCAGCACAACGAACTCGGCCGTGGTCGAGTTCGCCTGTGTGATGGTTTTTGGCGTGAAGTTGACTTTGAACACCAGGTAACAAAAAAGCCAAATGAACTAACCAGTGATGAATGGCCACTGGAGGTGAAATCCGAAGATCTCATCGAAGTAAATTGGACCACCAACGTCACCCATCGTTTGCATGTTCACGACTTGGTTGAAACAGCAAAAAATCATTACCCATGCGATCGAGCATGGGTAGGTTTTCCCTGTTAAATCTGAAATTTGAGAAACTCAAGCGAAAACAAAACAAAGCGTGGGCCAAAAAGCATGATGATAGAAAAAACCAAGAAACAGGCCAAGATCCTCAAAACTACGTTCAACATTTCTTTCTCCTTTACAAGTTGAGATTTAATCTTTTCATTTTTTCGAACAGACTCACCATCTCAAAAACAGGGTTTTTGGCCTTTTTTCACTTTTTTAGGCCAAGCCATGTCAATTATTTTTCTTGACAACAAAAAAAATTTAAACGCCAGAGGTTATGTATCCGAAGGTGGTGATTTTTAAAGTTCACACAATTCGTTTGACAGCGCCATTTGTCTTTGAAAAAGCATGGCTTAAAGACTAGAAATCGGTGTTTTTTTGGTGCAGAATTCGCGCACTTGTCCCGCTGAGTCATCAGCACCCAAGTACGCTTCGCAAGGAGCACCCTTCAGCCGTTTGGTTCCAAAGTCGTAAGACTTGACGGCGCTCGCAAGAGTCAGGAATGTTCTGTTGTTTTGTTAACCCCTTGGGGAATGTTTCATTCCCCGTTGGGGCATGGCGTTCCCCTTTTTTCTTTTTAGGAGAACTTCCATGTCAAATCAATCTACTAGCAACTTCATCAATCTGCACACTACTGGCATCGGCTACATTCGCCGCGTTCGTAATGTTCCAGTGCGCAAAGGTCCTGCATTTTTTGCAGCGTCCATTAGCGCGATGTTTGGTGAAAAAGGCGTTAAAGATGGCGTTCAATACGTCCCCTATGACGTCAAAGCAGTCAGCGAGCAAGCCGAACAGGTTTTGCAACTGATCCAAGCCGATGCAAACGACCAAAACAAACGCGTGATGGTTCGTTTCAACATCGGTGATGCTTACATCGACTCCTTTAAACATCAATCTGGCGCTCGCGCCGGTGAGACAGGTTTAACGATGAAAGGCCGCCTCCTTTATGTGACTCATGCGTGGGTCAAAAACAAAAATGACGGCGACGATCAAGCAGGTTGGAATCTGGTTTACGAATTGCCTAAACAGCAAGACGAACAACCAGCCAAAACCGGCACTGAAGGCTAAACCCCTCTCCGCATTTCCTCAAGGCTTCGGCCTTGAGGGAGTCGGAATTCCTCATTTCTGCTTTTTGGAGTATTCTTATGTCCACTATGCAAATCAATCTTTTTGAAGCTTTGACGGATGCCGGTGTCAAACCTGAAGCTGCTCGAAACGTTGAGCGGCAGGTTGAAGCCGCAATTCAGTCAAGCCATGATTCAATTCAAAACCAATTGTTCACAAAAGCTGACGCTGCTCAACTTGAGCACCGTCTGGAAGTCAGTTTTCATAAAGCGATCAACGAGCTTACTTGGAAGCTGGTGACTTTTGTCATTGCCGCTAACGGCATCATGTTAGCCGCATTGAAACACTTTGGGTAACGAAAGCTAAAACCTTTCGCATTGCTCATTACCTTGTAGGTAGTGAGTTTTGCAAAAAGTTTTTCACAGTTCCTTGTCAGGCTTGCCCGTTCACTGGCTAAACGAATGGGCGACGCTGGCTTGCCAGCAACCTTAAAGCAGTTAGGTCCAAAGTCGAAAGACTGACTGCCGTGATGCAAATCATGCTGGATTTTCTTGAGCACATTGACAGCTCCCTTTCGAGTTCATTGTTGATGTCCACCATCAACAAGCAAACACACCCAGCGCCACAGCGCGTTTGTTCCCGTAACAGTAAGTCTCGGCTCGCCCTCCCGCTACGACGTCAAGAACCGTAGCACCTATTCCAAGGTCTTATCGGCCTTGCAATGCACCCAAGAGTTCATTGCAAGGCCGATAGCGGCCAATCTCCTTCTCGGGTGTCCGACCACCCCTTAACTCGGTCCCTTGAACGATCAGGACCGTCGCGTTGAACGCGACTGTTCTGCATAGTCTTTAATTCGTGAAAACTATGCAGAGCAGATCAAAGAATTCATCGCGGGAAACCGCAATGTACGCTGCGCAAGCAGCACCCTTCAGCCGTTAGATTCCAAGTCCTCTACATCGCAAGATGCAAGACTCGACGGCGCTCGCAAGAGTCAGGAATGTTCTGTTTTTTTGTTAATCCCCTGGGGAATGTTTCATTCCCCATAGGGGCGTGACGTTCCCCTTTTTCTTTTTAGGAGAACTTTCATGTTGACTCAATCTCATAGTGCACAAGCATTGGCTTTAAAAGATTTTGAAAATTTCAAAATTGAAGCGATTCAAACCAATGATGTAGATGCGGTTTCTAGCGATCTGTGGCAAATTGCCTCCGAATGCTGTGAAAGTCGTGCATATGCAAAAGCAATACAAGAAATCAAAGATTCACGTATTGATATTGTTCATTGGCTCTTCAAGTATGTGTACTCTCACCATACAAAAATGCTCCCATTGTTTGATAGTGAAGTTAAAGCTCAATTTACAGGCATAACGCCAGGGCGTTGGCTGTAAATTTTTGCCTTACTAAATACATTCAAAAATCACCTTTTGGTCGTTTGACCAATTCATCAACCCCGTGGGGACTCTCCTCACGGGGGTCTCCATTTTTTACTTTGGAGATCACATGCAAAAATTTGCAGGCCGACTCATCGTCGAAGAAATCAAAGGTCGTAATGGCCTTTTTTGTGTAGGAACTTTGAAAACTTCAATTGGAGACTTCAAAGTCAAAGATCCAGCGCTTGATCAATTCAAGCGTGGGAGTTATGAAGGTGATTTTCTTGTTGAAAAAATTTACACCAAGGGCGTGCCATGGCGTGGTGGATTTTTCACAGAACTTATCGCCAAAATTGCAGAAGGTGGTTTCATCATCGCTGATGAAACTGATGCGCCACCGCAAGACCTTCCATCGACGCAAGCTGAACCAGATCCTGTTGATGAAAAATTTCAAAACACTTCGCAGTCTGCGCCGATACAAGAAGTTGTTCGCCCTATTGCCAAGAAACGATCTGAGTCAACTGAAAACGATGACATGGAACTTTTTGGTATCGAGTTGTACTCTGCCTTTATCCAGTGCGCTCAAATCGCGCTAGACCCCACGGTTGATCGGGAGCAATTCCGTAGGCAGCGTGACCGCCTTAAAGAAGCTGGCTATCGCTTCAATGCGCAAGATCAAGTTTGGACAATAGTCCAAGATTAATCCCACCCCCTAACGGAGATGCCGTTAGGGCATCTCCATTCAAAACCCAGAAGGAGATTTCAATGGCACTTATGTTTTCGCGCCTCGCACACAATTTCATCAAGAACGGATATTTCCCAACAGATGAAGTCACTATGGGACGCATCTTGCAAGCGCTTGATGCCTCTCTCGATCAAAAGCTAGCAATCCTTGACCCTTGTTGCGGTGAAGGTGCAGCACTAGCTGAAGTAAAAAACCACTTACAAGAGCTTGGAGCAAAGCCCCAGTCTTTTGGGGTGGAATACAACGCGGAGCGATCACAAAATGCTCGGCAATGGCTTGACGTAGTTGCTCATGCCGACATTGCTGAAATGGCAATAAAGGTACGTCAATTTGGATTGCTGCTACTTAATCCACCATACGGAGACATGGTTTCAGATCAAGCGCAGCTTGATGCTGCAACTGGTGGAAAAAAACGTCTTGAGAAGCATTTTTACAGGCTGTCACATCCATGGCTCATGCCTGAAGGTGTGCTGATTTTAATTGTGCCTCACTACGTTTTTGATGCTGAATTTTCTGCCTTGATTGCCAAGAGCTATCGTGATGTGCGAGTATTCATGGCACCAGAGCAAAAATTTAAGCAATGTGTCTTGTTTGGTGTCAAACGAAAAGCTGATCGCCTCGATCCCGAGCTGGCCAGTCAACTTGAAGCCATGGGTACAGGAACTCTTCCTCCCGAGTTACCAGATCACTGGACTTGGCCTTGCTATCAGGTGCCAAACTGTGTCTTAGATTCCATCCAGTTCGTTGCTCATCGCATCGAAACAGATGGTTTAGCTCATGAAATCGAGCGAATGCACCGATCTACCCTTTGGCCGCAATTTGAACAACACTTTGGTGGCCGTGTTCAAAAGCATCGACGTCCTTTGCGTGCACTTCGTGATTGGCATTTAGCGTTGGCGCTTGCCGCAGGTCAGATTTCAGGAGTTGTGCGCTCACCCGATGGCCGCATGCTGCTGGTCAAGGGCGACACGCACAAAGATCGTGCTTTAAAAGTGACGTTTGAAGAGACGGGCAAAGACGGTGACATGCGCGAAATCCGTACATTCACCGACAAGTTCGTTCCAGTCATTCGTGCGATTGAGTTCACACCAGGACCGATGTTCGGAAATCTAGTCACGATTCAGTGATTAGAAATTTTTAACCCTTGCGGGACTATCCCGCATGGGGGTGGTTTCGCTTATTTAGGAGATCCACCATGAACACAGCAGCCAATTTATTGGATTGCGCGCAGATATGCGCCTTTTTGTATGCGGGAGCTTTGCAGCACCCTACTCACAGCAAAGACTATGAGGCCTGGAACGGTCACACTGGCTTTGTTTACTTTGCCGCTGAATGTGCTGAACTCATTTCCAAGTATTTGAACCAGCCAGAAAGAGTGAATGAAATTTATCCAGGTGTTCTTTATTACGAAATCATTGAACCACTGGGTGAATGGCTAATTGATCAGGACTCATCACTCACAGGTAGCGACCAAGTGCTAGAACGTTTCATTCAAATCTTTCATGATTGGATAAGAGCGCCAGGGCACTAATTTTCACGACACGTCATTTACTGACTTTTTTCAACCCCAGCGGGAACGTCCCGCATGGGGGATGTTCTCGTATTTTTAGGAGAGCAACCATGGAAAATTTTGAAATTAACGTCCATAAGGACAAGCGCAATGGATGGAAAGCATTAACGCGCATTGAAGTGAACGCCAAGCAGGTGCTCAAAATTTCAACCTACAAACCAATGGCACCAGGCAAAGGTCTTCGAACCCAAGCTTCTGTATTCCAAGTTGAAGGTGGTTTTGAACGTCATGTACTTTCATACGGCATCGCTGGTGACTTTTCAAAGACGTTAATCCACAACTTGCCAAAGCGAATTACAGAAGTCGTGGTGCGTGATCAACACAACCAAGTGTTTACAACACCAGGCTTTCTTGATGCACTTAAATGTGAAATTCAAAAGCACTACGAAGCACAAAATCAGGCCAAGCAAGGCATGGAACAGGAGGCTTCGAATGCTTTATGAAGTTGAACGTTGCCAAGGCATCTTTGTAGACGCTTGTATACGTGATGAAGCTGGTCGTTTGTTGATGCTAAGTGCCTACGGGCGCGATACTGCTATCAAGGAACTTCTTGCTCGCATGCAACTCGGCGCTCAGCACCAAGATGGCTTGCAGGAGCTAACGCTTAAGCCGCAATATAACGAAGCGCGGTCGCAAAAAGTCTTTATTGGAAATGTCAAAGATCTGGACAAGTTAAGTGGGCGACTGCCCAAGTGCGTGTACGGAAATTTGAATCACTTGTGGCTTTATAACCCTGTCATTTTGGCCCCTGTAAAAGGCGCTGATGTGGCATGGGTAATTGAGCAAGTCCCCAAGTTGCCAAACATTCAAGTCACGAAAGCCCATCAACTCGATCCTGAGATGGTGGACAAGATCAAGACTCGTTTGTGGGCAGCGATTAGCCACTTGGCCAGCATCCCGCTGTTGCCTCACTGGCGCGATCCTGTGATCGCGGCAATTGAGCACAGCATGCTGCTGCGAATGGGTCAACGTGGCCACGAAGACATCAATCCACTGCTCTCTGAGCCTGTCGGGGACTTCATAGTTTTGAAGGTTACTTTGGATCAATCCAAGTTTGCCCAGATCGTCACAGACCTGGTGCGTACCGGACGCTTAGACCTTGGATCTCAAAAAGTGCCTCCAACTACATCAGGCGCATTGCCTGCACATAACCCCATGGCTTTGGCCATGTAACCCTGCCTGAAGGCCGTTTAGACGGTTTACAGGACATTTTTTAACCACCCTAGCGGGGACGCATCCCCGCAAGGGGATGTCTTCGCGTAATTTTGGAGATTTCCCCATGAATGCATATGCAACACCCGAAGTCGATGTGCTCGAAGCAATTGAGATTAGCCCTTCAAAAAACCAGTCAAGCGGTAATGCAGACGGACAAGCTTTGGAGCAAATCATCACTCTGCCGGATTTCATTCGTCAGTTTGGCGAAGGCCTACTGGATGCTGTTCAAGAGCAAAACCCACCGATTTACCAAGAGGTTCGTCGGCTTGAATGGGATCAGCTACTCGACAGTTTGCTTCGCAAGCCGTTCCCTGCTCAAAGCGAGGTAGTTCACGCCATAGGTGAGTTGTTGATCGGTTCAGGTGAGTCCGGAGCCGTTATCAACGGCGAAATGGGCACGGGCAAGACTCTCATGGGCATTGCAACAGCCGCTGTTTTGCACAAAGAGGGCTTTGTTCGCACTTTGGTGATTTCACCCCCTCACTTGGTCTACAAGTGGCGACGTGAAATTATTCAGACGGTGCCACATGCACGAGTTTGGATTTTGAATGGTCCTGACACATTGCGAAAGCTCTTGCAAATCCGCTCAATGCGGGATAAGCCTGAGCATCCTGAGTTTTTCATCCTGGGGCGCGTGCGCATGCGCATGGGCTTTGATTGGAAACCCTCCTACGTCACCCGAATCGTTGGCACCAGTCGTGAAGAAGGTGACTATCAAGTTTTGCGGGTGGCCGCTTGCGGCCATTGCGGAGAGACTGTGCATGACGATGAAAACGCCCCCTTGCAGGTATACCTAGCTGACGATTACCTCAATCGTCGGCGTATGTCCTGTAACCATTGCCACGAGCCCTTGTGGACTTTGACACGAGGCAAGGCTCCTGAGAAGTCTCAACGCGATCGTGTCCTCGATGCGCTTCGTCAAATTCCAAGCATCGGCGACAAAACCGCTGAACGTTTGGTTAAAAATTTTGGCGAAGCCATGTTGGCCAACATGCTGGAAGACAACTTTCACAATTTCATCAACTTGATGGACGAAGACGGCGAGCTGTTGTTTTCTGATCGACAAGCCAAGCGTATGGAGAGGTTCCTTGGGAACAACGAAATTAGCTTTGGTCAGGGGGGCTACCAGCCCACCGAGTTCATTAAACGGTATTTGCCCAAAGGCTTCTTTGGCACATTGTTGGTAGATGAAGGTCATGAGTACAAGAACGAGGGTTCAGCTCAAGGGCAAGCCATGGGTGTGTTGGCCGCTTGTGCAAGCAAGACCATTTTGCTCACCGGTACTTTGATGGGCGGCTATGCAGATGACTTGTTTCATCTGTTTTATCGCCTCAATCCCAAGATGATGATTGAGGATGGTTTCAGCTACAACGAGCGCAATTCAATTGGGCCAGCGAGCAATGCCTTCATGGCTGCTCACGGTGTTTTGATTGAAACGCAGAAAGAGCGTGACGAAGGTTCGCATCGCACAGCGCGTGGCAACCGTGATAAAACCAGCATCACCAAGGGGCCAGGCTTTGGACCTAAGGGCATCATGCGTTATGTGGTGCCCTATACCGCGTTTTTGAAACTCAAAGACATTGGCGGGAATGTGTTGCCGCCTTATGAGGAGATCTTCATTCCAATCGCTATGGATGAGATGCAAAAGCAAGTCTACGAAATGCGGTTAGCTTCAACGCTGCGCCGAATTTTGAACGACTCGCTGCGTGCTGGAGATCATTCGCTTCTAGGCGTGGTGCTCAACGTGCTGTTAGCGTGGCCTGATTGCTGTTTCCGCGAGGAAAACGTCTATCACCCACACCGTAAAACCATGCTGGCTTCGGCACCTAGTCTCTACAGTGATGTTGAGCTTATGCCTAAAGAGCGCAAGCTACTAGAAATCTGTAGGCAACAGCGTCAACGCGGACGTCGAGTCTTGGTTTACACCACCTACACAGGTGGACGTGATACCACGGCACGACTCAAAGTTATGTTGGAGCAGGCAGGCTTTAAAGTCGCAGTGCTACGAGCTACGGTCGAAGCTGCAAAGCGTGAAGACTGGTTGGCCGATCAGGTTGAACGTGGGGTTGATGTCATCATCACCAATCCTGAGCTTGTCAAAACGGGCTTGGACATGCTGGAATTTCCAACCATCGTGTTCATGCAGACGGGTTACAACGTCTATACATTGCAGCAAGCGGCACGTCGAAGTTGGCGCATTGGTCAGAAGGTGGCTGTAGAAGTCATATTTTTGGGGTACGAAGGCAGTGCACAAGAGCAATGTCTGACTCTCATGGCCAAGAAAATCGCAGTTTCTCAATCTACTTCGGGAGACATGCCCGAAACGGGATTAGAGGTATTAAATCAAGATGGTGACTCAATTGAAGTTGCCTTGGCCAAGCAGCTAGTTAGCTGATTCTCCCCCCCCCCCAAGTCGAAAGGCTTGGGGGATTTTTTGATGGGCGAGCTGCTATAGTTAATACGAATAAATTAATTTTTCCCTATATGAAAAAGTCTTTCGCGTCTCTGATCCTTGTTTCTATTTTGTTCGCAGGGTGCTCGCTTTTTGCAGAAAGAGATAGCGCAGGTCGAGTGATTCACACGACTGCGTGTTCCCCACAATCAGATTGCCTGAGAACCATCCATAAAGTATGTGGCAATGCCGATGTGGTTTTTGTGAAAAAAGAACTAAACAGCATTGAAGCCTATGAGAAAGTAGAACTCCAATACGTGTGCCGACCATGAGTAGCCAGAATACGCACTAAATATTTAGCACTTCCCAGCAGCTTTCAAAAGCGCGTTACAGCTATCAGAGCCACCACCGGTCAATGATTCACCTGGTTTGGCGCACAACGGTAATGATGTAACTCCAAAACTGCTGGAAACCATGCATTTAAGGTTCTTCTTCTGCCCTTTGGTTGTGATCTCGACATCGTAATAAATTGATGATCCACCTAGAGCAGAAGAGTCTTTCTGTAAATTTGATACTGAAATTTGAGTTTTATCGACACCAAAGTTTTTAGCCGTAATTTCAGTGAGTTTCAGCTCGTCAGCGGTTCCTACGCCACCAGCATTTGCGCCCAAAATACCTGCACTGGGAACAAACGCAGCTGCGACACAACCACTAAGAGCAACGGTGACTGAGAGTAAGAAAATAAAATTTTTCGTGAGCATGAGTTTCCTTGGTAAATCAGTGCATAAGAATGCATTTCATCAAACATATGATGAGTAATTAGTTAAAACGATGATAGTATAAATTTGTTTCGCAATATTCATCGTTAAAAATTCGACACCTTGGCATGAACACAAAGAACAATCATGAACAAAGCATCGTCGGACCTTGGGTCCGAGAAAAACATGCGTATTTGCAACGATATATCAATACAGCACGAAAAACACGACAAAAATATTTGCCCCCTCTTGGCAGAGGCGGCGCTACGTATATAGATCTTTTTTGTGGCTCAGGACAAGCCTCAATTCGTGGGTCTAGCGAACTCGTCGATGGGAGTGCGGTCGTCGCTTGGAAGGCTAGCGTTGAAGGTGGAGCCCCATTTTCGCAAATATTTATCAACGACTCAAACTCCGACTTATTAGCAGCTTGTACTGAGAAACTTCAAAAACTTGGAGCCCCCGTTACAGGCTATTGCCTTCCAGCTCATGAAGCCGTTATCGAAATCGTTAAAGAAATCAAACAACGCTATCCGCACGGTTTGCATTTTGCGTTTGTAGACCCCTTTAACTTAGCGCTGAACTTTGAAATCATCCAGCAACTTGCATCATGCAATAGAATGGATATGCTGGTCCATTTAAGTGCTATGGATTTGCAAAGAAATTTAGAGAGCAACCTAAAGGCAGATGAGTCTACGTTTGACATTCTTGCACCTGGTTGGCGAGAGGCAGTCGATACGCTGGCCCCGCCCATTGAAATTCGCCGCCGCATCGTTGAGTTTTGGCGTTCGAAAATCGAATCCTTGGGGGTTTGGCCATCTCAACAACATAAACTGATAACGGGTGAAAAAAATCAGCCCTTGTATTGGTTATTGTTGGCAGCCAAACACGAACTTGCTCACGATTTCTGGGAAGTCGCTTCCAACCCTGAGGGGCAAGGAAGCTTATTTGGTTAAGTAGCAGCGGCTATTTGAATCACTGGGTACGAGTCCCAAGTCCGACCGCCAAGAGTGCGGCCGTTTGCTTTTTTGTGACGCCGCACTCCATCAGCACCCCACCCCCCCCACTGCTTAAAGAAAAAAGCGGAACCTGCTTTTTCCGCTTGCTTTTGGACGCCAAGCGCCCAGTCTTCCATCATCGGACGTGCTTTGTGCCCAGATTCGCCACCCACAATGACCCAATCAATGCCATTGAGGTTGAGGCTCCCAAGGTCTTCAAGAAGTGGCTCTACCGATAAAAATCGTATGTGTGCCTTAACTTTTTTGAGATGCTCAATGCGCGGGACACCATATTTTTTGTCTTCAACTGATACCCCAAGCCAAACATTTGATGGGCACTGACGACTTGAGAAATATTTAGGAAGTCTCTCGGCTCTTTTCGTCAAAATTTGATAGGTGTGCTGCGGCGTGGATCGGATTACGTTAAACACTTGATCCAAAAAATCATCGTCAACCTCCTCGTGAAACAAATCACTCATTGAGTTAACGAAGTAGGTCGTTGGCTTTTTGCGCTTTTTCGGCTGATCCAAACGGCTTGGATGTGGCGTTAACTCAAAACCATTTTCGTAACCACTTGCCCCCATTGCGGTCAATCGGCGAGCCATCACCTCTGCGTAGCAGTGTTTGCAGCCAGGTGAAACTTTGGTACAACCAGTCGTTGGATTCCAAGTCTGTTCCGTCCATTCAATTGTCGATTGACTTGCCATGTTGTTCCCCTCGTTTCAAAACCGATTGGTGAATTTTACATCAATAATTGTATTGTGCAATACAATTTGTGAATGAAATATTTAGGAAGTCCGACTGAGCAAACCTACAGAGAGCTTCAGATTGCCTATGACTGGTTCAACCAACGTTTGTTTGGTGAGACTTTGCCTGCATGTTTGATCACATTACAACGAAACAAACGAACCATGGGCTACTACAGCCCTGATCGCTTTGTGGATGAGCATGGACACAAGACCGATGAGATCGCTTTGAATCCCGAATACTTTGCGATTCAGTCAATCGAGGAAGTCCTTTCTACGAAGGTCCATGAGATGGTTCACTTATGGCAACAACACCATGGCAAGCCAGGCAGGGGCAAATATCACAATCAAGAATGGGCCGACAAGATGTTGTCAATAGGTCTGCATCCTTCAAGCACTGCACAACCTGGTGGAAAAACTACGGGTGATCAAATGGATCACTACATTGTTGAAGGACCATTTCTCAAGGCTTGCCGTGAACTTTTAGCGACTAAATTTCGAATCAGTTGGTACGACAGGTATCCAGCAACACAGCCCCCAAAATGGGATAGCGACCAAAGCCCATTGGAGCATTCTCATATTCCGAACGAATCTGTCCCCTCCCCTAGTCAAATTCACTCACCGGCACCAGCAAGTGTCAACAGTTCACTTGGATTGGTTATTCGCGCAGAGAACTCATCTAACAGATTGAAATATGTATGTCCTGAGTGCCGAGCGCAGGCATGGGGCAAGCCAACGCTTAACCTGATATGCGGCGATTGCAACGTCCACCTGATGGCCTCATTGATGAACGTTGGTTCAAATGGTTGAACGCTCCAAAATGTTTTTGAATTCGAAGAACTCTCAGAGCATCCTGCTGATGATGAGTGTGGGAGCCGCCATCGCATATTGCGCTTGGCACTTAGACCAAACACCTAGTCAAATGTTATTGACTTGGTTGATCCCATTTGTTTGGTTAACGTGTACGTCGCGCAGTCAAGTCGTTGCTTTGATTGGGGCGTACCATTTTGTTGCGTGGATTGACTTGCCCATCGCTGCGCAACGAATCACAGATTGGTCGCAGTCACTAGGCTTTGGTGTGCTCACGGTCTACATCTGCGTGTTGACACTGATCTGGTCCGTTACGTGGACAAGGTCACTTGCACCAAGGTGCATTAGCTTGATTGCCCTATTGACAGTAACAAATTTGCCTCCATTAGCAGCTTTCAACGCCCCTTCTCCACTATTGAGCGCTGGGTGGCTTTTTCCGAATCTAAGATTTTATGGATTGATATTTTGCATCGTTTCATGGCCATTCACTGCATTGATTTTTTTAGCAGACAACAAAAAAATTAGAGTTGCCTCAGCTTTTGCAACTGCGTTGCTATTCGTAACATCCGTAGTCGCAAATATTGCGTGGGAACAAAACCAAAACACGGGGGATCTAGCAGTCAAAAATATTGATACGCAGCTGCCACGCTACCCGACAAGCAAATCAGAGCACTTCAATCGTCAACTTGAATTGGTTAATCTTGCCAGTCGCGCATTAGGTGCTGCTGATTCTCCAAACCTAGTGGTCTTACCTGAAAGTGTGGGCGGTGTGTGGCAAACCAACATCGAATGGCTGTGGAAAAGCATGACGACCGCGAGCACCAGCCCTGACAATGGGCTTATCGTGGGATTTGACATCGTTGATACAGACCATGAGCAATCGAACAGCGCAATCCTTTTTGAAGCAAACTCTGTTAGAACAGTCCATGCAAGAATTCCGATGCCTGTGGGCGGCTGGCATCCTTGGAGATCGGCCGGACATATGCCCATGCGCTGGTTTGACAGTGGACTGATCAAAGTTGGGTCAACATCATTGGCTGTCATTTTTTGCTATGAAGAGCTTTTAATGTGGCCTTGGATTGTCACAGCATGGAGCGCTGGAGATGAAAAAATTCAGGTTGTAGTGCTTGCAAATCAATGGTTTGCATCAAACCTTAATTCAAATAGTGCGCAGAAAAATGCGAGTACGGCACAAGCTCGTTTATGGGGATGGCCAATCACGCGCAGCGTGAACTTCCCACAGAGTAGGCACGAACCAAAAACTGCTGTTACGGAGTAAATGATGAGCAGAGAAGAAATCACCAAAATTTCAACAAATGGATTGAGGTACAAATCCAAACAAGGTGGTTCACCGTTTGGTGGATCTGCCAATATTTCCACTATGAGCTGCTACAAATGTGGCCAGCACAAGCAACGTGCACTTGGTTCATTCAAGCGTTTGATTGGACAAAGTATGTTTATTTGCGCAGAATGCGCTCCAATCACAAAAACTTGAAAGCTTTGAATGACAACGTTTGCCTATCAGTTGAAAAATGAAATTGCACGCATAGCTCGCAAAGAGGCTCGCACAGATTCAAAACAAGTTAAGAAATCTTCGGCGCAATATCGCTCCGAAATTGCATCACTTAAACGCCGAATTTCTGCGCTTGAAACGTCTGTCGCACGTCTGTTGAAACAAAAACCGAAGACTGTGGTTAGCAACGAACCGGCTGAAAAACAGTCACTGCGTTTTAGAGCTGGTGGTTTCGCTACATTGCGCAAAAAATTAGATTTGACTGCGGCAGATATGGGCAAGCTCGTGGGTGTATCTGCTCAATCGGTATACCACTGGGAGCAAGAGAAATCCCGCCCTCGATCAAGTCAATTGCCTGCAATCGCCGCTGTACGCAAACTAACAAAAAAGCAAGCGCATCAAGCCTTAAGTGACTAACTGCTGATTGGAAAAAAAATTGAAAACCAATGAACAATACTGCTGGGAACTGGTAAACGGAAAATTAGTATCTGTGAAAGATCCAATTCCCACAGACACTAGCGATACCGATAGCGATTTCTATGCGCTCCTAGCCACTGCTGGCTATTTGTCAGAAATTTCTAGTGAAATTGAACGGACACCCTCAAATGCCGCAATCGTGATCTATAAAAACGATAAACCTGAAAATGGCAATCCACTCTTTTACATTGATGTGCTGGGATATCGCACTGGAATAGCTTCATTAATCGCAAGGGACTTCGCACAGCTCGCTGAAACTTTAAATTCTCTTGCTGGATTGCTGTCGCTTATTCAAATGGATCAAGCCAGTGTCATAGCTCGTGAATGATGCGTTGTCAGCAAATTTCAAATACGCGCTTAGAAAAGTCATTGACCACACGCTCTAGCCCAGTGTTTACCCACACTGGGGCTGATTTAACTCGCGGCACCATCAGACTTTTCAAAGTCTTGTTGGCTTGTCTGCCATAGCTATACCGATAGCGATTCGCTCGAATGCAAGCACAGTAGTAGAGCTTCTGGCTGTCAGTCATCTCAACAAGCGGAGTTAAGTAAAAAAGATCACGCCCCGAGTAGTAAGGCTCCGGCTGCAAAAAAGCAGCCAAGACAGAACCACCGCCTGCAACTGAAATGGTTCCAGCTGGGTTAGGCGTGACTCCTTCAATTTTCTCAACACGCGCTGTGACACCATTGTTACGATCAGAGCGACCTACAAATGGTAGGCCTGTCAAACTCAACACCATACGATTGAGTTCAAGATTGACGCCATAGGTAATATCGAACAATTCAGACAGTGCAATAAGTTTCATGATTCATCATCCAAGGTTGATGCGTTTTGATCAACGCCGATGAGCCGATACACAACATAGTCTTTTGCAGTTTGCTCAAAAGCGGCTCGATCAATCTTTCTGTAGTCCGTCTCCATGTAGGCCTCAGCACACCACTCATCATCCGCTGTCACGTATTGAAGAACGCTCTCACCAGCGTGGACCTCCTTGTTGCGATAAGACTCAACCCAGTGATCTCTAATTTGTGGCCACGCCTCATTGAGGTCACATCGACCTCTGTGTTTTGTTTTAACAAAACCGTCTGTTTTCCAAAAACCAAACCAAGTCTTACGAGCTTCAGTGGCGTGTGGGTGATGTGCCGTAAAAATCATGATGCAGGTCACAACACCAACTGGGTAGAACAACTCACCAGGCATGGAAACAACAGCCTCTAAAGTGTGTGAGGAAAGCAGCTCTGCACGTAGAGTGGATGCTGAAATTGCACATGACATTGGCACGATGGCAATGCCTGTTCCTCCGACCTGCAGACAATCAAGCATGTGAGATACGAATTTAAGCTCATGAAAATCGCTATCGCTTTGGCTGTATGGCGGATTAATCATTCCCACGTCACAACCATGCTGTTTTAAAGCCGAGGCGATTGCAGAATCAAAGCAACTTCCTTGATACAAGTTCGCCTTGCCATCACCTCGCAGAATCATGTTTGATGCTGCGAGTGCAAACATATTGGGTTGCTGCTCAACACCAACCAATCCATGTTGACGTATCTGTGCCTTTTCTTTTTTGGTTCTTGCAGCCTTGAACATTCGGTGCATGGCTGCAATCAAAAATCCACCTGTGCCTGCGCATAGATCTAAGACCTTGCTTGTCTTCTTGACATTCGCAAGCAAGGCGAACAGCTCGGTAATGTGTCGAGGTGTGAGTACGATACCGAGAGCTTTTTTGTCTCCACCTGTGTATTTGAGAAACTCGCCATAGAACTGACCGACCACATCGAAGTCGTGATAGACACTGATGAATGGCCAAACTTTTGCATTGAGCTGATCAATCAGCTCATGCAAAACCCCTTTAGGGTATGCCTTGGTTGCTTTTCCAAGCTCGGGATGGACCGCGATGCTTGAATAAGGCTGAGTCATGTTGTCTTTTTTGGCCAACGGAATGTCGGCATGTTTTATCTCATCATGAATGACGCGCATCCACTCTTTTTGGATTTGTGCTGGGGTATACAGCCCATATGAAGCAGCAAAAGCGGGATTGCGCAAGGCAATCAAAGTGCCACTAACAAGTAGCGGCTTTTCACTCTCAGTCAATTTGGCGTGATCACGCATGAACTCATGCAACTCACTTGCAAAATCCATCAACTCATCGAAGCGAAGTTTTTGAACCGTAGGGTCAAATGTGGCGTGCTCAACGTAATCAAGCCACGGAATGAAGTCGCCCAGAGCGGCCCCATCCTTTGCTTTTAGCTCTTTGGGCTTATGCCCCCCTTTGGGCCACAGATACGTGGATATGCGCGCTGATTTCGCCGTTTCACCGCTAACGCCTATTGAAATGACGTTGAACTCTCGCGATAAAGCCTGTGCATAGTGCAATGCGCCATCTACTGCGTAGCGTTGAATTCGTTTGAATTTAACTTCACTGACTTCTGTATCGAGCGCCCCTTTGCACATGACAGCAACGCAATCGCTGACATGATCTGTAATGGAAGCCTTGCACTCGACAATGACTAAGAAATCGGGCGATGTGGGCGAGCTGATGATGAACTCAGGAGCACCATTTCCACCACCACCTGTTTTACTGGCAGATTTGAGTAATCGCTTAACGGCCTCAATGTTGCTCTTTTGTTCTTCGACTTGAACATCAGATTGAGGATCGCGATAGCCTTGCTTTGCTAGAGCATCACGTACTACGTTTTCGGTTTTACGCTCGTTGCGCTGCTTGGCTTGGCTTGGCTTGGCTTGGCTTGGCTTGGCTTGGCTTGGCTTGGCTTGGCTTGGCTTGGCTTGGCTTGGCTTGGCAGTCATTTTTTCCGTCATCTTCTTGATGTCAAGTTATTTCTTCGGTTTTGCAAAATTTTGATGCCAAAACACAACAAACATTTAATTGGCGCAAACCTGTTCACCCGTTGACTCACGCTTAAAACAATTCAAA